>NZ_OY726394.1:0-620199 GCF_963378075.1 Mycolicibacter sp. MU0083
TGCGTCCCAGAACACCATCGAACCGCGGCGAATCAGGGGGGTTGGGCTGTGAGTGATGAGCCCGGACCGGCGTTCCTCACCCTTTGGGACGAAGTCGTCGCCGAACTCAACGGTGAAACACCTCCCCCCAACGGCGTCGCCCCGTCCCTGACCCGCCAACAGAAGGCCTGGCTCAACCTGGTCCACCCGTTGGCCCTGGTCGAGGGCTTCGCATTGCTCGCGGTTCCGAGCAGCTTCGTCCAGAACGAGATCGAACGTCATCTCCGCACCCAGATCACCGCGGCCCTGAGCCGACGCCTCGGGCACGACATCGAACTCGGCGTGCGCATCGCACCGCAACCCGCCGACGATCAACCGCCCGCGCCGGCCCCCGATGCCCCCGAGCAGCGACCCGATGACGACGAAGACGAGACCACCGACGTCGAGTACGACTGGCCGAACTACTTCACCGAGCGGCCCAGCGACGATTCCACCACCGCCGACGGTGCCAGCCTCAACCGTCGCTACACCTTCGACACCTTCGTCATCGGCACCTCCAATCGCTTCGCCCACGCGGCCGCGCTGGCGATCGCCGAAGCTCCCGCCCGGGCCTACAACCCGCTGTTCATCTGGGGCGAGTCCGGACTGGGCAAGACCCACCTGCTGCACGCGGCCGGCAACTACACCCAACGGCTGTTCCCCGGGATGCGGGTGAAGTACGTCTCCACCGAAGAGTTCACCAACGACTTCATCAACTCGCTGCGTGACGACCGCAAGGTCGCCTTCAAACGCAGTTACCGCGAGATCGATGTCCTGCTGATCGACGACATCCAGTTCATCGAAGGCAAAGAAGGTATCCAGGAAGAGTTCTTCCATACCTTCAACACCCTGCACAACGCGAACAAGCAGATCGTCATCAGCTCCGACCGCGCCCCGAAACAGCTTGCGACACTGGAAGATCGGCTGCGAACCCGGTTCGAATGGGGTCTGATCACCGACGTCCAGCCGCCGGATCTGGAAACCCGGATCGCGATCCTGCGCAAGAAGGCGCAGATGGAGCGCCTCGACGTGCCCGGTGACGTGCTCGAGTTGATCGCGACCAGTATCGAACGCAACATCCGCGAGCTCGAGGGTGCCCTGATCCGCGTCACCGCCTTCGCCTCGCTGAACAAGACGCCGATCGACCGTGCCCTGGCCGAGATCGTGCTGCGCGATCTGATCGCCGACGCGAGCACCATGCAGATCAGTGCCGCGATCATCATGGCCGTCATCGCCGAGTACTTCGACACCACCGTGGAGGAGCTGCGGGGCCCGGGCAAGACTCGTCCGCTGGCACAGTCCCGACAGATCGCCATGTATCTCTGCCGTGAACTGACCGACCTGTCGCTACCCAAGATCGGCCAGGCGTTCGGCCGTGACCACACCACGGTCATGTACGCCGAACGCAAGATCCGTGGCGAGATGGCCGAGCGACGCGAGGTCTTCGATCAGGTCAAGGAACTCACCACCAGGATTCGGCAGCGCGCCAAGCGCTGATTCCGGCGTGTTCACCCGTCGGTCATTACAAAAAACTTTGGCATCTCTCGTACCACCGGTCACGCTCCCGCCCTGTGGATAGCGTTGCGGACAACCTGTCCACCGTCGTGGAACCACCGCGCCGGCCATACACAACCGCCGGGTCATACACAGTGGCTCCCACCCGGCCCGGCGTGTCGTTCACCGTCGGTCCCCAACCGGGTCACCGCGCTCAACTGCGACGATGCGACCTTGTACCCAGCATCCACAGGACTTATTACTAATACTGGGATCTCTTCCTCGATTCCTTCTAAAAACAGGCCCTTGGGGATTCGGTTCACGATGTCCTGTTCACAACCCGCTGGTTCCTCCGGTGAACTACACCGCGCCGTACCGGTCGGAGTCTGATGTTTGACTTTCACGACGGCCCCCCAGGCTCTACGGTTGGGGGCCTACCGCTCTTACACTTCGGCGTGGGGCGTTGTCCGGCTGCAGGTGGGGATGTTCACCGGTTGCCGCGGGATAGAGCCCGATATCGGGGTGACGAGAGGACACTATGGACGCGGCGACCACGAACGCGGGTCTGACCGACTTGAAATTCCGCCTGGACCGAGACGACTTCGCCGACGCCGTGGCGTGGGTGGCCAAGTCACTGCCCGCCCGGCCCACCGTGCCGTTGCTCGCCGGTGTGCTGCTCAGCGGCTCCGAGGATCGTCTGACCGTGTCGGGTTTCGACTACGAGGTCTCCGCCGAGGTTGAGCTGGCAGCTGAAATCGCTTCTCCGGGAAGCGTTCTGGTCTCCGGACGGCTGCTCTCCGATATCACCAAGGCGTTGCCGGCCAAGCCGGTGGAAGTCCAGGTCGAATCCACCCGGGTCTCGCTGATCTGCGGTAATGCACGTTTCTCACTGCCGACCATGACCGTCGAGGATTACCCGACCCTGCCGACCCTGCCCGACGAGACCGGTGTGCTGGCCTCCGATGTCTTCGCCGAAGCGATCAGCCAGGTGGCGGTGGCCGCCGGCCGCGACGACACGCTGCCGATGCTCACCGGTATCCGGGTGGAGATCTCGGGTAACTCCGTGGTGCTGGCGGCCACCGACCGGTTCCGGCTGGCGGTCCGCGAGTTGAGTTGGTCGGCTGCGCCGGGCACCGAAGCCGCGGTACTGGTACCGGCCAAGACGCTGTCGGAGGCGGCCAAGGCCAGCAGCGACGGCAACGAGGTCCACCTGGCGCTCGGAGCCGGCGCGGCAGTCGGCAGCGAGGGCCTGCTCGGCATCACCAGCGCCGGCAAACGCAGCACGACGCGGCTGTTGGACGCCGAATTCCCGAAGTTCCGCCAGCTGCTGCCCAGCGAACACCTGGCCGTGGCGACCATCGGCGTCGCGGAGCTGACCGAGGCGATCAAACGTGTCGCGTTGGTCGCCGATCGCGGCGCGCAGGTGCGGATGGAGTTGTCCGAAGGAACGCTGCGGCTCTCCGCCGGTGCCGAAGACGTCGGCCGGGCCGAGGAAGACCTGCCGATCGACTTCGTCGGCGAGCCGCTGACCATCGCGTTCAATCCGAGTTATCTCACCGACGGCCTCGGCTCGCTGCACAGTGAGAAGGTGTCGATGGGATTCACCGATCCCAAGAAGCCGGCCGTGCTGCGGCCGGTCGGTGCCGACGACCCGGCGTTGATCGGCCCGGGTCCGTTCCCCGCGGTGCCGTCGGATTACGTCTACCTGTTGATGCCGGTCCGCCTCCCGGGCTGATCGGCACGGCGGTGACGGCAGGAGGGGTTGGTTCTCGGTGTATGTCCGCCATCTGGGCCTACGGGATTTCCGGTCCTGGGCGCAGGTCGACCTGGAACTGGAACCGGGTGCGACGGTACTGGTCGGTCCGAACGGCTACGGTAAGACCAATCTTGTTGAGGCCCTGTGGTATTCGTCCACTCTGGGATCTCACCGGGTAGCCACCGACGCGCCGCTGATCCGGGGTGGAGCCAATCGGGCGGTGGTCTCGACGATCGTGGTCAACGAGGGCCGGGAACTGGCCGTGGACCTCGAGATCGCCGCGGGGCGGGCCAACAAGGTCCGGCTGAACCGCTCACCGGTGCGGCACGCCCGCGAGGTGATCGGGGTGCTGCGCGCCGTGCTGTTCGCGCCGGAGGATCTGTCCCTGGTTCGCGGGGATCCCGGCGAACGACGCCGCTACCTGGACGAATTGGCCAGTGTGCGGCGGCCGCGGATCGCCGGGGTGCGCGCCGATTACGACAAGGTGCTGCGGCAACGCACCGCCCTGCTCAAGAGTGCCCCCGGGGCACTGCACCGCGGCGACAAGTCGGTGCTCGACACCCTCGATGTGTGGGATGAGCAACTGGCCGCGCACGGTGCGGAACTGATGGCCGCCCGGATCGAGTTGGTCGACCAGCTGGCACCGGAAGTGGAGAAGGCCTACCAGCTGCTGGCGCCGGGAACCCGCAGCGCCGGCGTCGCCTACCGGCCGAAACTCGAGATCGATCTGGCACAGAGTGCGTTGCAGCCGGCGGACCTGCAAGCCGCACTCCTGGAGGAACTCGGGCGTCGGCGACGTGCCGAACTGGACCGCGGCGTCTGCCTGGTCGGGCCGCATCGCGACGAATTGGAGCTTCGGCTGGGTGAAAGGCCGGTGAAAGGCTTTGCCAGTCATGGGGAATCGTGGTCCATGGCACTGTCGCTGCGGTTGGCCGCCTATCACCTGCTCAGCAGCGAAGGGGCCGAACCGGTGCTGCTCCTCGACGATGTGTTCGCCGAACTCGACGGCGCGCGACGGCGGGCCCTGGCCGACGTCGCGGCGTCTGCCGAACAGGTTCTGATCACCGCCGCGGTCCCCGACGACGTACCCGCGGACTGGCAGGCCCGGCGAATCCGGATCGACGTCACCGAGGGTGACGACGGCCGGATCTCCGAACTGGTCGGAGAGCTGCCGTGAGCGACACCGACGAATCTGCGGAGCAGCCTCAGCTCGGGCCGCCGGAGCATCTGGCCGGGTTGACCGGCATGGACCTGGTGCGCCGGACCCTCGCCGAAGCGCGCGAGGCCGCCCGCAGTCAGGGCAAGGACGTCGGGCAGGGCCGGCGGGCGCCGTTGCGCCGCCGCACCCCCGCCGGCGGGGGCGGTCGCCGCAGTTGGTCGGGCCCGGGACCGGACCGCCGCGATCCGCAGACCCTTGGCGCAGCGACCCGTGACCTGGCCCAATCCCGGGGCTGGTCCACTCAGGTCGCCGAGGGCACCGTGCTGGGCCAGTGGCGTTCGGTGGTCGGCGACGACATCGCCTCTCATGCGACACCGACCCGACTGGTGGACGGCGTCTTGAGTGTTTCGGCCGAATCGACCGCCTGGGCGACCCAGTTGCGCCTGGTGCAGGCGCAGTTGCTGACCAAGATCGCCGCGGCCGTCGGGGACGGTGTGGTCAAGACGTTGAAGATCACCGGACCCACCGCGCCGTCGTGGCGCAAGGGGCCGTTGCACGTCTCCGGTCGTGGCCCGCGGGACACCTACGGCTGAGCCGACCGCCGCAATCGGCCGTCTGAATGGCGCTACGAGGCTGAAAATGGGTTTCGCGAGCGGCCGGATACTCCGTGAACCGCGATATCGACGCCACGGCGCGATCAGATAGGTGGAAACACCCGAAGAAAATGCCCCCGGGCGCTGCCTCACGGTAGACTGTCGAGGTATCTCGCGCATGCACGTCAGTGATGCGTCGAACACTGCCTTGCGAACCTGAGGAGAGCTTCCCGACCGTGGCTGCCCAAAACAAATATGGTGCCGATTCCATCAAGGTTCTCGAAGGCCTCGAAGCCGTCCGCAAAAGACCCGGTATGTACATCGGCTCCACCGGTGAACGCGGTCTGCACCACCTCATCTGGGAGGTCGTCGACAACGCCGTCGACGAGGCGATGGCCGGCTTCGCCTCCAAGGTCACCGTGCGCATCCTCGAAAACGGCGGCGTCGAGGTCACCGACGACGGCCGCGGCATCCCGGTGGCCATGCACGCCACCGGCGTCCCCACCGTCGACGTCGTCATGACCGTTCTGCACGCCGGCGGCAAGTTCGAAGAAGGCGCGTATACCGTCTCCGGCGGTCTGCACGGCGTCGGCGTCTCCGTGGTCAACGCCCTGTCGACCCGCCTGGAAGCCGACATCTGCCGGGACGGCTTCGAATGGTTCCAGTGCTACGACAAGTCGGTGCCGGGTACTCTGCGCCAAGGTGACAAGACGAAGAAGACCGGCACCACCATCCGGTTCTGGGCAGACCCGGACATCTTCGAGACCACCACCTACGACTTCGAGACGGTCGCACGGCGCCTGCAGGAGATGGCCTTCCTCAACAAGGGGCTGACCATCGAACTCACCGACGAACGGGTGCGTGTCGACGAAGTCGTCGACGAGGTCGTCAGCGACACCGCCGAAGCACCCAAGACCGCCGAGGAGCAGGCCGCCGAAGCCCAGGCACCGCAGAGGGTCAAGCACCGGACCTTCCACTACCCGGGTGGACTGCGCGACTTCGTCACCCACATCAACCGCAGCAAGACCCCGATCCACCAGAGCGTGGTGGACTTCGACGGCAAGGGCACCGGTCACGAGGTCGAGATCGCCATGCAGTGGAACGGCGGCTACTCGGAGTCGGTGCACACCTTCGCCAACACCATCAACACCCACGAGGGCGGCACCCACGAAGAAGGGTTCCGGTCGGCGCTGACCAGCGTGGTCAACAAGTACGCCAAAGACAAGAAGCTGCTCAAGGACAAGGACCCCAACCTCACCGGTGACGACATCCGCGAGGGCCTGGCCGCCGTCATCTCGGTGAAGGTGGCCCAGCCGCAGTTCGAGGGGCAGACCAAGACCAAGCTCGGTAACACCGAGGTCAAATCGTTCGTGCAGAAGGTCTGCAACGAACAACTCGGCCACTGGTTCGAGGCCAACCCCGCCGAGGCCAAGACCATCATCAACAAGGCGGTGTCCTCCGCGCAGGCCCGGATGGCCGCACGCAAGGCACGAGAGTTGGTGCGCCGCAAGAGCGCAACCGATCTGGGCGGCCTTCCCGGCAAGCTCGCCGACTGCCGGTCCAACGACCCGACCAAATCCGAACTGTATGTGGTGGAGGGTGATTCGGCCGGCGGCTCGGCCAAGAGCGGCCGGGACTCGATGTTCCAGGCGATCCTGCCGTTGCGCGGCAAGATCATCAACGTCGAGAAGGCCCGCATCGACCGGGTGCTGAAGAACAACGAAGTCCAGGCGATCATCACCGCCCTGGGGACCGGAATCCACGACGAGTTCGACATCACCAAGCTGCGTTACCACAAGATCGTGCTGATGGCCGATGCCGACGTCGACGGCCAGCACATCTCCACGCTGCTGCTGACCCTGCTGTTCCGGTTCATGCGCCCACTGGTGGAACACGGCCACGTCTTCCTGGCCCAGCCGCCGCTCTACAAGCTCAAGTGGCAGCGCGGCAACGACGCCGAATTCGCCTACTCCGACCGGGAACGCGACGGACTGCTGGAGGCGGGCAAGGCCGCCGGCAAGAAGATCAACATGGACGACGGCATCCAGCGGTACAAGGGTCTGGGCGAGATGGATGCCAAGGAACTGTGGGAGACCACCATGGATCCCAGTGTCCGGGTGCTGCGCCAGATCACCCTCGACGACGCCGCGGCCGCGGACGAGTTGTTCTCGATCCTGATGGGCGAGGACGTCGAGGCACGCCGCAGCTTCATCACCCGAAACGCCAAAGACGTTCGCTTCCTAGATGTTTAGGCGAGCCGTCGCACCCGCCGCGAGCCGTTGCGATCTCTGACCGCCGGACTTCTTCACAGAACGAGGAATAGATGACAGACACCACGCTGCCACCCGGAGACGACTCCGTCGACCGGATCGAACCGGTCGACATCCAGCAGGAGATGCAGCGCAGCTACATCGACTACGCGATGAGTGTGATCGTGGGCCGTGCGCTGCCCGAGGTCCGCGACGGCCTCAAGCCGGTGCACCGCCGGGTGCTCTACGCCATGTACGACTCCGGGTTCCGTCCGGACCGCAGTCACGCGAAATCCGCACGCTCGGTGGCCGAGACGATGGGTAACTATCACCCGCACGGTGACGCCTCGATCTACGACACCCTGGTTCGCATGGCGCAGCCCTGGTCGCTGCGCTACCCGCTGGTCGACGGGCAGGGCAACTTCGGTTCCCCCGGTAACGACCCCGCCGCCGCCATGCGTTACACCGAGGCCCGGCTGACGCCGCTGGCCATGGAGATGCTGCGTGAAATCGACGAGGAGACAGTCGATTTCATCCCGAACTACGACGGTCGGGTGCAGGAGCCGACGGTGCTGCCCAGCCGGTTCCCGAACCTGCTGGCCAACGGCTCCGGCGGTATCGCGGTCGGTATGGCCACCAACATCCCCCCGCACAACCTGCGCGAACTCGCCGAAGCGGTGTTCTGGTGCCTGGACAACCACGAAGCCGATGAAGAGGCCACCCTGGAGGCGGTGATGGAGCGGGTCAAGGGACCCGACTTCCCCACCTCCGGCCTGATCGTCGGTTCGCAGGGCATCAACGACGCCTACCGGACCGGCCGCGGCTCCATCCGGATGCGCGGCGTCGTGGAGATCGAGGAGGACTCGCGCGGTCGGGCCCTGCTGGTCATCACCGAGCTGCCGTACCAGGTCAACCACGACAACTTCATCACGTCCATCGCCGAGCAGGTGCGCGACGGGAAGTTGGCCGGTATCGCCAACATCGAAGACCAGAGCAGTGACCGGGTGGGCCTGCGGATCGTCGTCGAGGTCAAGCGCGACGCCGTGGCCAAGGTGGTGCTGAACAACCTCTACAAGCACACCCAGCTGCAGACCAGCTTCGGCGCGAACATGCTCTCGATCGTCGACGGGGTGCCTCGCACGCTGCGACTGGATCAGATGATCCGCTACTACGTCGCCCACCAGCTCGACGTGATCATCCGGCGCACCACCTACCGGCTGCGCAAGGCCAACGAACGCGCCCACATCCTGCGCGGTCTGGTCAAGGCCCTCGACGCCCTCGACGAGGTCATCGCGTTGATCCGTCGGTCGGAGACCGTCGACATCGCACGCCAGGGCCTGATCGAGCTGCTGGACATCGATGACATTCAGGCGCAGGCGATCCTGGACATGCAGCTGCGCCGGCTGGCCGCCCTGGAACGCCAGAAGATCATCGACGACCTCGCCAAGATCGAAGCCGAGATCGCGGATCTGGAAGACATTCTGGCCAAGCCGGAACGGCAGCGGGCGATCGTCAAGGACGAACTCGCCGAGCTCGCCGAGAAGTACGGCGACGACCGCCGGACCCGGATCATCGCCGCCGACGGTGACGTCGCCGACGAGGACCTGATCGCCCGCGAGGACGTCGTCGTCACCATCACCGAGACCGGTTACGCCAAACGAACCAAGACCGACCTGTACCGCAGCCAGAAGCGCGGCGGCAAGGGCGTGCAGGGCGCCGGACTCAAACAGGACGACATCGTCGCGCACTTCTTCGTGTGCTCGACCCACGACTGGATCCTGTTCTTCACCACCCAGGGTCGGGTCTACCGGGCGAAGGCCTACGACCTGCCCGAGGCGTTGCGCACCGCGCGCGGCCAGCACGTCGCGAATCTTCTTGCGTTCCAACCCGAAGAGCGCATCGCCCAGGTCATCCAGATCAAGAGCTACGAGGACGCGCCCTACCTGGTGCTGGCCACCCGCAACGGGCTGGTGAAGAAATCCAAGCTCACCGATTTCGACTCCAACCGGTCCGGCGGCATCGTCGCGATCAACCTGCGCGACGGCGACGAGCTGGTGGGTGCGGTGCTGTGTTCGGCCGACGAGGACCTGCTGTTGGTGTCGGCCAACGGCCAGTCCATCCGGTTCTCGGCGACCGACGAGGCGTTGCGGCCGATGGGCCGCGCCACCTCCGGTGTGCAGGGCATGCGGTTCAACGCCGACGATCGCCTGTTGTCGCTGAACGTGGTCCGCGACGACACCTATCTGCTGGTCGCCACCGCCGGCGGATACGCCAAGCGCACCGCGATCGAGGAGTACACCGCGCAGGGCCGTGGCGGCAAGGGCATCCTGACCATCCAGTACGACGCCCGCCGCGGGCGGCTGGTCGGGGCGCTGATCGTCGACGACGACAGTGAGCTCTACGCGATCACCTCCGGCGGCGGTGTGATCCGGACCGCGGCACGCCAGGTCCGCAAGGCCGGCCGGCAGACCAAGGGTGTTCGGTTGATGAACCTGGGCGATGGCGACACACTGATAGCGATCGCACGAAACGCCGACGAAGAAGCCGCCGACGAAGAATCGGGTAGCTGAACCCGACGGGAAACCCGGCCGCTGCGCGGTTCGGAGATGCAGGTAAGGAGCCGCGCGTGAGCGCACCGAACGAGCCGGGGCACCCGGGCACCGGAGGCAAGCCGGAACCCGCGGGCAACGGTCCGGCAGACGCCGGTCACCGGTCCGCGGGCCGGGCGGGCCGGATAACCGAGTCCGGCGAGGCCCCGCCCTGGCAGCGTGGCGGCCAATCCCGGCCCAGCGCGCACTCGGCCGGCGTCGACGAGCGACTGCGCCGGTTCGTCTCCGGCAGCGCCGCACCGACCGGTGCGGCACCGCAGGCGCAGCAGCCACCGCAGCCACCGCAGGCGCAGCAGGCCAAGCCTCCGGCGCAGCCCGCCAAGCAGGCCGCCCAGCCCGCCAAGCCGTCGGCCCCGTCGGCTCAGCAGGCGAAGCCGGCGGCCAAAGCGGCCCCGGCCAAACCCGCGCAGTCCGAAGACGCCTACGCCAGCGAACTACCGGACCTGTCCGAACCGCCGCCGCGCCGCAATCCGGCCCGTGCGCCGAAGGTGTCGGCAGGACCGCGTGGCCCGCTGCGGGCCAGCATGCAGATCCGGCGGATCGACCCGTGGAGCGCCCTGAAGGTGTCGCTGCTGCTGTCGACGGCGTTGTTCTTCGTCTGGATGATCGCCGTGGCCATCTTGTACGTCGCGCTGGGCGCGATGGGGGTGTGGAGCAAGCTGAACAGCAACGTCGGGGATCTGCTGACCAACAACAGCGCCGCCGAACTGGTCTCGGCCGGCTCGATTTTCGGTGGGGCGGCCCTGATCGGCTTGGTCAACGTGGTGGTTCTGACCGCGCTGATCACGCTCGGGGTGATCATCTACAACCTCAGCACCGACGTGGTCGGAGGGGTCGAGGTGACGCTCGCCGACCGGGATTGATCGGTCGTCTGCGCAGCCATTTTGGTTAGTGGGCGTCCGGTGCGGTAATCTCGCTCGGTCGTTAGACGACTACGGGCCTATAGCTCAGGCGGTTAGAGCGCTTCGCTGATAACGAAGAGGTCGGAGGTTCGAGTCCTCCTAGGCCCACGAGTCCCACCAGGGGCCTTAGCTCAGTTGGTAGAGCGCTGCCTTTGCAAGGCAGATGTCAGGAGTTCGAATCTCCTAGGCTCCACAAGACAAATCGCGACGCGTCCACACCCGACATCGACGGGGCGACCGGCTAGATCCGGGGGGCGCTTTCCACACTCGGCGGCCGCGGAGACGGCTCCTGCGGCCGGTTCGTCCGGCGGACCGCCGCCACCGCCGCGCCACCGGCCAGCAGCACCGCCGCGACGCCACCGACGATCACCCACGGACCACGCCACCGGTACAGCTTCACCACGCCCTCGCGCAGCGCGGTGGCACCCAGGCCGACGGCGCCGCGGGTCACGTCCACCGGGCCCGCCGCAGTACGGGCCAGGCCGCGGGCCAGCCGTTCGCGATGGGTCAGTGGAGTGTGGGCGGCGGGGCGCATGGGTGCAACGCTACCCGTGACGCAGCCCACCCAGCCGGGAATGGCACACTGTGGTCCCATGACCTCCAGCTCTATCGCCACCGCAACCGCCACGCTGCACACCAACCGCGGCGACATCAAGATCGCGCTGTTCGGCAACCACGCGCCGAAGACCGTCGCCAACTTCGTCGGCCTGGCGCAGGGCACCAAGGAGTACTCCACCACCAACGCCTCCGGCGGCTCGTCGGGCCCGTTCTACGACGGCGCGGTGTTCCACCGGGTGATCAGTGGATTCATGATCCAGGGCGGTGACCCGGACGGCACCGGCCGCGGCGGCCCCGGCTACAAGTTCGAGGACGAATTCCACCCGGAACTGGTCTTCGACAAGCCCTACCTGCTGGCGATGGCCAACGCCGGCCCCGCCACCAACGGCTCGCAGTTCTTCATCACCGTCGGCCCGACCCCGCACCTCAACCGTCGGCACACCATTTTCGGTGAGGTCGTCGACGCCGCCTCGCAGGGAGTTGTGGACAACATCGCCAACACTGCGACCGACCGTGGCGACCGGCCGACCGAGCCCGTCGTCATCGAGTCGATCACCATCTCCTAGCGGAGCACAGCCGAAACGCGTCAGCGGCCGGTATAGCCGGCCGCTGACAGCGTTTCGAACACATCGCGGGGGTCGGTCCCCAGATCCCATCGGGACAAGATCAGCATCAGGTCGTCGCGCGTCTCGATCTCCAGCAGTCGGTGTGTCCGCCCGATCCGCTGATACTCGGTCACCCGTAACCGCGTGATGCTCTCCGCGGTAACCAGATGACGGCCGAACCAGCCGCGCACCATCAGCCCGTCGGCGGTCAGCGCCAGCTTCGGGCTCGCCCGCCACGACATGGCGGCGAAGATCAGCAATCCCACGCCGGCCACGCCGGCCAGCACCCGCCCGGGTAGATCGGTGGCGACCGTCACCGCCGCGACGCCCAACAGGGCGCCGATGACGGCGCACGCGGCGATTCCCTCCCGGGGCGGCGCCCACTGCGACCGCCCGGACCCGGTCTCAGTCATCTGAACCGACGCCCGTCGAAGTTATCCACAGGAGTTGTCCACAGTGGGGATAAATAACATCGGTGTGATTGGCTATCGCACCGCTGCTTCGGCGGCTCAGTGCCACCGCATGGTGAGCAGCAACCCGGCGATCATGAAGGCGAAGGCGATCGCGTAGTTCCACGGGCCCAGATCCGCCATCCAGTTCAGCGCGGCCGGCGAGTCGTAGCCGGTCGCACCCAGTTGATAGACCATCAGCCAGACCAGGCCGAACAGCATCAGCCCGAGGAACAGGGCGACGAACCAGGTACTCGACGGCCCGCCTTTGACCTTGACCGGAGTACGGCTCACCGCCGAGGGAGAGAAGGTGTTCTTCTTGCGGACCTTGGACTTGGGCATCGGTACCTCGGGACGGTTGCGGCGTGAAGCTGCGATTATGGGTCGGGTACGAGATTAACGCAGGTGCATCGCCAGTCGAGAACGGGAGAGCCGATGGAGCAGACCGAGCCGCCGGCCCCCGGCCGCCGCTCCCCCTGGCGGTTCGGTGTCCCGCTGGTGTGCCTGCTGGCCGGTCTGCTGCTGGCCGCCACCCACGGGGTGTCGGGCGGCAAGGAGATCCGGCGCGGCGACGCCCCCCGGCTGGTGGACCTGGTCCGCAGCACCCAGGGCACCGTCGAAGGGCTGACCGTGCAGCGTGACACGCTGGCCGACGAGGTCGGATCGGTGCACGGGCGCGGCGCCGGACGGGCCCTGGCGGCGATGCGCAACCGCATCGACCAACTGGCCGACCTCGGCGGATCGGCGGCCATGCGCGGCCCGGGACTGGTGGTGACGCTCACCGATGCCCAGCGCGACGCCAACGGTCGCTTCCCCCGGGACGCCTCCCCCGACGATCTGGTGGTCCACCAGCAAGACATTCAGGCGGTGCTCAACGCGCTGTGGAGTGCCGGCGCCGAAGCCGTCCAGATGCAGGACCAGCGGATCAGCGCGACCTCGGCCCCGCGCTGCGTCGGCAACACGCTGCTGCTCGACGGCCGGACCTACAGTCCCCCGTATGTGGTGACCGCGATCGGCGACCCGGCCGCCATGCAGGCGGCGCTGGCCGCGGATCCCCTGGTCAGCCTGTACAAGCAGTATGTGATCCGGTTCGGCCTGGGCTACAGCGAGCAGGTGGGCGCCGACCTCGAGGTCGCCGAGGCGCCGGCGGTGGCCCGCATGCGGTATGCGGTTCCGGCCGGACCGGTCGACTACTGACCTCGGGGTTCCCGACGTGCGGCGGTAGCCTGATGGGCGTGCGGATCCTCGTCGTCGACAATTACGACAGCTTTGTGTTCAACCTGGTCCAGTACCTGGGCCAGTTGGGTGTGGAGGCTGCCGTCTGGCGCAACGACGACGCACGTCTGGCGGACCCGGCCGCGGCCGTCGCCGCATTCGACGGGGTGCTGCTCAGTCCGGGGCCGGGCACCCCGGAACGGGCCGGCGCGTCGATCGCGCTGGTCGGGGCGTGCGCGGCGGCGCGGATCCCGTTGTTGGGCGTGTGCCTGGGCCACCAGGCGATCGGTGTCGCCTTCGGTGCGACGGTCGGCCGCGCGCCGGAACTCCTGCACGGCAAGACCAGCACGGTCTTTCACACCGACGCCGGCGTGCTGACGGGCCTGCCGGACCCGTTCACCGCCACCCGCTACCACTCGTTGACGATCCTGCCCGAGACGCTGCCCGACACCCTGGAGGTCACCGCGCGGACCCGCGGCGGGGTGATCATGGCGGTGCGGCACACCGACC
Source organism: Mycolicibacter sp. MU0083 (assembly GCF_963378075.1). Classification (NCBI taxonomy): domain Bacteria; kingdom Bacillati; phylum Actinomycetota; class Actinomycetes; order Mycobacteriales; family Mycobacteriaceae; genus Mycobacterium; species Mycobacterium kokjensenii. Next base: position 14,118 of record NZ_OY726394.1, read on the forward strand.
TGCCCATCCACGGGGTGCAGTTCCACCCGGAGTCGATCCTGACCGAGGGCGGCCACCGGATGCTCGCCAACTGGCTCGGTTACTGCGGCTACCCGTGCGACGACGCGGTGGTGCGGCGGCTGGAGGACGAGATCGCCGCCACCGTGCAGACCGCCCGCGCCGAAACCCCGAGCCCTACCGCGAGCTGATCACTGGCCGAAGCGCAGCGTGATGTTGCCGTCGGTGTTGACCCCCTGGCCGGCCGCCGGGCTCTGGTAGAGCACCCGGTTGTGGCCCGCCCCGCCGGCGTCGACGTCGGCGCCCTTCACCAGGATCCCGGTCCAGCCCAGTGCCCGCAGCTGCGGTTCGACATCGGTCCAGAACAACCCGGTCACATCGGGCATCACGAACTGATTGCCCCGCGACACCCGTAGTTCGATCACCGCATCCAGCGGAACATCCTCACCACTGGGCGGACTGGTGGCGATCACCTCACCGGCCGGCCGCGGGCTGTCCGCGGTCACCTCGGTGATCTTGGTGAAGCCGTAGACGGTCAGGTTCTTCTGCGCCAGCTCCAGAGTCTGGCCGGTGACGTCGGGTACCGGCTTGGTGGCCGGACCGGAGCCGATCACGATGATGATCTCGTTGGTGACCGCCGTGGTCTGGTTGGCCGGCGGGTTGGTGCCCACCACCTTGTCCTTGAGCTCCGGCGTCGACGGCGAGTCGACCTGCTTGAACTTCCCGAATCCGGCGGCGGTCAGCTTCTTGACCGCGTCCGCGTAGCTCAATGTCGCCACATCCGGCAGCTGACGCTGCTCGGGTCCGTAGGACACGTCGACGGTGATCTTGTCGCCCTTGTTGGCGGGTGCCCCGGCGGGCGGGTCGGTGCCGATCACGTGGTCGGGCGGCACCCGGGAGTCCGACCGTTGTTCGGTGCGGGTTTTGAAGCCCTTGTTCTGCAGTTCGGCGATCGCGTCCACCGAGGCCTGACCGCTGACATCGGGCACCTGGATCGGGTGCGGCCGGCCGCCGAAGGTGTTGATCATCACCGTGACGATCACGGTCAGCACCGCCAGCACGATCGCCGCGGTCAGCCAGCGGCCCACCGAACCGGGCCGATCGTGGACGAAGTCGAGATCCTGGCGGGGCAGCGGGTCGGTGTGCGGGGAGGCGCCGTCCCCACCCCGGTGCGCCAACAGCGAGGCGCGGTCGGCCTCGGTCAGCACCCGGGGCGCCTCGGGGGTCTCGCCGTTGTGCACCCGCACCAGGTCGGCCCGCATCTCGGCGGCCGTCTGGTAGCGGTTGTCCGGGTTCTTCGCCAGGGCCTTCAGCACCACCGCGTCCAGGTCGGCGGGCAGTCCCGGCAGCCGCTGGGACGGCGGAATCGGGTCTTCGCGGACGTGCTGATAGGCCACCGCGACCGGTGAGTCACCGACGAAAGGCGGGTCGCCGGTGAGGATTTCGTAGAGGACGCAGCCCAGCGAGTACACGTCCGAGCGGGCGTCGACGGTGTCGCCGCGGGCCTGTTCGGGCGACAGATACTGGGCGGTGCCGATCACGGCCGCGGTCTGCGTGACACTGTTTCCGGCGTCCGCGACGGCACGCGCGATGCCGAAGTCCATCACCTTCACCGCGTTACGCACGTCGATCATGATGTTGGCGGGCTTGACGTCGCGGTGGATGATGCCGTGCTGGTGACTGAAATTCAGCGCCTGGCAGGCGTCGGCGATCACCTCGATGGCCCGGATCGGCGGCATCGGCCCGTCGTTGTGGACGATGTCGCGCAGCGTCTCGCCCTCGACCAGTTCCATCACGATGTAGGGCAGCGGCCCGGCCGGCGTCTCGGCTTCGCCGGTGTCGTAGACGGCGACGATCGCCGGATGGTTCAGGGCCGCGGCGTTCTGGGCCTCCCGCCGGAAACGCAGATAGAAGCTGGGGTCGCGGGCCAGGTCGGCGCGCAGCACCTTGACGGCGACCTCACGGTGCAGGCGGGTGTCGACCGCGCGGTGTACCTCCGACATCCCGCCGAAGCCGAGGATCTCGCCGAGTTCGTAGCGGTCGGAGAGCCGCTGCGGGGTGGTCATTGGGCCGCCCTGTGCTGGTGGGACCAGCCGGAGCCGTGGGCGGCCGGTTCGGATGCGGGCGGCTCGGACGCGGGCGCCTCGGAACCCGACGTGGCGCTGCTCGGCGGCGGCCCGGTGTCGATGACCGTTCGGGGGCCCTCGGAGTTGCTCCCGACGATGATCAGCACCGCGATGATGATCGCCAGCGTGCCCAGCACCCCGGCCGCCCACAGCAGGGCCCGCTGACCGGCGGTGAAGGCGCGTCGCGGCGCCGGGGTGCGGTGGTTGCCGGTGGCCGGGCGGGCCCGTCGGGCGGCGGTGGCCCGGGCCGACACCGGCGCCACCGGCTGCGCCACCCGGGTGGTGGTGCCGGACGGGATCGCCGACGGGGCGGCACGCCCGGCGGGCAGCGATTGGCTGGGCCTGGTGGGCCGGCGCCCCGACCGCACCGCGGCGACGGCGTCGGCGAACGGGCCACCGCTGCGGTACCGCATGTTGGGGTTCTTGGCCAGGGTGATCTCGATGAGTTCGCGCACGTTGGGCGGCAGCTCGGCCGGCAACGGCGGCGGCGGCTCCTTGATGTGCTTCATTGCCACGGTCAGTGCGCCGTCGCCGATGAACGGCCGCCGCCCCGACAGCACCTCGTAGCCGACCACACCCAGCGAGTAGACGTCACTGGCCGCCGTGGCGTCCTGTCCCAGCGCCTGCTCGGGGGCGATGTACTGCGCGGTACCCATCACCATGCCGGTCTGGGTGACCGGGGCGGCGTCGACGGCCTTGGCGATACCGAAGTCGGTGATCTTCACCTGACCGGTGGGCGTGATCATGATGTTGCCCGGTTTGACGTCGCGGTGCACCAGCCCGCTGCTGTGCGCGACCTGCAGCGCCCGGCCGGTCTGCTCGAGCATGTCCAGGGCGTGCCGCAGCGACAGCCGCCCGGTGCGTTTGAGCACCGAGTTGAGCGGCTCCCCGTTGACCAGTTCCATTACCAGGAATGCGGTGCGGCCCTCGCCGTCCAGGTCGCTCTCGCCGTAGTCGTGCACGCTGGCGATGCCCGGATGATTGAGCATGGCGGTGTTGCGGGCTTCGGCGCGGAACCGTTCGATGAACTCGGGATCGGAGGAGAACTCCGGTTTGAGGACCTTGACCGCCACCCGGCGGCCCAGCCGATTGTCGACGGCTTCCCAGACCTGACCCATGCCACCGGTGGCGATGAGCCGCTGCAACCGGTACCGCCCGGCCAGCGCTGCGCCTACCTGCGGACTCATGAGCGCCCCTGAAGTGCGGCTTGGATGACGGCACGCCCGATCGGCGCGGCCACCGCACCACCGGTGGCGGCCAGGCGGTCCCCACCGTCCTCCACCACGACGGCGACGGCCACCTTCGGGGCGTTGGCCGGGGCGAATGCGATGTACCACGCGTGCGGCGGTGTGTTCCGCGGATCGGAACCGTGTTCGGCGGTACCGGTCTTCGACGCGATCTGTACGCCCGGGATGGCCCCCTCCTGCTGGGTCATTCTTTCGGCGTCGATCATTAGTTCAGTTAGCTTAGCCGCGACCTGCGGGGACACCGCACGGCGTAGTTCGTGGGGTTGGGTGGTCGCGATTCCGGCAAGGTCGGGGCCCTCGAGTCCGTCGACCAGGTAGGGCTGCATGGTGACGCCCCCGTTCGCGATGGTCGCGGCGACCACGGCGTTCTTCAGCGGGGTGACCGCGACATCCTTCTGCCCGATGCTGGTCATCCCGAGTGCGGCGTTATCGGGGATCCGGCCGATGGTGGATTCGGCGACCTGCAGGGGGATCGGTTCGGGAGTGAGGTCGAAGCCGAATCCCTGGGCGGTGGTGCGCAGCGCCTTCGCGCCGGTGCGGATACCCAATTGAACGAAGGCGGTGTTGCAGGAGCGGGCGAACGCGGTCCGCAGCGAAACGGTCGGTTCGCCACCGTCGCAGGTGCGGCCCGCGAAGTTCTCCAAGGTCACGGTGCTGTCGGGCAGGCCGATACGGGCGGCGTTGGTCAGTGGCTCGTTCTCGCCGACCCCGGCCTGCAGCGCCGCGGCGGTGGTGATCACCTTGAACGTCGACCCCGGCGGGTAGGTCTCGCTGATGGCACGGTTGGTCAGCGGCGAGGCGGGATCGTCGCGCAGCCGCTGCCAGGCCTGCCCCTGCTGGGCCGAATCGTGCGAAGACAACTCGTTGGGGTCGTACGACGGTGCGGACACCATCGTCAGCACTTTGCCGGTGGCGGGCTCCAGCGCCACCACCGCGCCCCGGCACCCGCCGGTGCAGCCCCGCTGCATCGCGTCCCAGGCGGCCTGCTGCACCCGCGGCCGCAGGGTGGTCTCCACGGTCCCGCCCCGCGGGCTGCGGCCGGTGAAGAAGTCGGCCAGCCGCAGGCCGAACAGCCGCGGATCGGATCCGTTGAGCACGCTGTCCTCGGCCCGCTCAAGCCCACTGCTGGAGTAACGCAGCGAATAGAACCCGGTCACCGGTGCATAGACGTAGGGATCGCGGTAGATGCGCTGATACTTGATCCGGTCGTCGGTGGCGATCGAGTCGGCCAACAGTTGGCCCGCGGCGGTGATCTGGCCGCGCTGGCGGGAGTACTCGTCGAGTAGCACGCGCTGGTTGCGCGGGTCGGCGCGCAGTCCGTCGGCGGCGAAGACCTGGGTCAACGTGGCGTTGCCCAACAACAGCACGATCAGCGCCATCAGCGTCATGGTGACGCGACGCAACGAGGTGTTCATACGCGCTCGATCACCGCCGTGCCGGTGTCACCGATCGGGGTCGGGTGCAGGGGCTCGGTGCTCAGCGGTCGGCGCGCAGCGTGCGAGACGCGCAGCACGATCGCCAGCAGCACATAGTTGGCCAGCAACGACGAACCCCCGTAGGACAGCCAGGGGGTGGTGAGCCCGGTCAGCGGAATCAGCTTGGTGACGCCGCCGACCACGATGAACAGTTGAATGCCCAGGGTGGCGGCCAGCCCGGCCGCCAGCAGCTTGCCGAAGCTGTCGCGCACGGCGATCGCGGTGCGCATGCCCCGGACGATGAGAATCGTGTAGAGGATCAGCACGCCGGCCAGCCCGACCAGCCCCAGTTCCTCGCCGAACGCGGCGATGATGAAGTCCGTCGACGCCGCGGGGACATAGCCGGGTTGACCGTTGCCCAGGCCGGTGCCGAAGATGCCGCCGGTGGCGAAGCTGAACAGGGACTGCACCATCTGGTAGCCGACGCCTTCGGGGTCGGCGAACGGGTCCAGCCAGGTCTGCACCCGGACCCGGACGTGGCCGAACATGAAGTACGCCGCGGTGCTGCCGACCGCGAACAGCAGCAGGCCGATCACCATCCAGCTGAACCGGCGGGTGGCCAGGTACACCACCACCAGGAACGACGTGTACAGCAGCAGCGACGTGCCGAGGTCCTTCTCGAAGGCCATCACCCCGACCGAGATCACCCAGGCGACCAGCAGGGGGGCCAGGTCCCGCGGGCGGGGCAGGTTCATACCCAGCACGTGTTTGCCCGCGCTGGTGAACAGCCGGCGCTTGGACACCAGCACCGCGGCGAAGAAGATCAGCAGCAGGATCTTGGAGAACTCGGCGGGCTGAATGGAGAAGCCCGGCAACCGAATCCAGATCTTGGCGCCGCCCCGCTCGGACAGCGACGCGGGCAGCAGCGCGGGGATCACCAGCAGGATCAGGCCCGCCAGGCCGCAGATGTAGCCGTTGCCGGAGAGCTGGCGGTGGTCTTTGAGGGTGATCAGCACCGCGGCGAAGACGCCGACGCCGACCAGGGTCCACAGCATCTGCGCGCCGGCGCCGGGGTGGGCGTCCGCGCCGTCCGCGGCGACGCCCAGGTCGATGCGGTGGATCATCACCAGGCCCAGCCCGTTGAGCAGGGCGACCACCGGAAGCAGCAGCGGGTCGGCGTAGCGTGCCGAACGGCGGATGACCAGATGCGCGAAGGTGAACACCACCAGGAAGGCCACCCCGTAACCGACCAGATCCCAGCGCAGCCCCTGCTCGTGGCCCGCCTCGACGATCAGCATGGCCACCGCGATGATCATGGTGGCGAAGCACAGCAGGAGTAGTTCGGCGTTACGCCGATCCGACAGCACCGGTGTCACTGCCACCGGTGGCTGTGGCTCAGTGGTCATGATCCCGCCCGGCAGTCGGTCCCCGGTACCGGCGGGGCGGGTGGCAGGTCGCTCAGGGCGGGCGGTTGGGGCCGGCCCGAGGTCTGAGTGGGGGGCGGACCCGGCAGCGGGCCGGTGGGCCCGAGTCCGGCCGACGGCTGGCGCGACGGAGTGGGCGACGCGGACGTCGACGGCGCGGGGCCGGGCGACCAGTCGGGGTCGTCGTCTTTGAGCCGGGCCGGACCGTGCGGGCAGCGGGGCAGCAGCGAGCTGCGGGCCAGGCTGCGCAGTTGGTTGATCGCGTCGTCCAGGGTGCCGGCGGGCAGGCCGTTGCTGACCTGCTGGCGGGCCGGCGGAGTCAGGTCCTGCAAGGTCATCAACCGGCAGCCGGGGTCGCCGGAGTGGTGGACGCTGATCTGCACCAGCTCGCCGTCGCTGTCCAAGCACCCGAGCAGGAAGGCCTCCTGCAGCGGATATCCGAGGATCGAGCCCTGCACGCCGCGCATGATCGCGACCCGGTCGCCGTCGGCGGTGACGTAATAGTTGGTCCGGATGACCGCGCGGCCCACGAACAGGGCGGTGGCCAGCAGTGCGAGCAGCAGGACCCCGATCAGGATCCTGCGCCGCCGGGACTTGGGCTGCTGGTCGGTGGTTTCGATCCGCGGCAGGACCCGCTTGGCGACGGTCTTACGGGGCGCGATCGCCGACGCCCGCCCGGCGGCGGTGTTCAGCACGATGGTGTGGTCGTCGTCGGCGTCGGAGACCGCGCCGGCCAGGATCGGCTGGGTCTGCCCGTAGTCGACATCGACGACGTCGGCCACCACGACGGTCACGTTGTCGGGGCCGCCGCCGCGCAACGCCAACTCGATCAGCCGCAGTGCGCACTCGTTGACGTCGGGAATCTGCAGCGCTTCGTGGATGGTCTCGGTGCTCACCGGGTCGGAGAGACCGTCGGAGCACAACAGGTAGCGGTCACCGGCCTGCGCCTCGCGCATGGTCAGCGTCGGTTCCACCTCGTGGCCGGTCAGGGCCCGCATGATCAGGGACCGCTGGGGGTGGCTATGCGCCTCCTCGGCGGTGATGCGGCCCTCGTCGACCAGGGTCTGGACGAAGGTGTCGTCCTTGGTGATCTGGGTGAGTTCGCCGTCCCGCAGCAGATAGCCGCGGGAGTCGCCGATGTGGGCCAGGCCCAGCCGGGGGGCGGCGAACAGGATCGTGGTCAGGGTGGTGCCCATGCCGTCGAGCTCGGGATGCTCCTCGACATAGGCGGCGATCGCGGAATTGCCCTCTTGCACCGCACTTTCCAGCTTCGCCAGCAGGTCGCCGCCGGGTTCGTCGTCGTCGAGGTGGGCCAGCGCGGCGATCACCAGCTGCGAGGCGACTTCACCGGCCGCGTGCCCGCCCATGCCGTCGGCCAGCGCCAGCAACCGAGCCCCGGCGTAGACGGAGTCCTCGTTGTTGGAGCGCACCAGGCCGCGATCGCTGCGGGCGGCGTACCGCAGGACGAGGCTCACCGGCGGAGCTCGATCGCGGTCTTGCCGATACGTATCGGCGTGCCGACCGGAACCCGTACCGCTGTAGTTACCTTCACCCTGTCAAGGTAGGTGCCATTGGTCGATCCCAAGTCCTCGACATACCATTCCGTGCCCCGCTGGGACAGCCGAGCGTGGCGAGCGGAGGAGTAATCGTCGGTGAGGACCAGCGTCGAATCGTCGGCCCGGCCGATCAGCACCGGCTGATCGCTCAGCGCGATGCGGGCACCGGTCAGCGGACCCTCGGTCACCACCAGGTGCCGCGCGGTGGTCCGCTGCTGGCGGGGCGGCAACAGTACCCCGCGGATCGACAGGCCCCGGCGGACCATGACCGCGCCGGTCGGCGCATAGATGTCGGTCCGCAGTATCCGCAGCACAGACCAGATGAACAGCCACAGCAACGTCAAAAAACCGGCTCGCGTCAGCTGCAGTACCAGTCCCTGCATCCGGCGTCCTCTCCGCTCTCGCACCGCCCCTGGCGTGCTCGCCTCGGCGAGCACATCGGCAAAGTCACGATACTTGGGCGCGGCGGGCCGTAGGGCAAACCTGCCGGGCTTGCTGACTCGGGCGGGGCTACGTCGTCAGTAGACCCGGACGATGATCTCGGAGTGACCCAGGCGGATCACATCACCGTCGGCCAGCTGCCATTCCTGGACCGGGGCGTTGTTCACCGTGGTGCCGTTGGTGGAGTTCAGGTCCGACAGCAACGCGACCCGGCCATCCCAGCGGATCTCCAGGTGCCGACGGGACACGCCGGTGTCCGGGAGCCGGAACTGGGCGTCCTGGCCGCGGCCGACGACGTTGGCGCCTTCCTGCAACTGGTAGGTACGCCCACTGCCGTCGTCGAGGTGCAGGGTGACCGATGCGGGTGCGCTGTAGCCGCGCTGGCCGTAGCCACCCGCGGCGTCGCCGTAGCCGCCGGGGGCCTCGCCGTAGCCGCCGGGCGCGGGCTGGCCGTAGTCGTAACCGGCCGGGGCCGCCGGGGCCTCGCCGTAGCCGCCCGATGCGGGCTGGCCGTAGTCATAGCCGGCCGGGGCCGCCGGGGCTGCCGGTGCGTCGCCGTAGCCGTGCCCGGGCTGGCTGTAGTCCTGCCGGCCGTACGACGGCGCGCCCTGGTCGTAGCCGCCCTGCTCGGGGTAGGCGTAGTCCTCGTGGCGGGCCGGCGGGCGCTCGTACTCGCTGTAGCCGGGCTGGCCGCCACCGGCTGGGTAGCCCGGTGCCGGGGCCTGATGCTGCGGGTAGCCCTGCTCGTAGCCGGCGGGTGGGCCGTAACCGGCGGGGGGACGCTGTTCGTAGTGCTGCCCGTAGCCGCCGCCCTGGCCCGGGTAGCCGCCCTGCGCCGGGTAGCCACCCTGGCTCGGGTAACCGCCCTGGTCGGGATAACCACCCTGTTCCGGTCGCGGGGGCGGCGGCGCGTAACCGCCCTGGTCGGGGTAGCCGCCCTGCGGTTCCTGGGGGTAGCCGGACTCGGGCGGGTAGGGCCCGCGCGGGTCCTGACCGCCGCGAGCGTCGTCGGCCGGACGGCCGTAGCGCGGGTCGTAGTAGTCGTCGCCGGGACGATCCTGCCCGTGGGTGCCGCGGTAGCTCGGGTTATCGGTCATCGGTGGGACTCCTGATTCTGCGGAACGCGCATGAACTGATTGTGGTGGGCGGGATTCATTGACCGTCTGGTGGGGGCGGGCATCGGGATTGACCGAGCCCCGGGCGCGAACCTGGCCGGTGCGCAGACTCGGCGACTGCTGGAACCGGACAACCACATCACCATACGTTTGCCACCCCTGTTCGCCGATGTACTCCGCTAGGTGCCGGGCGAAGGCCTTCGACGTCAGTTCCTGGTCGGCGCCTACCTTGGCGTAGTCGTCCTCACCGAGGGTAATGACGTAATCGTTGGGTGCCAAAAGTTCGTTGCCGGCCAACGCCCGCACACCGTCGGCGGCTTCGCGCCGCAGGGCGGCCTCGATCTCCTCGGGAACGACTTCCCCGCCGAAGACCCGGGCCATCGCATCCTCCACAGCGACCTCGAGTTTGCGCTCGATGCGATGAACCAGCCCACGCTGGCTGTCCAAACCCTTACCCGCCTTCTCTGTCGCCGTTGCATAGCCCGTGCCGGGGATGTCGCCGCGGCGTGTCGCCGAACTGCATCTGCCCTGGACATGGTATCGACCCGGTATGCCGAGACGGCACCCTTAGACGGCGGAGAATCGGATAAGACCAGGTCACGAAGGGGTCACGGCGGCCGCGGCCCGGTTCGGCGGCGAAGCCGCGCAGGTCCGGAGCCGATTTTTCAACCCCCGGGGGAACCGTGATAGGCTCCCCCGGTTGCTCGGGCGAGTGGCGGAATGGCAGACGCGCTGGCTTCAGGTGCCAGTGTCCTTCGGGACGTGGGGGTTCAAGTCCCCCTTCGCCCACAGAGAGCGGTTCTACGAACCGCGACGCATGAGGTCACGAACTCGAAAGGGTTCGTGACCTTTGTGCTTTGTGCGGTGCTGGTCGCCGAAGTCCACGTGCCGTCCGAGGATCGATCGGGTCCGGCTTGACTGCACCGATGCGGCTGGGACGAAACTGAGCAGCCTCCCGGCGCAAGCCTGCGACCTGCGAAGACAGCGCCCGGAAAGGCGAGTTGTCGGATCCGCGGGCGGGCCCGACGATCGACGTATGGACACCGACCGATACGCCGCGTTCCTGCCCTCCGCACACCGCCACGGCGAGGTACCGATGGAGCCGACCTGGATGCCGTGGCGCGGCCGACGCATCCATATCGGTCGCGCGCGCAACCCGTCGGCGTCGGCGCGGCTGATCGTGGTGCACGGTGGCGGTGGGTACTCCGGCGCGCTGTGGCCGTTGGCACAACTGGCAGCCGCCGAAGGCCTGGAGGTACTCGCTCCCGACATGCCCTTGTACGGAGACACCGAAGAACCGGCGCCGGGCGCGGTCCGCTACGACGACTGGATCGATCTGCTCTGCGACATCGTGACCACCGAGCGCCGCCGCGACAACCGCCCCATCGTTCTCCTGGGCGCCAGCATGGGCGGGAGGGTGGCCTACGAGGCCGCGGCCCGGACCCGCGACGTCGCCGCGCTGCTCGCCACCTGCCTGCTGGATCTCTCCGACCCGGCCGCGTTGGCGGCGGCCTCGCGGTGGAAGGTGCACGGCGGCGCCCTCGCCCTCGCCGTGCGCCTGGCCGGCGCCGCCGCGGGATCGGTTCGGGTCCCGATCCGTTGGATCGCCGACATGTCCGCTATGAGCAGCAACCCCGCGCTGGCGAAGCTGTGCGCCGCCGATCCCAAAGGCGGCGGGGTCAAGGTGCCGCTGGGCTTCTTGTCGAGTTGGCTGCGTTATCGGCACACCGCGCCTGAGAACTATCGGGGCGCACCGGTCACGCTGGTACACCCGGCCGCCGATGCCTGGACCCCGCCGGAGCGCAGTATCGGTTTCCTGCAACGGATCTCGGCGCCTACCCGCACCGTCCTGCTGGACAACTGCGGGCACTACCCGATCGAGGAGCCCGGTCTGACCCAGCTCGAAGATGTCATCCGCGAGACCGTCACGGCGGTGGTGGAGTACACCGATCGACGATGACCTTCAGCTGCGCGGCAGCGTCCGAGCCGTAGCCGTGTCGGGGCAGTACCCGGTGCACCTGCGCGTCGACGGCGTGCACGATGGTCCGGGCGGTCAGTTCGGGCGCTTCGCCGCCGCGGCGGCACCGCTTGAGGTGGTAGGCCACCTCGGCGACCATCCGATCCTCGAAAGCCGACACCGCCGCGACGTCGTCGGCGACGGCGGCGACCCGGTGCAGCAGCGCATGCAACTGCGGTCGGTCCCGGTGCAGCTCCACCACTAGTTCGAGCACCTCGGCCACGGTGTCGTCGAACGGCGGCGCCGCACTGCGCAGCCGGTCGAACACCTCGGTCAGGCGGTCCTCGGCGGAGCGCAGATGCCGGCCGGCCACCGCGCGCAGCATGGCGTGCTTGTCGGGGAAGTACTGATACAGCGTGCCGACCGAAACACCCGCGCGCTCGGCGATGCGGTTGGTGGTGGCCGCGATTCCCTCGCGGGAGAACACCTGGGCGGCCGCTTCGAGCAGCGTCTCGACGGTTTCGCGTGACCGGGCCTGCCGGGGCTCTCGTCGCGAGGAACCCATGACGCCATTGTGCCGGGCCGGGTTCGGCTCGCGGGTCCGGATCAGTTCACCGGCAAGTCGGTGATCAGGTCGACGGCTTGTCGTCACCCTGGTTGTCGACGACGGTTTGGATGAGTTCGGCGATACGCTGCTGACCGGCGGCGGTCATGTCGAACTTGGCCCGCATCTCGGCGAAGCCGTCGTTCATGTCCTGTCGCAACGCATTGAAGCTGCTTATGGTCGCCCGGCGGAGGGCGCGCATCTCTTTGCCAAGCTCACCGACGTCGCGATCGGCCCCTCCGGCGAGCACTCGGGCCGCCACGGAGTCCTCCCTAGACGCTTGGACCTGCCCCCGCAGCTCCGCCACGTCGTTCTCCAGGGCCGTGACGCGGGCCTCCAGATCCTTCGGCTGCATGAGGGCAGCCTAGCCCCGGACTGGTGCGCCGCGCCGCCCTCGCGCGAAGTTATCCACAGCCCCTCAGGTCAGCTTGTGGAGCTGCCCGCCCCGATCACCGTCTCACCGAACTCCGCGATGGACTCCGGCGGCGCGAAGTCGGCGAACCACACGTAGAAGCGCTGTGCGCCGGCCGCTTCGAACGCACCGAAATGGTCGATCAGCTCGGTCGCCTCCCCACACTTGAGTCCCGTCCCGAGATGACCGAAGCGGCGTTGAGCGGTCTCCGATACCGTCGCGAGATCCTGATCGCGGCGGGCGAAGCCGACCATCTGCTGGATCGACGGCCGGGCGTTCCCGATCGCCGGCAGCAGCTCGGCGAACCTGTCGAGGTGCGTACACGGCAGGTTCCACCAGTCTGCGTGCCGGCGCACCAGATCCAGCATCCGCGGGCCGACTCCGCCGAGCACCAGCGGAATCGGCTGCGACGGCGCCGGCGCCTGGGCGCGCTGCCCGTCGGTGCTCCAGAACTCCCCCAGCGCGTCCAGCGTCTGGCCCAGGGCGTCGACGCGTTCGCGCGCGGTCGCGGTACTGATGTCGTACTTGGCCAGTTCGTCGGGCATCGAACCGGAGCCCAGCCCGAGCTCGAACCGGCCGCCGCTGGCCTCGGCCAGCGTGGTCGCCTGCTTGGCCAGCACCGAGGGATGGCGGAACGCGTCGCACAACACCACGTGACCGACCTTGATGCGTTCGGTGTGCGCGGCGACCCAGGTGGCGATGGTCATGGCCTCCCACAGCGGTGCCGTCGGCGCCATCGGGGTGTCGAGGTGGTCGAGGAAGGCGACCCCGTCGAACCCGGACGCCTCGGCGACCTGCACCCGTGACACCAGGTCATCGAGACCGATCCTGCTCTGCGGGAGGTAGAGGAACCACTCCGTCATTGCATCCCTTCCGGTACCCCAATCGGCGGTGGCGCCGGCTGGCCGTCCCTATACTCCAACACAGATGGTAACCATGTTCTCGGTTTTAGAGAGTGCGTTATCAAACCAGGAAAGGACGGCGTCGGATGGCAACCTGCGACGGCAAAGTGGCACTGGTGACCGGCAGCAGTCGCGGGCTGGGCAAAGCCATCGCCCAGCGACTGGCCGCCGAAGGCGCCACCGTGGCTCTCACCGCCCGCACCCTGGAACCCGACGCCAAGTACGACGGGTCGCTGAGCCAGACCCGTGACGAGATCGTCGCCGCGGGGGGCCGCGCCATCGCCGTGCAGGCCGACCTGTCGTCCGCCGAAGACCGCGAGCGGTTGTTCGCCGAGGTCACCGAGCAGATCGGCGCACCGGACATCCTGGTCAACAACGCCGCGGTGACGTTCCTGCGCCCGCTGGACGGCTTCCCGGAACGGCGGGTCAAGCTGATGCTCGAGATGCACGTGGTGGCACCCCTGCATCTGAGCCAACTCGCGATTCCCGCGATGCGTGAGCGCGGCGCCGGGTGGATCCTGAACCTGACATCGGTCGGCGGAGATCTGCCGCCCGGTCCCCCGTTCTCCGAGTTCGACACCTCGGCGGGCTTCGGCATCTACGGCACCGTCAAAGCCGGCCTCAATCGGCTCACCAAAAGCCTTGCCGCCGAACTCTATAGCGACGGGATCGCGGTCAACGCCGCCGCGCCGACCGACCCGGTGGCCACGCCCGGGGCGGGCACGCTGGACCTGGCGAAGGTCGACACCGAGGACATCTCACTGATCACCGAGACGGCCCACCGGTTGTGCACCGCCGACCCGAAGACCCTGACCGGCCAGATCGTCAAAACCCAGGCGTTCCTGCGCGAGGTCGGTTGGCTGCGTGACTGATGCCGCCCTGACCGCGCTACGGCACCGACTGGAACCACGTGGCGTCACCGCGATCGCACCGCTGGCCGGTGGGGCCTCGAGCCTGACCTTCCGCGGCAGCCAGGACGGCCGGCCGATCGTGGTGAAGATGGCACCCCCCGGACACGCCCCGGTCGGCCACCGCGACGTGCTGCGCCAGGCCCGGATGATCGCCGCCCTGGCAGACACCGACGTACCGGTACCCGGCCTGCTCTGGTGCGACGACGGCGATCCGCCGGAGGTGCCGCCCCTGTTCGCGATGACGCTGATCGACGGCGACTCCTTCGAGCCGCTGTTCGACGCGCCGGATCAACCCACCGATCCCGCTGTCCCGCACCGCTACCGCGCCGCCGCCCGGGTGATGGCCCGGCTGCACCGCCTGGACCCGACGGCCTTGGGCTGCGCCGACGAACCCGTCGGTGACGCGGCCAGCGAGATCGAACGGTGGAGTGCCACCCTGGCAACCGTCGACCCGGAACTGGCGCCCGGCTGGCAGGCCGTCGGCGATGCGCTGCGCGCCGCGCTACCCGCCCCGGTCGCCCCGGCAGTGATACACGGCGACTTTCGGCTGGGCAACCTGCTGGCGGTGGGCACCGAGATCACCGCGGTGATCGACTGGGAGATCTGGTCGATCGGCGACCCGCGCATCGACGCCGGCTGGTTTTTGATCAACTCAGACCCGCAGACCTACCGCCGCGGCACTCCCTACGACGCGCTCGTCCCCGGGATCGACGAGCTGGCAGCCTGTTACACCGACGCCCGGGATGCGCACGTCGCCGACCTGGCCTACTTCATGGCGCTGGCGTGCTTCAAATCCACCGCCACCTGGTCGCTGATCGTCAAGCACAACCGCCGCCGCGCCACCCCGAATCCCGAACTCGAGGCGATGGCGGCGGCCCTGCCGAGCCTGCTGGACAGGGCCCGGACGCTGTTGGCCTAGTCCCGTGGAATGCCGGCCAGCTTGTCGGCGAACTTCGCCTCGGCGGCCGCCCGCAGCCGCAGCAGATGCTCGGACGGGAACAGATCCGGCGCCGGCGCAACACCTTTGAGCAGTTGCTTGGCCAGCGTCACCTTGTGCACCTCGGTGGGCCCGTCGGCCAGGCCCAGCACGAACGACTCGGTCAGGTACTGCACGAACGGCATCTCATGCGAGGTGCCCAGCGAGCCGTGGATCTGCAGAGCGCGCGAAGCCACGTCGTGCAGCACCTTCTGCATCATCGCCTTGACCGCGGAGATGTCGCCGCGCACCTTCTGATAGTCGTTGTACTGGTCGATCTTCCACGCGGTCTGCAAGGTCAGCAGCCGGTAGGCCTCGATCTCCATCCAGGAGTCGGCGATCATCTCCTGCACCATCTGCTTGTCGGCCAGCACGGTGCCCTGGGTGTGGCGCGACACCGCCCGTTCGCAGATCATGTCGTAGATCCGGCGCACCAGCCCCACGGTGCGCATCGCGTGGTGAATCCGCCCGCCGCCCAACCGGGTCTGGGCCACCACGAACGCCCCGCCGCGCGGGCCGAGCATGTGATCGTTCGGCACCCGGACGTTCTCGTAGCGGACGTAGCCCTCTCGTCCCCCACCGTCGGCGGGTTGATAGCCCAGGCCCACATCGCGCAGCACGTTGATGCCCGGGGTGTCGCCGGGCACCACGAACATCGAATACCGCTGATAGGGAGCCGCATCCGGGTCGGTCATCGCCATCACGATCAAAAACGACGCCTTGGAGGCGAACGACGAATACCACTTCTCGCCGTTGATGATCCAGTGGTCGCCGTCCTGGGTGGCGGTGGTGGTGAAGACCTTCGGGTCCGCACCGCCCTGCGGTTCGGTCATCGAGAAACACGAGATGATCCGGTTGTCCAACAGCGGCTCGAGGTAGCGCTCCTTGAGCTCTGGCGTGCCGTAGTGCGCCAGGATCTCACTGTTGCCCGAATCCGGTGCCTGCGAACCGAACACGATGGGCGCGCATTCCGAGCGGCCCAGGATCTCGTTGAGCAGCGCCAGCTTGACCTGGCCGTAGCCGGGACCACCCAGGTGCGGTCCCAGGTGGGTGGCCCACAGTCCGCGTTCCTTGACGATCTTCTGCAGCGGCGGGATCAGGGCCTGGCGTACCGGGTCGGTGAGGTCGTGGGATTCCTTGACCACCATGTCGATCGGTTCGCACTCGTTGCGGACGAAATCTTCGACCCAAGCCAGCTGTTCGGCCCACTGCGGGTCGGTGGAGAAGTCCCACGCCATCGTCGGGTGTCCTTTCGGTCGAGCGGTCGGTTACCGGGCCCACTTCTGCCGGCGGGCAGCGGCGTCGTCGGTGGCATGGGTGAGGACCTGGTTGCGGTTCTCCAGCTCCAGCGCGGCGTCGAGGCCGGTGGCGTCGGTGTTGACCTGCAGCGCGCGCTTGGTCAGCTCCACCCCCAGGGGTGCGAGTCCCGCGATGAGAGCGGCTAATTCGATGGCCCGGTCCACCAGGGCGTCGGGCTCCACCAGTTGGCTGACCAGGCCCCGCTGGTCGGCCTCCTGCGCGGTCACGGTGCGGCCGGTGAGCATCCAGTCGGCGGCCACACTGGTGCCGACGATCCGCGGCAGGTGATAGCTCATCCCCATCTCCGCGCCCGACAGGCCCAGCAGGATGGCGGCGTTACCGAATTTGGCTGCGGTCGAGGCGATCCGGATGTCCGAGGACAGACACATCGCAAACCCGGCACCCACGCAGGCGCCGTTGACCGCTGCGATCACGGGTTGCGGCATGGCCCGGATCGCCTGCGGCAGTGCGGCCATGGACTCCTGGAAACGCATCCGGTCGATCGCCGGGTCGTCGGCCTCGGGGATGCCGGCCCCGAAGTCGCGCACGTCCAGGCCCGAACAGAAACCGCGGCCCGCGCCGGTGAGCACCACCGCCAGCACCGAGCGGTCGGCACCCAGCGCGGTGAACGTCTGGATCAGTGCGTCGCGCATCTCCTCGTTGACGGCGTTGAGCCGGTCCGGGCGATTGAGTGTCACCACGGCGATGCCGTCGCGGGAGCGGTCGATCAGCAGCGTGTCGGTCACGTCAGACCCTTTCGATGATGGTGGCCGTCCCCATGCCGCCCCCGGTGCACATGGTGACCAGCCCGGTGGTCAGGTCGCGGTGTTCGAGCTCGTCGAGCACCGTGCCGATCAGCATCGCCCCGGTCGCGCCGATCGGATGGCCCAGCGCGATCGCGCCCCCGTTGACGTTGACCCGCTCCGGGTCGAGGTTCAGGTCACGGATCGTCTTGAGCGGCACCGCGGCAAACGCCTCGTTGATCTCCCACAGGTCGATGTCGGCGGCGCTCATCCCGGCCCGCGCCAGGCAGCGCTGCGCGGCCGGACCCGGCGCGGTGAGCATGATGACCGGCTCGCTGCCCAGCGCGGCGGTGGCCCGGATGCGGGCCCGCGGTGTGGCGCCGTGAGTGCTCAACCAGGTCTGCGACACCACCGCCACGGCCCCGGCGCCGTCGACCACACCCGAGGAGTTGCCGGCGTGGTGCACGTGGTCGATCGCGGCATGGCCGGGGTAGCGGTCCAGGCAGATCTCGTCGAAGGTGCGGTCCTCACCCGGCACCCGGGCACCGCCCATCTTGGCGAAGGCCGGCGGCAGGCCGCCGAGCTTCTCCGCGGTGGTGCCCGGCCGGGGGTGCTCGTCGCGGGTGCACACCACGGTGCCGTGTTCGTCGGTCACCGGGATAAGCGACCGGTCGAAGCGGCCCTGGGAGATGGCCTCGGCGGCGCGGCGCTGGCTCTCCGCGGCGTAGGCGTCCACATCGGCGCGGCTGAAGCCCTCGACGGTGGCGATCAGATCCGCGGAGATACCTTGCGGCACCGTCGGATAGCGGCGGCGCAGCACCGGGTTGTCGCCGTCGATGGTCGGCACCCCGACGCGTGCGTCCCAGCGCGACATGGACTCCACGCCGCCGGCCAGCATCAGGTGCTCGGCGCCGGCGGCTACCGCGGTGGCCGCCACCGTCACCGCCTGCTGTCCGGACCCGCAGAACCGGTTGAGCGTCATCCCCGGCACGGATTCGGGCCAGCCGGCCAGCAGCACCGCCAGCCGGGCGATGTCGTCGCCGTGATCACCGGACAGGATGCCGTTGCCGGCGATGACGTCGTCGACGTCGGTGGGGTCGAAGCCGGTGCGGGTGGCCAGGGCGGTCAGGCACTGCGCCAGCAAAGCCTGGGGATGAATGCCGTGCAGCGCACCGTCCGGGCGGCCTTTGCCGCGCGGGGTCCGCACGGCGTCGAGAATCCAGGCGTCGATGATGGCACTCCCGTCGCGCAAGCCTGCCGGGCCGCGTCACCGCAGTGGTACGGGCCGGGTCGGCACACCGAAATGAGAAGGTGGTTCGTCTCAGCGCACGCTACCATTATCAAAAGATGGAAATGTGCTTTCCATTCAGGCCGGCACTCACTCCCCCGGCGCTCCCCGCAACCCCGGCAACACATACCGCCGCAGATGCCGCCGCAGCGAATCCGGGTCGTCGGGGTCGATGTGATTGCCCGGGACGCTGCCCAGGCTGATCATCACCCGGGCGATCCATTCGCTGGCCTCGGGCAGGTCGGTGTCGGGGTGGATGTCACCGTCGACGGCCGCGGCCTCCAGTAACGGATACCAGAACCCCGCCAGATCGGGGACCAGGCCGCTGACGCCGGCCCCGGCGCAGGCGGTGAACTCCTCCGGCTCGGAGGTGCGCAGCCGCCGCAGCAGGGTGCCGGGGTCGTCGTAGGCCCGCCGGCCGATCTGCACACCGGCCACCAGCTTGCTCTCGAAGTCGGCGATGGTGTCGAGCTCGGCCCGGGTCTGCGCCCAACTGGTCTCGATCAGCCGGATGATCGCCGCACCCACCAGCGTCGGCTTGTCGGGGAAGTTCCGGTACAGCCAGGCCCGCGACACCCCCGCCTCATGGGCCACGTCGATCATCGTGGTGGACCGAATACCCTTGTCGGCCAAGAGCTTCTCGGTGGCGTCGAGCAGGCGGTCGATGGTGGACGGGGACGAGGGCGCTGTCGACGTCGCGTTCACGGCGCACCCCCTCGGCGACAACCCGGACAATCCGGTAGACACTTTATCCGATCTGTGTACTATTGCGTCGCGTCGTGTAGACCCACGGGGTAGGAGGTCGCGGTGGCCGAGACGATGCAGCAACTGCTCGCCGAACGCACCGACCAGCCGGGCCTGGCGGTGCTCCACAACAGCGCCGACGGTCGGAAGATCCGCTGGACCTGGCGTGAATACCTCGACGGCGCGGCCCGCCACGGCGCCGCGGTACTCGCCCGCGCCGACACCGCCCGCCCGATGCACGTCGGCGCCCTGCTGGGCAACACCCCCGCCATGCTGACCGCGCTCGCGGCCGCCGGGCTCGGCGGCTACGTCCTCTGCGGGGTCAACAACACCCGCCGCGGATCGGCGTTGGCCGGCGACCTGCGCACCGCCGACGTCCAGATCCTGCTGGTCGACACCGAACACCGCGCCCTGCTCGACGGGCTGGAATTGCCCGGCGTCACCGTCATCGACGTCGACGACCCCGCCTGGGATGCCGAATGCGCGTCGGCCGGAGAACTGCGGCCGCACCGGCAGGTCGCCCCGCTGGACCCGTTCATGCTGATCTTCACCTCGGGTACCAGCGGTGACCCGAAAGCCGTGCTGGTCAGCCACTTCATGGTGCTGGTCGCCGGACAGGCACTGACCGAACGCTTCGAACTGGGCAGCGACGACGTCGTCTATCTGTCCATGCCGCTGTTCCATTCCAATGCGATCGCCGCCGGGTTCGGGCCCGCGGTGGCCGCCGGCGCGGCGATGGCACCGGCGAAGTTCTCCGCTTCACGGTTCCTGGCCGACATCCGCGCCTACGGTGGCACCTATATGAACTACGTCGGCAAGCCCTTCGCCTACCTCCTGGCGCACCCCGAGCAGCCCGACGACGCCGACAACCCGCTGCGGGTGGCCTTCGGCAACGAGGCCTCCGAGCGTGACATCGGCGAGTTCGCCCGCCGGTTCGGTGTGCATGTGGTGGACGCCTTCGGGTCCACCGAGAACGCGGTGACCATCACCCGTGACGAAGGCACCCCGCCCGGCTCGGTGGGCCGCGGCTTCCCCGGCGTCGCGATCTACAAGAGCGACCCCGTCCGCGAATGCCCGCCCGCGGTCTTCGACGAGCACGGCGCGCTGCTCAACGCCGAGGAGGCCATCGGCGAGCTGGTCAACACCGCCGGCACCGGCTTCTTCACCGGCTACTACAACAACGCCCAGGCCACCGCCGACCGGATGCGCGACGGCATGTACTGGTCGGGGGATCTGGCCTACGCCGACGCCGACGGCTGGATCTACCTGGCCGGACGTACCGCCGACTGGATGCGGGTGGACGGCGAGAACATGGCGGCCGCCCCCATCGAACGCATCCTGATGCGCCACCCCGACATCAATCAGGCCGCCGTCTACGCGGTACCGGACGCCAATGTCGGCGACCAGGTGATGGCCGCGTTGGTGCTGCGCGACGGTGCGCAGCTGACCGAAGCCGGTCTCGCCGAATTCCTTGCCGCCCAAGAGGACCTCTCCCCCAAGGCCTGGCCCCGCTACGTGCGGATCACCGCGGCGCTGCCGACCACGGCCACCAACAAGATCCTCAAGCGCGTGCTGGTCACCGACGGAACCGACGTCGGCGACGACACCCTGTGGACGCGGCCGGACCGCGATCGCAGCTACCGAGCCACCACCACGACGGGAGCGTGAGCATGACCGGTCGGACACCCGTGGCACTGATCGTCGGCGGCGCCTCCGGGATCGGTCTGGCCTCCGCGCGTGCATTGGTCGCCCGGGGTGATCACGTGGTGATCGCCGACCTCGACGAAGAGGCCGCCCGCGCCCGCGCGGCCGAACTCGGGGACGCCGCGACCGCGGTCTTCGCCGACGTCACCGACGAGGCCAGCGTCGAGGCGGCCTTCGCGGTCGCCGCCGCCGCGGGTCCGGTGCGGTCGGTGGTCAGTTGTGCGGGACTGTCGATCATCGGCCCGATCGCCGACATCGACCTGGCCGGCTGGCAGACCACCATCGACGTCTGCCTGACCGGCACCATGCTGGTGATCAAGCACGCCGCACGCACCATGGCGGAAGGCGGCAGCGTGGTGGCGATCTCCTCGCTCAACGGCCGCCAGCCCGGCAGCACCATGGCCGCCTACTGCAGCGCGAAGGCCGGGGTGCTGATGCTGGTGCAGGTGGCCGCCCTGGAGTTGGGGCCCCGCGGAATCCGGGTCAACGCGGTCTCCCCCGGCCTGGTGGACACTCCCCTGGTCGCCGGGCTGGCGATGGTGCCCGGCCTGACCGACGAATACATCGAGAACACCCCGCTGGGCCGCTCCGGGGTGCCCGACGACATCGCGGCGACCGTGGAGTTTCTGACCTCCGAGCGGGCCGGCTGGATCACCGGATCGGCGTTCGACGTCAACGGCGGCGCGCACCTCAAGCGCTACCCGGACGTGCTCGGCAAAGTACAGGCCCTAACCGAAGGAACATGACATGCGCACTGTCGTCATCGACGCGCCCGGCTCGGTCCGCGTCGACAACCGGCCCGACCCCGAACTGCCCGGCGCCGACGGTGCCATCGTCCAGGTGACTGCGACCGCCATCTGCGGTTCGGACCTGCACAGCTACGAGGGCGACTTCCCCATCTTCGAGCCGGTGGCGATGGGCCACGAGGCGATCGGCACCGTGGTCGAGGTGGGCTCGCAGGTGGGTTCGGTGCGGGTCGGCGACCGCGTGATGGTGTCCTCGGTGGCCGGCTGCGGGCACTGCGCCGGCTGCGGCACCCTCGACCCCATCCGCTGTCACTCGGGTCCGCAGATCTTCGGCTCCGGAGTGCTGGGCGGAGCGCAATCGGAGCTGCTGGCGGTCCCGGGGGCCGACTTCCAGCTGGCCCGCATCCCCGAGGGCATCGTCGACGCCGAAGCGCTGCTGCTCACCGACAACCTCGCCACCGGCTGGGCGGCGGCCCTGCGCGCCGACATCCCGGTGGGCGGGACCGTCGCCGTGGTCGGGCTGGGCGCGGTGGGTCTGTGCGCGGCCCGCAGCGCGTTGTTCCTCGGTGCGGCAACGGTTTTGGGGATCGACCCGGTGCGGGAACGCCGGGAGCGGGCCGCCCTGATGGGGGTGACTCCGGCGGAGCCGGCGGCGACGACCGCGGCCATGGAACTGACCGGGGGCAGGGGAGTGGACTCGGTGATCGATGCCGTCGGCACCGACACCACCATGGCCGACGCCCTGAACGCGGCGCGGGCCGGCGGGACGGTGTCGGTGGTGGGGGTGCATGACCTGCAGCCCTTCCCGTTCCCCGCCTTGCCGGCGCTGCTGCGCAGCATCACCCTGCGCATGACGACCGCCCCGGTGCAGCAGACCTGGCCGCAGTTGATTCCGCTGCTGCAATCCGGCCGGTTGTCGGTGGACGGCATCTTCACCACCGAGATGGCCCTGGACGACGCCGCCGAGGCCTACCGCGCGGTGGCCGCCCGGACCGGCGACGTGGTGAAGGTGCTGCTGACGCCGTAGCCGGTGGGTGGCCGGGGCGTCGGGAAGCGGCTAGTTGCGGGGGTGGTTCTCGAAGTATTCGAGAAGCGCCGACCGCACGAGTTCAGATTCGGACCCGGCTTCCCCGTTCCCGACTCGACGACGCAGCTCAGAGCGGATCGGTTCCGGTAGCCGGACCGGCAGGGCGGGCGTCTTGCCGGATGTCGGCTTACCCCTGGCCGGTCGCCCGGTGGGCAGATACGCCGGATTCACCTCGACCGGACCGACGATCTCGGCTGCGTGTGGAGGGTTGGCGGCATAGTCGGCGGCCAGGTCGGCGTAGTTGTAATCAATGGGGCGGGGGCTCGTCATACCAGGGTCCTCTGCACTGTCGTTAGGACCGTTGAGGTCCGTATTGGGGATCGATCAGGCCGGAAATGTCCAGTGCGGCGACCAAGCTGCGTCGCAGCATCATCGCGTGGAAAACGTCAGCAGTCGTGGGATTGCGTAAGTCGGCGATCACTTCTATCCAGGGATGGTTGGGGGCGGCGGGCCCGATGTAAAGGACTGGCCGGGAGCCGTACCGCCGAGGAGCCAGGAGGACAGTAAGGGCGTAGTGACTGACGACGGAACGGATTTCGGTGTCGGTAATACCGTGTTGTCTGGCGCTCGGTTGGATTGCTATCCGCAATTTAGTGTAATGCCCTTTCGGGGTGAGGGCTAGATTCCGGCCCGCTACCGCCGCGGCCGCAACCGCACCGGCGGCATCGGCGGGGCGGGCAAGCGCTCCAGCCGGCCCCGGTAGCCCTCGACGCGGCCGAAACGGGAATCGCCAGCGTTCCACTGCCGCCGGAACTCGACGATCTCGTCGTGGCTGCGGCCGATGAAGTTCCACCACAGCACCAACTCCTCGCCGAACGGCGCGCCGCCGAGCAGCAGGATGCGGGCGGGATCGTCCCCGGTATTGCCCAGCCGCAACATCCGGTGCCCGGGGCCTTGGTAGCCGAGGTCGCCGACGCGCAGGGCGGTATCACCGAGTGCGAGGGCGCCCTGATCGGCCAATACGCCGTGCTCGAACGACGGGTCGATGTCCAGGTCCAGCTCGGTTCGCGGATCCAGGTCGAGCTGGGCGCCCACCAACGGGCTGAAGGTCGGAACGGGGGAGCGGTAGCCGGCCAGCTCGCCGAGGAACACCAGCGCCGAAGCACCGGGAAGGGAAACCGGTTCCGGTGCAAAGTGATTGAGTCCGCGCGCGGTCTGGCGGGCGGTGTCGGGCAGGGCGATCCACAGCTGCACGCCGCGCAGGACCGGCGCCTCCCGCGGATCGATCGAGACCTCTGAGTGGCAGATGCCGGCACCGGCCGTCATCAGGTTCAATTCGCCGGGGCGAACCAGTGCTCGCACCCCGCCGCTGTCGCGATGCTCGACCCGCCCGCTGAACAGCCACGTAGCGGTCTGTAGTCCGGTGTGCGGGTGCGGGGGCACATCCATCCCGCCATCGGCGACGACGTCCCGCGGGCCGTAGCGGTCGATGAAGCACCAGGGGCCGATCAGCGAGCGCTCCCGCTGCGGCAGGGTGCGCTCTACCCGCATCGCACGCGGCCCGCCCAGCGGGACCTCACGAGGCCGGATGACCTCGATGTGATCGGCGGGCGTTGCTGCACAGGCGAACTCACCCGAAGTGCTCTCCAGGTTGCTCACCGTCCACCTCCGAGCCGCGGTCCTGGTCGCTGGTAGCGATCCTAGCGACTGCTCTTGGATTCATGCGGCCGATGTGCTGCCGATCGGGCCGGTCGGAAGGTGAAAGACCGTCGCGGTCACCGGCAGCCGGGAACGTTCGTGGTTGGCCAGCAGCTCCTGATTGTCGGCGAGCTCGCGGGTATTGATCTCGCCGACGGCGATGGCCCGAAGGATTTCGTGTGCGCGGGCGAGCTCGGCACGCTTCCGGTACTGGCCGCCGGGAAGCTTCACGCCTGCCCACACCCCGTACTCCTCGCCGCGTTCCACGGCCAAAGCAGCGCACCGACGCTGTTGCGCCAACGGGCAGCGCCGCAGGCATAGGAGGCGCGCCTCGGTGGCGGACTGTTCGTAGGCCCGCGCCTTGGCAGCCCCATCGGAGCTATCGGCGTCGGGGTAGCCGAACCACAGTTCGGGATTTGTGGAGCAGGGGGGTGCCATAGGAACGACCTCCTCGGAGCCAGACCGGATAACGTAGATAGCAACGTATATCTACGAATACGGGGGACGCAAGAGAAGTTGATAAAAACATATATGTAACTAGCGAGGGCGTGCGCTGTGTAGGATCCCGTCATGGGCGGGGCGCAACGATGAGCCGTGAGGCGGCGGGTGCGGCTATTCGGGCCCTGCGAGAAGCTCGGGACTGGTCACTGGCGGACCTCGCCGCGGCGACCGGCGTCAGCATCATGGGGCTCAGCTACTTGGAACGTGGCGCACGCAAGCCGCACAAAGGCACTGTTCAAAAGGTTGAAAACGGGTTGGGACTGCCACCCGGCACCTATTCAAGACTCCTGGTGGCCGAAGACGCCGACGCCGAATTGGTCCAGGTGTTGTCTGCGGCGGGAACACGGACGGCACCGACTCGGCCTGCCGGGGCCATCGTCGTGGATCGCCATAGCGACACCGAGGTGTTGGAGGGATACGCCGAGGCGCAGCTCGATGCACTGCGTTCGGTGATAGCCCGATTGCCGTCGGAAGCATCAGACGAATACGAGACGTATATTCGTTCCGTGATCACGCAGTGCGTGAAGGCGGAGATGCTGGCGGCCAGCTCTTGGCGGGTGGCCGTCAATGCGGGTGCCGAGCACGCGCTGCGGCTGATGTCCCATCTACGGGCATTGGAGGCCATTCGCAGCGATCTGCTGCAACGGATGCCCGACAGTTTGGCCGCACGTTTCGACCACGCGTGTACCCGGTCGGCGTTGCCCGAACCCGTCATCGCCGCGTTGCTCGGCATCAGTGCCGAGGACCTGTGGGATATCCGCAACACCGGGGTGATCCCGCCGGGGGCGCTGGCGCGGATTCGTGCTTTCGCCGATGCACCCGCAGATCCGACAGTTGGTGGCGATAGAGAGGCATGACGGTGGGCAACGGCGAGGTGGAGTTCTTACAGCGCGCCAACGAGCTGTTTGCGGGCCGTCCGCGATCCGTGTCACCGGCGCCGGGTCCGGATCGCTACGCCGATCTGCTGTGGAGCAATGCCTCTGTCGAGACGGCTACGGGACATGACCGGTACCGCCGGGCGGTGCTGGTACAGCGGGATCGGTTGCTGGCGAACGCCCGCACCGATGGCGCGGCCGCGACGGTGCTGGCCGCGGCCGTCGCCGACCACGCCGATGCCCGCCGGCAGACGGCGGCAACCGTGGCGGCAGCGCGCGCCGACGCCGCGTCGACGGCGGACACACCACTGGCGTACCGCGAGGCGATGCGACGCCGGGCGGGACGTCTTCGCGCACAACATGCCCATGTGGTCGGCGCCCGCCACCGTGCCCGAGCCCATCGCACCGGACTGCGCCGGTTGCGTTACCGCCGTACTCGGCCGCACCGACTCGCCGCGGATCGATTGAGGCTGCCCAATACCCGTGCCGGCCGCGCCGTCCGTGCCGCGCTGTCCCGGCTGGGCAGGCCCTACGTGTGGGGTGCGACCGGGCCCGACCGATTCGACTGCTCGGGTCTGACCCAATGGGCGTACCGACAGGCCGGTGTACCGCTGTCGCGAACCACCTATACGCAGATTCACGAGGGAATCGCCGTGCCGCGTTCGCAGATCCGGGCCGGCGACCTGGTGTTCCCCAGCGTCGGTCACGTCCAGCTCGCGATCGGCGGCAATCGGGTGATCGAGGCACCGCACGCCGGAGCCACGGTTCAGATCAGCCCACTGGGAGCACACGTCGCGATTCGACGGCCGGTGACGTGAACAGATACTTCACACCTGCGGTCCGGGTGAATTGTCGGGCTGCGGTGGCATCGGTACAGTCACCGGCCATGGAGCGGTCAGACCTGGAATCCTGTTTCGGCCCAAACGCGTTGGTCTGATCAGATGGCTACCCGCGATGACGTCCTCGATGCGATCGGCCGCATTGAAATGTCTGGTGGCGGGGGAGAGGCGACCCGAATTGCGGAAGCGGCACTGACGTTACCGCTCCCGCCGTCCGGCTATGACCGAGTCCTGGACCAGCTGCGTTCGGCGGGACAGATTTTCGCTGAGCAACAACAGGGACCGGCGGCAGCGGCTATGAGGCGGGCCGAGCTCGCGCTGAGTCAACAGCTCTCCCATGCCGCGGAATTCGACCGGCAGGTGATCGAAGCGCTGCGACGCACACACAAGACGTCGCTGGAGGGCAGACGCAACCTAGACGATCTGCAGACTGAGATCGCCGGTGCCGCAGCGGCATGGGATCTCAGCACCGCACCGGGTGCGCGGGAGTTCCGGAAGTATTTGATAGCCAAGCTCGGAGAGATCGTCAGGGTAGTTCAAGAGACCAATGACGACGACACCTCCAAACAAGCGCTGGCCATCGCGTTGGCGGCACTGTATGCGGCAGAACCGGCGCGGGAAGATGCCGTTCCCTCCGACGCTGATCCGGTGTCGACCAAAGACACCGCGATACCGAGTGCCGGATTCGACCCGGCGTTCGCGGATGACTCAGACCTCGAGCCCTACCCGGATCTGCCTGCCGCCGATCAACCCGAGACCGGCTTCCCCGACCCCGCCGGGCCGATGCCAGCACTGCCCGGGCTGTCGGCGGTCCCGGGATTCGGTGGAGACGGTCCCGGATTCGGGGCAATGCCGGTTGGACCGGTTCCCGGCCTACCCTGGCAAGGATCAGCGTCGGACTGGGGCGGTGACACGATGCCGGATGAGGATGACTATTCGCCCGACGATGTCGCCGCCGGCGACGCGGCGAATGACGGTCCCGATCCAGAATCACCAGGCCACGATCCCGGTGCCGACGACCCGGTTCCGGTGCGACTGCCCGATGGTGAGACGACCAGCGTCGCCGATCCGCAATTGGCTGCCGCGATGCAGGCCGTTGCCGATGGCCAACCGGTAGCCCAAGCATTCGGAGACCGGGGGATCCCCATACCGCCGCCGGGAATGCCGGTCACCGCACCGATCGATGTCGACCGGTTGCGCCCGGGGGACATCGGAGTTTTCACGGATCGACACGCCCTCGCCGTCGGCAACGGGCGAGCGCTGCTAGACGGGCAGTTGCACGCCGCCGCAAATCTGCAGGGCCCCGGATTCCTTGGTTGGCAACATCTGTTGCGAGGAGGCGACGAACAGGCTGCGCTCGACGAGCCCGCAGCGACCCGTCCTGCCGACTGGTCGGATCGCCGACTGAGCTTGAAAAACCCGATTACAAGCGGCATCGTCGATAGGCGAGGAAGGTAGAACATGCCCGAGAAAATCCACGTCAACCCGGACGTTCTGATCAACGCCGCCGGTAACCACCGCGAGGTCTCGGAATACCTGTCCACGGCTACCGCATCGCACGCCGATATCGAGGCGACACTGAACTCCCTCGGCCCGATCTACAGTGAGTTTCGGCAGGCAGCAGTCGCGCTGCTCGATGCGCGAAAGAACTGTTACGACGACCAGGCCGACGCTCACGCGGAGATGTCCGACAACCTGCAGCGTGCTGTCGCGATGTGGGACGAGCACGAAGACGCCGCGGCGAACACCTTCCGAGGCCTGACCGATGGGCACCGATGACCGATCCGAATCCGGCGTTCGACGCGATCCATCCCAGCGGAGACGTCCTGTTCCGTTCCTGCCGCGGTGGCTATCTGCATAGCGTGGTGCTTTCCGAGTCGGTGATGCAGACCGACGCGCATCGGTTGGCGGAGGCGATCGTCTTGGCCGCCGACGTCTCGTTTCTCCGAGCGGCGTTAGAGGTGCGGGGCGAGATAGTCACGAGTGGCCAGGCGCCCTCGGCGGCCGTTCCGACCAACGACGACCTGCGACTGGCGACCGAACGGCTGGCGAAGCATCAGCTGCACCCCGGTCCGAACCCCAGGCCTTAACGCACCCACGTCCCGGCCGCACCGCTGTCGGGCGCAATGTCGTCGGGTGGTTCAACGATCTTGTCGCCGAATAGCTTTCGCGCCCGGTCTAATAGTGCGAGCACTTCGCTCAACTGCGCTGCACACCCGGTTGCGGGAAGTCCTTGGTCGGCCACGATTCGCACGTTACCGACAGCCTCTGGAGCTGACAATTCACCACACGTCGAACTTGTTGACGCGCCTACATAGACAGCCTGCGACCGGGGCGAATGCGGCGGAACCCGGATGAGGCGACGGTAGGCTTGCGCGGTGGCATTCTTCGGTCGGCGGTCGGCACGGCGGCGTCTACGGAGCGCAGCACGGGAATCACTGGCGATCCCGGCTTTCGGTGCTCCAGTCGATTGCAGTTCCTGGGTCTTGGGTGGCCTCTGGCCCGCGGAATTGGCGAAGGTCACCCCGGAAACGGCATTGCTCGCCGACTACCTCAACGCGGATCTACGCAGGATCGCAGATTCGGCCAACGAAAAGCTACATGCGATAGGCCGATCGGGTCTGGCCGGACAGGACCGCCAGGTCGCAGAAGCCAGGGTCGTCAACGTGGCCCGGGCGTTCGCGGTCCTCCGGGTGGAATCCACGGTGCGCCAGCTTCACCGGGAAGCGCTGGACCTCGGCACCGAGTACCTCGGCTTGAATCCGGTCCCGACTCCGGTGGAATCGACCGAGGCTGTTGCCGAACAACCTCGCCATAGGTTGCCCGAACCGGTCGGCGCCGGGCCCGCCGATCCGCCGGTGACGCAGGTGAAGGCGGATCCGGTTCCGGTCGGGCTCGATCCCGCCCCGGCACCGCCACCCGTCGTTCCGGAGGTCACCGAATCCGACGACCAGCGGTTGCAACGCCTGTTGGCCTTCGTCGCTCGCCAGCAGCCCGGACTGCGATGGGCCATCGGTCGTTACCCGGACGGAGTCACCCGGCTGGCCACCGATATCGCCGGGGGATGGATTCCGCCGGGGATCGATCTACCGGCCGGCGTGGAGTTGTTGGACCCGGTACCGCGGACCGGTACCGCCGCAGAGATGCTCGGCGTCGCCATGGCATCGGCCGCCTACAGTCCCGGTGATCGACTTGGTTGGGCGAGCGACTTTGCCGTGACAGAGGTATCGGTGCAGCCCCGTTCGCTGCCGCCCGTCGAGGACCTCGGTTGGCAACTCGGTGAGGTCACCCATTGGCGAGAGGGGTTGCCTCGGATAGCCAATACGCTAGTGAGGGCCGGATCCGCCGGAACCGGTGTGGCCGAAGCTGAAATCGATCTCCTGCGTGTCTATCTGGACACCATGCGATACCAGCTGCTGGGGCAGTATCCGGACGTGGATAGCGCCCTGGTGTTGAATTGCATGCTGCTGTCGGCCGCGGAGGGTATCGCGACCGGCGACACGGTTTCGGCCAATTACCACTACAGCTGGTATCTGGCGCTGAGTGCCGGGAGTTCCGGGAGCGCCGGACAAGGGGATTCGCAGAAGTCATATTGATATTGAATTGACGCTGCTCACACCGGCTCGACATACTTAGCCAATGTCGGGGGCGGACGGCCACGCGGAACTCAGCGACAGGGACGTCGTCGAGTCGGTGCTACGGGATCTGCGTGCAGCGGCCGAGAAATGGGAAGCGCTGGTAGCCGAGGCCGAGAACACCACTTACAGTGTCGATCTCGGTGATATCCGTGCGGTCGCCAATGCCGACGGCCGATTGCTCGAACTGACCCTGCATCCCTGTGTGGTCAGCGATTACACCCATAGTGAGCTGGCGGATCGCCTGAACGCGGTCTTCAGCGCATTGCGCGAAGAAGCCGTCGCCGATTTCGCGGCCCGATACGGCGGTCCGCTCTGACGGCGGATCTGCCGCCTACCAGCTCAGGTCCGCCATCTCACGTTTGGTGTCGCAGACTGCACGGACTGCGGCGTCTATGTCGGCGACGGTGATGGTCTTGAGGTCCTCCACGGTGACGGGATTCCCGGCGCGCTTCTGGGCGGCGACCCGGGTATCGCGGGCCAGTTCGGCCTCCTCGACGACATTGCGGGCGAACCGGCCGTTATGCATGACGTTGATGCCGTGTTCGCCCTGCGGGCTCACGTAGCCACGGATGGTGGTCACCATCTCCAGGAATCGTCGGCGGGCCGCGGAGTCGAATTCGGTTGCGCGGCCGGAACCATAGCGTTCGCCGATCTCAACGATCTCTTCCGGAGTGTAGGACTCGAAGCGGATCTTGCGATTGAAGCGACTCGCCAGCCCGGGGTTGACGGTCAGGAAGTCGTCTACCTGGTCTTCATAGCCGGCGGCGAGGAAGCAGAAGTCGAAGCGATGCTTCTCCAGTGCGATCAGCAGCTGGTTGACCGCTTCCATCCCGATCATGTCCGGGGTTCCGTCTTGGTGCCGTTCCACCAAGGAATAAAATTCATCCATGAAAAGGATTCCACCCAAAGCCTTTTCGATCAGTTCGTTGGTCTTGGGACCGGATGAGCCGATATGTTCACCGCAGAAGTCGGAGCGCCGCACCTCGGTGATCTCCGGATTGCGCACGATGCCCATGCCCGCGTAGATCTTGCCCAGCGCCTCAGCGGTGGTCGTCTTGCCGGTGCCGGGTGGTCCGACCAGCAGCATGTGGTTGGTCTGGCCCTCCACCGGCAGCCCGTGCTCCAACCGCATGGCCCGGATCTCGAGTTGGTCCTCGAGCGCCCGGACGGCGCGTTTGACCTCCGCGAGCCCGACTTGCTTCGCCAGCTCGGCGCGGCCCTGCGCCAACAGGTCGGCGCGGCGATCCAACGCGTCGTCCTCGTCGAGCTCGGCGCGGCTCTTCGCCGACTCGGCGTCCCAGCGATCGCTGCGACTGTCGATGATCTGCTCCTCGGTCACCACCAGTCGCAGCCGCGGCTCGGCCAGCGCGGCTTTCGCCGGTTCGGTCAGCACACCGTTGATGGCGGCCTTGGACAGCCAGACCTGCGCGTTGTCCTCCTCCCCGAGCTGACGGTGAACCATGCCGCGCAGATAGGCCAGATCGGCGGCCAGCAGCGGGATCTCGCCGGGATTGATCGATGCGGTCAGCACGCCCGCTCCGAAACGTTCCGACGAACGTGTCTGCCCGGCGATATCGACGCGGTCCAGCCAGTCCAGGGCCACCCTGCCCTGGCCCAGGTGTGCGGCCGCATAACCGGCCAGTGCGCACACCGATGCGGTGACCGCAGGCATGATGATCGCCCGGTCCGGTAGCTCTTCGGCGGCGACCGTCAGCAGGTCCGGCCACCGCTGGGTGACGAACATCAGATACGCGCGGCCGAGTTGGTGCCATTGGTGGTTGACCCAACTGTCCAGCAGGCCGGTGTCCGCGAGCAGGGCGTCGGCGCGCGCGTATTCCCCGGCCACCGTGAGTGCCGACGCCAGAGCCAGGCCGACGTGCGAGGCATCGGTCACCGTGATCGACAGGTAGGGTCCCAGCGGAATCTGGGCGGCCAGGTGCCGACCCAGCCGGGTGGTCTCCTTGTGTAGCCAGTCGCTGTTGGCGTACAGACGTTGGAGGGTGTCCAGCTCGTCGTCCCCGCAGGCGATTCGGCCCAGCCAGGCGTCGGCCATCGAAGGGTCCGCCTCGGTCGCCGCGACGAAATCGGCTCGGGCGTCGGCGGAGCCGTACTGACTGTCCATGCTCATCATGGCCCGATCGAAGTGACGACGGGCCGCCGGCAGGTCACTCAATGTCTGTCGTCCTTAGTCTGCTGTCCATGTTCTCCCAACGGGGTTCGAAGATCGTCGTCACCGCAACGACATCGCCGCCGGCGCTTCGCTAGTGCAGTAACGGTTTTCGGCTCGGAACAACTCGACCGTAGCCAGCCACGATTTCCCGCCGGACGTAACACGGACCGTGGTCCGGTCACGCTGCTCGATGCTGACTTCGACCGCATCCGGCGGCGGCGGAGGTGTGCCGGGCGGTGCCACCGTGATCACCGTGGCCGGCCGCGGGGACGGCGTGATGGCCCCGTCGACCACGCTGACGGTCGTGCGGGAGGTCGGCCGCGATTCGGCGACCAGCGCGACGTCGGGCATCCGGATACTGCCCCAGCGGGCTTGGTCGTGGGTGTGCACGCAGACCCGTTCCCCGGCCCCGGCTGCCCGGATGATGATCCGCTTGGCGATCAGATCCTCGGCGGCGATGAATACCCGGCTCAACTCCCCGGAGTCCGTCAGCGGCATCATCAGCCGATCCCCGTTGGCCAGCTTGCCGATGAGCACGCCCGACGGTCCGATCTCGATGGGCAGGGCGGTGGGCAGTCGGCCGGGACGCAACCCGCGCAGCCGGGGTCGCGGGGCGCACATATTGGCCGCCGCCGCCGCGGCTTGCTCGCCGTTGAGCCGACGCAACACCACCGCCGGGGGAGTGGGGGCGGGCTGTGGGGTCTGCAGGGTCACGGTGGCCGTGCCCGTCCCGTCCGGGAACACCGTTACGTTCTGGATCACCGCGTCGACCGGCAGCGTCCACGCCTGTGCCAGCAGAGCCCCGCTGATCTGGCCCGCGGGATAGGCGTAGGTGGTGACCCAGCCGTCGTCGGTGCGAAGCGCCTTCCACCGTTCGGCACCGGCCCGAACCGGGCGACCACCGAACCGGCGGTCCAGTTCGACGAGATCACTGGCGGTGGCGACGCGGGCTCGGAGGCCCACGCAGCGCAGTGAGCCCGCGATCCGCTGCGCAACGGCGACCGCAGTCGCACCGAGAGTGGTCCGCCAGCGCAGCGCAGCGGTGTTGTCGATCATCCGCAACCGCAACACCAACCAGGTCTCACGCTGCCCGGCGTAGGGCGGTGTCCCGATCTCGGTGTCATAGACCCGTGGGTAGTCGCCGGTCGTGGCGCGGCGTGCCCCCATGCTGATCACGCTCATCGATTCCAGCGTCAGCCCGAGGGCGTGCCGCAACATCGGCAGCAGGGCGGCGGCGTCGACGACGTTGTCGGTCTGCACGTTCACCGATCCGGTGGCGACGGTGGCGGCATGCGCCCGGCCGAGCAGGTGTACGGCCACCACCGCGACCCCGTCGTGGATACGGACACCGCCGCCGGCGCGGTTGTTGGCCACTGTGATGGGATCAGCCCAGCCCCGCGTCGAGCGACGCCGCAGCCGCAGGAGGGCCCAGGACCAGGCCGGTTGCCCCCACCATGGGACCAGGACGGCCAGTACGGCCAGAGGTACCGCCACGGCGACGCCGATCGTTCCGCCCAGTGCCCAACCCGCAAGCCCGCACAGCGCGATCGTCGTCCCGCACAGCAACCGCCGATTGCTGGACGGGGTGAACCCGGTCAGTCGGATTCGGTTCGGAATCATCGGAGGGCTCTCCGGATCCGTGCGGCGATAGCGGCAGCCAGCACAGCGACGCCGATCGCGCCGAGGAATCCGACGGCGACGGTCCGCGCCCGGTGGTCCGGCGGTGGTGGCGGCGGTGCCGGGGTGATCACCCGCTGCTGCGATCCGGGGGCCAGCGGTGCGCCGGCCGGGACGTTGAACGTCAACGCCGCCACCGGATCGATCAATCCATAGCCCACCCGGTTATCCACCCCGGCCGGTGGATTGTGCGCGGTCTGCATGATCCGGTTGATCACCTGATATGCGGTGAGCTGCGGATATTTGGCGCGGACCAGGGCCGCTACGCCGCTGACGTAGGCGGCCGAGAAGCTGGTACCCCAGAACGGCATGTTCTTTTCGCCGACCCGGACCGGGGGGTAGGCGTTGACCGGCACCCCGCCCTGCGGTGACAGACCCATCACGTGGGTGGCCGGCGCGGCGACGCCCACCCAGGGGCCGGCCATGCTCTTGTCGATCGGTGCTCCGGTGACATCTACTCCGCCGACAGAAAGCACGTAGTCGGAGAACCACGAGGGGCTCGAGATCACCTTGACCTGATTCCAGTCCCGGGGATCACTCGGGTTCAGCGGGTCGAACAGCGGGTTGTCGGCGCAACCGGCCTCGCCCACGTTGCCGGCTGCCGCGACGATCACAGCATCTTTGACGTTCGCCGCGTACCACAGTGCCGCCCCCAGTACTTGCTGGTCGAGTCCGGCCGCAACCTGCACACACGACGTCACCGAGATGTTGATGACTTTGGCACCCATATTCGCCGCGTGGACGACGGCCTTGGCCAGCGTTGCCAGGGTTCCGGCCTTCACCCGCTCATCGTCGTAGCCGAACCGTTGCGGGTTGACCGGTTCGAATGCGCGGGAGGACTGGCGGATCGAGATGACCGTGGCGTGCGGTGCGACGCCGACCACGCCGTCGGGGGCGCCGGGTGGTGGCGGCGGTACCGCAGGTTCGTCCTCGTTCTGCGGATCGGCAGGTCCCGACGCCGGTGCCACGGCGCCCTCGTCGGGCGGCGGTGGCGGGGGAGGAGGTGGAGGCGGAATCTGGGTGATGGTGACCGGCGCCGGAAGCGGCGGCGGGGCGGGCGGTCCGGGAACGTCGGCGGGCGGCAGGGGCACATCGATACTCGGTGGTGGACCCACTGCCGGCGGAAACGCGGGTACCTCGGGCATCGGGCGCGGCATCGGCAACGCGCCCAGGGGGGCCGCGGCGATGATCGACGCCGCGATCGTGCCGTGCGCGTCGCAGTCCTGTAGTCCGTCGAGGCCTTCGGCGCCGCCCATGATGTAGTCACCTCCCGCTACCGCGGGGAGCCTGGGGTTCGGTGTTACTCCGGTGTCGATGACGGCGACCGGTACGCCGTTGCCGGTGGAGTACTGCCACGCCGCGGTGATCCCCAACATGTCGAATCCTGGTGCCACCTGAGCCACATCCGGGTTGCCGACGGTAATCGGCACGCTGCACGAGTTCGACCGGCGCATCGGCTGATCCGGGCCGGGCGTGTCGTCAGCCGGGACCAGCCCAGGATCGACGGACGGCGGTTCGATGGCCAGCGCGGTCGGTGGCACCCCCGACACACCGACCAACAGCATCACCGCGACGGTCGCGGATACGCGGGCGGGGAGTCGAATCAGTTGCGCACCCACACGAACAGTCCTCCCAGCCATGCGCCGAGCACCCCCACCACGATGAACGCCAGCACTTCGAGCCATTCGACGGCCAGCCGGATCCAGGGCACGAACTTGGTCTCGGGTACCAGCAGACCGGCGGCCACCCCGAGGCCGGCAAAAACGGCGATCGCGGCCGCCGGCCACAAGAATCCGGCCGCGGTGTCACCCGGGTTCGCCAGTGCGTATTCAACGATCCCGGTAAGTACTGCCGAGCAGGCCCCGACTACCAGGGCGATCGCCTGCACTCGCCCGGCGAAACCGCGGCCCTGGGTGAGGAACAGACCCGCAACCAGGCCGCACAGCACCACCGCGCCGCGCTGTCGCGGCTCGCCGGGGGCCAGTACCAGCCACACCGCGATCGGCAGTGCCGCGGAAATCGCGAAGCACATCCCCACCTGGACGGCGTTGATCAACCGCGCCGATGCGGCGATCGCAGCACCCCGCGCCGAGATGTCGATCAGGTCGTCCTCGTCGTCCTCGCCGTGTTCGGGCATGACGGGGGAGACCGTGTCGATGGGCATGTTCGCGCGCCGGGCGAACAGGTCGCGCCCGGTGATGGAACCGAAATACGGTGGGCGCACCCGAGCGATCCACAGCGCGACCGTCGGCGACATGCGGATCAGGATCAGCAGGCCCAGCAGCATGCAGATGCCGATCACCTGCGGCGATACCGGATACCACATGCGTGCCCCGGCGACCGCTCCGCCGATTCCCGCCGCGGTGACGAGGGCGGTCGCCACGGCTGTCTGGGACCGCAGCAACACGCTCATCCCGATCGCGCCGAGCGCAAGGACCGTCACGGCGATCGTCAGGTGCGGCGCACCGAGCGGCCCGGGGGCGCAGCACAGCGCCGCGCACGACAGGGCGAGTACCGCCAGCCAGCCGAAGCCGCTGAACAGATCACCGCGGGCGGGCCAGTTACGCCGTGTCACGGTGGCGCCGAGCGCCAGGATTCCCCCGAGGCCGGCGAGGACGGCCGCGGGAGGCCAACCGTCGCTGAAGGTTCGGGCCCGCACGGCCAATAGTGACAGCGTGATCACCGCCATCGCCAGTAACCCGATCGCGGTATGGGCAGCGGTCACCGCGGTGACGGGTGCGAACATCCGATCTACCCGGGCATTGAGCAGGCGGGTCACGGTCTGCTCGTCGGCTTTGTGCCCGCACTCCAGGCACTGGATCTCGGGTTGGGTGCCGAGCCGCCGGGCGGTGGCTGCCAGCGCACTCGACAGCGACTCGTACTGTGGCTCGAACGATTCGCCCCCGACCACCGGTACCAGGACCAGGGTGTCGCCGTCTTGCACGCCCAGATCGTCGAGGCTGCGGGTGATGTCGAGTCGAACGCCGTTGACTTTATGTAGTTCGTAACTTCCCGGGGGGAGTGCTACGCCGTCGAAACCGTGCTGACGCAGATCCTCGTCGAGTAACTCGACCATTCCCTCGAAGAACTCCTCGACCGGGATTCCGGCTGGAAATACCTGGGATACCAGATGTTTGTCGTAGGCGAGACTCACCGCGCAGCGTGCCGGAAAAGCGACTTTGGCCGATGTCGGGGAGGTCACCGCATTCACCTTTCGGTGTCGGGCACAAATTTATCCGCCAGACCGGCGGTCATCTCGAATAGCCGCAGTCGGGTCTTCTTCTTCACCTCGTTCTGAACGTCGATGATGCCGCCTTTGGCCAGATGTGCGTCATAGGGCATGACTTCCACGGTCGCACCGGTTTTGCTGAAGCGCTCGGAGAGATAGGCCACGGCGGCGTTGTCCTGGGCGGGCGCGGAGTGGTTGAGGATCACCGTCGAGCGCGACACCAATTCGTGGTAGCCCTGTGACGCCAGATAGTCGACGGCACGCAATACCGGACGGGACTGGTCGGCGGTGATTCCGGAAACGAATACCAACGTGTCGGTGTTCTCCAGCACCGGCTTCATGACGGGGTGTTCGAGGTCGGCCGCGGTGTCGACGATGATCACGTTGTGAGTCCGCCGCAAGCGCGACAACACCCCGCTGAACATGGCCGGGACGAGTGGGCGCAGCTGATCGGAGGTGCGGTTTCCGGCCAGTACGTCCAAGCCCACCGCATTCTGCCCGAGGTGTTCGCGGATATCGGAGTATCCCTGCACGTCGGTGTCGCTGAGTACGGCCGAGTAGTCACCGGGTGGATGTTCGTCGATGCGATCCGAGAGGGTTCCGAATCCCGGGACGGCGTCGATCGCGATTACATTCTCCGGTCGGCATTCCCGGAATACGCTGCCGATTGCCGCCGCGAGGGTTGTCACACCGGTACCGCCCTTCCCGGAGACCAGCGTGATCACGTACTGACGGCGGATGTGTCGGCGAATTCGATTACGCAAATCGCGGTAATGGCGTTCGTGCGGAGATTCCCCGGGGTTGATGACTTTCCCAGATGCAACATAAACCAGTTTGCGCCAGCCCGAACCGGGTGGAATCTTGCGGGGCGTCGCCAGGTCGGAAATGCGCATGGAATCCGATACGGAATCCCGGTAACGGTGACCTGTCGCCGGTTCCCGCCGCGCGGCGCCTTCTTCGGGCATATTAGGGCCATTCCATGGGCTCGTCACGCGCGCGACGCTAACATGGTCGATGTCGTCCTGATCGCATAATTCATCCCGATGGTAGTAAATGGATTGCAATGGTGACGATGTGAATTTGTTGTCATACGACCCGCCTATGTGAATGCCAGTCCGCTCCGGCCGGGAGCCGAGCGATGAGCCGCAGGATTGCGTGGGCGAGGTCGGCGCGGGTGCCGGGGGAGACGATCTGGTAGCGCCGGCCCCCGTTGTCGATGTTCTCGACGCAGACCCGACCCGAGGGGGTGTCCGAGATCAGTACCGAGGTATCCCCGATGGCCGTTCGGGCCAATTCCTCAGGGCCTGCGCCGGGCTGGAACGCAACGATGTCGGCCTGCCCCGACAGTTTCGGGTCGGCGGCGGTCGCCACGATCTGTTGCTGGTCGACGTCGAGATGTTGCGCGGCCAGATAACGCTGCAGGCTATCGCGGTCACGAACCTGTGCGAGCAGTTCTTCGGTGTCCAGCGTGACCGGCCGCAGTGCCGCCGCTTCGGCGACACCGCACAACCGCTCGACCTGACCGACGAGAAGATCACCGGCGGCCGCCTGATCGATGGCACTGCCGGCCGGGTAGAGCCGGATCTGTTGATCGTGCCGTTCCAGCACCACCCACCAAGAAGCGAATCGGCTGATCGAGACCCGGGTCATGTGCTGCGGGTCGCCGTACGGTCGCCCGGGAAAATTCAGGGTCACCAGCAGCGCGATGTCGCGCCGCATGACCACCGTCAACCATTCCCGGACCATGGGGTCCGCCTCGCCCCCGCTGTCGAGTACGCCGAGTTCCATCAACTCTTGGGCGACGGGATGACCGAGTGCCCGCTCGGCGGTGTCCAAGCGGGGTAGCAGCGGCCGAAGGCCCAACTCCGGGCAGAGTTGTTCGATCCCGGTGACGGCCTGTAGCACCCACAGGCCGTCGAGCGTCGTCGTCAGCACATCACCCTCGCCGCACCCCCGTGATTCCGATACCCGTTCTGACATACGAAGTGGGGCATCCGCGCCTGCCGCGCAGACACCCCACCTCGATGGGGATCAAAAAAGGCTGTTGATCGTCTGGTCGGTCTGCATGGCACCCTCGAGCACGGACCCGATGGTGGAGCCGTGCTGACCGATGGTCTCGATCAGCCCCTGCAGGCCGGAGAGCATCTGCGCCTGCGCTTCGAAGAATCCGGTGGCGCCGTGGCCGCCGAAGTACTCGGTCAGCATCTGAGTGAGCTGGTTGGAATCCGCGTGGATCTGGTCCAGAGTGCCGGCGCTGCTGATCACGCCGTGAGCGTGATCGCTGACGGCGCCGGGGTGATAGGTAATGCCGTCCATGAGAATCGGTGTCCTTTCGGAGATTAGGGTCGGGGCTTCAGTTCTCTAGGCGGACTGTCCGCCGAACAGCGCGTGGAATGCGTGCTCGGAGTGGGATTCATGAGATTCCATGAGGGCAGCGGCCTGGTTGAGGCCCTCCGTCAGGCGGCTGCCGCCGATGAGCACCTTCTGCATGTCGTCGTGGATCTGTGCCGCGGTGGTGTACGAGGCTTGCGATCCCGCGCCATCCCAGGTCGCCGCGCTCAGGATGTTTTCGTGGTCGGCCAAGTACTGATTGGCGATCGCCTGAGCGTGTTCGATGTGTTGCGACAACTTCGACGCGGTGTTCCGCATCAGTTCGGGCGTGACAACTATGGCTGCCATCGTTTCCTCCTCGGTTGTAGAACAACCCCCCGGGACCCGGCGGGATATGGCTGGCGGTAGTGTATTTGCTCCCTTCTGATGTGTCGATTCACCCTGTTTTCAGCAAACTGCCAGGTCAAGTCCGGTTGTCGATGACCCGCACTGTGTTCGCCCGGTCGGCGGGCCGGCCGCCCGGACCCTTGCCGGCGGCACCGTGGGCGATGGGCATTCCCCCCATTCCCCCAGCGCCGGTGGTCGTCGCCCGTGACGACTCGACGGAGCCCAGGGCCCCGCTGGGCCGCAATCCCACCGGCCGGCCGCCGGCCGACTCGAATGCGCTCACCGGTCGGGTGAACGCCGATACCGGTGCGCCCGCACCCCCACCGCCGAAGCCGGCACCGGAGCCGGAGGTGGCGTTGGCCAGCATCGCCGAGGCCGGCACGCCGCCGGCTCCGGCGGGCTGCAGTGCGCCGCCGAGCATGTTCGGGTTCATGAACATTCCCATCAGGGACTGCATCGGGCTCATCATCGATTGCGGCATCTGCATCAGCGATTGCGGCGCCTGCGTCAGCGTCGAGCCGATCTGCTGAACCGGACCCAGCATCGAGCTCAGCTCGCTTCCCATGCCCTGAGCGGCGGACGCCCCCTGCCCGGTGGCATTGCTCGCCATGGATGTGCCCGTGTAGGCCGCACGCATAGCGCCTCCGGCAGCGGCCCGGGACGCCGCTTCTCCGACGGCGCCGACTGCCGCCGCCGGTGCCGCGGGCGATGCGCCCATCCCGGCCACCGGTGCGGGAACCATCAGGCTGGAGGTGAGCGCGGTCAGCGTCGCGCCATATGAGGCGCCCACCGCCGCGTTATTGGGCCAGAACAGGCCGAAGTACTGGTATTCCAGCGACACGATCCGAGGACTCAACGCACCGAGGACCGACGGGTTTACGTCGTAGTCGACGGCGGTCTCGATGCGGTTTTCCTCGCACTCTTGGGCGGTGCGCATACTGCCGTAGGCCAACTGATAGGCCTCGACTGCCGCCGCGACGATGGGCGCCTTGACGTCTACCCAGCCGGCCAGTCCGTGCAGGGCCACGTTGAGCAACGTCGCATTGAACACGGAACCCTCCGATCCGGCGCCGACCCAGCCGATCGAAGTCAAGGCGGTGTTGACCGCCGAAGCGATTCCCGAAGCGTGGTGGGCGACACCGAGGGCAGTCCACGCCGCCGCGTTGGTCAGCATGGTCGGGACCCCCGCGCCGGATTTGATCAACAGGTCGTTGGTCTCCGGCGTTCGGGCTGCCCACCCCGGATCGGCCACCGGCTAGCCGCCGAGGGCGACGGTGGCGGCGCGCAGTGCCTCGGTGGCGCCGTATACGCCCGAGGCCGTTGCCTGGGCGCCGGAGAACAACCCGCGCTGGGCCGAATGCTCGGCGACGATGCCCAGGTATTCGCTTCCGGACGCCAGTAGAGCGGCATGAAATGCGATGGAATCCGGGTCATTGCCCATCGGTAGTACGCCCAGCAGGGCGGGGCCGGCAGCGGCGGCGGCGACCTCGGTTTCAGCGCTGATTCCGGCTTCGACGCCCGAGGATGCCAGGACGGCTTCTGGTTCTACAGAGAACATGCTTTCCTCCCGATGCCTCATCGCCGGGCTACCGGCTTTGCAGGTCGGAGACGATCGTAAACCTATATATCGCCTGGCGTCACTTCATCAAGTAAATGAGCGTTACTGTTGCTCGAAATCGTGGATCATCGAGGACGGCACCCCGACCAGCACACCTTCGACCTCGGAGTCGTTGACG
Source organism: Mycolicibacter sp. MU0083 (assembly GCF_963378075.1). Lineage (NCBI taxonomy): Bacteria > Bacillati > Actinomycetota > Actinomycetes > Mycobacteriales > Mycobacteriaceae > Mycobacterium > Mycobacterium kokjensenii. The sequence continues at coordinate 55,833 of NZ_OY726394.1, forward strand.
AGCTGGCCACGGCCGGCGGGCAGTGCCTGCGCGCGCACCATGCGGTTGACCTTGTTCTGCGGATCGTTGTCCATGAACAGCGCGGGCACCTTGGCGGCCCGTTGGGCCTTCACCCAGGGATCCATCTCCAACTGACCGAAGTTCGACGAGTTGCGGGTGGTGAACACGTGCAGCCCGATCTGGCGAGCCCGTTCCATCAGCTTCCACAACGCCGCCCCGACCGGTGGTTTGGCCGGATGTATCTGGGCCGGACGCAGGTCCTGCACGTCGTCGATCAGGACGAAGTGCCGTGGGCCCTCCCACGGCTTGAGTGCCCGCAGTTCGTCCTGGCTCAGACCCCTTGCGGGCAGTCGCGGCAGCAGCACCTGCTGGGCCAACCCGGTGAGCACCTCATCGATCTCGTCCTGGTCGTAGGCGTAGGCGTTGACGTATCCGGCGCCTTGTAGGTCGCGGAGCGGCCCGGTCTTCGGGTCGATGATGGTGATCTGTGCTTCTTGCGGGCTGAACCGAGCCATCACCGCCTCACCGATTGCGGCCAGCGTGGCGCTCTTTCCGCACCGGGCCCGCCCCAGGATCATCATCCCGGGATGTTCGGCGAGCATCAGCGGTACCGGAAGCAACTCGTGCTGCTCGCCGATCAGGAACGCGATCGACGGGGCGGTCTGGGCGGGTGGGCGTTGCGTGACGTCGTAGGCCATGATCTCCGACAGCGCCACCGCGGGCGGCAGCCGCTTGAGCGTGGCGTGCTTGGTCACGCCCGCGACCTCGGCGACCCGAGTGCCCAACTCGCGGGTCCCGATCCGACCGCCGTCGTCGGCCGCCAGCTCCGGCATACCGACCAGCATTTCGTGCAGCGACTCGGTAAGGCCGAACCCGGGTCGGTTCACCGTGCGCTTCGCCGCGTCGCGGGCGTCCAGTGACGCCGTGCCCATCTCGTTCTCCCCGGGGTTCTGCAAGCGCAACTGGATGCGGACGTCGGAGTTCTGCAGCAACGTCTGGCGCTGGCCGTGAATCCAGCCGGAGGCGCTGGTCATCAGGTGGACGCCGTATTCCGGACCGACACCGCTGAGCGCGATGATGCGGTCGCCGAGCACCGTGTCAGCCGCGTAGAGGTCGGAGAAATCATCGATGACCAGGAACACGTCCCCGTAGGGATCGTTCGGGTCGGTGCCGGCCAGGCCGTCGCCGCCGGAACCGAAGCGCCGCTCCCGGAATTCGTTGATGTCGATCTTGTCTCGCCGAAAGGTGTCCTGACGGGAGCTGATCAACGCCGCCATGGTCGCCACGGTGCGCTCCACGCCTTCGCGGTCGGCCGGCGAGACGATGTCGGCCACATGCGGCAGGGTTTCGGCGTAGCTCAGCGTCGCGCCGCCGACACAGAAGAACGTCAACCTGGCCGGCGTGTACATCAGCGCCGCCGAACACATCAGTGTCATCAGCGCCGTCGTCTTGCCTCGGCTCTTGGCCCCGACCACCATGATGTTGCTGCGCAACACATCCACACAGTGGACCGACTGCTGGGCGTCTTCGGGGATGTCTTTGACCGCCAGCGGCCAGACCAGCCCGGAATTGCGGCCGTAATCGACATCCCAGGGTTTGCCCCGGTACAGCGCGACCAGCGCGTCGACCGGTTCGGAGATCTCCAGGGGAGGTAGCCACGGCAGGTGCGGGGCCTGGCGTCCCGCGGCGATCAACGACTCGCGCAGCACGTCCACGATCTTCTTCTTCTTGAAACCATCGGCGTGCAGCAGGAACTCGTCGGGTTCGGCGTCGGTGAGCGACATATCCTGCAGCGCTTGGGCGTCCGCGGAGTCCAGCGGCTGGTATTCCCAGGTGTACAGACGTGGCTTGGTCAGGGTCATGTCGAGGGTCTTGCCCGTAGACGTTCTTCGCTTGGGCACCACGAACGGCGCCGACAGGTAGAAGCAGCGGAACGGATCGAGGTCGCGAGGCCCGACCTTCAGGAGGCCGAATCCGTTCTCTTTCGAAGGCAGGTGGTAGGCGGCGTCCGAACCGATCACCTCGCGGCTGTCGTCACCTGATTCGGCGCGCAACGCCACCCGGAACGCGATGTTGGACTTGACCTTCTGCAGCGAGGACAGGTCCAGGCGCTGTCCGCCGAGCATGAAGAACACGTTGGCGCCGCGACCCTCCTGCCCGATGTGGATGATCAGGTCGATCCATTTGCTGTGGTTCGCGAACAGCTCAAGGTATTCGTCGATCACCACCAGCAGGATCGGTACCGGTTCCAGATCGCGGCCGGCGAGTCGGATCTCTTCGTAGTCGTTCGCGTCGCGTGCCCCGACGGAGTTGAACAGCCGGTAGCGCCGGGCGATCTCACCGTCGATGGCACGCCGCATCCGTTCGGCCAGGTGCCGTTCGTCCTTGCCGAGGTTGGACAGCGCCGCGGAGACGTGCGGGATACCGAGGATGTCCTGCGCCGCGGACTCGAATTTCATGTCCACGAAAATCACGTTGAAGGTCTCCGGTGAGTGCGTCAGCGCGATTCCGTAGACCAGGGACAAGAAGAACTCCGACTTGCCCGAACCGCTGGTGCCGATCACCACCGAGTGGAAGCCGAAGCCACCGAAATCCTTGGCCCGCAGAACGACGTTCTGCAGTTCACCGTTGGGCTTGGCGCCGACCGGAATCTCGGCCCAGCGCTCGTCGCCTCGACTGCGGCGTTCCGCCCACAGCCGGTCGACGTTGAGGTCACGAGCGTCGTCGATACCCAGCGCGCGCAACAGCTCCAGGGCACCGCTGCCGGCGTCGGCGACATCGACGCTGGCCGTCGGCGACCACCGCGCCATCGCGCGCGCGTAACGGTAGGCCCGGGGCACCGACAGCTGGTCGGCATGCGCGAAGAACCTGCCGCCGGCGCGCAGCATGGGCCGGGGCGTCGGTCCGGGTCCGCGACCGTCCCGGCGATGGGCCGGTGCGGAACCTCCGATCGGGTGGTGCCGGGACGGGTGATCGAGCACCTCGAAGATCTCGTCGCGTGCGAATCCGACACCGGTACCGCGCCGCGATGCCACCCGCAGCACCGTGATGCCTTCTTTGCCGACCCGACCGACCACGCTCTCCCAGGCCTCGGGACTGCCCGTGTTGTCGTCGACGATCACCCAGTGCGGCCCGAGGTCGTGCCCGTCCGCGCCGGTCTCCAGTGCCGAGCCCATGGTGGTCGGGCTCGGCGCAGATTGCGGTCGCCATGCGCCGCGCCGTCCTTTCATGTGTAGGTCGGCGCCGATCGTCGCCTCCAAATCGGCGGGGCTGGTGAACACCAGTCGTCGCCAGCCACACGCGTCGAACAGTTCGTCGTGCTGGTTGTGCGGCAACCAGACCATCCAGGACCACAGCTCGGGGTGCCGGGTCACCACCAGCAACTTGACGTCGAGCGGATTGTGGAACACCGCCAGTCCGCTGAGCACCGAGCGCAGCAGGGAGCGGACCCCGTCGAGGTCCTCGCCGACGAAGCTGAACCCCGGCCGGGACCGCAGGTTGACGACCTTGGCGATGTCGCGGATCTTGCGCTGCTCGAGGATGAAGTCGCGCAGGGCTTGACCGGTGACCGGTTCCAGTTCCTCATCGATCGGGATCTCGGGCCATTGCACCGACAACACCGAGTCCGGGGCGTGCTGCACGCCGACGCCCAGGCGCACATCCAGGAAATCCGGATCGGAGCGGCGGCGCTCCCACATCTGCGGTCCACCGATGACCGCACCCAGGCCCTGCGGGTTGGAGTGCACCGATTCCTGGGCCTGACGCTGAGCGCAGACCGCCTTCTGAATCTCGTCGCGTTCGCCGTCGAGGGACCGCAGGTAGCTGCGCCGGTTCTTCTCCTGCTCGCCCCAGCTGATCTTGCGGGCCCGGCCGAACCGCCCGGAGAACATCAGCATCCCGAGCCCGGCCATACCGACCATCGGGAACATGCCCGACCCGAGGCTGCGGACCCCGGATACGTAGAGCATGACGATGGTGCCGAGCAGTGCCACGATCAGCGCCGGCATGCCGATCATCACCCAGAGGTTGCGAGGTTCGCGTTCCGGCAGGGCGTCCGGAGCCCGGGGGGCGACGCGCACCGGCTTGGGTTCGGGAATCTGCAACCGGTTCGGGACGAATGCTCGCTTGGACATCGGTCAGTGGCCTCCCGGGACGCCCTGCTGATTGTTGGGGGTTACGGGCTGTACCGCACCGGATGCCACCACGGTGTCGCGTGCCAGCAGGGCGGAGTGCCGCGACAGTGCCGGACCGGCGGCGAAGGTGCGCAACAGTGGCCAGGGAGCCTGCTGTGCGGAGCCGGGATCAAGGCCGAGGCCCTGCAGGGTCTCGGTCTCGGCGGCGATCCCGAAGCGGACCCCATTGGGCGATACCCAGAACAAGGTTTCACGTGAATCCGAGTCGAGTAATTCGCTGGTCGAGGTGACCAGGTTGGTCGCCCCGGGCAACACCAACACCTGGTTGGCGACCACCGAGTCGGGGCCACGATCATCGCGCACCAACCGGACGATTCGGTTATCCATCTCGCCGGGCACCGGCAGGCCGCGACCGTTGTAGACGGTGACACGGGCCTGGCGGTCACCGGTGGCCTTCTCCCAGCCCACGCATGTCGTCGGGTCGGCGGCGGTGTCGACGAATCGGAGTCTGCTGTCGGGGTAGTACTCGACGGGCAGGGTGCCCACTTCGGGGATGTTGACCAGTTTGTCCGGGCTGACCACCAGGGGCGCGACCGCTCCGAACGAGTTCGCGCTGCGGATCAGATCGGCGACGAAGCTGGTGATCTTCTGGACGCCGTCGGGCAGCAGCGCATAGAACTGCGAACCGCTCCCGGCCGTCCGGGTCTCCAACACCGCTCCCACCTGTGAGCCGGGCACCCACTCCGATGGTGTTCCCGCCAGCGGAATCACCGGAACCCGCAGCGGTTCGGTGCTCGGCAGGGCATCGAACAGGGCCCGTGACATCTCCACCGGCGTCGTGATGCCGGGGTCGATACCGAGACTGAGCGTGATCGCGCGGTCCGCAGGGTCCACCTGGGAACGCTTGCCGCCCCAGATGACGTACGTCGCGCCGTGGAAGCGGGTGAGCACGGCGGCGTCGGCGGCCAGCGGTGCGGCCCGGCCTGCCGGACTCAGCGATCCGGCGATCGACGTCACCACGGGCGCTTCGGTGCGCCGGGGGGCGCCCGCGGTATCGCAGACCGCCCACGCCGAGGGCGCGCCCGTGCTGGCGGTCAGGGAGGCCGGGGCGCCGGGGATACCGATCATCGGGCCGGTCGGATACCTGGCGATCTCCACGGGCTTGACCCAGGTGGGCGCCTCCGCATGACCGACGGCCAGCCGTGCCGAAGTGATGTTCAGCGCCGGATACAGGCGCCCGTCGATGCGCGCATAGATTGCACCGGAATCGCGGTCTCCGACGATCGAGGACGTGCGTACGATGCCGGCCGGCCGTAGTACGTTGAGCAACAGCATCCAGCCCATGCCGATGAAGATCAGCACGATCGAGAGAACGATGGCGGCGGTCTGCTTGCGGTCGTCGTGCTTCATCCGCACCGAGAACTTGGTGGTGGCCGCGCGTAATCGTCGGTTGTAAAACAGATGACCGGAGTTCTGGTCCCGGTTCGACAGACTCAGCGGCATGCTCTGCGACCCCCTACGGCGCATGCGCGGCGGTGCTGCGTGTCGCTTCGTCGCGACTACCGCACCGCGACGACATTACTGCGGTTGGCCTGCGGGAACCAGTCATGTGAAGTGACGCGATGCGGCGCTGCGCGTACGTTCTTTGACTATGCCTGACCAGTTGGGCGCTTACGCCGACGCCGCTCGGGCGCGGGAACAGCAACTGGTGGGACGGCTGGCGACGGGGACAGAACTCGATCGTCGCTTTGAGGAGATTCTGCGCGGAGCGCACCGGTCCAACGTGCGGTCGCGGCAGCGATTGGACACGATCGACGCTCAGGTCCGGCAGGCCGCCGGTGCCCGGTCTGGTCTGGACACTTCGGCGGGCGCCCGGCAATTCCAGGCGTTCCTGGCGGGCAAGACTCGAGAGATTCACCGGGTCGTCTCCGAGGCCGTGTCTGACAGTCGGCAGCGGGCGGCGTGGATTCAGGGGCTGACCGGACGCTACCCGCTGGGCGGAGGGCCCGAGCTGCCGATGTCTGGTGACCGCGACCCGGTGGACGAATACGAGCGGGCACTGCGAGCCGCCGGCCTGCTCAGCGGGCCGAGCCCCGAGGGCTATTACCGGCAGTGGCTGGAAAACGCTGCGCGACGGGGGATTCCGGCGGAGGTAATGGTCGAGATTGCGCGGCAGCAGCGCATCACGCCGGACAGCTTCGCGGTTTTCGACGGCATGGAAGAGATCAAAGACCGCGATGGCAAGTCGTTCTTCCTGATCGCGAAGGGGGCGAGCCTCGCCGACATACGCAAGGCGACGCTGATGACCTACATCCTCAACGCCGGCACCGACTATGGTGCAGCTCCCGGAATCAAAGACTATGCGGAGACGCCGTATTCGGCTGCTGAAGTGCAGCGGATCGCCGCGCGGCAGGCGGACAACCTCTGGAGCTACGGCGGGGCGTGGGCAATCGAAAGCACCGGCGGCAGCCTGGTCTCCACTCCCAACGGAATGCTGATGGGGCTCGGCGGCAGGATTCAGGACACCCTGAGCTGTCAGGGCGGCACGACCTACGGGGACGTCTTCATGGTCAACGTCGACCACGCGGCCGCTCCTGCCGACCAACTTCGCACGATTGTCCATTCTGGTGTGGCCGAGGGTGCCGACAACACCGGCGATCCGGCCAGAAACGAGCGACTCGACTTGGATCGGGTTCTGCACCACGAGGAACGTCACTCCCAGCAATACGCTCGGTTGGGGCCGGTGGCGATGGGCATCGCATACGGCGAGGAGGCGCTCCGGACCGGCCTATTCGGCGGAGACAACTGGTTCGAGAAAGATGCGGGCCTACGGGACGGGGGATACCGATGATTCGTCGGCTCGGCATATTGGCCGCGTTGGTCGTCGTGCTGCTGGCGGGGTGCCCGAACAAAGCCCCGTGGGCCCCGTCGTTGCCACCGGCTTTCGGCGCCCGTGTGGGCGATGGACAGTTGCAGGTCTGGACGGGGTCGCCCTGCGTCGGTATTACCCGCGTCGCGTTCTATTTCACTCCCAGTCGGGCCGAGTTGGTTCTGACGTCGACGGAAGGCGTGAATCTCGATCATCTCTCGCTCGGTGGGCCCTATCCGCCGGGCCTGACGGTGTCGCAGCCGTTGCCGCCGGATTTTCAATGGCGCAACGAAAAGACGTTGGACCTCTTCACCTCCGGAGGTGCCAGCCGCTGGGGCACGAGTGTTGATCTTGCCGCCGTCATCGAGGGCTCAGAGCAGCACCCGGATGACACGTACTGGTTCCGACATGTCGGGTGGCTGAATCCTGCCGAGGTAGCGGAGCAGGACGGAAAGACCTTTCTGGGGATCTGCACGGCAGATCCGGCGAAGGAGGATGGCGGGCGCTGAGGACGCGCGGCCCGCGAGCACGCTAGATACGCTGGCGAGATTAGCTTCGGATGAGGAGGTTTGTCGCATGGAGTGGATCACCAGCACGGATGCGAAGAATCAACTCAACCGGCTTCTAAACGAGGTCACGGCTGGGGCGTCATTCATCATCACCAAGCATGGCCGGCCTGTCGCACAACTTGTGCCGGCTGAGGCGGGCCCACGCAGGTTCGGCCAATTGCCCGGTCTCGTCGTACCCGAGAACTTCGATGATGCACTGCCGGAATCCGAACTTGCGGTCTGGGAAGTCGCCGACGCGTAGCGGTCGGTCATCGCCCCGGAAACACTTGCCGGCCGACTTCCGTGGGATCACCGGGATCCATTCGACCGGGTCATCGTCGCCCAGGCGTTACGCCGCCATCTCACCATCGTCACCCGTGACGCGAAGATCCTCGATTCGGCCATCACACCGACCCTCAAGGCGTAAGGAACTCCAGCGGTTCGTGGTGTAAGTCAGCTCGAGGGATCCTTTTTGTCCACAATGCGTTTCAGCGGTGTGATGCCGGGCTGGCCGGGGGCCGTGGTGACCGACTTCGTGACGGGAACGTTCGGCGGTGTCGTAGTGCGGCCTTTGACGGGCTGACCGTTGGGCACGCCCGGCGCCGCAATCCTCTTCTCGCTGACCTTGTCGTCTTTGCCACCCTTGGTAGCTGCGCCGCCGGGTGCCATCGGCATCATTCCGCCGCCGCCACCACCGCCTGTGGGAGTGCCACCGGTCGGGCCGGACGCGCCCGGCGTGGTCATGGCGCCGGCGGGAGTCGTCGGTGTCGAGGTTCCCGGGACCGGCGGAGGACCGAGGTTGCTGGCCGGGGTGGTACCCAATCCCAGGCCGGCGCCACCGCCGCCGGTGTCACCGCCGCCAAGGCCGAGTTCGGGGTCGATATCCGAGGCCAGCGTGGCGTCGCCCAGTCCCGCTTTGCCCAGGGACTGCACTGCACTCATCAACGGCGATAACGCTCCCTGGCCGGCTTGCATCAATCCTTGCGGCAGTCGGCCCACCGAGCCGAGCGCGCCGCTGAGGGCGCTGGTGATGCCCTGCATCGCCCCGTTGATGCCCTGCATCGCAGAGCCCATGGCCTCCTGCTGTGAACCGGCCGCCGGAGCGGCTTCTGCGGCTACGTCTTCGAACCGCGATACCGCGTCGGCTTCGTTAGCGGTGAACTTCTGTGCCGCATCTACTGCCTGTTCGGTGCGATCAACGTGGTCTGCGGCGAGTTCGGCGTTCGTTTCGGGGAGATCCAGGTTCGTGGCGACGCCGAAGGCAGCCAACGTGGCGTCCACCGGCGATGATCCGCCGGTATGCACCGGTCCCGGTTGGATCGGCATCGGTGGGGGACTTCCCGCGATCTGCAGGTAGTCCGGGACGTGGACCTCGATCGGTTCTGTCATGGCGGGGCACCTCCATGCCGTGCCGCGGCGGTTGCCGCGGTCAGGCCGCACTGCGGATGTTAACCCCGATGATGGTGATCGTGTTTACGCCTGGATTGCCGTTGATCCCTTATGGGGGTGGTTTGTTGTGGTGGGTGAGGTTGTGGGTGCGTTCGGTGTTGATGTGGTGTTGGCGGTTTTGGGCACGGGTGGTGGTGCGGGTGGGCATCATGAGGCCGCGTTCGGGGGTGGTTGCCGGTGGTGGTGTGGGTGTGGTTGGTGGTGGTGGGGTGGGCAGTGTGAGGGTGGGGTAGAGCAGTTGGCTGCCGGGTCGGGTGGTGTAGGTGTGGCCGGTGGGGGAGGTCCAGTCGATGGTGCCGTTGGGGTGTTGGTGGTCGCTCCAGCCGCCGGGGCCGGTCCAGAAGGTTTTCAGTAGGTGGTGTTTTCTGCACATGCAACGCAGGTTGGCGGGGTGGGTGGGTCCGTGGGGGTGGGGTATGGCGTGGTCGATGTCGCAGTGGGTGGCGGGGCGGTCGCAGCCGGGGAAGCGGCAGGTCAGGTCGCGGGCGCGGATGAAGGCAGCGAGTGCTTTTGAGGGGCGGTAGTGGTGTTCGGTGGTGAAGTCGTCGGGGTGCCCCAGGGGGGTGATGTGGGCGCCGCCGGCGATGAGTTGGGCCAGTAGGCCTGGGGGGATGGTGCCGCCGCCGATGAGGTGGGCGGGGCGGGCGTGAGCCGGTTTTGGCTTCGACTCGGTGGTGTCCGCGGTGGGTTCCGCGGTGGAGTGGGTGCCGGTGCCGGTGGTGTCCGCGCCGGTGTCGGGTTCGGGTTCGGGGGTGTGGTCGCCGGACAGTTGCGGGTCGGGGGTGGCGCTATTGGTGGTGGTGTCGGTGAGGACGTGCACGACTACGGATGTGGCGCGGGTGTCGGGGTTGGTGGTGGCGGGGCAGTCGGTGTCGCCGCAGGTGCAGGCCAAGGTGGTGGCGCCGGTGGCTAGGGCGCCGAGGGCGTCGGCGCGGCGTTGGGCCAGGGTGCGGGGGTCGTTGTCGCAGACGCTGTGGGCGAGTTGGGTTAGGCGTTGGTCGAGGGCGGTGGCGTCGACGGCGAACAGGTGGCCCCAGACGTCGGTGGTGCCGTCGTGGCTGTTGTGGGTGTCGATGATGAAGTCGCGGTTGCGGGCGCGGTCGCGGTAGCGGCGGACGGCGGCGGGGTCGTGGCGTTCGATGAGGGCGTCGATGGCGGTGGCGGTTTTGGGGCCGGAGAGGGGTCCGAGGCTGGTGGCGATGTCGGCGAGTTCGGTGTCGATGTGGGCCAGGATGGTGGGGTCGGTGATCAAGGTGGTGTGCCAGGCGATGGTGGAGGCCAGGCGGGCGGTGATGCGGCCGGTCAAGAACAGGGCGCCGACGGTGGGGATGCGGTCGCGCAGGGCGCTGGCTAAATACATCTGGGAGGAGGCCAGGGCGTGGCTGGTGTGTTCGGCGGCGGCGATTTCGGCGGCGGCACCATCCCAGTTGTCACAGGACCAGCGGGAGCGGTCGAAGGCGTTGCCGGTGGTGCGTCGGGCGACGAGTTCGCCGATGGCGGCTAGGCGGTGGGCGGCGGCGGTGGCTTCCATTCGGGACCAGCGGGTGATGGTCTCGACGAGGGCGGCGTCGTCGAGACCGGCCAGTTCGGTCGGTCCCGCCAACGATGTATCGAACATGTGTTCGAGTATAGCGGGGCCGACCGACAGGTTCAGGTGCCCGCGGTCTTGAGGTTGCGGTCCAGGAATTCCAGCTGGTCGGCGACCACCCGCTCGAAGGCGTCGCCGACGTAGATGTCGAAGTGACCCTCCGGGTATCGCTTGACGGTGCCGCGGGGCGCCTGCGCCGCGTAGCGCAGGGTGGGCCCCGGCGGCGCCACCGAATCGTCGTCGCAGACACAGAACAGGATCGGGCAACTGACCTTGGCCGCCTGCCGTCCGGGCCGGTAGGCCAAGATCTTCATCCCGAACCGGGCGGCGACCTCGTTGCGCAGGGTCTGGCCGTCGGGAACCAGGTTCAGGTAGCCCGGGTAGGAATCCGGCGTGCTCATCAACGCCACCTCACCCGGGCGGCCGGCCGTCGCCACCATCACCGGCGGGTTGCCCAGCCGGGCCGCAGCCAGATCCCGCATCGCCAGCAGGCTGATCTTCGCGGTGGTCAGCGGCGGAATGGTGCGGGCCGAGGCGATCCCGTCGGTGAACGGGCACTGCGCCACCACCGCGGCGACCGGCAGCCGGGCGGCCGTGGCGATGACGTGCCCCCCGCCGAACGAGGTACCCCAGAGCCCGATCCGGTTGCGGTCGATCCCGGCCAGGGTGTGCGCGTAATCGACCGCGGCACCCCAGTCTGCGAGCTGCATGTTCACGTCCAGCAACTGGCGGGGAGCGCCGCCGCTGTCCCCGAAATTGCGGTAGTCGAAGACCAGGCAGGCGTAGCCGGCGGCGGCGAACCGCTCGGCGTAGGCGTCCAGTCGCATGGTGCGCACCGCGCCCAGGCCGTGCGCCATGACCAACAGGGGAGCACCGGACGGGTCGGATTCGTCGGGCCGGTACAGCCAGGCGCTGACGGTGTCCGCGCCGGATCGGAAGGAGACGTCTTCGCGGGTAGTCATGCCTAAAGGTAGCGCGGGGTGTGATAGACCGGGCGTCGTGACCGCGGTGACCGCGAGCTTTCTCCAAGCCCTGACCGACGTGGTGGGAACCGGCCATGTGACCGACGATCCCGACGTGCTGGCCGCCCGCAGCGTCGACCACACCGGCCGCTACCGGGGCCGGGCCGTCGCCCTGGCGCGCCCCGGTTGCCCCGAGGACGTCGCCGCGGTCCTGCGGCTCTGCCGCGACGCCGGCGTGCACGTCACCGTCCAGGGCGGGCGCACCTCGCTGGTGGCCGGCACCGTCCCCGAACACGACGACGTGCTGCTGTCCACCGAGCGGCTCAACACCGTCGGCGAGGTCGACACCGTCGAACGCCGGGTGCGGGTGGGTGCGGGTGCGACGCTGGCGGCGGTGCAGGACGCGGCGACGCGGGCCGGGCTGGTCTTCGGCGTCGATCTGACCGCGCGTGACACCGCGACCGTGGGCGGGATGGCTTCCACCAACGCCGGCGGCCTGTACACCGTGCACTACGGCAACATGGGCGAACAGGTGCTGGGCCTGCAGGTGGCCCTGCCGGACGGCTCGCTGCTGGACCGGCACAGCATGGTGCGCGCCGACAACACCGGATATGACCTGCCGGCACTGTTCGTCGGCGCCGAAGGCACCCTGGGCGTCATCACCGCGCTGGACCTGCGGTTGCATCCGCGCCCCGCGCACCGGATCACCGCGATCTGCGGTTTCACCGACCTTGACGCCCTGGTCGAGGCCGCCCGCGTCTTCCGCGACCTGGACGGCATCGGCACACTCGAGCTGCTCGATACTCGGGTCGCCGTGCTCACCGCCGAGCGACTCGGGGTCGCCGCCCCGGTGACCGGTGACTGGATGCTGCTGGTGGAGCTGACCGGCGACACCGACCAGACCGAGCGGCTGGCGGAGCTGCTGTCGGCGGTGCGCTCCGACGGCGAGCCCGCAGTCGGCGTGGACCCCGCCACCCAGCAGCGACTGTGGCGGGTACGCGAGGCCGTCGCCGACGTCCTCGGTGCGTTCGGGCCGCCGCTGAAATTCGATGTGGCACTGCCGCTGGCCGCCGTCGCCCGGTTCGCGACGGCCGCGACCACCGTGGTGCACCGGCACGCACCCGACGCGCTGCCGGTGCTGTTCGGTCATATCGGCGAGGGCAACCTGCATTTCAACGTGCTGCGCTGTGCGGCGTCGGAAGAGCCGGCGCTGTACGCGGCCATGATGGAGCTCATCGCCGAACACGGCGGCAATGTCAGCTCCGAGCACGGGGTGGGCAGCCGCAAGCGGGCCTACCTGTCGATGTCCCGCGGGCCCGACGACATCGCCGCGATGCGGACCCTCAAGGCGGCGTTCGACCCGACCGGTTATCTCAACGCGGCGGTGCTGTTCGCCTGACGCGTAGCATGATGACCAGCTACGTTACAAAATGCTACAAACCGGGGAGTGCCGTCATGACCGAGACCGCCGATCGTGTCACCCGGTTCGCCGCGGACCTGGTGGACAGCGCCGCCGCCGAAGGGGCCCGGCAGAGCAGGTCCGCCAAACAGCAACTGGACCACTGGGTACGGGTCGGCCGAGCGGTGTCGGCGCAACAGAGCGCGGCACGCCGACGGGTCGAGGCCGCACTGGCAGGGGAGTTGAACACCGAGGCCCTGAGCGCCGAGGAAGGGGTGGTCTTCAACGCGGAGATCACCGCCGCCATCGAAGAGTCCTTGGTGCACACCGACTACGGGGACCGCCTTGCCGCGGGCGGCATCACCACCGTCGCGCTCGACGACGACGGCCGGATCGTCGAATGTCGGCCCGACGGCAGCTCGCAGGCCATCGAGGGCACCCGCTGAAGCGGCTCGATCTGGTCGTCGGACCCAACGGCGCGGGGAAGTCGACGTTCGTCGCGTTCACGTTGGCGCCGCTGCTGCCGGCCGCGGTGTTCGTCAACGCCGACGAGATCGCCAAGAACCGGTGGCCCGGCGCGACCGTCGAGCACGCGTACGAGGCGGCGAAGCTGGCCGCGCAGACCCGATCCGCGCTGATCGAGCAGGGACGGTCGTTCATCGCCGAGACGGTGTTCTCCCACGAATCCAAACTGGAGTTGATCCGCGTCGCCCTCGATCACGGATACACCGTGGTGCTGCATGTGGTGCTGATCCCCGAAGCGCTGGCCGTCCACCGGGTGCGGTATCGGGTGGCCGCCGGCGGGCACGAGGTACCCGAAGACAAGATCCGGGAACGGTATCGACGGCTGTGGCCGCTGGTCGCGCGAGCCATCGACATGGCCGACATCGCCACGGTCTACGACAATTCCCGTGCCTCCGGACCCCGCATCGTGGCCCAGTTCGCCGGTGGCGCCGAAGTCGGCGAGCTCGACTGGCCGGCGTGGACGCCCGCGGCGCTGGTCCGATAGGGGTGACTAATCCCGGTGCCGGATTCCCACCGCCTGGCGCAGCTGGGCCAGGAACTGTTCGGAGTCATCGCTACGAATGATGTAGTGCGAGATGGCGATTCGAACCGCCGCTGCGGCCTTCACCGCCGCGTCGGGGCCGGACAGCATCGCCTGCAGGCCCTCCCGCATCGGCACGATGATTCGGGAGAAGTCGCCCAGCACCGCCTTGGGTTCGATGTCGATCATCCGCACCCCGGTCGATGAATGCTGATAGTCGACGATGAAACGCAGTGCCGCATCCAGCTTTTCGACGCCCTTGAGACCCTCGGTGACGCGCGCGATACCGCTGTCGAAGATATGCCGCTCGTAGCGGGAGAACGCGGAGATCAGCTCCTCCTTGGAGGGGAACCACCGATACAGCGTCGGGCGCGAGACCCCGGCCTGTGTCGCCACCTCGGACAGGCTGAGCTTGGTCACCCCGCTGCGCCCGAGTACTTCGGCGGTCGCCGCGAGGATCCGCAGCCGCGTCGAACTGTCGGGTGCGTCCACCGTGCTGCGGGTCATAGCGGAGACTTTACAAAAAATAGCGAGAGTGTCACGCTGGTTTGGTGCCTGGACATAGTTCCTCAGCGTCGCGGGCGCCCCGGATCGGGCGGTAGGGCAATTATCGTGATCGAAGCGCCACAAGTCACATTCTCCGAATGCGTCCAGCCGACGCGTGCGGTGATGATCGTCATGGAGACGTCCGGGATCGGCTCCGCCGTCGCGGCACGCCTGGCCGCCCAGGGGCATCTGGTGCTGATCGGCGGGCGCGGGGTCGGCGAGGCGGAACGGTTCGCCGCGCGGCTGCGGGACCGCGGGGACAGCGCGTTCGCGGCACACCTGGATCTTGCCGACCCGCGATCGGTCATCGGGTTCCTGGCCGCCGCCCACTACCTCATCGGCACTCCGGACGTGCTCATCACCGATGTCGGCCTGGTCGAGCCGTCGCACGCCGACGCCGAGGGTGCCTGCGTCGGGGCGCAAACCCTTGCCACCCGGGTGATTCCGGCGATGGTCGCGCGCGGCACCGGCGACGTGGTGTTGGTCAGCCCGGAACTGGGCGGGCCGCAGTGCCCCACCGCAGCACGCAAGCTCGACGCGTGGTTCGAAGCCCTGGACGCCGAATTCGTCGGGACCGGGGTGCGGGCGTCGATCGTGCGGTCGACCCTGCCGGGCACCGTCGCCGCCACCGACGACGTCGGCCGCCTGGTGGCCGGGATGGTCAGCGGGCCGCGGCTGCGCCTGGTCGAGCTGCTCGCACCGGTGGCGCCGGCGAGCTAACGCCGGCGCACCAGCACCGACTGCTGGATTCCCGCCACCGCGCCGTGCTGGTCGAACAGCGTGCCGATGGTGGAGCCGATACCGTCGGGGCCGTAGTTGGTTTCGGCGCGAATCCCGATCCACTCCCCGTCCGGAATCCGGTGGATGTGCACCACCAGATCGGTGTTGAGGAACGTCCACTTCCGGATGTCGAGCTTGGTGCCCACCCCGTTGGCGTCGTCGGCCACCGCGAACAACCGCTGCAGCGGCGACATCGGCTCGCCGGCCACCAGATCCACGACGGGGGAGATCCAGGCCTCGCCGTCGCCGGGCGCCAGCGGGGTGGTCAGCCACCGCCAGTCGAGGCTGTGCACATAGTTGCGGTCCCAGTTCTGCTTCATGTCGTTGCGTCGGGCCTCATCGACCGGACGCAGCGGAGCGGCCGAGGCGTGCTGCACCTCGGCGGTATCCAGGGTCTGCAGCCGCCAGCCCGTCGCCCGGGCCACCGGCCGGGGCTCCAGGTCCGGGCCGGGGGCCAGCAGTTCGGCGCTGACCAGCTCGATCTGCTTCCCGGGCCGGTCGACGCGGGCCTGCACCCACAGCGCCCCCGCCACCGGAACCGGTCCCAGCAGGTCGATGGTGACGCGGCTGAGCCGGGTGTCGTCGCGCGCCTCCAGACGTTCCAGTGCGCGCACCAACAGTGCCGAAACCGGTGCGGCGTGCTGGATCTCGGCCGACCAGGTACCGCGCACCAGATCCGTCGCGGCGAATTTCTCGCCCCGCGGGTCGGCGGTGTCGAGCAGTTCGTAGTAGGAGTCGGTCATCACGTCCCTTTCAGGGCAGTCCGGCGCCGGGAATCTCCACGGTCACGGTGTCCAGGCGCGAGTCACGGGTGCCGATCAACCGCTTCGGGTAGGCGCCGGTACTCGACAGCAGAAACAGGGTGCGGCGCTGCGGCCCGCCCAGCGTGCATGCGATCGCCGCCCGGCCGCCGGTCTCGATCCGGTCGGTCACCGTGCCGCCCGAGGTGATGCGCTCGAACTGGTTGGCCAGCGTCATCGACGTCCAGATCCCGCCCGCGGCATCCAGGGTGATGCCGTCCGGGGGACCGTCGAGTCCGTCGGCGAACACCCGGCGCTCACCCAGGCCACCGTCGGCGTCGATGGTGTAGCGGGTCAATCGGCGGCCCATCGATTCGGCGACGATCAACGACGCACCGTCGGGGGTGATGACCATGCCGTTGGGGAAGTCGAGATCGGAGGCGACGGTGTGGATCGTGCCGTCCGGGTCGATCCGGACGATCACACCGCCGGTGTAGGCCTGCGAACCGACGTAGCAGCGGCCCGCGGCGTCGATCACCATGTCGCCCAGGTCGGCCGGCACCCGATCGCTCAGATCGACCAGCGTGGTGACGGTGTCACCGTCGTAGGACAGCACCCGGCGGTCGGCGGTCGAGGCGATCAGCAGGGTGCCGTCCGGCCGGAACCCCAGCCCGCTGGGGCTGTGTCCGGGCAGCGGCACCGTCGTCATCGAGCCCTGCAGATCCACGGTGTGGATCGCCTCGCCGAGCATGTCGGAGAACCAGAGCAGACCCTCGGACCAGCGCGGTCCCTCGCCGAAACAGAAACCGCCGGCCAACGGGGCCGGTGTGGTCTGGGCGGTACTCGGCACTGCGCAGCCTCCTGTCCGGGAGTCGCGAACGCGACCAGCCACACTTTACAAAATACGGCTTGAATGTCACGCTCGCGGAATGTCTGAAACCACCGAGACCTCGCCGGCCACGCAATGGACCGTCAGCGGCCTCCTCGACCTGTTCGAGGTGACCGCGGACGGCCCCGACCGATTCACCGGGGCCACCGGCCTCGCCGGTGAAGACGAGCGTCAGGTGGTCGAGGGCACCCAACTGCTGGCGCAGGCCATCGTCGGGACCGCGAAACGCTTCGCCGACAAGTCGATCCGATCGGTGCATGCGGTGTTCGCCCGGGCCGTACTGGTGGGCCCGCCGGCCGAATACAGCATCGACGTCGTCAACGAAGGCCGCTCCACGGCCACCGCGGTGATCTCGGTGACGCAGAACGGAAAACGCTGCGCCACCATGACCGTGCTCGCCGACGTCCCGTCCGAAGACGTCATCACCCACCACCTGCCGCGGCCCGACGTGGTGGGCCCCGACCAGGCCAACCCGTGCATCATGCCGATGACCGGACGCCAGGTGCGCCTGGTCGACGTCGTCGACGTCAACAGCCCCGACGAGGTCGGCCCGCCCGAGCTCTACGCCTGGCTGCACTACGACCCCATTCCCGCCCGCGACGACCTCGCCAAGGCGCTGATCGCCTATTTCACCGGGCATTTGGGGATCTCCACCACCATGCGTGCGCACGCCGGTATCGGTACCGCCCAGTCGCATCTGACGGTGTCCACCGCGCCCATGACGGTGACCGTCAGCTTCCACGAGCCGGTGCGCTGGGACGGCTGGCTGCTCTACGGCCACGAGAGCACCCAGGTGGGCGCCGGGATGTCCTATGTGCGCGGCACCGTGCACACCGAGGAGGGCGAACTGCTCGCGTCGTTCGCCCAGGACGGGCTGATCCGCCCGCTGCGCACCACCGACAACAAGATCGCCGAGCACTCCCGGATCTAGGCCGACGGCAGTTCGGCGATCCCGTCCACCCGGGTCATGTCGAAGCTGAAGAACCCGGCGATGGGCGTGGTCTCGGGCAGCGGCTCGGGATAGCTCCAGGCGATGTCGGCCGCCGCGGCGTCACCCGCGGTCACCGACCAGTAGCTGGCGTAGCCCTTGTAGTTGCAGTAGCTCGACGTCGACGACGGCTGCAACAGGTCGGTGCGGACCAACGCGGGCGCGACGTACAGGCGCGGCGCCAGGGCGGTCTCGAAGACGATCACCGTGTCGGTGGTGTCCACCAGCACCACCCCGGCGACCTCGACCCGCAGGCGGCGCGAGGTGGGCCGGCAGTCCACCCGGTGGTACGGGTTCGGCGGGTAGTGCACCAGTCGACGGCCCTCCTCGAACCAGGCGTCGACGGCGTCCCACGGCACCTGGACGAAACCGGGGGCCTCTGAAAGTTCCTTGTGCGGAAGGTCGCCCACGGCATCGGCGGCAAAGGCATAGCTGAGCGGTCGGCCCTGGCGATGCACCAGCAGCACCTGCTCGGTGTCGATCACCTCGCGCCCGGCCTGGACGGCCCGCACCCGGCGCGGATGGGGCTCGATGTAGGTCAGCGCGCCGGTGATCTCCGGTGTGAACCAACCGGCGCGTTCGGTGCTGAGCGGACCCCGTCCGGCGACCAGGCTCATCGGCCCCTCCGATCATGGCTTTACAAATTCGCCCTCAACTGTAATATCTCGGGGAAGTTGTGCTGCTCGGTCGGACCAGGTCGTCCGGCCGGTGGCACCGTCCGGGATTCTCACGACGAGCTGGGATGATGCGATGACGAGTACCGCTGCGGCGCTGGATCCGCCGGCCGGCGACCAGGATCTGCGCTACCGCCTCGACGTCATCGCACTCGACGTCGCGGCCCTGGTGCGCGACGCCGGCGGGTGGCTGTATCACCGTGCGGCGATCGGCTGGGACGTCCACGTGCTGGTGCCGTCCGAGCAGGATCTACGACCGCTGCAGATCCTCGGGCTGCGCACCGCCGACCTGGAGACGGAACTGGCAGCGCCCGAAAGCGATCCGGCCGGACACGGCCTGGCCGTGGTCGCCGACGCGTTGGCCGCCGACCCGCGGATCAGCGAGCGGGTGCACCGTGCGCTGCGGTGCGGCATGACCGAGGTGGTGCTCTGGGGACGGGGCTGGCCGGTCGAGGTCGACCGTCGGCTCAACACCGTGCAGCACCTGCCCACCGTGGCCGGCCGCGCGTTTAAACGGCAGGCGCTGACCGCGGCCGCCGGCGGCGACGCCGTGTGCGGCGGACCGGAGATCTTCCGCAGCAACCAGAAGTGTTGCCTGCCGCTCAACTCCGACCTGGTCCCGGTGAACTGATGCGCAAGCACTACAACCACACCCTGCTGTATCTGCACGAGACGATCGAGTTGGGCCGCGGCCGCAGCGACGATTTCACCGACGCCTTCACCACCGTCTACCAGCCGATGATGACCGAACTGGGGGCCCGGCTGTTCGCCCTGTGGGAGACCAGCCCCTACAACGGGCACTGGCCGCAGGTCACGATCATCTGGGAGATCGACGCGTTCGCCGACTACGCCCGGATCGGCCGGGCACAGGCCCGCGGCGGCAGCCACGCCCGGCACGCCGCGGACTGGTCGGCGTACCTCGCCGGGATCGGCGCGTCGGGGGAGGGCCGCATCATGTACCCCGCCCCGCAGAACAAGACGCTCGCCCAGCTCACCGCGGCCGACTACGACGCGACCGTGGTGATCCAGGAGATCATGCAGACCAAGCCCGGCCGCCAGGACGACTACATCCGGGAACTCGAACGGCTGTACGTGCCGTGGTCGGAGAGCACCGGAAAACGCTGGCTCGGCTCGTTCACCACCACGTTCCGCTTCAACGAGGTCATCCACTACTGGGCGCTGGACGGCGGCTGGGACTGCTTCGCACAGCACTACCCGTCCTGGAAGGACCACCCGCCGGCGGAGATCGTCACCTGGATGAGCGTGGCCCCCGCGCTGCGGGACGGCTGGGAGGACTCCATCCTGCAGGCGTTGCCGCCGTCGCCGCTGCAGGTGGACCCCGCGTGACGACGACCGCCGTCGAGCAGTTCCGTTACGACCCGTTCGATCCGGCGGTGATGGCAGATCCGTTGCCCTACTATCGGATCCTGCGCGATCACCATCCGATGTACTACGTGCCGCAGTGGGACCTCTACGCATTGTCGCGGTTCGACGACATCTGGGAGGTGCTGGCGGTCAGCGACGGCACCTTCGTCGCCTCCGAGGGCACCCTGCCGGCGGCGGGCGTACTGGCGCAGCACAACAGCGGGCCCGTCCCGGACCCGCCGCTGCAGCCGCTGCCCTTCCACGCCGTCTTCGACAAGCCGATCTACGACGACATCCGCCGACTGCAGTCCCCGGCGTTTCGGCCCCGCTCGGTGGCCGACTGGGAAGACCGGGTCCGGACCCTGGCCAACGAGCGGCTCGACGAACTGCTGCCGCAGGGCCGCTTCGACCTGACCTGTGACTACGGCGGAATCGTGGTGGCACAGGTGGTCTGCGAACTACTGGGGATTCCGCTGGACTGCGCACCCGACGTGCTGGCCGCCGTCAACGCCGGCAGCCTCGCCCAGGCCGGCGCCGGGGTGGACACCGCCGCGGCGCGGCCCAACTACCTGGAGTACCTGACCCCGGCGGTGCAGCGCCGGCGCGCCCAACGCGGGCCCGGCGAGCTGCCGATCGTCGACGGAATGCTGGACTACCGGCTGCCGGACGGCCGCGCCCTCGACGACGTCGAAGCGGCCACCCAGTTGTTGTGCATCTTCATCGGGGGCACCGAGACCGTGCCCAAGATCGTCGCGCACGGATTGTGGGAGTTGGCCCGACGGCCGGAGCAACTGGCCGCCGTGCGCGCCGATCCGGCCCGGGTCGAGCAGGCGCGCGAGGAGATGATCCGCTACTGCGCCCCCGCACAATGGTTCGCGCGGACCGCCCGCAAACCGTTCACCCTGCACGGCACCACCATCAACCCCGGCCAGCGCATCATCACCCTGCTGGCCTCGGCCAACCGCGACGAACGCCAATACCCCGACCCCGACGAATTCCGTTGGGACCGGCCGATCAAACGATCTCTGGCGTTCGGGCGCGGACAGCACTTCTGCATCGGCTACCACCTGGCCCGGCTGGAGGTGACGGTCCTGGCGCAGGAATGGCTGCGCCGGGTTCCGGACTACCGGATCGTCGACGACGCCGCGACCCGGCTGCCGTCCAGCTTCCAATGGGGCTGGAACACCATCCCGGTGGAGGTCTGAAACCATGTGGGCACACCGCCTGATCGCCCCCTACCGCTTCGAGCAGATCGAGGTTCCCGAACCGACCGAAGACCGGCTGACGGCCGGGCAGGTGCTGCTGCGGTTTGCCGCGGCCGGTGTCTGCGGCAGCGATATGCCCGCGTTCCGCGGCGCCCAGGGCCGGCTGCCCGGCGACGACGGCGCGGGCGCGGCGGAGAAGGCCGGCTTCCCCATCCACGAGATCGTCGGTGAGGTCACCGCCAGCCGGCATCCGCAGCACCGGCCCGGAGACCGGGTGGTGGGCTGGGCGTCGGGATTCGACGGACTGATGGAGCAGGTGGTCAGCGACGGCGACGGACTCGCCGGCTACGACCCCGCACTGACACCCGCCCAGGCCGTCGGCCTGCAACCCCTGGCGTGCGTGCTCTACGCCGTCGAACAGCTGCCCGACCTGGCCGGCCGGCATGTGGCGGTGATCGGTCAGGGCTCGATCGGACTGCTGTTCAGCGCGGTCGCCAAGGCGGCGGGGGCACGGCGGGTCACCGGGGTGGACCCGGTCGACCGTGCCGGCGTCGCCGCCTCCTTCGGGGTGGACACCGCGGTGCGGTCGACCAGCGACCGGTGGCTGCGCCACCTCGATACCGACGACCGCCCGGAGATCGTGATCGAAGCGGTCGGCCACCAGGTCGCCACCTTGAGCCACGCGATCGAAGCCGTCGCGCCCGGCGGTACCGTCTTCTACTTCGGGGTGCCCGACGACGACAGTTACCCGATCAGCATGCGCACCATGCTGCGCAACAACCTGACGCTGATCTCCGGTGTCACCCAGGACCGGCGGCGGATGCTGACGGCCGCGGACCGGTTCGCCGCGCAGCATCCGGATCTGTTGGGGCACTACGTCACCCACGTCTTCGGGCATCACCAAGCGCAGGATGCGTTCGAGCTGGCGGCCCGACCGGAACCGGGCCGGGTCAAGATCGCGATGGTGGCCTGATGTCCGCACTGCACACCGCCCTGAACGGCCGGGCACCGCTGTGGGGCGGCTGGATCACCGGCCCGACCGTGCTGGGCCCCGAGGAATTCGCCCGGGCGGGCTATGACTACATCGGCTTCGACGCCCAGCACAGCTACCTCGACGACGCCGATATCGCCACCCTGCTGCGCCAGAGCGAACACCTGCCGATCGCCACCGCCGTCCGGCTGCCCAACGCCGACCCCGCGCCCATCGGGCGGGTGCTGGACGCCGGCGCCGACGCGGTCATCATCGCGCTGATCGAGACCGCCGAACAGGCCGCCGCCGCGGTCGCTGCCAGCCGCTACCCGCCGGCCGGAAACCGCAGTTTCGGGCCGCTGCGGCCCGGCCTGGGCCGCGACCTGGCGGGCCTGGAGTCGCGTGCCGCCGTCTTCGCGATGATCGAGACCGCCGCCGCCCTG
The DNA here is from genome assembly GCF_963378075.1 of Mycolicibacter sp. MU0083. NCBI lineage: Bacteria > Bacillati > Actinomycetota > Actinomycetes > Mycobacteriales > Mycobacteriaceae > Mycobacterium > Mycobacterium kokjensenii. Next base: position 78,426 of record NZ_OY726394.1, read on the forward strand.
GACGACGTGGCCCAGATCTGCGCGGTGCCCGGCCTGGCCGGCGTCTACGTCGGCCCCGCCGACCTGGCGATCTCGATGGGCGTCGACGTCGCCGACTCCACCTCCCACCCCGACATGCTCGCCGCCCTGACCCGGATCCGGCAGGCCGCCGCCGACGCCGGCGTCATCGCGGCCGTCCACGGCGGATCGGGCACCGTCGGGGCGATGCTGGCCGGCCTGGACTACCAGATGATCACGCTGGCCGCCGAGTCGCAGGCCCTGCGGCGCGGGGCGCAGGCACACCTCGACGAGGCGAGGCGCCGATGAGCGCAACACGCGTCGCGCTGGTCACCGGTGCGGCCCGCGGGCAGGGCTGGGCGATCGCCGAGAAGTTACGCGCCGACGGCTTCGCCGTGGTCGCCTGCGACGTCGACGAGACCGGACTGCACACCGCGGTCAGCGCCCGCGGCGACGACGAGTTGATCGGGGTGGCGCTCGACGTCACCAGCGCGCCGCAGTGGCAGGCCGCGGTGGCGGCCACCGTCGCCCGGTTCGGCGGGTTGACCGCACTGGTCAACAACGCCGGCACCCTGCACCGGGCGGCGATCGCCGACGAGACGCCCGAGGCGTTCGAGAACGCGTGGCGGGTCAACTGCCTCGGTGCCTTCCTGGGAATCCAAGCGGCCCTGCCGCAGTTGCGCGCCGCCGCCGGGGCCGCGATCGTCAACACCTGCAGCACCGGGGCGATCCGGCCGTTTCCCCACCACAGTGCCTACGGGTCGTCGAAGTGGGCGCTGCGCGGCCTGACCCAGACCGTCGCCGCCGAGCTCGCCGGCACCGGCATCCGGGTCAACGCGGTGTTCCCCGGGCCGATCGCCACCCCGATGCTCGACGACGTCACCCAACAGCGGCTGGCCGCGAGGGCGCCGGGCGGCCGGCTCGGCCGGCCCGCCGAAGTGGCCGACGCGGTGGCCTTCCTGGTCTCCGACGCCGCGTCGTTCATCACCGGCGCCGAACTGGCCGTGGACGGCGGACAATGCCTGCAGATCCGATGAAGATCGGGATCATCGGCGCCGGACCCGGCGGCCTGGCCCTGGGAATCCTGTTGCGGCGCGCGGGATTCTTAGACTTCACCATCTTCGACCGGGAGGACGGCGTCGGCGGGACCTGGCGGATCAACACCTACCCGGGCCTGGCCTGCGACGTGAAGTCACACCTGTACTCGTTCTCCTTCGACCTGAACCCGCGGTGGTCGCGGCAGTGGTCGGCCCAACCGGAGATCCTGGCCTACTTCGAGCGCTGCGCCGCCGAGCACGGGCTGACCGAGCACCTGCGGCTGCACACCGAGATCCGCTCCGCACGCTGGGAACCCGACCGGCGGCAGTGGTGCCTGACCGCCGGTGACGGCGCCGAGCACCGCTTCGACATCGTGGTCTCGGCGGTCGGACTGTTCACCCAGCCGGTGCTGCCCGAACTAATCGAAGAGGAACCGTTCACCGGCACCGTGATGCACACGGCGCGCTGGGACCACTCGGTGCCGATCACCGGGAAGCGGATCGCCGTACTGGGCACCGGATCCACGGCGGCGCAACTGCTGCCGGAACTGGCCGAGGTCGCCGAGAAGGTGTATTCGCTGCAGCGGTCGCCGACCTGGATCCTGCCGAAACCCGACCGCCCCTACACCGCGCGGGAGCGCTGGGCCTTCGCCCGCATCCCGGGCGCCAAACGGCTGTACCGCACCCGGCTGTGGCTGCGCAGCGAAGCGAACATCTCGGTGATCGAGAACGGCAGCGACAAGACCCGCGAGTTCACCGACATCGCCCGGAACCTGCTCGACACCACCATCGCCGACGAACGATTGCGGGCGGCGCTGACCCCGGATCACCCGCTGGGCTGCAAACGCCTGGTGTTCTCCTCGGACTACCTGCCCGCACTGGCCCGGCCCAACGTGCAGGTGGTGACCAGCCCCGCCCGTGCCCTGCGCGCCGGATCGGTGGTCGCCCAGGACGGCACCGAATGCGACGTCGACCTGGTGGTCTGCGCCACCGGATACGCCGCCGCGGACTATCTCGGCCAGATCGAGGTGACCGGCGAGCACGGCACCACCCTGAAGCAGGCCTGGCGGGACGGGCCGCGGGCCTACCTGGGCATGGCGATGCCCGGCTTCCCGAACTTCTTCATGCTCTACGGACCCAACACCAACGTCGGCTCCAACAGCGTCATCTTCGTGCTGGAAGCCCAGGCCCGCTACGTGGTGCGGGTGCTCAAGCATCTGCGGCGCACCCGTAAGACCTATGTCGCGGTGCGGCCGTCCGCACTGGCCGCCTACCTCACCAAGATCGACCGGTGGATGCAGGGCACGGTGTGGACCACCCGGTGCAGCAACTACTTCCGGGCCGCCAACGGCCGGGTGGTCACCCAGTGGCCGCGCAGCGCGGGGGCCTTCTGGGCGATGACCCGACGTTTCCGGGCCGCCGACTACACCTTCGAAACCCAGGGGGACCCGGATGCTTGACCCGGCACTGGCCGCGGTGGCGCCGACGAGCACGGACCTGTCGGCGCAGGGGATCCCCGCGGTGCGGGCCTCGCTGGCGCAGCGTCGGCGGGCGGCGGCCCAGGCCATCGACCCGGTCGGGGTGCGCGTCAGTGCGGCCGCCGCGGGCCGGGTACCGGTGCGGATCTACCGGGGCGGCACCGGGACCGCAGACCCCGCCGTCGTCTACTGCCACGCCGGGGCGTTCGTGCTCGGCGACCTCGACACCGACCATCTCCAGTGCCTGGAGTTGGCCCGCCGGACCGGGTGCTCGGTGATCTCGGTGGACTACCGGCTCGCCCCCGAACACCGCCACCCCGCCGCCCTGCACGACGCGCTGGCGGTGCTCGGCTGGGTGGCCGACAACGCCCGAAAACTCGACATCGACCCCGGCCGGCTGGCCGTGGCCGGCAGCAGCGCCGGCGCAGCGCTGGCCGCGGGATTGGCCGCGCACGCCGCCGACGGACAGGCGCCGCCGGTGGTGATGCAGGTGCTGCACCAGCCGGTGCTGGACGACCGGGTCACCGCGTCCAAGCAGCACTTTGCGGCCGCGCCCGGATTCGACGGCGTCGCCGCCGGGCAGATGTGGCGGCACTACCTGGGCGACACCGCGCCGACGGCGGCCGCGGTACCGGCCCGGCGGGCCGACCTGACGGGCCTGGCACCGGCGTTCATCAGCTGCTCGCAGCTCGACCCGCTGCGCGACGAGGCGCTGGACTACGCCCGGCGACTGCTGGATGCCGGCGTCGACACCGAACTGCACCTGTTCGCCGGCACCTGCCACGGATTCGATTCCCTGCTGCCGGACTGGGTGATCTCCCAACGGTTGTTCGAGATGCAGGCCGCCGCGCTGCGGCGGGGATTCAGCGGTCGCCGAACGTGATGATCTGGCGCACCGCCAGGCCGTCGGCGAGTGCGTCCATCGCCTCGTTGATCGCCTCCAGCGGCACCGTCGCCGACACCAGACGCTCCACCGGCAGCCGTCCCGCCCGCCACAACTCGACGAATCGGGGAATGTCGCGGGCGGGCACCGCCGAACCCAGATAGCTGCCGATCAGCGACCGGCCCTCGGCGACCAGCCCCAGCGGGGACACGCTGATCCGGGCGTCCGGCGGCGGCAGTCCGACCGTGATGGTCCGCCCGCCCGGAGCGGTCACGCCGATCGCGGTCTCCAGGGCGGCGGAATGCCCGGCCGCCTCGATCACCACCGGGGCGCGGACGCCGTCGTCGAGCGCCTGCTGCGGGGTGCAGGTGCGGTGCGCCCCCAACGCGGTCGCCGCGGCGAGCTTCTCCGGCACCCGGTCGATCGCGATGACCTGCACGCCGTCATAGGCCAGGGCGGTCAGCACCGCCGCCATCCCGACGCCACCGAGGCCGACGACCGCAACGGTGTCACCCGCCGCCGGCCGGCCCACGTTGACCACCGCGCCACCACCGGTCAGCACCGCACACCCCAGCAGCGCGGCCACCGTCGGCGGCACATCGTCGGGCACCGGGACCGCGCTGACCGCACTGACCACCGTGTGCGTGGCGAACCCGGAGACCCCGAGGTGGTGGTAGACGGACTGCTGGCCGCGGTGCAGGCGCAAACCGCCGCCGAGCAGCGTGCCCGCACCGTTGGCGGCGCTACCGGGCTCGCACGGCGCCAGGCCGTCGGTGCGGCACGCCGCGCAGTCGCCGCAGCGGGGTAGGAAGGCCAGCACCACCCGCTGTCCCGGCCGCAGCCCGGTGACACCGGACCCGACCTCCTCGACGATCCCGGCCGCCTCGTGGCCGAGCAGCATCGGCACCGGGCGCACCCGGTTGCCGTCGACCACCGACAGGTCGGAATGACAGACCCCGGCCGCCTCCACCCGCACCAGCAGCTCCCCGGCACCGGGCGGGTCCAGGTGTAGTTCGGTCACCGTCAACGGCCGGGAGTCGCGGTACGGGCGCGGCGCCCCGATCCGCTCCAGCACCGCCCCGCGGATCGTGGTCATGCTGGAATACAACCATGAGTTCGTCCGCCGCGGTCCCGCCCGCACCGGAAGGGTTGACCAGCGCCGACTTCCCGGTGCACTGGCCGGTGCTGACCCGCTGGGCCGACAACGACATGTTCGGCCACCTCAACAACGCGGTCTACTACCAGTTGTTCGACACCGCGATCAACGGCTGGATCGCCGCGGGCGCCGACGGCGTCGACCCGGTCACGATGCCGGAACTGGGTGTGGTCGCCGAATCGGGCTGCCGGTTCCTGGGGGAGCTGGGCTTCCCGGATCGGCTCGCGGTCGGCCTGGCCGTCACCCGGCTGGGCAACAGCAGCGTCACCTACCGGCTCGCGGTGTTCCGGGATCCGCAGGACTGCGACACGGGCGTAGCACCGGTGGCCGCGCTCGGGCACTGGGTGCACGTCTATATCGACCGCACCAGCCGGCGACCGGTGCCGATCCCCGCGGGCATCCGCACCCGGCTGGCCACCGCCCAGGTTTGACGGGGCCGCCGTTCCGGCGATGGCTATGCTCGGCGGATGCCGCTCGTGAGCAAGACCGTCGAAGTCGCCGCCGACGCCGCCACCATCATGGGGATCGTCGCCGACTTCGAGGCGTACCCGCAGTGGAACGAAGAGATCAAAGGGCTCTGGGTGCTGGCCCGCTATGACGACGGCCGTCCCAGCCAACTGCGGCTGGACGCGTCCTACTCGGGGTTCGAGGGCACCTTCATCCAGGCCGTCTACTACCCCAGCGCCACCCAGATCCAGACCGTGCTGCAGCAGGGCGACCTGTTCAGCAAGCAGGAGCAGTTGTTCTCGGTGGTCGAGATCGGCCCCACCTCGTTGCTGACCGTCGACATGAACGTCGAGACGCAGATGTCGGTGCCCAAACCGATGCTCAAGAAGGCGTTCAACAACGCGCTGGACTACCTGGCCGACAATCTGAAAAGACGCGCCGAAGAACTGGCGTCGGGATAGCCTCGGGCTGCCCCGGATGTAGCCGAACCGAAGCGGGAGAACCGAATTGACCCACGCACCCGTCGATCCCGCCGAGCAGCCCTATCGCGCACGCCGACAGAACTGGGTCAATCAGCTCGACCGGCACGCGCTGATGAAACCGGATGCGCCCGCGCTGCGGTTCCTGGGGCAGACCACCACCTGGTCGCAGTTGCGGGAGCGGGTCGGCAAGCTGGCCGACGCCCTGAGCCGACGCGGGGTCGGGGCCGGCGACCGGGTGATGATCCTGATGCTCAACCGCACCGAGTTCGTCGAGTCGGTCCTGGCCGCGAACATGCTGGGCGGCATCGCCGTCCCGGTCAACTTCCGGCTCACCCCGTCGGAGATCGCCTTCCTGGTCACCGACTGCGAGGCGCGGGTGCTGATCACCGAACCGGCGCTGGTGCCGGTGGCGACCGGGGTCCGCGAGCTGACCGACCTGCTGGAGACCGTGGTGGTCGCGCAGGGCCCCGGTGACACCGCCGGCGAGGGCCTGATCGGCTACGAGGACCTGATCGCCGAGACCGGCGCACCGCACCCGCCGGTGGACATCCCCAACGACGCACCCGCGCTGATCATGTACACCTCGGGCACCACCGGCCTGCCCAAGGGCGCGGTGCTGACCCACACCAACCTGTTCGGCCAGACCATGACCGCGCTGTACACCGCGGGCACCGGAACCGGCGACGTCGCCTTCATCGGGGTGCCGTTCTTCCACATCGCCGGCGTCGGCAACCTGCTGCCCGGCATGTGGCTGGGTATTCCGACCGTCATCAACCCACTCGGCGCGTTCGACGCCGGCCAACTCCTCGACGTCCTGGCCGCCGAGCGGGTCACCGGCATCTTCCTGGTCCCGTCCCAGTGGCAGGCGGTCTGCAACGAGCAGCAGGCCAACCCGCGGGACATCCGGTTGCGGACCATGTCGTGGGGGGCGTCGCCGGCGTCCGACGCCCTGCTGCGCCAGATGGCCGAGACGTTCCCGGGAACCAAGATCCTGGCGGCGTTCGGCCAGACCGAGATGTCGCCGGTGACCTGCATGCTGCTCGGCGAGGACGCCATCCGGAAACTCGGCTCGGTGGGGACCGTCATCCCGATCGTCGCCGCCCGGGTCGTCGACGAGGAGATGAACGACGTGCCGATCGGCGAGGTCGGCGAGATCGTCTACCGGGCTCCCACCTTGATGAGCGGCTACTGGAACAACCCGGAGGCCACCGCCGAGGCCTTCGCCGGTGGCTGGTTCCACTCCGGGGACCTGGTGCGGATGGACGACGAGGGTTACGTCTGGGTGGTCGACCGGAAGAAGGACATGATCATCTCCGGCGGTGAGAACGTGTACTGCGCCGAGGTGGAGAACGTGCTGGCCGATCATCCCGATATCGCCGAGGTCGCCGTCATCGGCCGCGCGCACGAGCGGTGGGGCGAGGTGCCGGTGGCGGTGGCCGCGGTCACCCGGCCGGGCCTCACCCTGGCTGATCTGGACGAATTTCTCAACGAGCGGTTGGCGCGCTACAAGCAACCGAAGGCGCTGGAGATCGTCGACGCGCTGCCGCGGAATCCGGCCGGGAAAGTGCTGAAGACCGAATTGCGGATTCACTACGGTGCCGCCCCGGAATCCGGCTAGGGCCGCGGCCGGGTGGTTGCGGCCCCGGCCACCGCGGAAAACGTCGATGGGGGAGGTCGCAGCACGTTACTCTCCGGTAGGAATCAACAGCCGGTTCCGCCCGATCGATGTTCTTCTCACCGATCCATCAGGTATGGTCCGGTGGTCGCCAAGGGCACGTTGGGCCGATAAGGTGACGCAGGTCTCGCTGAACGAAGGACAGGAGAACACACTGTGCGACGCGGTTCCTTGCTGAGTCGTGCGGCAGGGTCTCTGGTGAGGGGGGTGGTGTGACGGCTCCAGCGCGTCCCCGTATCGCCGACTTCCTCCGGGATCGGTTGCTGCCGCCGTTGATCATGGTCGGCGGTTTCTTCAAGATGTGTGCCCTCACGGCGCGCGCACTTTTCGTACGTCCGTTCCAATGGCGCGAGACCCTCCAGCAGGGCTGGTTCATCACCAGTGTCGCCATCATTCCCACCATCGCGGTCGCCATCCCGCTGACCGTGCTCCTGGTGTTCACGCTGAATATCCTGTTGGCGCAGTTCGGCGCCGCCGATGTGTCCGGTGCCGGCGCGGGGATCGCCGCCGTCACCCAGCTGGGCCCGCTGGTCACCGTGCTGGTGGTCGCCGGTGCCGGCTCGACCGCCATCTGTGCCGACCTGGGCGCCCGCACCATCCGCGAGGAGATCGACGCGATGGAGGTGCTCGGCATCGACCCGATCCACCGGCTGGTGGTGCCCCGGGTGATCGCCGCGACGGTCATCGCGCTGTTGCTCAACGCGCTGGTGATCGTGATCGGCCTCGCCGGTGGCTTCCTGTTCGGTGTGTACCTGCAGAACGTCTCGGGCGGCGCCTACCTGTCCACCCTGACCCTGCTGACCGGCCTGCCCGAGGTGATCATCTCGGCGGTGAAGGCCAGCGTCTTCGGGCTTATCGCCGGCTTAGTCGGCTGTTATCGCGGACTTACCGTCCGCGGCGGCTCCAAGGGCCTGGGGACCGCCGTCAACGAGACCGTCGTGCTGTGCGTGCTCGCGTTGTTCGCCGTGAACGTGGTGCTGACCACCATCGGCGTGAAGTTCGGAACGGGGACCTGACATGTCGACATCGACAGTGGTGCGGGGACGCTTTCCCGGGCTGGTTGCGAATTACCAGCGCTACGTCGGGGTAGCCGGTCGCGGACTCGACCGGACCGGCCGGCTCGGCATGTTCTCGGTCACCGCGATCCGGAACATCCCGTGGGCGCTGCGCCGCTACCGCACCGAGACGCTGCGTCTGATCGCGGAACTGGGCATGGGCACCGGCGCCATGGCCGTGATCGGCGGCACCGTCGCCATCATGGGCTTCGTGATGCTGGCCGGCGGCTCGCTGATCGCCATCCAGGGCTTCACCTCGCTGGGCAACATCGGCGTCGAGACCTACACCGGCTTCGCCGCGGCCCTGGTCAACGTCCGGGTGGTCGGCCCGGTCAACGCCGGTATCGCCCTGGCCGCCACCGTCGGCGCCGGAGCCACCGCGGAACTGGGCGCCATGCGCATCAGCGAGGAGATCGACGCGCTGGAAGTGATGGGCATCAACTCGATCGCCTACCTGGTCTCCACCCGCGTGGTGGCCGGCTTCACCGTGATCATCCCGCTCTACGCGCTCGCACTGATCATGGCGTTCGCCGCCCCGCAGATCGTCACCACGATCTTCTTCGGTCAGTCCTCGGGTACCTACGACCACTACTTCCGAACATTCCTGCGACCCGACGACGTGTTCTGGTCGTTCCTCGAGACCATCCTGATCGCGGTGGTCGTCATGGTCACGCACTGCTACTACGGCTTCAACGCCAGCGGCGGCCCGGTCGGCGTCGGTAGCGCGGTGGGCCAGTCCATGCGGCTGTCGCTGATCACGGTGCCCACCGTCGTGTTGCTCGCAGCGTTGGCGCTCTACGGCGTCAACCCCAACTTCAACCTAACGATGTGACGCGCATGGCAACCGGCAAGCAGAACAAAGTGCACACCCCCCCGTATCGACTGGCGGGGGTGATCACCTTCGCCATCCTGGCGCTGATCGGGGGCCTGGTCTACGGCCAGTTCCGCGGGTCGTTCATGAAGACGACACCGCTGACCATGGTCGCGCCCCGCGCCGGCCTGGTGATGGACCCGGGCGGTCCGGTCACCTACAACGGCGTGCAGATCGGGCGGGTCACCAAGATCGAGCCGACCGAGTACGAGAACAAGCCGGCGGCCAAGTTCACCCTCGACGTGAACCCGAAGTACATCAAGCTGATTCCGTCCAACGTCAAAGCCGACATCATGGCCACCACCCTGTTCGGCAACAAGTACGTGTCGCTGACCGCGCCGGAGCACCCGGCCAAGGAGCGGATCAGCAAGACGAGCGTGATCGCGACCTCGGTGACCACCGAGCTCAACACGCTGTTCGAGACGGTCAACAACCTCTCCGAGCACATCGATCCGATCAAGCTGAACCTGACGCTGCACGCCGCCGCGGAGGCGTTGACCGGCTTGGGCGACAAGCTCGGCGAATCGCTGGTCAACGGAAGCGTCATCCTCGACGACGTCAACGCCCGGATGCCCTCCTTCCGCCGCGACCTGAAGGGCTTCGCCACCTTGGGCGAGGTCTACGCCGACGGGGCACCGGACCTGGTCGGCTTCCTGGACACCTCGGTGGTCACCGTCAAGACCATCACCAACCAGCAGAAGGAACTCGACGCCGCACTGCTGGGTGCGGCCGGGGTGGGCAACCTCGGCGCCGACGTCACCAACCGGTTCGGTCCGTCGCTGCGTTCGCAGTTCTCCGACCTGGTCCCGGTTTCGGCGCTTCTGGACGAGTACAGCCCGGAACTGTTCTGCGCCATCCGCAACCTGGCCGAGGGCGCCCCCAAGGTCTACGAGTTCCTCGGCGGCGACGGCTACGCGCTCGACACCGTCAGCGAGTTGGTCGGACCGGCCAACCCGTACGTCTACCCCGAGAACCTGCCGCGTTACAACGCTCGCGGCGGCCCAGGCGGTGCGCCGGGTTGCTGGCAGGAGATCACCCACGACTTCTGGCCGGCGCCTTACCTGGTGGCCGACACCGGAGTCAGCCAAGCGCCGTACAACCACTTTGATATCGGATCGCCCCTGGCCATTGATTATGTCTGGGGTCGCCAAGTCGGGGATAACACGATTAACCCATGAACATCACCAGAACCGCTATCAAACTCGGCGCCGTCGGCTCGGTGCTGCTGCTCTTCACCGTCGGCTTGGTCGTGGTGTTCGGGCAGATCCGGTTCGACCGGACCGCGCACTACTCCGCCGAGTTCACCAATGCCAGCGGACTGCGCCAAGGGCAGTTCGTCCGCGCCTCCGGGGTGGAGATCGGCAAGGTCAAAAAAGTCCGCCTGGTCGACAGCGGTCGTCGAGCGGTGGTCGACTTCGAGGTCGACCGGTCGCTGCCGCTGTACCAGTCCAGCACCGCACAGATCCGGTACGACGACCTCATCGGCAACCGCTACCTGGAGCTCAAGCGGGGTGAGGGCGAGGGCGCTGACCAGCGGTTGCCCCTCGGCGGTTTCATTCCCAGCTCCCGCACCGAGCCGGCACTGGACCTGGACGCGTTGATCGGTGGGTTCAAGCCGGTGTTCCGGGCGCTGGACCCGGACAAGATCAACACCATCGCCTCGACCATCGTCACGGTCTTCCAGGGCCAGGGCGGCACCATCAACGACATCCTGGACCAGACGGCACAGCTGACCGCGCACATCGCCGACCGCGACGCGGCCATCGGCGAGGTGGTCAAGAACCTCAACGTGGTCCTGGACTCCGCGGTCCGGCACCGCCAGACGTTCGACGAGACCGTCGACAACTTCGACAAGCTGGTCAAGGGACTGAGCAGCCACTCCGAGGGCTTGGCGTTCGGTACCGCCGAATTCGGTAACGCCGCGGGCAACCTGGCCGATCTGCTGGCCGACAACCGCACCCAGCTGCACAGCCTGTTCCCGGAGGCGGGGCCGGAGCCGCCGGACCGGATGCAAGACGTCGAAGAACTGTTCGAGAAGATTCCGCGGGCGCTGAAGCTGATCGGCCGCACCGGCGTGTACGGCGACTTCTTCAACTTCTACATCTGTGACGCCACCATCAAGCTTCCCGGATTGCAGCCCGGCGGACCGGTGCGAAACGTCCGCTTGTGGCAGCAGCCGACCGGGAGGTGCACGCCCCAGTGAGAACCCTGGAACCGCCCAACCGGGCACGGATCGGCATCATCGGCGTCGTCTCGACGGTGCTGGTGACTTTGGTGGGGCAGAGCTTCACCGCCACACCGATGCTGTTCGCCGAGCCCAGCTACTACGGTGAGCTCGCCGACACCGGCGGTCTGACCGCCGGCGACAAGGTGCGCATCTCCGGTGTCGACGTCGGCAAGGTGCAGGACCTGTCGATCGACGGTGACCACGTGAAGGTGAAGTTCTCGGTCGGGGCCAACCCGATCGGCAACGACAGCCGGATCGGCGTCAAGACCGACACCATCCTCGGCAAGAAGATCCTGGCCATCGAACCCAAGGGCGACCGGCGGTTGGCGCCGAGCAGCGTGCTGCCGTTGGGGCAGAGCACCACGCCCTACCAGCTCTACGACGCGGTGTTCGACGCCACCAAGGCCGCGTCCGGGTGGGACATCGACACCGTCAAAAAGTCCCTGAAGGTGCTCTCGGAGACCGTCGACCACACCTCCCCGCACCTGAGCGCCGCGCTGGACGGGGTCGCGAAGTTCTCCGACACCGTCGGCAAGCGCGACGAGGAGATCACCCACCTGCTGGCCCAGGCCAACCAGGTGGCCGCGGTGGTCGGTGACCGCAGCGACCAGATCGACGCGCTGCTGCGCAACACCCAGACCCTGCTGGCCGCGGTCAACCAGCGCAGCGAGGCGATCTCGGCGTTGCTGGTCAACATCGCCTACTTCGGCGAGCAGGTGCAGGGCCTGGTCCGGGACAACCCGACGCTGAACCTGCAGCACGTCTTCGACGAGGCCGCCAGCATCACCGACATGCTGGTGCGCCGCAAGGAAGACCTCAGCGAGATGTTCACCATCCTCGGCCGGTACCTGACGATCGTGAACGACGCGGTGGCGTCGGGTCCCTACTTCAAGGTTTCGACCCTGAACCTGGTCCCGTTCTGGATCCTGCAGCCGTGGGTCGACGCCGCCTTCAAGAAGCGCGGTATCAGCCCGGAGGAGTTCTGGCGCAACGCCGGCCTGCCGGAGTTCCGCTACCCCGACCCCAACGGCACGCGGTTCGCCAACGGTGCTCCGCCTCCCGCCCCGCAGGTGCTCGAGGGCACCCCGAGCACCCCGGCCCGGCCGTCGCGCCCGGATCGCCGTGCTCGTACGCGCCCGCCGCGGGCCTGTTCCCGACCCCGGGCAACCCGCTGCCGTGTGCCAACCTCGACCCGAACGAGGGACCGTTCGGTCGCAGCGGCCCGTACCCCGGACCGATCGATGTCCTGGTCTCGCCGCCGAACCCGGACGGCCTGCCCGCATCGCCGGGCATCTCCATCGCCGGCCGCCCGGGCGAGACGCCGCCGGTGGTGCCCGGTACCCCGGTGCCGATGCCCGACGCCAACCCCGGCGCGCGGTCCGAGCCGATGGGCCCGGTCGCAGGCCCGGCCGAGGCCAACCCCGGCGCGGCCCCGCCGCCCGCACCGCGGGCACCCGGCCCGCCGGCTCCGCCCGGACCCGGAAACCAGTTACCGGCGCCGTTCATCACCCCCGGTGAAGGCGGAAACAGTCAGCCCGGCGGTGGCGGTGGCGCAAGAGGGAGTGAGCGGCCGTGAGTACCGTCTTTGATGTCCGCAACATGCGACTGCCGGAGCGGTCCCGCAACACCGTGATCGCCGCATCGCTGGCGCTGGTCCTGGCGCTGGCGGCCGCCTTCGGCGGGGTGCAGCTGTACCGGAAACTGAACAGCACCTCCGTGGTCGCCTTCTTCCCGCAGACCGACGCGCTGTACCCCGGCGACGCGGTGCAGATCATGGGTGTCCGGGTCGGCGCGATCGACAAGATCGAGCCGGCCGGCGACAAGATGAAGGTCACCCTGCACTACGACAAGAAGTACAAGGTGCCCGCCGACGCCAAGGCGATCATCTTGAACCCCACCCTGGTCGCGTCGCGGACCATCCAGCTCGAGCCGCCCTACCGGGGTGGCCCGGTGCTGGCGAACAAGGCGGTGATCCCCGAGGAACGCACCGAGGTGCCGGTCGAATGGGACACGCTGCGCAACGACGTCACCAACATCATCAACAAGCTCGGCCCCACCGCCGAGTCGCCCAAGGGCCCCATCGGTGACGCCATCGAGACGTTCGCCGACGGGCTGGCCGGCAAGGGCCGCGAGATCAACACCGCCTTCGACAACCTGTCGGATGCGTTGACGGCGCTGAACAAGGGCCGCGGTGACTTCTTCGCGGTGGTTCGCAGCCTGTCGACGTTCGTCAAGGCGCTGGACCACAACGACCAGCAGTTCGTCGCGCTCAACCGTGACCTGGCCAAGTTCACCAACAACCTGAACAGCACCGACCAGGCATTGGCGAAGGCCAGCGACCAGTTCTACGCCACCATGACCATCGTCAAGGCGTTCCTGAACCAGAACGCGGAACCGCTGACGCACACCATCAACAACATGGCCGAGGTGTCCAGCGCGATCACCCAGGAAGATGCGCTGGACGGGTTCGAGACCGCCCTGCACATCCTGCCCAACGTGCTGGCCGCCGTCGGCGAGATCTACCACCCGGCACAGGGCATGGTGCTGGGCTCGCCGGTGCTGGTGAACTTCGCCAACCCGATGGAGTTCATCTGCAGCGCGATCCAGGCCGGCAGCCGACTGGGCTACCAGGACTCCGCGGAACTGTGTGCGGAATACCTGGCGCCGATCGCCGACGCGATCAAGTTCAACTACCTGCCGTTCGGTATCAACATCTGGACCAGCGCGTACACCACGCCCAAGCAGATCGCCTACTCCGAGCCGCGGCTGCAGCCGCCGCCCGGTTACAAGGACACCACCGTCCCGGGCATCTGGGTGCCCGACACCCCGCTGTCGCACCGCAACACCCAGCCCGGCTGGATCACCGCGGCCGGTATGCAGGGTGTGGAGCCCGGTCACGACACCGCGCGGTTGCTGACCCCGGAGTCTCTGGCCCAGTTGATGGGCGGCCCCGACCCGGAGCCGATCGTCTCGCAGTACCAGACGCCGCCCGGCCCGCCGAACTCATACGACGAGTCGCCCGGACCGCTGCCGTTCATCGGTCAGCCGCCCGGGGTGGGTCCGATCGCGCCGCCGCCGCCGGGACCGAACGTGATCCCGGGGCCGGTGGCTCCGCTCCCCCCGCGGGGTAACTGATGAGACGGAGGACAGCGATGAAGACGGTCAGCCGACGCGGCTGGCAGGCGTTGGTGCTGCTGATGGCGGCCCTGACGCTGTCGTCGTGCAGTAGCTGGCGCGGTATCGCCAACGTGCCGCTGCCCGGCGGCCCGGGCAGCGGTCCCGGCGCCTACACCGTGTACGTCCAGGTGCCCGACACGCTGGCGCTCAACGGCAACAGCCGGGTGCTGGTCGCCGACGTGTTCGTCGGGGCGGTGGAGAAGATCGAGTTGAAGAACTGGGTCGCCACGCTGAAGCTGAAGCTGAACCGCGACGTGCATCTGCCGCGCAACGCCCAGGCCAAGATCGGCCAGACCAGCTTGCTGGGTTCGCAGCACATCGAGTTGACGGCGCCCGAGGACGCGCAGGGCGAACTGCGCAACGGCGACACCATCACGCTGAGCAACTCGACGTCCTACCCGACGATCGAACGGACGTTGGCCGGGCTGGCGCTGCTGCTGCAGCGCGGCGGGCTGTCGGACCTGGACACCATCACCACCGAGTTCGCCGCGCTGTCCAACGGGCGGGCCGACCAGATCCGCGACTTCCTGACCAAGCTGGACACCTTCGTCGACAACGTCAACGACCAGCGTGAGGACATCACCCGGGCGATCGATTCGAGCAACCGGCTGCTGAGCTACTTCGGCGCGCACAACGACACCATCGAGAAGGCGTTGACCGACTTCCCGCCGCTGTTCAAGTACTTCAACACCCAGCAGGCCATCTTCATCAACGCGGTGGACGCCCTGGGCCGGATGGGCAACGAGGTCAACCAGCAGATCGCCCCGATCCGCTCCGACCTGCACCAGGTGCTGACGTCGTTCCAGTGCCCGGCACGCGAACTGCGGAAGGCCTCGCCGTACATCCCCGAGCTGCTGCAGGTGATGATCACCGCGCCGTACCACGTCGACGGTGCCTTCAAGGCCGTCCGCGGTGACTTCATCAACACCTCGCTGGTGGTCGACCTTACCTATGCGTCGATCGACAACGCGATCCTGACCGGAACCGGTTTCTCCGGCATGTTGCGGGCGTTGGAGCAGTCCTTCGGCCACGACCCGGAGAAGATGATTCCGGACGTTCGGTACACCCCGAACCCGGCCACCGCACCCGGCGGTCCGTATGTGGAAAGGGCTGACCGGAATTGCTGAAACCACAGATCAAGCGCCAGCTGGTCATCTTCAGCGTCCTGACCGCGGTCGCGCTGATGGTGTTGGGCGTCTACTACCTGCGGCTGCCGACCCTGGCGGGTATCGGCCAGTACACGCTGAAGGCGGACCTGCCCGAAGCGGGCGGCCTGTACAAGACCGCGAACGTGACCTATCGGGGCACCATCATCGGCCGGGTCACCGGAGTCGAGCCGACCGAGACCGGCGCCCAGGCGACGTTCCAGATCTCCAGCAAGTACAAGATCCCGGCCGACGCCACCGCCAACGTGCATTCGGTGTCGGCGATCGGCGAGCAGTACCTGGACCTGGTGTCCAGCGGCAACCCGGGGCAGTTCCTCAAGCCGGGCCAGACCATCACCGAGAGCACCGTGCCCGCGGCGATCGGACCCGCCCTGGACACCGCCAACCGGGGACTCGCGGCCCTGCCGGCCGGCAAGATCTCGGCGCTGCTGGACGAGACCGCGGTTGCGGTCGGGGGACTGGGGCCGTCGCTGCAACGGCTGGTCGACGCCACCCAGGCGATCGTCGGTGACTTCAAGACCCAGCTCGACGACGTCAACGACATCGTGGAGAAGTCGGCGCCCATCATCGAGAGCCAGACCGAGTCCGGGGATGCGATCCACCAGTGGGCGCGCAACCTCAACGTGCTCAGCGCCCAGGCCGCCAGCCGGGACGAGACGGTCAAGCACATCCTCACCGACCTGCCGCCGCTGGTCGACCAGGTGCACACGGTGTTCAACGACACCAAGGACACGCTGCCGGAGATGATGGCCAACATGGCGATCCTCACCGAGATGGCCAAGCGCTACAACCGCAACACCGAACAGGTGCTGGTGTTCCTGCCGCAGGCCGGCTCGATCATCCAGACGGTGAGCTCGACCTATCCGGGCCGGGCCTCGCTGGGTGTTGCGCTGGGCGCGTTCCCCGGCCCGATCTTCCCGGTGCCGGTTCCCGGCCTGAGCCTCAACACCCCGCCGCCGTGTCTGACCGGGTATCTGCCGGCGTCGGAGTGGCGGGCGTTCGCCGACACCAGTCCCGCCGAGCTGCCGGACGTGTCCTGCCGGATTCCGCAGGACACCCCGGCGAACAACGTGCGTGGCGTGCGCAACATCCCCTGTGTGGACGTCCCCGGCAAGCGGGCCGCCACCCCGAAGGAATGCCGCAGCGACAAGCCCTACGTGCCGCTGGGTACCAACCCCTGGTACGGCGACCCGAACCAGATCCGGAACTGCCCGGCGCTGGGTGCTCGCTGCGACCAGCCGGTCGAACCCGGCCACGTCATCCCGGCACCGTCGGTCAACACCGGCCTGAACCCGCTACCGGCGGACATGGTGCCGCCGTCGCCGCCGCCGGCCAACGATCCGCTGTCGCGGCCGGGGACGGGTAGCGTGCAGTGCAACGGTCAACAACCGAACCCCTGCATCTACACCCCCGGCGGGGGACCATCGGCGATCTACAATCCGCAGAGTGGCCAAGCGGTGGGGCCAGACGGCGTCGAATACTCCGTCGAGAACTCGATGAACATAGGAGACGACGCATGGAAGGGGATGCTGGCACCGTTCCGCTGAGCACGGACGAGGACCAGCAGACCGCAGATACCTCGGCCGAGGACATCGCGGCGGACGCGGCAACGGGTGAGCCGGCCGCGTCCCGCCTTGGCCGTCGTCAGCAGGCGGGTATTTGTGTGCTGTTACTGCTGCTCGCCCTCGGGCTGGTGGCGGCGGGGGTGATCGGTCTGCGCGATCATGCGGCCAGCCGGGCGCTGGCCCGCGAGAACGCGGAAGCGGTCGCGGCGGCCAAGGAGTGTGTGCTGGCCAACCAGGCGCCGGATATCACCGATCTGGCCACGGCGCAGCAGAAGATCCTGAACTGTGCGGCGGGCGAATTGCGTACCCGCATCGCGCTGGAAGCCGAGATCATCGTGCACGCCTTCCAGGCGGCCAAGGTCCACACCGAACTGACCGAGATGGGTGCCGCCGTCGAGCGCAACAACCCGGACGGTTCGGTCGACGTGCTGGTGGCGTTCCGGATCAGGGCCGACAACGTCGAGGCGAAGGGCAAAGAGGTCGGTTACCGGCTGCGGGTCCAGATGGTGCGCGACGAAGGTCAGTACCGGATGGCGAAGATCGACCAGGTGGCCAGGTGACCGATTCGGCGGTGCAGCAGCCCGGTGGCGAACCGGTGCCGTGGCGGACCCGAGCGCAGGCCTTCGCCATCGACATCGTGCCCGGCGCGATCGTCATGGTGTCGATGGGACTGGTCGCCATGGGCCTGCCGCTCGGCAGCGCCTGGTGGTGGGTGACCACGATCGTGGCGGCGGTGGCGTTCCTGGCCACCGAGGTCAACCGGATGCTGCTGCCGGCGATCACCGGGTTCAGCCTCGGCCGGGCGTTCACCGGCATCGAGGTGGTTCGCAGCAGCCCGGGGAAGCCGGTCGGCGCGGTGCGACTGATGCTGCGCGAGGCGGCGCATCTGCTCGACACGGTGCCGCTGTTACTGGGCTGGTTGTGGCCGCTGCGGGACAAGCGCCGGCGGACCTTCGCCGACCGCCTGACCGGCACCGAGGTGCGCGCGGCCGGGGACCGTCGGCCACCGGCCGATATCGCCGTCAAGACCGCCGGGGTGTTCGTAGCCGCGGCGGTGCTCGCGGTGCTCGCGGCCAGCTCCGGATATTTCCTGGTGTACCAGCGTGAGCACGCCACCCAGGTGGCCCGGACCCAGATCGCGCGGCAGGGCCCCAAGATCGTCGCCGACATGCTGTCCTACGACCCGCAGACCCTCGACGACGACTTCGCCCGCGCCCGGTCGCTGGCCACCGAGCGCTATCGCGAACAACTGGTGCCCGAGCAGGAGAAGATCCGCGGGACCACGCCGGTGCCGAACCTCTACCGGGTCACCGACGCCGCGGTGCTCGACGCCGCCCCGCACCGGGCCACCATGCTGCTGTTCCTGCAGGGCCAACGGGGCACGGTCGGCAAGGGGCGGCTGATCACCGCGACGGTGCGGGTGACATTCGTCGAAGCGGACCGGACCTGGCGTGTCGACGACCTGACCGTCGGCAGCAACCCGAACGCCGGGGAGGGGGAGAAATGAGCCCGAGACGGCGCGTCGGACCCGACGACCGGCCGCTCTTCGTTCCCCGTCCGGTCCGGTCGCGGCGGCTGGCGACGGTGATCGGCAGTGCGCTGGTGGCGGCGGTGGCGGCCATCTCGGTGTGCGCCCTGACCCTGGTCGGCCACGAGCAGCACCGGCGGGCCGCATTGCGCGATGTCGAGGCGCTGGCCGCGGTCGAATCCTTCATGACGATGTTCACCACGCCCGATCCGTTCCACGCCAACGACTACCTCGCCGAGGTGCTCGATCACGCCACCGGTGAATTCGCCCAGCAGTACCAGGAGAAGGCCAATCAGATCCTGGTGGCGGTGGCCCGCAGCGAACCGACCACCGGCGTCGTCACCGCGGCCGGGGTCGAACGGTGGAACGACGACGGCTCGGTGAACCTGTTGGTGGCCGTGGAGAACAGCGGCAAAACCGCTGACGGCAAACACCAGATCAAGGTCGCCACCCGTTGGTTGACGACGGCGCTCAAGGAAGGGGACCAGTGGAAGATCAGCAATCTGACTCAGGTGCTGTGACCGAGGAATCCGCCGTCGAGCAGACCGAGGTCCTCGAGGACGCGGACGCCGAAGCGACGGGCGCCGAGGACGCGGGCACGGAGGGCGAGGTCACCGAGGGCGACGACCGAGCCGAGACCGAGACCGAGCCGGAACAGGAACCGGAGCCCGAGCCCGCGCAACGTCGGGCCCGCGGACGCCTCGGGATGCGGTTGGCGGTAGCGGTCAGTGCGGCGGCGTTCGTGGGCGCAGCCGGATTCGCGGGCGCCGCCTCCCAGCCCTACCTTCTGGACCGGGCCGAAGTGGCGACCAAGGTCGACGTCGCCCGCACCGCGGCGCGGGCCATCCACACGTTGTGGAACTACACCCCGGAGAACATGGACACGCTGCCGGACCGGGCCGCGGTATACCTCAGCGGCGACCTGCAGGCCCAGTACAGCAAGTTCATCGACGCGATCGCCGACAGCAACAAGCAGGCCCAGGTCACCGACACCACCGAGATCGTCGGCGCCGCCGTCGAATCCCTCGACGGCCCCGAAGCCACCGTGATCGTCTACACGAACACCACCGCCACCAGCGCCCTGAACAAGGCGATCCCCCAGATCAAGTACCTCACCTATCGGCTGTACATGAAGCGGGACCAGAACCGCTGGGTGGTCACCAGGATGCCCACCATCACCTCGCTGGATCTCACCCCGCGCCTGCAGGGCTGAGCCGGGGGGGTAGCCGGGACCATGCCGATCGCCTCGCCGTTGCCGCGGCGGCGCACGGTGACGGCCCTGCTGCTGCTGACCTTCGCGACCGGGTTGGTCGACGCGATCAGTGTGCTGGTTCTCGGGCGGGTCTTCGTCGCGAACATGACCGGCAACGCGATCTTCCTCGGATTCCTGTTCGTCCCGGACACCGGATTCGACCTGACGGCGGCGATCGACGCCGTCGCGGGGTTCCTGGCCGGGGCGATCATCGGCGGCCGGTTGGCGCGCCGGTTCGGGGAGCGGGCCCCGCGGCGCTGGCTCTGCGCGGCGCTGGGTTTCGAAGCCGCCCTGCTGCTGGTGCTCGCGGGAGCCGCCGGGCTCGGTGTGCTGCGCTACGACGACGCCAGCAAGCTGATCCTGATCGCCGGCCTGGCACTGGCCTTCGGCGTGCAGAACTCCACGGCCCGGCAATTCGGCATCCAGGAGCTCTACACCACCGTGCTGACCTCGACGATCGTCGGGATCGGCGTGGACAGCCGGCTGGCCGGCGGCAGCGGCGACCGGCAGGGGCTGCGTTACGGCGTGGTCCTGGTGATGCTGTCCGGCGCGGTGGTCGGGGCGACCCTCACGCATCTGTTCATCGCACCGGTGATCGCCCTGGCGGCCGTCGTGGTGCTGGCCGCATTACTGCTGTTCCGGTTCGGCTAGCGAGCGCCTACTCGACCCCGCCGTACTCCGGCCGCAGAATCGAACTCAGTGCCGACAGCGGGATGTGGGCCTGCACATTGCCGCCGTCCATGTACCACTGCATCTGGTTGTACTGGATCGGACTGTCGTGGCTGACCGGATAGTCGGGCATGTACAGGATCAGCTCGTCGGGGGTCAGCGCCCAGGACCGGTAGCCCCCGGAATAGACCTTGTCCGGGGTGAACCGCTCCGGGACGAACGGGTAGTCACCGGGCCGGTGCTCCCAGAACGCCCGATCCAGCGCCTCGATGATGTAGGGCTCGCCCAACTGCGGAATCGTCGCCAGCGGATCGACCCCGGGCTTGGTGATGTCGGCCAACTGCAACTGCCGCCCGCCCGGACCCATGTCGAAGGTGAAGGTCCGGTAGGCGTTGTTGATATACGGGCCGTCGGAGTGGTAGTCCTCGTGGAACACCACGGTCAGCGCCTTGCCGTGCTGGAAGACCTCGTAGTTCTCGTTGCCCCAGCTGTCGGCGACCATCGACGCGCCCTTGATGCGCCAATTGCTGAACAGCTTCGACAGGTAGTCCCGGATCGGCGGGCCGGCCACCGGGTGGTCCACCAGATCGCCGGGCACCGCCATCCGGATGTAGCGGGTGGCCAGCCGTTCGGAATGGACGTCGGTGGTGCAGTACTGTCCGTCCCAGTCACCGCCCAGACCGTTGCAGAACGACGGCGCCGATGCGCCCGCCGCGGGTGCGGCCGCAACACCGCAGACCGTCAGTGCCGCCGTTACCAGCCCGGTCAACAGCCGGTTCGCCCACATAGCTTGCCTCCTAGGGCAATTCGACCTTGCTCGCCAGCCAATGGCCGTCGACCCTCTGCATCGTCATCTTCATCCGGATCCGATCCACCCGGGGATCCGGTCGCGTGGTGTTGGTGATCGACTGGTTGACCATCAACAGCACCACCACCTTGTCACGTGATTTCGACTGGACCGCGGACTCCACCACCGTGCCCTGCGCGGTGGCCTTGTTGTCGATCAGCAGTTGCCGCAACTGGACACTGGCCTTGGTGTAGGTGTCCTTGAACTCGCCGGTCGCGCCGTTGACCACCGCGTCGAAGTTGTCGTCGACCTTGTCGGAGTCGATGCTGGTGAGCACCTGCGCGTAGTCGACGGCGGCATGCTGCCCTGCGGCGGCGGCCGACGTGAGCCGGTGCTGCTGCCACAGCGGCCAGCCCAGACCCAGGACCAGACCGAACACCACCACATAGGCCGCGGCGACACCGGCCCGGGTGAGTGTGTCGCGTCGGCTGCGCGGCGCCACCGCGTCGGGTTCTTCGGTCGTCGACGGTGCGTCGGCGGTGCTCACCGGGTGGTCTCCTCGAACATCAGCGGGGCGGATCGATCAACAGCGGCGGACCGCCGTACTCGGTGGGAATCGTGTAGCGGCCCTTGGGCGTCGGATCGGTGGTCGCGGTCAGGTCCGCACCGGGCGGGGGGCCGGCGGTGTCGTCACCGGGTGGGCGCGGTGCGTTGCGGGCGCCGCGGATCAAGACCGACGGGTCGGTGTCGCGACAGTAGTTGTACAGGAACGGCTCGGGGTAGTCCGCTGCCGACGGCACCCGCCGCGGCGTGCCGTAATCACAGGTGTAGCGCGGGTAGATGTCCCCGGTCGTCCACAGGCCCTTCTCCCGGATCGTCGTCGACAGCGCCTCCAGCAACGACCCGCGGTAGTCGGGGAACAACGCGTTGAGCGCCGGTACCCGGACGTAGAGCAACTGGGCGGTGGTGACCAGATTGCCCAGCAAGCCCACCATCACATCGGAGTTGTCGTCGAAGATCCCGTCCACGGCCGACAGCATCCCCGGCCCCTGATCCAGCAGCCGCTGGTAGCCGCCGATCATCGGGTTGACGCCCTTGAACACCTTGTCCAGGTTCGCCGTCGTGGTGACCAGCCCGCTGTCGACGTCGCTGAGCATGGTCAGCACCACCCGGCTGGACTTGAGCAGGCTCACCGTCTCCGGCAGCACCGAGTCCAGGGTCGACAGCAGGAAGGTGCCGCCGTCGACGAGGTCGGTGAGCTTCTGCGGGCCCTCCCCGGTCAGACTCAACTCCTTTTTGACCAGATCGAGTTTGCGGGGATCGGTCTGGGCCAGCATGCCGTCGGCGTCGGCCAGCAGGGTCGCCATCGGGATCGGGGTGGTGGCCTGGTCCTGGGAGACCTTGCTGCCCGCGGACAGGAACGGCCCGGTGTTCGACGACGGCTCGAAGTCGATGTACTGCTCACCGGCGGCCGACAGACCCGACACCCGAACCGGGCTGGCTGCCGGGATCCGGACGCTCGAGTCGATGTTGGCGATCGCCTCGACCCCGGATCCGGTCACCCGCAGCGCCTCGATGCGGCCCACCGGAATTCCGCGAACCGACACGTCCTGGTTGGTGAGCAGTCCGCCGGAATCCGGCAGCGCGATGGTGATCTGGTAGGTCGAGCGTGCCGGATTGACCCGCAGCGCGCCGACCAACAGGTAGCCGGTCGCCAGCACCAGGGTCATCAGCAGTGCGAGACTCGACAGCAGGTTCTTGCGCCGGTAGCCGGCGCGAACCGACCGGACGATGAAGCGGCTCAGGGTCTCGATCACGGCGTCGGCCCCGGTGCGTTCCCCCGAGCGTTCTCCCGGGTCCGCTCTTGGGCGGCCACTTCTTCCTCGGACGGCGTGGGCGGGATCGGCGGCCCAACAGCCGTCCACGGTGCCTGGCCCATGTCGGAGTCCGGGCCGCGTCCCACGACACGCTCCTGCAGCCGCCACAGCGCGTACTTGATGGACCCGGCCAACTTCGCCCAGTCGTAGCGCTTCGGGCCGTGGAACGCCGGGTCCCCCTTGAAGCCGGCATCGGGCATCGAACCCCAGACCAGCCGGTCGACGCTGACGGTGGTGGAGATCGCCGCGCTGGGCGTCACCTTGATCAGCGGCGCCATCATCCGGTTCAGCGCCCACAGGCTGGTGTCGGGATCGGTCGCCACGTCGTTCCAGGACTTGGCGATGGTGTTGGCGTCGACGACGAAGCTGTGCCCCGAGTCGTCGGTGCCGGCGATGGAGGGGAACCGCGCCAGCTGTCGGCTGGTGGCGCCGAGCTGTTCGACCAGGTCGGCCAGCGCAGTGGTGTTGTCCACCAGGGTGTCGGTGGCCGGGCTGGCCGCTTCGAGCACCTCGGTCAGCGCGGCGCTGCGCGCATCGAGCCGGTCGGCCAGGTCACTGGTCTGGCGCAGCGCCGACTCGATCTCGCCGGAACGGGCGTTGAGCTTCGCCAGCAGGTCGTTGGACTGGCCGATGAGCTTCCCGAAGGCCTTGCCCTGGTCGCCCGTGGCCTTGCCCGCACCGTTGACGATGTTGGTGAAGTTCTGCACCGCACCGCCGTTGACCAGCAGTGCCGCCGAGCTCAACACCGATTCCACCGTCGACGCCGATGCGGTGGAGTCCATGCCGATGGTGTCGCCGGCCTTCAGCAGGGGCGCCGACGAGTCGACCTCCGCGGGCGGCTTGATCGCCACGAACACATCGCCGAGCGGTGTCGCGGAACGCAATTCGGCGGTGCTGCCCACCGGGATGCGGACGCCGTCCATGATGCGCAGGGTGGTGACCGCGGTGTAGTTGCGGGCCTCCATCGACTCCAGTTGCCCCACATCGGCACCCGCGAGTTTGACCTTGGCGTGCGCGGGCAGGTTGAGCGCGTTGGCGAACACGGCGGTGACGCGGTAACCGCCGCTGCCGATCCCGGGCGCGGGCAGCGGCAGGCTGTCCAGCCCGCTGCCGCACGCCGCCGAGGAGGCCACCACGGTACTGCACACCAGTGCCAGTACCGCCGTCCGAGTGCGTCGGGTGATCGTCGGCATCGCTACTGACCCATCATCGAGAGGCCGTCGAGGATGTAGGTCAGCCCGAAGTCCGGGCCGTAATCCGCCAGGGTTCCGGTGCCGCAACCCAACTGGCGAAGATGCATCATGTTGCAGATCTCCTTCATGCCCTGGTTGTCGAAGAGCAGCTTGTCGGTCACCGCGTGAATGCGCACCGACCCGTTGTTGGCGTCGACCGCGTTGTAGACGTTCTCCAACGCCAGCGGGAGCACGTTCAGCAGTTCGGCCAGGTCGCGCTGCTTGTCGACGATGGTCACCGTCGCGCGATCACCGTCGAGCACGGTCTGCTTGAGGTTCTCCCGGTTGGCCTGCAGCAGTTGGGTGGCCTGCGCGACGATCTCGTTGAGCTTGCGTCCGGTGCGTCCGGTGCCGAAATCCTCATCGGCGAGCATCTGGCTCAACTGCCGTGTGGTGGAGCCGAATTGACGTAGCTTCGCGTCGTTGCGGTCCGCCGCCTCCATCAACGAACTCAGGTTGGTGATGATCGAGGTCAACTGGTCGCCGGTCACCTCGCCGTGATCGGAACTGAGCTTCAGTGCACGGGAGAGTTCGCCGAGGGCCGACTTGATCTTCTCGCCGTTGCCGTCGGCGATGTCGGCGCCGGCGTTGATCACGTCGGCCACCGGCCCGTTGCCCTTCCCGTCGCCCCCGAGCGACTTGGACACCTTGTCGAGCATGTCCAGGACCCGGTCGAAGGCCACCGGGGTCCGGGTGCGGTTGAGTCCGATGGTGGTGCCGTTCTGCAACACCGGTCCGCCCGAATAGGCGGGGGTCAGCTCGATCTGGCGTGCCGTCAGGATCGAGGTGTTGATGGTCACCGCGTTCACGTCGGCGGGAATCTTCACGCCGCGGTCGACGGTGAACTCCGCCTCGACGTATTCGCCCTTCGGGGTGATCTTGCGGACCTTGCCCACCGGCATGCCCAGCACCGCGACCACGTTGTCCTCATACAGGCCGGCGGCACTGTCGAATTGGGCGGTCACGGTGATATCGCGGCCGAACGGACTGTAGGAGTACGCGGCGGCCGAAGCCAGTGCGACGGCACCGACGATCAGCAGGGCTAACAGCGCGTTGCGGCCGCGCCGTCGGGTGGGGGTGGTCGCCGGGGTGCTCATTTGCAGTCCTTGAAGTACTCGATCATGCCGAACTGCTTTGCGCGCCCGCTGATCGCGCACATCCAGGAGTCCGCCGCCAGGCCGTTGGTCAGATTGAGCTCGACGGCCGGACCGTAGCCCGTCGCATCGGTCAGGCCCCGCAGCGGCGGCGGGGCCGCCTGCAGCAGGCTGCGCAGCAGATCGTCGTGCTGACCGACCATGTCCGCCAGGGCGCGGATGTTGACCAGCATGTCGTCGAGCATCTTCCGGTCCTTGACCACGACTTTGTCCAGTTGGCCCACCAGATTGGTCAGCGCCGCCAACATCCCGTGGAAGGTCTGCTGCCGGGCCACCAGTTCGCCGAGGAAATCCTGGCCCTGCTCGATCAGCGTCCCCAGGTTGCTCTGCTGGTTGCGCAGGGTGGTGGCCACCCGCTGGGTGCTGGCGAGCAGGGTGCCGAGTTCGTCGCGCCGGTCGGCGGTGATCTTCGCCAGGGTATGCAGGTTGGCCATCGCCTGCGGGACGATCGGCGGCAGCCCGCTCAGCTGCCGTCCGAGCACCGCCAGGGACTGCCCGAACTGGTCGGAGTCGACCTGATCGAAGGTGGTGGTGGCATCCTCCAGCAGCGACTGCAGATCGTAGGGGGCCTCGGTGTGGGAGAGCGCGATCCGCTTGCCGGGCAGGCTGCCCGGGCCGTCGGGCTCCAACTTGAGGTAGCGCGAGCCCAGAATCGTCATCACCTGGATCTTCGCCCGGGTGTCCTTGCCCAGCGGGATGTCGCTGCGCACGGTCAGGCCGGCTTCGACGTGGTCGCCGGCGAGCCGCATGCTCGTCACCCGGCCGACCTCGATGCCGGCGATCATGACCGGGTTGCCGGGCCGCAGCGCGGCGGCCTGGGTGAAGTCCGCGTGGTAGCGGGTGTAGCCGAAGCCGACCACCTTGAACAGCAGGGCGCCGGCGATCAGGACGCCCACCACCGCCAGGGCGCCGAACCCCAGCCAGGTTGTGTTGTAGGACTCCAGCGGCCGGGTGCGCCACTCGCCGATGAATCGTTTGAGGCTAGCCATTGACGATGTTCCTGCATCTCGGGGTGTGCCAGGCCAGGTTCTCGGTGGTGAGCGGGCGGGCGTTGCCGGGGGTGGCGGCGTTGACGATCATCGTGGTGATGTCGTTGAAGCCGGGCATGAAACCGGTCGCGTTGACGTCACAGGCGTACGCGTTGCCGTAGGTGCCCTCCCCGAAGATCCGGCCGAAGCCCTTCAGCAACAGTGGCAGGTTAGCGCCGGTGAACGCCAGCTGCGGCTCGATCGAGGCCATGTGCTTGGTGAAGCCCGGTTCCCGGTTGATCATCTCCTCGAAGGACGGGAAGACCTCGTCGGTGATCCGCGACAGCTGCTGGGTCACCTGGGCCAGCGAACCGACCGAGGACTGCAGCGCCGGCCGGCGCGAATCCAGGTCCGCGACCGCCACCCGCGCCTGGTTCAGCGAGTGGTCCAACTGGTCGTTCTGCGCGGCGAGGGTGCCGGTCAGCTTGTTCAGGCTGGTGATCAGGTCGCCGAGCACCTCGTCGCGTCCGGCCAGTGTGGCGGTCAGCGTCGAGGACTGATCCACCAGCGTCGCGATCGAGGCCTGGTCGCCCTGCAACGACTGCAGTACCCCCTTGGTCAGGTCGTCGGCCTGTTTGGGGTTGAGCAGGGACATCAACGGTTTGAAGCCGTTGAGCAGCACGCTGACGTCGAACGACGGCTCGGTGCGCTCGACCCCGATCACGCTGCCCTTGGGCAGCACGTGGTCGCCGGAGGGGTCGGCTTCGCCCAGTGACAGGCCGAGGTAACGCTGCCCGATGATGTTCTGGTAGGTCACCGACGCGATGGTGTTGGTGTAGAGCCGCTGGTTGTTCTGGACGATGAACGAGACCTTCGCCAGCTTGCCGTCCAGGGCGACCTTCTCGACGCGGCCGACCCGGACTCCGGCCATCCGAACGTCGTCGCCCTCGCGCAACCCGTAGGCGTCGGTGAACACCGCGGCGTAGGGCGTCGTCGGCCCGGCCACATCGCGACGCAGGGTGGCGTAGACCAGCCAGGTCAGCACCGTCGAGACCACCATGAACAACGTCAGCCCGACCAGGGGACCACGGAATTTCACTTGCTGCCACCTCCCTGCGGTGCGGCGGTGCCGGTCACGGCCACCGAGACGGCGTTACCCCGGGCGACCGGGCCGAGCAACAGTTGGGTCGCCACCGTGGCCGGTTCGCGCTGGCCGGTGAGCAGGCCGAGCTGGTTGCGCTCGGCCTGGCTGCCGACCGGACCGACGTTGCCGCCGTAGGACGCCGGCGCGATCGGTGGGGCCGGCTGCCACTCCGGGGCGTGCGGCTGGGCCGGGATGGGCGGGCCCGGCGGCGGCGGCGGACCCTCGTCGAGCGGGTCGCCGGTGGTGGGGATGCGCGGCGCGGGGCCGGTCCACCACGGCAGCGGCGGGTTGTTGTCCTCGAGGTTCGGCGGGCCGTTGACCAGCGGGGGGCCGACGGCCCGCAGGTTGCCGTCGGGTCCGATCTCGGTGCCCTCCGGGGGTTCCAGACCGGCCGGGAAGTGATAGTTCTGCGGCAGCATGGACGCGGGCAGTTCCGACCGCACCTCGATCATCGGCGCGGTGAAGCAGCTCGGGCCCTTCATCTCGCCGTACTGCGGGCAGTCGGCCCGGGTGTAGGTGTGCAGCGGGGTGAACGAAAGGTTGACCCGCATGCTGTTCATGACGAGTTTGTCGTTGTAGAGGTTGTCGAAGAACTTGTCGGAGAGCCGGTTGACCCGGGTGAAGATCGGCACGTATTTGTCGGCGTTGTTGGCCAGCACGCCCAGCACCGGGGTCAGGTCGTGGGTGATCGCGATGAGCTGGTCGACATGGTTGTCCAGCGCTTCGCGGGAGACGCCGAAGGTGTGCTGGGCGCCGGCGACCAGGGACGCCAACTCGGCGCGCTTCTGGGCGAACGCACGCATCGGCTCGACGGCCTCGTGCAGCGCGTCGACGAGGTCGGGGGCGCTGGTCTGCAGGCCGTGGGTGGCGTCGAGCAGGGCCGAGACGGTGGACGGGCCGGGCTCGGTGGCCACGATGCCGTTGAGCTGGTCGAGTATCCGGGACAGGTGCGCGCCGGAGTGCAGCAGTTTCTCGCGCCGATTGTCGGTGGCCGCGCCGACGGCGGCCAGCAGGCCGAGGCTGTGGTCTTCGCGGCCGCGGCCGGTGGCGGCCAGGATGTCGCGCAGTTTCGACACGGTGGTCTGGAAGATCACCGTCGACAGGTCACCGTTCTCGGCGATGTGGGTGCCGTCGCGGATGGTCGGCCCGCCGCTGCCCGCATCGACCAACTGGATCGAGGACACCGCGAAGATGTTGGACGGCACCACCCGGGCCGTCACGGAGTTCGGGATGTCCTTGGCGTACTCGGGTTTGAGGTTGATGTGGACGTAGTTGGGTTTGCCGTAGGCGGCCGGGATCACGTCGGTGACGCTGCCCACCAGCAGCCCGTGGTACTTGACGTCGGACTGGGCCGGCAGTCCGTCGCCGACGTTGGTCAGGTCGGCGACCACCCGCACGTAGGCGTTGAGTCGGCCGGTGGACTTGGCCAGCAGGCCGGCGGTGATCAACGCGATCACGATCAGCACCGCGATACCCGCACCCAGCAACTGCCGTTCGGAGGGACCGCGCCCGTCGGTGTCCAGCGAATTGCTCACGTCAGCCACCGAACCTTGCGCCGGCGTCGATGCTCCACAACGCCATGGTCATCAGCATGTTGACCATGATGACGATGGTGATGCTGGCCCGCATGGCGCGGCCGGCGGCCACCCCGACCCCTTCGGGTCCACCGGACGCGTAGAAGCCGTAGTAGCACTGCACGGTGGAGGCCAGCCACACGAACACCACGCATTTGAGCACCGAATAGACGATGTCCTTGCCGGACAACATCATCGTGAAGTAGTGCAGGTAGGGGCCGATGGATCCGCCGCCGATGATCCCGGTG
Organism: Mycolicibacter sp. MU0083; assembly: GCF_963378075.1. NCBI lineage: Bacteria > Bacillati > Actinomycetota > Actinomycetes > Mycobacteriales > Mycobacteriaceae > Mycobacterium > Mycobacterium kokjensenii. The sequence continues at coordinate 108,075 of NZ_OY726394.1, forward strand.
ACGAACTGGCACGTCAGGTAGGTGATGGCCAGGCAGGCCACGTACAGCGGGATCACCGCGATGGTCGCGGCCATCAGCCGGGTGGTGACCAGGAACGGGATGGGCCGGATGGCGATCGCATCGAGGGCGTCGATCTCCTCGGCGATCCGCATGGCGCCCAACTGCGCGGTGAAACGGCAACCGGCCTGCATGGCGAACGCCATGGACGCCATGATCGGCGCCAGCTCACGGGTGTTGACCAGTGAGGAGATGATGCCGGTCGCCGGCCCCAAGCCCAGCAGATTCAGGAAGTTGTAGCCCTCGATGGCCACCAGGGCACCGGCGGTGAAGCCCAGCACCACGGCCACGCCGGCGGTTCCGCCGCCGACCACGATGGAGCCGTTGCCCCAGGCGATGTCGGAGAGCAGCCGCAGGAATTCTTTGCGGTAGTGGCGCAGCACGGTCGGGACGCCGGCGGCCGCCCGGCCGAAGAACACCAGCATGTGCCCGAGCCGGATGGTGGGCTCGGAGAACGTGCGGTAGGCGCGCAGCAGTGGGCGTGCGAACGCCGGGACGTAGGACGAGGCGGTCATGGCTTACAGCCCCGTCCGCGGGTACAGCACGTTGTAGAGCTCGCTGATACCGACGTTGACGATCATCAGCACCAGGATCGATTCGACCACCGAGGCGTTCACCGAGTTGGCGACGCCGGCCGGCCCGCCGCGGGTGGACAGGCCCTTCTGGCAGGCCACCACGGCGACGATCGCGCCGAAGACCACCGCCTTGATCAACGCCACGATCATGTCGCCGGTGGTGGCGAACGAGGAGAACGTGGCCACGAAACTGCCCGGCGCGCCCTTCTGGAAATAGACGTTGAACAGGTAGCTGGCCAAGAACCCGACGAAGCAGGTGATCCCGGTCAGTGCCACGCCGACCATGATCGCCGCGCCGAAACGGGGCACCACCAGCCGGCGGATCACCGAGACCCCCATCACCTCCATGGCGTCGGTCTCCTCGCGCATGGTGCGCGACCCCAGATCGGCGGTGATGGCCGATCCGACCGCGGCGGCCATCAGCATGGCGGCGACCAGGGAGGCGGCCTGCCGGATGACGGCCAGGCCGGCCGCGGCGCCGGCCAGCGAGGTCGCACCGACCTGGTTGGCCAGCAGGGCGAACTGGATGGACAGCGTGACCCCGATCGGCAGCGCGACCAGGACGGTCGGCAGTACGGCGGTGTTGGCCATGAAGGCGCTCTGCCGGACGAATTCGCCCCATTGGAAGCGGCCGCCGAACAGGTCGGAGAAGAAGTACTGCACGGTGCGCACCGCCAGCACGCACTGTTCGCCGACGGTGGTCAGGGAGGCCAGCGGGTGACGGTTGACGTAGCCGACGGTCCAGTCCTGGATGGCGGCGGTGCCGTCGAGCGGGGCTTCGGCGTCGGGGCCGGATTGATGCTGGGTGGTCATCGGTCGCCGTCCGTGGTCAGGAGATCACTCTGCGTGGCCCATGGTCCCGGTGGCCGATGATCTATGGCGGACACCTTAGCGGTTGTTCTTACTCCACGGTAGGGTTCCAGCGTTCTCGGACCAACTGGTGGGTTGGCACAAAAGATACGCATCGCGAGTGCTTGCTGGGAGCTCATGGGGCCTCGCCGCGACCTTTCATCCGGACATGATGTCGGACACGATGCCCGGCCATGGGTGGTTCAAGCAACATGACTGCGCTTATGACCGAGTTACCCGTGAGTAGCAGGAAGTTTCACGGATTCGGCGTCGCCGGCCGGGCTCGGATGGCGATACTCGATCGGTAGAAGTTCGTGTGGGAAAGAAAGGTAGTTTGCGGCGGTGACGATGAGGGGACGGCGGATGCGGAGCACGGTGGCCGCGGCGACGATGGCAGCCCTCGCGGCGCTGACTCCCGGTCCGGCGGCGGCCGAACCGGACCAGGCACCGGCGACGTCAGACTTCACGCCGACCGCCACGGGCTGGTCGCCGCACATGGACATCTGGCCCTACAGCACCTTCACCTCCCGGGTGACCCCGGAGATGATCGGCGGCATGTCCGAATCGTGTCAGTGGTTCGACGCCCGGTTCGACGCGCTGATGGGGCGGATCAACGACTTCAACCGCGACCTCGCCGCGCACCGCGACGCCTACGCCGCCGTGCAGGGCCACGCGGATGCGGTGACGGCCGACATCGACCGGGCGACGGGCTACCTGGCGCCACGACTGCAGCCGCTGACCATCCGCAACACCCCGGACAACTTCGGCCCCTACTCCCCGATCTACGGCGGCGAGCAGCTCACCGGAGTGTTCTTCCAGTTGTCCCGCACCGCCGACAGCATGCGCAAGAAACAGCCGGCGGGCTTCACCCGCACCTACATCGATTCCGCCGCCGGGTGGGGCAACGCGCTGCGGAATTCGGGGGCTTGTACCTGAACGGGCACGGGTGCGGATTGCGGTAGGTTCGCAGGTGCGTTGCGGCCGAGTTCTGGTTGCGGCCAACCATGAGAGGTAGTCCAGGTGTCCGACTCTGCGGATGAACAAGCGGCCGGCGACGTCGAGTCCGACGTCGAATCGGACGTGGATTCGGCGGGTGCGGCCGTGGAACCGGAGACCGACGTCGAGGGTGAAGCCGAGATTGAAGCCGACGAGGTCGAAACCGCTGAGGTCGAAGCCGACGACGCGGAAGCCGACGACGCGGTAGCGGCGACCGGGACCGCCGGCGGCTACCGGCGATGGATCGCGGTGGCGGTGCTGGTGCTGGGCCTGGCGGGTGCGGCCTTCGAGGGCTGGCTGCTGTACGACCACCACCGGCGCAGCGTGGCCGCCGCCCAGGCACTGGAGGCCGCCGAGAAGTACACGATGGTGCTGACCGGCGTGGACCCCGCCGATATCGACAAGAACTTCGCCGAGGTCCTCGACGGGGCCACCGGTGAATTCAAGGAGCTCTACGCCGCATCGAGCGAGCAGTTGCGCCGGTTGCTGATCGAGAACAAGGCGGCCGCGCACGGCACCGTCATCGACTCGGCGGTCAAATCGGCCACCAAGAACAGGGTCGAGGTGCTGATCTTCGTCGATCAGTCGGTGAGCAACAAGGCCGCTCCCAAGCCGATGATCGACCGCAGTCGTATCGCGATGACCATGGAGAAGGTCAACGGTCGCTGGCTGGCGGCCAAGGTCGACATGCCCTGAGCGCCTGGTCCGGTTAAGCCGCGAAATCCCACCCACGTAGGAAACGTGCGAGTGCGGGCCTGCGGGAACGGGATCTCGCGGCGGAGGGTCAACCGGGTCATCCGCCCAGTCGGCCGGCCATCGCCCAAACCAGGAGTTCTGTCGGCGTTTCAGCGCTGACCCGGTGGCCTCCGCCCCCGGTGAACCGCACCGCGTCGCCGGCGGCCAATGCGCCGGCCCCCTCGAGCTCGGCGGCGCCCGCGGCAAGGAATAGATGTGCGTACGCGGCGTCGGGCACCGTAATGCTCTGGCCCGGTTCCAGCCGCGCCGCATACAGGGTGGCCGCGGAGTTGCCGAGACCGATCGCGGCGTCCGGGTCGGCCCCGGAGGCGACCGGGATCAGGCCGCCGGCGGCCAGGGCGTCGCCGATATCGCGTTGTTCATAGCCCGGAGTTCGGCCCGGGGTGTCGGGCATGACCCACATCTGCACGAAATGCACCGGCTCGTCGGGTGATTCGTTGCGTTCGGAGTGCAGGATTCCGGTTCCCGCCGACATCCGTTGCGCCAGGCCGGGATAGATGACCCCGGAGTTGCCGATCGAGTCCCGGTGGGTCAATGCGCCCGACAGCACCCAGGTGACGATCTCGGCGTCGCGGTGCGGGTGGGTATCGAACCCCGAAGCGGGCGCCACCACGTCGTCGTTGTTCACCAATAGCAGGCCGTGGTGGGTGTTGTCCGGGTCGTAGTAGTCGTTGAACGAGAACGAGTGCCGCGACTGCAGCCACGCCGCGCGGGTGACCGCCCGGTCGGCAGCCCGGCGGATGTCGAGCAGCCCGGTCATGACGCCAGGCTAGTGGGCCGGCTAGCTGTTCTTGTGTGGAATGCCCACCGACAGGCCGCCGTCGATGACGATGTCGGAGCCGGTCATGTAGCCGGACTCGTCGGAGGCCAGGAAGATCACCGCGGTGGACACCTCGGCGGACTTGGCGCCGCGGCCCAACGGGATCTGCAGTGAATCGTCGGGAACCGCGATCGTCATCCGGGTGCGGACCAGGCCCGGCAGCACACTGTTGACCCGGATGTTGTGCGGCGCCAGCTCCAGCGCGGCGGCCTTGGCCACCCCGCGCACCCCCCACTTCGAGGCGACGTAGCCGTGCAGGCCGGCCGTGCCGCGCATCCCCTCCACCGAGGAGATGTTGATGATGGACCCGCCGCCGGCGGCCTTCATCGGCGCGACGGCGGCGTGCATACCCAGCATGGTCCCGGTCAGGTTCACGTCGAGCACCTGCTGCCAGGCGGCGATGTCGAAGTTCTCCAGGGTGTTGTACTTGGCGATCCCGGCGTTGTTCACCAGCACGTCGAGGCTGCCGAACGCCGCGACGGCGGCCTCGGTGGCGGCCTGCCACTGCTCGGCCGAGGTGACGTCGAGACGCACGAAGCGGGCGGTGTCGGCGCCCAGCTCATCGGCGAGCTTGGCGCCTTCCTCCTCCAGGACGTCGCCGATCACGATCTTGGCGCCCTCGGCCGCCAGGGCCCGTACGTGCGCGGCGCCCATGCCCCGACCGCCGCCGCTGATCAGCGCAACTTTGCCTTCGAGTCGTCCCATGATCGGCGACGTTACCTGGGCGGCGACGCTGCCCGTTAGGCTGCCCTGATGGCCGTCACCCGTACCGAGCGAACCTTCGAAGGCGTACGCGGGGTGCCGATCGTCTACGACACCTGGACGCCCGACGGTGTCCCCCGCGCCGTGGTGGTGCTCTCGCACGGTTTCGGCGAGCACGCCCGCCGCTACGACCATGTCGCGGAGCGCTTCGGTGCGGCCGGACTGGTGACCTACGCGCTGGACCACCGCGGGCACGGCCGCTCGGGTGGCAAGCGGGTGCTGTGCCGGGACATCTCCGAATACACCGGCGACTTCCACAGCCTGGCCGGTATCGCCGACCGCGAGCACCCGGGTCTGCCGCGGGTGGTGCTCGGGCACAGCATGGGCGGGGCGATCGTGTTCAGCTACGGCGTCGACCGTCCCGACGACTACCGGTTGATGGTGCTGTCCGGGCCCGCGGTGGACATGGTCGACACGGTGTCGCCGGGGCTGGCGTTCATCGCCAAAGTGGTGGGCGCCGTCGCCCCCGGCCTGCCGGTGGAGAAACTCGACAGTGCCCTGGTGTCGCGGGACCCGGCGGTGGTGGCCGCCTACAACGCCGATCCGCTGGTGCATCACGGGAGGGTGCCGGCCGGCGTGGCGCGGGCGCTGATCAAGGTCGGCGAGACCATGCCGGCGCGGGCTGCCGCGCTGACGGCACCGCTGCTGGTGGTGCACGGCGCCGACGACGGCCTGGTGCCCGCCGAGGGCAGCGAGCGACTGGTGGGCTGCGTCGGCTCCGATGATGTGCAGCGCACCGTGTATCCGGGCCTGTACCACGAGGTGTTCAACGAGCCGGAGCGTGCACAGGTGCTCGACGACGTGGTGGGCTGGATCGACGCGCGCCTGTGAATGACCGTCGGCGCGCTGTCGCCGAGTTCGGTTAGCGTGGCCGCCATGAGCACCGACGACAACGAGGCAGAGCGCAGCGATGCGGAGGGTCGGCGGCCATGAGCAGCGACGACAAGATGTTGGCGCGGATCGCCGCACTGCTGCGCCAGGCCGAAGGCACCGACAACGCCCATGAAGCCGACGCGTTCATGGCGGCGGCGCAACGCCTGGCCACCGCGACCTCCATCGACCTGGCGGTGGCGCGTGCGCACTCGGCGACTCGGACGGCGGCCACCGCACCGGTGCAGCGCACCATCACCATCGGCGAGGCGGGCAGCAAGGGGCTGCGCACCTACGTTCAGTTGTTCGTGGGCATCGCCGCGGCCAACGATGTGCGCTGCGACGTGGCGATGAACTCGACCTACGTCTACGCCTACGGATTCGCCGAGGACATCGACGCCACCCATGCGCTGTACGCCAGCCTGGTGATCCAGATGGTGCGGGCAGCGGACGCCTACATCGCCACCGGTGAGCACCGTCCCACCCCGACGATCACCGCCCGACTCAACTTCCACCTGGCGTTCGGTGCCCGGGTCGGCCAGCGGCTGGCCGAGGCCCGTGACGAGACCCGCCGCGAAGTCGAGAAAGACCGGGCCAGGGCGCCGGGCACCGCACTTGCGTTGCGCAACAAGGACGTCGAGCTGCACGACTTCTACCGAAGTGCGTCCAAGGCGCGCGGCACCTGGCGGGCAACCCGGGCATCGGCGGGCTATTCGTCGGCGGCGCGGCGAGCGGGGGACCGGGCCGGCCGCAGGGCGCGGCTGGGTGACGACGCCGAGCTGTCGGTGGCGCGGTCCGCGCTGGAGCGGTGAGCGGCACCGGCTCCGAGCGGGACGGCCAGCGCGCCAAGGTCTACGCCGCGGAGGCCTTCGTCCGCACCCTGTTCGACCGTGCGGCATCGGCGGGCTCGCGCAGTGTGGAGTTCTTCGGTGCGACGTTGACCCTGCCGCCGGAGGCCCGGTTCGGCTCGGTGGCGGCGGTGCAGCGCTACGTCGAGGAGGTGCTGGCATTGCCGTCGGTGGCAGACCGGTGGCCGGGCGCCGGTGTTCCGGCGGTGCGGGCACGACGCGGTGTCACGGCCGCACACTACGAAAACCGGGGCGCCGCAGGCGTCATCGCGGTTCCGGAGCAGCCCGGTGTGGAGTGGGCGTTGCGGGAACTGGTGGTGCTGCACGAGATCGCCCACCATCTGTCCGGCGCCCGGCCGGCGCACGGCCCGGAATTCGTCGCCGCATTCTGCGAATTGGCGGAGCTGGTGATGGGCCCGGAACTGGGTTACGTGTTGCGGGTGGTGTTCGCCAAGGAAGGGGTGCGGTGAGCGTGGGCGGTGTTGTTGGATCACTTGAAGCGGCAATGCCGGAAGACTTTCTGGGCGAAGACGAGTTCATCGAGTGCTCGGATCCGCAGGTGTCGGCGCTGGCGGCTTTCACCCGAGCCGCGTTCGAGTGGGTGCGCGACCGGGTGGGGCACTCCTGGGATGTCGGGGATCCCCGCCGGGTTGTGCTACCAGCGCCTGGTGGACGGGGACGGGCATGTTTTGCACGGACTGGTGGCGGTCTACCTCGACGGAGCCTGGCACCGCCAGGATGCGCGGGGGAACAAGGACGGCGTCGACGCCCAGTTCTGTTTGGGCACTGAGAGGTTGGCGCGGCCGGTCGATGAGTCGTTGGGCGAGATCGACTACCCGCAGCTCTATGTGTCCCCGGTGCTGGCGCTCTGCGACGGTGGCCTGCCGAACCGCCTCGACGACATCCGGTGACGCACGACGAGTGACGTTGTGCGCCACCGGACCTGATCGTCGTCAGCCGATGGCGACCAGTTCGTCGCCGCAGGTGCAGCGATAGGACACGTCAGCGCCCGGGCAACCGCATGCCGACTCGATACGGACTCGGCATCCGCAACCGCTGTGCCCGCAGGTCAGGACTGATCCGGTCGGGTAGTTCGCCATCGGTCTCACCTTTCTTCAGGGGTTCCCGGCGGTCGCCGAGAGCCTCGATCATATACCCTATAGGGGTAGGGGGTATATAGGGAAGTGGCGCCGGAACGGCGGCGGTTTCGGGCCGGGTTTTTCGTTGCTGGCCAAGCGTGCGCGAGCGTAATCTTGGAACAGATGGATGGGTGCAACAGGCGCCAAACCTCCTGTTGCATAACAGAAAGGTTGCGAAATGAGTACAGTCCATTCATCAATCGAAAGCCACCCCGACCTGTTAGCTCTGCGTGCGCGGTACGGGCGCGTCGCGGAATCGATGGCAGCGCAGGGAACCTTCGGATTGACACTGCTGGCGGCCATCTACGGGGCGCTGTCCCCCTGGATCGCCGGATTCGATGCGACCACCGCGATGGCCGTCAACGATCTGATCGTGGGACTGTGCGTGGCGTTCCTGGCTACCGGAATGGCGGCAGCACTGGACCGCATGCACGGGCTGGCCTGGACGCTGCCGGTGTTCGGGGCGTGGTTCGTGGTGTCACCGTGGATCCTGGTGCACGGTTCGCCGAGCCCGGAACTGGTGTGGTCGAACGTGATCGTGGGCGCGGTGTTGACCGTGCTCGGGTTCGGTGCCGCCTACCTCGGTATGCGGGCCCGCGGCGAGGCGCGTCGCTGAGGGCTCAGCCGCAGACGGCGCCGATCGCGGCGGAGCCCACCAGCTTGCGGTACTTGGCCAGCACGCCGGTGGTGTAACGCGGCGCGGGCGGGGTGAAACCCTCTGCCCGGGCAGCGAACTCATCCGGATCGGCGAGCACGTCCAGGGTCGCGTTGGCCACGTCGAGGCGGATCCTGTCGCCGTCGCGCAGGAACGCCACCGGACCACCGTCCACCGCCTCCGGGGCGATGTGGCCGACGCACAGGCCGGTGGTGCCGCCGGAGAACCGGCCGTCGGTCAGCAGCAGCACGTCCTTGCCCAGGCCGGCGCCCTTGATGGCGCCGGTGATCGCCAGCATCTCCCGCATGCCGGGGCCGCCCTTGGGGCCCTCGTAGCGGATCACCACGGCGTCGCCGGCGCTGATCGTGCCGTCCTCCAGCGCGTCCAACGCGGCTCGCTCACCGTCGAAAACCCTTGCGGTGCCCTCGAAGACGTCGGAGTCGAACCCGGCGGACTTGACCACCGCGCCCTCCGGCGCCAGCGATCCGTGCAGGATGGTGATGCCCCCGGTCGGGTGGATCGGGTTGGTCAGGGCGTGCAGCACCTTGCCGTCGACCACCGGGGGGTTGAGCTCGGCGATGTTCTCGGCCATGGTCTTGCCGGTCACGGTCAGGCAGTCGCCGTGCAGCAGACCGGCTTCCAGCAGCGTCTTGAGCATGACCGGCACCCCGCCGATCTTGTCGATGTCGTACATGACATGCGCGCCGAACGGCTTCACATCGGCCAGGTGCGGCACCTTCGCGCCGACCCGGGAGAAGTCGGCCAGGGTGAGGTCCACCTCGGCTTCGCGGGCGATCGCGAGCAGGTGCAGCACCGCGTTGGTGGAGCCGCCGAAGGCCATCACCACCGCGATCGCGTTCTCGAACGCCTCCTTGGTCAAGATGTCGCGGGCGGTGATGCCGCGGCGCAACAACTCCACCACGGCGGCCCCGCTGCGGCGGGCGTAGCCGTCGCGGCGGCGATCGACCGCCGGTGGCGAGGCGCTGCCCGGCAGTGACATGCCCAGTGCCTCGGCGGCGCTGGCCATGGTGTTGGCGGTGTACATGCCGCCGCAGGCGCCCTCGCCCGGACAGATGGCCCGCTCGATGGTGTCGACGTCCTCCTGGGACATCAGGCCACGCGAACATGCGCCGACGGCCTCGAAGGCGTCGATGATCGTCACCTCGCGCTCGGTGCCGTCGGACAGCTGCGCGTAACCGGGCATGGTGGAGCCGGCGTAGAGGAAGACCGAGGCCAGGTCCAACCGCGCCGCGGCCATCAGCATGCCGGGCAGCGACTTGTCGCAGCCGGCCAGCAGCACCGAGCCGTCCAACCGCTCGGCGCACATCACGGTCTCGACGCTGTCGGCGATCACCTCGCGGCTCACCAGCGAGAAGTGCATGCCCTCGTGGCCCATCGAGATGCCGTCGGAGACCGAGATGGTGCCGAACTCCAGCGGGTACCCGCCGGCCTCGAGCACGCCCTCCTTGGCGGCCTTGGCCAACCGGTCCAGCGACAGGTTGCACGGCGTGATCTCGTTCCACGACGAGGCCACCCCGATCTGCGGCTTGGCGAAGTCGTCGTCGCCCATGCCGACTGCGCGCAACATGCCGCGGGCGGCGGTCTTCTCCAGGCCGTCGGTGACGTCCCGACTGCGCGGTTTGATGTCGACGGACGGGTTCGAGCCGTTGCTGCTGCCAGATTTCACCCGATCAGTATGCCGCTAGGTCCGGACCGGTCAAAACGGATAAAAATACCCCGCGGGGGTATGCGTTATTGTGGCGGGATGAGGGCAGGTCTGATCGTGGTCGTCGCGCTGGCCGTCGGGATCGCCGCCGGTGGCTGCCACCGGGCGCCCGCACCGCCCGCCGAGGTGTCGACCACCGCGGTGGGGATGCGGGCGGCCAGTCCCGAGGACATGGCGTTCCTGGAGCGCATCGTCATCCATCACCAGCAGGCACTGGAGCTGACCGACATGGTCGGCCGGCAGAGCACCGATGCGCAGTTGCTGCAGCTCGCCGACCAGATCGCGGCCCAGCAGCGCACCCAACTGCAGGGCTGCCAGGCGCAGCTGCTGCAGTGGGAGGCGCCGGGCCTGCCCGCCGACCAGCGCGACCCGGCCACCATCGCCGGAATGGTCGATCAGGCGACCCTGGACAAGCTGCGCGGTCTGAGCGGACCGGAGTTCGGCCGGATGTGGCTGACCACGATGATCGACCACCACCGCGGCGCGATAACGATGGCGCGCCAGGAGATGGCGGTCGGCCAGAGCCCGGAGGCCGTCAGCATCGCGCAGTCCCTGGTGCCGCTGCAGCAGGCCGAGATCGACCAGATGAACCGACTGCTGGGGGAGCCATGAGCGAATCGGAGCCGGGCTACGCGGCGGGCAAGGAGAACTACGCCAAGCGGCTGCGGCGCATCGAGGGGCAGGTGCGCGGCATCGCCAAGATGATCGACGAGGACAAGTACTGCATCGACGTCCTCACCCAGATCAGCGCCGTCCACAGCGCGCTGCGGTCGGTGGCGCTGAACCTGCTCGACGAGCATCTGGTGCACTGCGTCAGCGGGGCGGCCACCGCCGGCGGGGCCGAGGCCGACGCCAAACTCGCCGAAGCCTCCGCGGCGATCGCGCGATTGGTTCGTTCCTGAACCTGCGCGCCGATACGCTGCCCCCAACACATGACTGTCGAATCCGGAACCACCCGATCGGGACCGTGGACGCCGCGGACCACTGCCCAGTTGGCGATCCTGTCCGCCGCCGCTTTCATCTACGCCACCGCCGAGATCCTGCCGGTCGGCGCACTGCCCGCGATCTCGGCGGGCCTGGGCGTCAGCGAGGCGCTGGTCGGAACCCTGCTGGCCTGGTACGCGGTGGTGGCGGCGGCGACCACGCTGCCGCTGGTGCGTGCGACGGCGTTCTGGCCGCGCCGCCGGGTGCTGCTGCTGACCCTGGTCTGCCTGACCGCCTCCCAGGTGATCTCGGCGATGGCGCCGAACTTCGCGGTGCTGGCGGGCGGGCGGGCGCTGTGCGCGGTCACCCACGGGCTGATGTGGTCGGTGCTGGCGCCCATCGCCACCCGACTGGTGCCGCCCAGCCACTCCGGTCGTGCGACGACGGCGATCTATGTCGGCACCAGCCTGGCCCTGGTGGTCGGTATCCCGCTGACCTCGGCGATGAGTCTGCTGTGGGGGTGGCGACTGGCCGTGGTGGTGATCACCGTGGCGGCGGCGGCCATCACGGTGGCGGCCCGGTTCGCGTTGCCGGCCCTGGTGCTCAGCACCGACCAGTTGGCATTGGTCGGTCGGCACCACTACCGCAACCGGCGACTGCTGGCGGTGAGCACGCTGATGCTGATCGCGGTGACCGGGCACTTCATCTCCTACACCTTCATCGCGGTGATCATCGGCGACGTGGTGGGCGTGCCGGGCGCCCGGCTGGCCTGGCTGCTGGCCGCGTTCGGTGCCGCCGGCCTGATCGCGATGCCGCTGCTGGCCCGGCCGGCGGATCACCGACCGAAGCTGGTCACCGGAGGCTGTATGGCGGCGATGTCGACCGCTTTCGTGGTGCTGGCGGCGCTGTCGGTCGGCGGGCACTACAGCGCCGGCACGACGGTGGTGGGCGCGATCGCGATCGTGCTGTGGGGGGCGATGGCGATGGCCGTCTCGCCGATGCTGCAATCGGCGGCGATGCACACCGCGCCCGACGATCCCGACGGCGCCTCGGGGCTGTATGTGACGGCCTTCCAGATCGGGATCACCGGGGGCTCGCTGGTCGGCGGCCTGCTGTTCGAGCGGGCCGGAACCTCGATGATGTTGGTCGCGTCGGCGGTGCTGGTGGGGGTCTCGGCGTTGGGTATCGCCGCCAGCAGGCGGCTGTTCGTAGTTCCCTGACGGGACCGCGGCGGTAACGTTCACCACTCGCCGGGACGGTGAAATCCCTGTTCAATAGCCTCTCGATGTGGACATTCCGGTGCTTGCCGCAGATCGCGACAGTTAGCTGACGTTCGCGTTATGCCACACTTGGGTCAAGTTTGTGACCGGAGGTATGTAGATGTCGGGATGGAAGCTCATCCGGGTCGGGGCCTGGCTGGGTACCGCGGGATTGGCCGCGGGACTCACGCTGGGGTGCGGATCGGCGCTCGCCGATCCGCCGCAACAGCCCGCCGACCCGGCCGCGGCGGACGCCGGCCCGGCGGTGGCGCCCCCCGCACCCGAACTACCGCCGCCTCCGCCCGAGCTGCCGCCGCCTCCGCCGGAGGTGTTGCCGCCCCGGCGGCGCTACCCCCGCCGCCCGAGCCGGTGCCGCCGGCGCCGCCCGTCCCGCCGGTACCGCCGGGCGCGCCCGAGGGCGTCCCGTCGGGTCCGGAGGCACCGACCGACCCGGCCAATCCCGCCAATCCGGCCAATCCCGCCGATTCGACCGCGACGGCACCGTCGACCGCGGTACCGGCGGCCGCCTCGGGCCCGATCGTCGGGCAGAACCCGGAGCCGTTCACCGGAACGCCGCCGTTCCTGCCGCCGACCTTCAACCCGCTCAACGGGTCGATGGTGGGTGTCGCCAAGCCGATCATCATCGACTTCCAGCGGCCGATCGCCGACAAGGCACTGGCCGAGCAGGCCATCCACATCTCGTCGACCCCGCCGGTGTCCGGCAAGTTCTACTGGATGACCCCCAGCCAGGTGCGGTGGCGTCCGTTCAACTTCTGGCCGGCCAACACCGTCGTCAACATCGATGCCGGCGGCACCAAGTCGAGCTTCCGCACCGGTGACGCCCTGGTGGCCACCGCCGACGACAAGACCCACCAGATGACCATCACCCGCGACGGCAAGGTGGAGAAGGTCTTCCCGATGTCGATGGGCATGTCCAGCGGCGGCCACGAGACCCCCAACGGCACCTACTACGTCCTGGAGAAGATGTCCACGCTGGTGATGGACTCCTCGACCTACGGGGTCCCGGTCAACTCCACCTACGGCTACAAGGTCACCGTGCAGGACGCGGTGCGCATCGACAACAGCGGCGGCTTCGTGCACAGCGCCCCGTGGTCGGTCAACGACCAGGGCAAGCGCAACGTCAGCCACGGCTGCATCAACCTCAGCCCCGCCAACGCCAAGTGGTTCTTCGACAACTTCGGCAGCGGTGACCCGGTGGTGGTGAAGAACTCCGTCGGGACCTACACCAAGAACGACGGCGCCCAAGACTGGCAGATGTAGGGGCGCGCTAGGCGGCTGGAGCGGGGCGGAGCCTCAGTTCCAGATCCGCACCCGCGCGCCGGGCTCGAGGTAGAGCGCGTCGTCGGGGGTGACGCCGAAGGCGTCGTAGAAGGCGTCCATATTGCGGATCACCCCGTTGCACCGGAATTCCGGCGGTGAATGCGGGTCCACCGCCAACCGCCGGATCGCCTCGGCGTCACGGGATTTGGTGCGCCACACCTGCGCCCAGCCGAAGAACACCCGCTGCACCCCGGTCAGGCCGTCGATCACCGGAGCCTCCGCGCCGCCCAGGGACAGCTGGTAGGCGAGCAGGGCGATGGACAGCCCACCCAGATCACCGATGTTCTCCCCGACGGTGAACGCACCGTTGACGTGCCGGTCGCCGTCCAGCTCCCGCGGCACGTACTTGTCGTACTGGGCGATCAATGCGCCGGTGCGCGTACCGAACTCGGTGCGGTCGGCGTCGGTCCACCAGTCGACCAGGTTCCCGTCGCCGTCGTACTTGGCGCCCTGGTCGTCGAAGCCGTGCCCGATCTCGTGGCCGATCACCGCACCGATACCGCCGTAGTTGGCGGCGTCGTCGGCGTCGGGGTCGAAGAACGGCGGTTGCAGGATCGCCGCGGGGAACACGATCTCGTTCATCCCCGGGTTGTAGTAGGCGTTGACCGTCTGCGGTGTCATGAACCATTCGTCGCGGTCCACCGGGGAGCCCAGCTTGGCCAGTTCGCGGTCGTAGTTGACCGCGTAGCCCCGCAGATAGTTGCCGTACAGGTCGGTCGGGTCGGTGACCAGCCCGGAGTAGTCGCGCCAGGTGGCGGGGTAGCCGACCTTCGCGGTGAACTTGTCCAGCTTGGCCAGCGCCCGCTGCCGGGTCTGCGGGGTCATCCACTCCAGGTCGGTGATGCTGACCCGGTAGGCCTCCCGCAGATTGGCGACCAGTTCGTCGATGCGCGCCTTGGCGTCCGGCGGGAAATGACGGGCCACATAGAGCCTGCCGACGGCGTCGCCCATCAACGACTCGACCAGCGACACCCCGCGCTTCCAGCGCTCCCGGATCTCTTCGGTGCCCGACAGCCGGCGGCCGTAGAACTCGAAGTCCTCGGCGACCAGCTCCGCGGTCAGGATGCCGGCCCGGGCGTGGATGACCCGCCAGCTCAACCAGCTCTTCCAGTCGGCGAGATCCGCGTCGGCCCACAGGGCGGCGAACGCCGTCAGATAGTCGGGCTGGCGCACCACCAGTTCGTCGACGGCATCGCCGGGAACACCGAGCGCAGCGACCCAGCCCGCCCAGTCGAAGCCGGGGGCCTCGTCCGGCAGTCCGGCGAAGGTGCGCAGGTTGTAGCCGAGTTCGGCGTCCCGGCGCCGCACCACATCCCAGTGCGCGGCCGCCAGGCGCGTCTCCAACGCCACGATGCGGGCCGCGGTGTCGGCGTACTCGCCCGGGGCGCCGCCGTGGACCAGGGCGAACATCGCCGCGATGTGCCCGGGGTAGGCCGCCAGGATCTCGGCGTGCTGCTCGTCGCGGTAGTAGGACTCGTCCGGCAGGCCGAGACCGGACTGGCTCAGGTGCAGTAGGTAGCGGGTGGAGTCCTTGGAGTCGGTGTCCACATACAGCCCGACGCCGCCGCCCACCCCGGACCGTTGCAGTGCGCCCACGGTCCGCGCCAGGGCCTCGCGGTCGCCGGCGTCGGCGATCGGCGCCAACTCCCGGTGCAGTGGTTCCATCCCGCGGTCGGCGATGGCCTGTTCGTTGAGGAAGCCGGCGTAGAGGTCACCGATGCGACGTTCGTCGCTGTCGGCGGGCAGTGACGGGGCGGCCTCGGCGGCCTCGGTCAGCAGTTCGCGGACCTGGATCTCGGCGCGGTCGAACAGTGCGCGGAAGGCGCCGTCGGTCGCGCGGTCCGGTGGCATCCGATAGCCGTCGAGCCAGGTGCCGTTGACGTGACCGAACAGGTCGTCCTGTGGCCTGACGGTGCCGTCGACGTGGCTGAGATCAAGGCCGGAGCGGGTGGCTGGTGAGGTCATCGGGCCCATCCTTTCACGGCGAACAATATCGTTGTCCTGTAGCGTCTGCGCCATGCCTGACGAGGAAAACCCCGACGTCATCGACGACGAGGTCGGCGGGTCGGATCACCCGACGATCGCGCAGGAGCCGGCCGCCACGAGCAGTCCCGGCAAGCAGGCGAAGGCCGCTTCGGGCGGTGTCTTCTCCGGCTACGGGCTGGCGTCGGCGGCCGTCGGTTTGGTGGCGGTCGCCGCGTTGGTGTTCGGCTTGATCACGTTGTCGTGGCACCGCAGCGACGTCGACGAGCGCGGCTACCGCAGTCGGGTGCTGCAGACCGCGGCGAGTTGGACCAGTGTGTTGATCAACTTGAACGCCGAGAACGTCGAGAAGGGCATGGCGCGTCTCCGCGACAAGACCGTCGGCGAACTCAACAGCGAGTTCGAGGCCGCCGTGGCGCCGTACCGCGACGTGGTACAGCGGATCCAGTCGCGCAGCAGCGGGCGCATCGAAGCGGTCGCGATCGAGACCGAACGGCACAATCCCGACGAGCAGGCCGCCGACGAGCCGTCGAACCCCGGCCGCACCGACCCGGTGATGGTGATCGCGACCTCCGTCGCCGAGAACGTCGGCGGCCGACCGCAGACCGTGCACTGGGCGCTGCGCCTGGACGTCACCGAGATCGGTGACGACCTGATGATCTCCCGATTGAGGTCCATCCGATGAGCAAGCTGGCAAGCCTGAAATCGCGTGCGCTGTGGCGGATGCTGGCCGTCGACATCGCGGCGCCACTGGCCGCGATCGGTGGGCTGGTGCTGGTCGGGCTGACGCTGGACTGGCAACTGTGGTACGTCTCGGTCTGCTCGGTGCTGGTGCTGCTCATCGTCGAGGGCATGGTGGTGAACTTCCTGCTGCTGCGCCGCGACACCGTCACCGTCGGCACCGACGACGAGCGTCCCGGCCTACGCTTCGGCGTGGTCGCGCTGGCCGCTACGGCCCTGGTCGTCGCCGCGGTGCTCGGACACTTCCGCTGGACGGTGCCCGACCGGGAACTGGAGGCCGACTCCGGAGAAGCGGTCCGGACCGCCGTGGCGATGGCCGAGGCGGCGGCGACGGTGTCGCCGGCCAACCCGGAGGCATCGATCGAGAAGGCCGCCACTTACATGATCCCGGACCGGGTCAACGCCTTCCGGGAGAGCATCGGCCGGACCGCCACCGAGATGGCCAACCGCAACATCGCGGTCGATGCGACGGCGCTGAGCGCCGGTGTCGAGGCGCTCGGGCCGTCGGCGGCGCGGGTCGCCGTCGTGCTGCGCAGCGTCCAGAGCGTGGCGAACCAGCAGGTCAAGCAGACCGTGGTGCCGGTGCGGGTGATGTTGACCAAGCGCGACGACCAGTGGCTGGTCCTGGAGATGTCACCGATCCACGCTCGCTGACGCGGCCGTCAGAGGTCGTCGGGCATCTCGCGGGTGTGCAGCTTGACGAACCGGTCCGACAGGCGACGCATCCGGATCATCAGGGCGGCCGACGGGCTGACCGCGCCCTTGAGGTAGGAAGCGAGGGTGTCGACCGGCACGCCGACCCGGGAGGCGAACTCCTGCCGGCTCAACCCCGACCGCTCGATCAGCACCCGCATGTGCCGGGCGACCTCGGCCCGCTCGTTGGCTTCCAGGTGTGCCCGGGTGCGGGACAACACCTCCGACAGGGCCTTGGAGATGCCGAAGGGTTCGGTGCCCTCCAGAATCTCCTCGACCTGGCGGGCGGTGCGGCCGTAGGGGTCACGTTTGAGGGCCACCACGATCAATTGCCAGGTGGCGATGTCACCGCTTTGCAGCGCGTCGCGGATCGCCGACGTCGACCAGAATTCCACCGGGCGGTCGGTCTGGCCGGATTCGGACTCGGTCGGCCGGGGCACCGCTGCACGGCGTCGTTCCGGAGCCAACGTCACCTCGTCTCCTCCAGCATCGCCACCGCCACCGCCAAACAGCGCTCCCGAACCCGATCCCAGTCCGTCGTCGCGCCGAGCGCGTCGTCGCCGGTGCCGTCGACGCCGTGCTCGGCGGGCTCCGGATCCGAGAGCCGGCAGACCACCTGGGTGGCCAGCCACTGTCCGTGGGCTGGTTGCCCAGCGTAATACGAATCGAGGTCCGTCAGGGCCCCGGCAACCGTTTTCGGACCCAGAGCATCGGCGAGATCGGCCAGTTCCACATAGTCGCGGCGACTGTTCCGCGACATCAGCAGGTAGCCCGCCAGCCGCAGCGTTTCGGTGCAGGTCGGGATCTGTAGCCGGTCGCCGGTGGGCAACTGCACCGCGGCGGTCTCCATGGGACGACGCCGGGTCAAGGTCGGCCCGGTGAGCCCGATCTCCTCGGCCACCCACGACTCGGTCTCGAGCGCGTCGAGGGCGATCGCGAGCCGGCGCCGCCACACCGTGACCGGATGCACCGGCCGCATCGTGCGCGGTCGCGCCCGGTCGGCGGCGCCGCGGGACTGTCGGCCGCCGGTCAGTCTGGACAGCGCGTGGCCCATCACGCCGCCACCGCCGGGCTCCGCACCGGTGACGACCGGCAACGCCACCGTGGCGAGCTCGGATGCCCCGCAGCCGCGCAGCGCCAACGGGTCGCCGACACAGACCGCGTCGGGCACCAGGCTCTTGAGCCGGGCCGCGGACTTCACCACCACGCGAAGGTCGGCGCTCGGCGTGATCAGGGCCGACAGGTCGTCGGGGATCACCACGACGTCGCCGAGTTCCACCGTCGGCAGGGGCTTCTCGAAATCGACCGACGGCAGAATCCAGGCCAACCAGCGCGGCAGCCACCAGTTCCATTCGGCGAACACCGCCATCAGCGCCGGCACCAGCACCAGGCGCACCACCGTGGCGTCCACCGCGATCGCCACCGCGCAGGCCACCCCCAGCTCGGCGACCAGGGGCATCCCCGCGAACGCGAAACCGATGAACACCGCGATCATGATCAGCGCGGCACTGGTGATGGTGCGGGCGCTGGTGGCAACCCCGTAGGCGACCGCGTCATGGGTGTTGCCGGTCTGCAGGAAACGCTCCCGGATGCGGGTCAGCAGGAAGATCTCGTAGTCCATCGACAGGCCGAACGTCATCGCCAGCACCAGCGGCGGGATGAAGGTGTCGATCGAACCGGTCGCCGCGAATCCGAACCGCTCCAGCCAGCCCCACTGGAACACCACCACCAGGCTGCCGTAGGCGGCCGCCACCGACAGCACCGTCATCACCACGCCCTTGAGCGCGAGCAGCACCGACTGAATCGAGATCAGCAGCATCAGGAAGGCGATCGCCGCCACGAACACCAACACCAGCGGTTCGGCCGCCGCCACCCGGTCGTCGAAATCCTTGATCAACGCGGTCGGACCGCCGACGTCGACCCGGACCTCCGGTGACCCGGCCGC
The DNA here is from genome assembly GCF_963378075.1 of Mycolicibacter sp. MU0083. NCBI lineage: Bacteria > Bacillati > Actinomycetota > Actinomycetes > Mycobacteriales > Mycobacteriaceae > Mycobacterium > Mycobacterium kokjensenii. The sequence goes on from NZ_OY726394.1 coordinate 127,014, forward strand.
CGCCGGCAGTCGGTCGCGCATCCAGTCGACGGTCTCCCGGGCGATCATGTCCTCGGGGTCGACCGACAGCACCGCGGACAGCAGGGCGCTGGTGTCGTCGTCGCCGAAGACGGCCGGCGACACCGATGCGATGTTGGGGGCCTGCAGCATCTCCTGCCGGACGGCCGCGAACACCTCGGCGTGTTCCGGCGCCGACGCATGCCCGCCGGGGATGGTCACCAAGACCCGGATCGGCCCCAATGTTCCGGGCCCCAGCGCCTGGCCGGCCGCGGCCACGCCACCGCGGATCTCATGGGAGGAGTCGAACTGGCGCAGCATGCTGTTGCCCAGCGACAGTGACAGCGCCGGCGCGGCCAGCACGAGCAGGAAACCGGCCGTCACCAGTGCCGAGACCCACGGGCGGCGCATCACCGCGGCCGTCCAGCGGGTCCAGAACCGGGATTGGACGGCCTGCGGTGTGCGCGCCCAGTGCAGCAGGGTGGAGCGCTTGGCCACCGCGCGGCCGAACAGGGCCAGCACCACCGGGGTGAGACTGACCGCGGCCAGTACCGCCACCGAGACCGCCAGGATCGCGCCGGTGGCCATCGACACCAGTACCGGGGTGTCGATCAGATAGATGCCGGTCAGCGAAGCCACCACGGTCAGCCCGGACAGTACGACGGCCAACCCGGAGGTGGCCATCGCCGCGTCGACGGCATCCTCCGGCCGGCGGCCGGCCCGCAACTCCTCCCGGTAGCGCATCAGGATGAACAGCGAATAGTCGATGGCCAGTGCGATGCCGAACATCGACACCGTGGACGTGACGAACACCGACATCGCGGTGAACATCGACAGCAGGTAGACCAGCCCCATGGTGACGATCACGGTGCCGATGCCCAGGGCCAGCGGGATCGCGGCCGCCGCCAGTGAGCCGAACACCGCCAACAACACGATCAGCACGATCGGTAGGTTCCACTGCTCGGCGGCGCTGATGTCCTGCTTGGTCTTCGCCGACGCCGCGGCGCCCAACGCCCCCTGCCCGATCACGTACAGGTTCACCGAACCGTTCTCGATCCGGCCGGGATGCTCACCGGCGACGCCCAACGTGGCGCGCAGCTTCTTGGCGATGTCGACGGCCCCGGTGTTGTCGAAGTCCACCCGCAGCGTGACCACGTAGGGCCGGTCGGGCCGGGGCGCCGGTTGGGTCGTGTCGTCCACCACGGTCACGTTGGGCATATCGCCGGCGGTCCGCTTGAGCAGCGCGACGGCGTCCTGCATATCCCGGTAGGTCGCGTCGGCGCGCGGGGCGGCCACCAGGGCCAGGGGGGATGCACCCTGCTCGGGGAAGTGGTCCTCGAGTTCGTACTGCACATGCAGCGACTGCGAACCGTGGACCTCGAAGCCGCCGCCGGTCAGGTGACCCGACTGGGTGGCGGCGAGGTAGAGCGACGGCAGCACAGCCAGTAACCAACCTGTGAAGACCACCCAGCGGAATCTGCGCAGGTTGCTGCTGAAGCGCATCATGAACTGCTGGATTTCGTCTCTCTCCGCTCTCGCCCGCACCGCTGCCCGCGTGTTGCTAGCCTACCGCAGCGCCTGCTGCGGCCGGTGGTTTCTGCGCGTCGCTGAACTGCTCCGATGCCGTCCGGGAATCGCGCTGTGACCAGGCCGACCTCGGCGCGGGTGGCGAGGGTGCGGGGTTACTGCCAGGATGGAAATAAGGCCGTCTATCGATCGTGCCGTCATTGCCGGGGGGCATTGCGGGCAACAGCGAATCGTCGCCGAACGCATCCGCAACGTGAGGAGAACTCGTGAACGTCAATCGCAGCACCCTGCGACTCGTCCTGGGCGGATCCATGGCCGCCGTCGTGCTGGCCGCGCCGGCGGCTCCTCCGGTGAGTGCCGGCAAGGACCCGTGCGTGGCCAGCGAGGTAGCCCGGACGGTCGGCAAAGTGGTCACCTCGACCGGTGACTACCTCGACTCGCACCCCGACACCAACCAGGTGATGACCTTCGCGCTGCAGCAGCCGCCCGGCCCGCAGACCCTGGCCAATCTGAAGAGCCACTTCGAGGCCAACCCGAAGGTGCAGGACGAGCTGGCCAAGATCGCCGAGCCGGTGAACGAGATGACCGAGCAGTGCAAGCTGGCGATCAGCCTGCCGCAGGTGCTCGGGCTGCTGCAGGCCGTTCAAGCACAGGGCGAGCTGCCCGGGCCGGGTCTGCCGACGCTGCCGGTGGCCGGGCCGGCGTCGGGGGCAGTGACCCAGCCGATCGCCGTCCGCTGAGGACCGGGCGGAAGTCGTCGGCGTCAGCGGTATCGGTGCGGAACACGAAGAAGAACACCACCCACCCCACCGCGGCGATCAGCAACCAGCTGATCAGCCGGTAGATCAACACCGCGGAGATGGCGTCGGGCCAACTCAGCCCACTCGACACCAGCCCCGGCACCAGCACGGCCTCGACGACCAGCAGGCCGCCCGGTACCAGCGGGATCGCGCCGGCCACCCGCGCGGCCGCGTAGGCCACCGTCAACCCGGCCACCGACGCCCGGCCACCGGCGGCGTAGGCCGCACACGCCAGGCAGGCGACGTCGGCCACCCAGTTGAACAGCGACCAGCCGAACGCCGTGGCCAGATCACGGCGGCCCAGGCTCACCGATTCCAGCTGGCCCAACAGCCGGTGCCACGTCGCCAGCCCGGCGTCGGATCGCCGGCCGCGCACCGCGTTGATCCGGGCCAGCACCCGCACCCCGATGCCGTCGATCAACTCGGGGCGGGACGCGACCGCCTGCGCCAGCACCAGCACCGTGATGAAGGCACCGAGGGTGAACACCAGTGAGAACGGGTTGTCGCGGGCCCCGAGCAGGAACGCGCCACCCAGGCCCAACACCGCCAGACCGACGGCCTGCAGTACCCCCGACATCACCAACTGCCAGGACGCCACCACCGGCGTCGCACCCCAGCGTCGTTGCTGGCGGTAGAGGAAGGTCGCCGACAGCACCGGGCCGCCGGGCAGCGTGGTGCTCAACGAGTTCGCCGCGTAGAAGGCGGCCTCGGACTGCCCCTGCGTGACGCGTACCCCGGCAGAACCCAGCAGGGTCCGCTGAATCTGCGCGAAACTGTGCATGGATGCGGCGGCGGCCACGGCCGCACCGAACAACCACAGCCCGTCCGCGCTGCCCAGGCTGTGCCAGGCCGCGGAGACCTGGTCCCAGACCAGCACGACCTCGACGGTGAGCACCACCGCGATCACACCGCCGATCGCCGGGCGCACCCACCGGTACCGGCCGCTGCGTGCGGCGGCGTCGGAGGAAACGGCATCGTCGGGCACGGAATCCGACGCTAGCTGCGGCGTATTGAAATTCGGTTACGAGATGTACTCCCGCTGCGGCATCGTTACGCTACCGGGATGTCAGCCAGTGCAGCCGAATCCGTACATCCGACGGTACGAAAAGCGGCCGCCTGGGCCGGGTGCCTGCTGGTGCTGTTCGCCGCGGCGCTGGTGGTGCTGATGGTCATGCGTCGCCTCGAGGTGATCGTCGTCCCGGTGGCGATCGCGATGATGGTGTCGGCGCTGTTGCTACCCGGGGTGGACTGGCTGGCCCGGCACCGGGTGCCTCGGGGACTGGCGGTGTTCCTGTTGCTGCTCAGTGGGTTGGCGGTGCTGGTCGCGCTGCTGACCTTCGTCGTCGACGAGTTCATCGACGGGGTCCCCGAACTGGTCGAGCAGGTCACTCAGATGGTCAATTCGACGCAGCACTGGCTCGTCGAAGGGCCGCTGCACCTGAGCAGTGAGCAGATCGACCGGGCCGGCGACACCGTGGTCACCGGCCTGCGCAACAACCAGGCCAAGCTGACCAGCGGCGCGCTGTCGACCGCGGAGACCATGGCCAAGATCTTCACCGGCGCCTTCGTGGTGCTGTTCACGCTGATCTTCTTCCTCTACGGCGGGCGCGACATCTGGCGGTTCACCGTCGGGTTCTTCCCCGGCCAGGTACGCGCCAAGGTGCACGCGGCCGGGGTCGCGGGTTTCGAGTCGCTGATCGGCTATGTGCGGGCCACCTTCCTGGTGGCGCTGGTCGACGCGATCGGGATCGGCGTCGGACTGGCGATCATGGCGGTGCCGCTGGCCCTGCCGTTGGCATCGCTGGTGTTCCTGGGAGCCTTCATCCCGCTGGTCGGTGCGGTGTTGACCGGCCTGCTGGCCGTCCTGGTCGCGCTGATCGCCAAGGGCTGGATCTACGCGCTGATCACCCTGGGGCTGATCGTCGCGGTCAACCAGCTCGAAGCCCATGTGCTCCAGCCGGTGGTCATGGGCCGCGCCGTGTCGATCCACCCGCTGGCGGTGGTGTTGGGCATCTCCACCGGCGGCGTCCTGGCCGGCATCGTCGGGGCGCTGCTCGCGGTCCCGACGATCGCGTTCATCGACCGGGCGGTGCGGGTGCTGATCGGATCGACCGATCCGGATGCACCGGACGCCGAGGCGGACACCACGGACACCACGGACACCGAACCGCAGGCCGAGCCGATCAGTAACGGCCCTCCCGGCGCAGCAGCTCCGCAGCACTGAGGCCGCCGGCGGCGCCGCGCCGCTGCGGGCCCTGCGGTTTGTCCGCCGCGTCGTCTGCGGGCTGGTCCCCGACCGCGGTGAACTTCTCGGTGGGCGGGTTCTCCGGGTCGTCGGGTGCGCCCGGGACGGGGATCGCCGTGGTGGGCGCGTTCTCGGTACCCGGACCCGGTTTGGGCAGTGCGCGGGTCCGCTCGTCGACCGACTCCGCGGCGCCCTCACCGGGGCGTGCCCGCCGGGACTGATCGGCGTCCCGGCCGCCGCGCAGCTCACCCAGCCAGGACTCGATCTCGCGGTCGTGATCCTCGGGGTTGCCGCCGACGGCCCCCACGCGTTCGGTGGCCGGGTCGCCCGCCGACAGGCGGGTGGTGGGGGTCTCGGGTGCACCGGTGTTGATCCGGTTCGTCCGGGCGCCCGACGGGTTGCCGACCACCGGCCGGGTCGGGAGCTGCTCGGTAGCGCGCGGGCGTCCCGGAGTCTCGCGTCCCGGGTGGGTGGGATCGTGGGCGGGCCGCGGCGTCGCGGTACCGACGGCCGACGCTCCGGCGGTGGCGGTGGCCGCGACGGTCGCGGGGCGGCGGGTGGTCCGGCGGCGCTCGTCGGGCAACCGGATCTCGCCGAGCCCGATCCGGTTCTGCAGGCGCTTCATCCACCGTGGCGCCCACCAACAGTCGTCGCCGAGCAGCTTCATCACCGAGGGCACCAGGAACATCCGCACCACGGTGGCGTCCAACAGCAGTGCGGCCATCAGACCGAACGCCAGGTACTTCATCATCACCAGGTCGGAGAAGACGAACGAGGCCGCCACCACCGCCAGGATCAGCGCGGCCGCGGTGATCAGCCGGCCGGTGGTCGCGGTGCCGATCCGGATCGCCTCGGTGGTCGACATCCCCGATTCCCGCGCCTCCACCATCCGCGAGACCAGGAACACCTCGTAGTCGGTGGCCAGGCCCCAGCCGACGGCGACCACCAGCGCGATCACCACCACCATCAGCGGGGTCGGGGTGAAGTTCAGCAGTTCGGAGCCGTGACCGTCGACGAACATCCAGGTCAAAATGCCCATGGTGGAGCCGAGCGTCAGCGCGCTCATCACCGCGGCCTTCAACGGCAGCACCAGGGAACCGAACGCCAGGAACATCAGCAGCGTGGTGGTGGTCAACAGGATCACCAGCATCAGCGGGCCCTTGTCGACCATCGCGTGGATACTGTCCTGCTCGAGGGCAGGGGTACCGCCGACCAACACCTCCAAGCCCTTGGGGGTGCTCAGGGACCGGAGTGCCTTGATCTTCTGGGCGGCGTCGTTGCGGTTGATCAAGCCGTTCTCGATCACCCGGACCGACGGATCCTCGGAGGCCCCGGGCAGGTACGGCCGTTGCTGCCACATCTTGTCCGGGTCGTCGTCGGGGACGACGAATCCGCTGATCGACATGGCCCGGTTGCGGATCTCGGCGACCTGCTGGTCGGTGACCGGCTTGTCGGCTTCGCTCTTGATCACCAGGGTCAGCTTCTCGGTGCGGAAGCCGGGGAAGATCTCGTCGAAATGCTCCTGGGCCACCCGGGCGGTGTTGTCGGGCGGCAGATACTTCTCGCTCATCCCGCCGAACTCCAGCTTGCCCAGCGGAATGATCAGCAGGATCATCGCCACCACGATCGGGATCGCGAACGCCAGGGGCCGCTGCATCACATAGTTGACCAGCTTGCCCCAGAATCCGGCCTCGACCTCTTCGCGGGTCTTCGTCTTCTGGGTCTTCTCGGCGAACCAGCCGATGATCCGGTTGGAGAACTCCCAGTCCCGCAGGAACGGAATGCGGTAAAGGGTGCGCACACCGAGCGCGTCGACGTTGGTGCCCAACACACCCAGGATGGCGGGCAGCAGCGTGATCGACAGCAGCGCGGCCAACCCCACCGAGGCGAAGAACGCATAGGTCAGCGAGTGCACGAAGCCCTGCGGCAGCACCAGCAGGCTCGCGCAGGAGACGATGATCAGCACCGCGGAGAACACCACTGTGCGACCGGCCGTCATCACCGAACGGCGTACCGCCGCCTCGGTGTCGTAGCCCTCGGCGATCTCCTCCCGGAATCGGCTCACCACGAACAGGCCGTAGTCGATCGCGATACCCAGACCGATCAGGGACACCACCGGTTGGGCGAAGAAGTGCACCGGCCCGAAGTGAGTGGTGAGCTGCAGAATCCCGGTCGCGCCGGCGATGCTCAAACCGCCGACGATCACCGGCAGGCTCGCCGCGATGACCCCGCCGAACACGAAGAACAGCACTATCGCCACCAGGGGCAGCGCCAGCACCTCCATCCGCTGCTGGTCGCTGGCGATGGTGCCGGTCAGCGCGCTGGCGATCGGCTGCAGACCGCCCAGTTCGACCTTGCCGCCGTCCAGTTTCTGCAGGTCGGGCTCGACGGTCTGGTAGTTCTTGAGGATGATGTCGTCGGCGTCCTCGCCGTCACCTTTGAGCTGGATCGACGCGAACGCGTGCTTCTTCTCCGAGTCCGCCATCGCCGACAGCGCCTCGGGATTGGTGAAATAACCGACCCAGCTCAGGATCTGGTCGGGATGATCGGCCTTGACCTTGTCCAGGCCCTTCTTGACGCTTTCGAACCACTCTTCGTCGTCGACCGTCTCCCCCTTGGGGGCGGTGAACAGCGCGACCACATGGCTGGTGCGGTCCCGGCCGTAGACTTCGTCGCCGATCACCGAGGCCTGGACGGATTGACTGCCGTCGTCGTAGAACCCGCTCTGGGTCACGTGGTCGCCCAGGCTCATGCCGTAGACCCCGCCACCCAGGCAGAGCGCCACCATCACGCCGATTACGATGAACCGGTAGCGGTATACAGTTCGACCCCACCAGGCGAACACCTATACGCTCCTCACTAAAATTTGTCGAGACATCTTCGGCTACCTCGCCCGTCCGTAGTTCAGGCTCTCCAGTTGTTACTCGCGCGAGGTCAGCAGCGAACTCAGCGGCCGGAACGGCTGGAGCCACGCCCCTTGTTCCGGCAGCGAATCCAGGCTGATCCGCGGTAGCCGCTCCCGGAACACACCAGGGATGTCTTCCAAGTCGACGAACTCCAAGGTATCCGAGGCTAGCGCCCAGCTCACATGTTCGCGAAATCCGAGCACGGCCACCGATATGCCGAGTCCACAGAGTTCTTCCAGCGGTTCTTTGAACGCCTGGCCGTCGGCGGAGGCCACCACGACCGCCACCAGTCCCTGATCTTTCCGCAGCGCGATGTGCTCGAGCATGTCGGAATCGACGTCGCTGTCCTCATCGACCTTCGGCTTGGCGAAGACCGCGAAACCCACGTTGCGCAGCGCTTCGACCCAGGGCCGGACGACGTCGGCGCTGCCCGGCGCGATGTTGGTGAACACGGTGGCTTCGGGTTCCACCGTCAACTGCGGGTGCGCCGCCGAGATCTCCGCCGTGCGGTGCAGCAACCAGCGGCCCAGCGCATCGAAGCGGGGCCGCTCCACACCGGTGGGCCGCCGGCCCAGAATCGCGCCCAGACCCATGTCCAGGTTCGGGGCGTCCCACACCAGCAGCACCCGGCCGGTGGTGTTGGAGGTCGGCTCGGCGCCCGGATCGGGCTTCGGCTCGACCGCGGTCATCAGATCCGCTCCCAGACGAACTCGTTGATGGCACTGCCCGCGTCGCGGCCCTTGGCCTCGTACTTGGTGGTCGGGCGGTCGATCGAGATGGGCAACGTGGCCCCCGGGGCGACGCGGCGCAGGGCCGGCTCGCCGTCGCCGGACTCGGCGATCTGTATCGCGTAGTCGGCGTGGTCGGTCGCCGCGTGCAGCACACCGCCCGGTTGCAGCCGGTCGGCGATCAGCGCCATGGTGGCCGGTTGCAGGAACCGCCGCTTGTGGTGCCGTGCCTTGGGCCACGGGTCCGGAAAGAAGACCCGCACGCCGATCAAGGAGGACGGGGCGATCAGATACTCCAGCACGTCGAGGCCGTCGCCGCGCAGCAACCGGATGTTGCGCAGCTGCTCGCGATCGATGGCGCAGAGCAGTTGAGCCAGCCCGCGTTCGTAGATCTCCACGGCCATCACGTCCAGGTCCGGCTCGGTCTTGGCCATGGCGACCGTGGAGGTGCCCGCGCCGCAGCCGACCTCCAACACCAGCGGTGCGCTGCGGCCGAACCAGCGTTGCGGATCGATCGGCCGGGGCGGGTCGGAGCCCTCCGGTACGGCGACGTCGGCGCCCAGCTCCGGCCAGAGCCGGTCCCAGGTCTGGCGCTGCCCGGTCGACAGTGCCGAGTGCCGGTAACGGACGCTGAAGTTCCGGAAACGGCGGGTGGTGGGGGCGTCGGTGGCGGGGACGTCCGATGACGTCTCGACGTCGCGCGGCGCATGCATGGAGTCCATGGTGGCGCATGGAACCGTGAGTACCCACTTCGCGGTCGACATTGATACCCAACAGTTGCCTGGCGACCGGTGTGTCCGGGCCCGCCCGACACCCCTCGAGTGACTCGCGCCTCGTCGGGGCAGCTGACACCATGGGCTGGTGACACAGGGGCCGCGACGCTTCGCCGCCGGGTTGGCCCGGCTTGCCGCGGCGGCCGGCGATCCCCGGCTGTCGGCGTTCGCGGCGGGCATCACGGCGCCGATCGGCGTTGCGGTCGCGGGCCGGCGCGGGGTGGGCCGGCGCAGCGTCGCCGCGGCGTTGGGCGCCGCCGGGGTACGCATCGCCGAATCTCCGGCCGGGTCGCCGGGCGCGGACCTCGCCGTACACGTGGTCGCCGAGGTGGCCAAGCCGGAAGATGTCGCCGCGGTGCGTGCCGCGGGACGCCGGCCGGTGCTGGTGGTGCTGAACAAGACCGATCTGGGCGGGCATTGCGGTGTCGCCGCGGTCGCCGCCGCCACCGGGGCGCCGGTGGTGCCGATGTCGGCGCGGTGGGCGTCGGCCGCGACGGCCGATGGTCTCGACGACGCGGCGGCGGCGGCGCTGCGCGGTCGCAGCGGGCTCGACGATGTCCTCGCCGCGTTGGCGGCGATGGGAGCCGCCCGGTATCACCGGCGGATGACCGAGGTGATCACCCGGCTGGAGGCGATGGCGGTCGGCGCCGACGTCGGGGACCGTATCGATGCGTTTCTGGTCGACGACGAGACGGTGGCCGCCCGGATGGCCGCGGCCGCGGCCGTCGTGGACGTCCCGGGTGAGCCGGCCCCGGCCCGGGCCCGCCGCTGGCACGGGTACCGCGGCGCGCCGCTGAATGCCGCCCGGCGGGCCTGCGCCGCAGACATCGCGCGCGGGACGTTGCGGGTCTGGGCGGCCGGGGGGCGGTCGTGACCGCGGACCGGGATCCGGACGCCGAGGTGGACGCCCTGGTGGCCGGGGTCGCGCCCGGGCTGCGCCCGCCGGCGGTCCGGCGCTGCGACGTGGTGGTGGTGACCGGTCCCTGGCTGGCCGGAGTCAGCGCCGTGGCCGCGGTGCTGGCGGGCCGGATGCCGCAGTGGCTGGTGATGGAGGCCGCCGAGCTGGCTCCCGGCGAAGTGCCCGCGGCGGTGGTGTTCGTGGTCTCGGCCGCCGCAGCGTTGACCGAGTCCGATTGCGCGCTGCTGGACGCGGTGGCCGCCCACACCGACGTGGTGGTCGGCGTGGTGTCCAAGATCGACGCGCACCCGCATTGGCCCCAGATGCGCGAGGCGGCGGCGGAGATCCTCGCCGATTACGCGCCGCGCTATCGCGACGTGGTCTGGGTGGGAGTGGCAGCGGCGCCGGTGCGCGGCACCCCGCGGGTGGACGACCTGGTCGCCGAGCTGACCGGCCAACTCGGCGACGGCGACTTCCGCCGGCGCAACCGGCTGCGGTCGTGGGAGTTCCAGTTGCGCGCCGACGGCGACCGCATCGACCGGGACGCCCGGGCCGATGGTCGCCGCGTCCGCACCGACCTGTTGCAGCAGCAGCGCGACGAGACGGTGCGGCAGCGGCGGATGTCGAAATCGGAGCGGGTGATCGCGTTGCGCAGCCGGATCGCTCAAGCGCGGGTGCAGTTGTCCTACTTCGCCCGTAAGCGCTGCGCGTCGGTGCGCGACGAGCTCGCCGAGGATGCCGCCGGCATGACCCGGCGTCGACTGCCGGAGTTCGAGGCCTACGTGCACCGGCGGTTGGCCGAGGTGGTGGCGGAGGTGGATCAGGGCATCGGGGAGCAGTTGGCCGACGTCGCCGGCGAGCTGGGGCTCACCGGCGGGTCACCGGGCGACGGGCCGCCGCTGCCGCGGGTCGAGACGGTGCGGCCCCGGTTGGGGTCACGCCGCCTGGAGACCGCGTTGATGACGGTGTTGGGAGCGGGCTTCGGCTTCGGGGTGGCGTTGACGCTGAGCCGGGTCTTCGCCCAACTGGCGCCGGGCCCGACCGTCGCCGGCGCACTCGGGTGTACCGCGGTCGGGGTGGCGGTGACGGTCTGGACGGTGCGGGTGCGGGGGATCCTGCGGGACCGGGCGGCCCTGGACCGCTGGGTGGGGGTGACCATCGCCTCGCTGGGGTCGACGTTGCAGGAATTGGTGGCGCTGCGGGTGGTGGCCGCCGAGTCGGCGTTCAGCGCCGAGTTGACCGAACACAACGAAGTCGAGGCGACCCGGGTCGCCGACCGGGTGGCGGGTTTGGATCGCGAATTACGCGAGCATGCGGCGGCGACCGCGCGGGCCGCCGCGGCCCGGGATCGGCAGCTGCCGACGTTGCGTCGGGCGCTGGCCGTCGTGCAGGCTGAACTGGGCGAATCGGGCCAGGTGGGAGCCTCGGAACCGGGTGCCGACTAGCACGCGTTTCGATTGTTTCGATCCGTGTAGCTATTCACGGTAATCTCTTATTTAATGGCGGTATAAGAGGTGGGCGGCGGCGCACATCAGCGGCGGGGCCACCAAGTGACACAGGTTACAGGAGAGCTCAATGACCTCAGCGACTATTCCCGGTCTGGACGACGCCCCCACCAAGCACAGCGGGTTGTTGGCCTGGGTCCGGGAAGTCGCCGAGCTCACTCAGCCGGACCGGGTGGAATGGTCGGACGGTTCCGAGGAGGAATGGAACCGGCTGATGGCGCTGCTGGTGGAGTCCGGCGCGGCCGTCAAGCTCGATGAGGAGAAGAAGCCGAACTCCTACCTCGCGCTGTCGGACCCCGCCGACGTCGCCCGCGTCGAGTCGCGCACCTTCATCTGCAGCCGCACCCAGGAGGGTGCCGGACCGACCAACAACTGGATGGACCCCGACGAGATGCGGGCCACCATGACCGAGCTGTACCGCGGCAGCATGCGCGGGCGCACCATGTACGTCATCCCGTTCTGCATGGGCCCGCTGGGCGCCGAGGACCCCAAGCTCGGTGTCGAGATCACCGACTCGCCGTACGTGGTGGCGTCGATGAAGGTGATGACCCGGATGGGCACCGCCGCGCTGGAGAAGATCGGCACCGACGGGGCCTACGTCAAGGGCCTGCACTCGGTGGGCGCCCCGCTGGAGCCCGGTCAGGCCGACGTGCCGTGGCCGTGCAACTCCGAGAAGTACATCACCCACTTCCCGGAGACCCGCGAGATCTGGAGCTACGGCTCGGGCTACGGCGGCAACGCGCTGCTGGGCAAGAAGTGCTACGCCCTGCGGATCGCCTCGGCGATGGCCCACGACGAGGGCTGGCTGGCCGAGCACATGCTGATCCTCAAGCTGATCTCGCCGGAGAACAAGGCCTACTACGTGGCGGCGGCGTTCCCCTCGGCCTGCGGCAAGACCAACCTGGCAATGCTGCAGCCGACCATCCCGGGCTGGCGTGCCGAGACCCTGGGTGACGACATCGCCTGGATGCGGTTCGGCAAGGACGGCCGGCTCTACGCGGTGAACCCGGAGGCGGGCTTCTTCGGGGTGGCCCCGGGCACCAGCCGCAGCTCCAACCCGAACGCGATGATCACGTTGGAAGCCGGCAACACCGTCTACACCAACGTCGGCCACACCGACGACAACGACGTGTGGTGGGAGGGCATCGACGGCGACACCCCGGCGCACCTCACCGACTGGAAGGGCAACGACTGGACTCCCGAGTCGGGCACTCCGGCGGCGCACCCGAACTCGCGCTACTGCACCCCGATGTCGCAGTGCCCGATCCTGGCCCCGGAGTGGGACGACCCGCAGGGTGTGCCGATCTCGGCCATCCTGTTCGGCGCCCGCCGCAAGACCACGGTGCCGCTGGTGAGCCAGGCCCGCGACTGGCAGCACGGCGTGTTCATCGGTTCCACCATGGGCAGCGAGCAGACCGCCGCCGCGGAAGGCACCGTCGGCGCCGTCCGTCGTGACCCGATGGCGATGCTGCCGTTCATCGGCTACAACGTCGGCGATTACATGCAGCACTGGATCGACACCGGCAAGAACGCCGACGAATCCAAACTGCCGAAGGTGTTCTTCGTCAACTGGTTCCGTCGCGGCGACGACGGCCGGTTCCTGTGGCCGGGATTCGGGGAGAACTCCCGGGTGCTCAAGTGGGTCATCGAACGGGTCGAGGGCAAGGCCGCCGGCCAGGAGACCCCGATCGGCACCGTGCCGAGCGCGGCCGACCTGGACCTGAACGGCCTGGACGTGCCCGCCGCCGACGTGGAGCAGGCCCTGCTGGTCGACGCCGAGGAGTGGCGTGCCGAACTGCCGCTGATCGAGGAGTGGTTCGAGTTCATCGGTGACAAGCTGCCCACCGGCCTGCGCGACGAGCTCGAGGCGCTCAAGCAGCGGTTGGGCTAGGCCCGAGCAAGCGACGTAGCGAAGCCCCCGGAGAGTGATTTCCGGGGGCTTTCGCGTGTGAACGCCACCACTTGACACCCGTCAAGACGGGCGTCGGTACAGTCGGCCCATGCAGATTCGCGAACACGTCGACGCCGACAACCCGGCCATCATCCTCCACCCGTCGGGCACCACCATCTCCTTCGCCGACCTCGAGGTCCGGGCGAACCGGCTGGCGCACCATTTCCGCGCCGCGGGCCTGGTGGAGGGCGATGCCGTCGCGATCCTGATGGAGAACAACGAGCACATCCATGCGGTGATGTGGGCGGCGCGCCGCAGCGGCCTGTACTACGTGCCGATCAACACCCATCTGACCGCCGCAGAGGCCGCCTACATCGTCGAGAACAGCAACGCCAAGGCGATCGTCGGTTCCGCCGCGCTGCGCCAGACGTGTGCCGAGCTCGCCGACCACCTGCCCGCCGACCCGGCGCGCCTGCTGCTGATCGCCGACGGCGACCTGGCGGGCTGGGCGCGGTACCCCGAATGCGTCGCCGACCAGCCGGACACGCCCATCGACGACGAGATCGAGGGAGACCTGCTGCAGTACTCCTCGGGCACCACCGGACGGCCCAAGGGCATCAAGCGCCCACTGCCGCATCTGCCCCCGACGGAGGTTCCCGGGCTGATGGCGATGCTGGTGCAGGTGTGGATGGGACCCGGCTCGGTCTACCTGAGCCCCGCCCCGCTGTACCACACCGCACCCTCGGTGTGGACCATGCAGGTCCAGGCCGCCGGACTGACCACGGTCGTCATGGAGAAGTTCGACGCCGAGTCGGCGCTGGACGCCATCGCCCGGTATGGGGTCACCCACGGCCAGTTCGTGCCGGCGCACTTCACCCGCATGCTGAAACTGCCCGAGGCGGTGCGCAGCTCCTACGACATGTCCAGTCTCAAGCGGGTCATGCACGCGGCCGCCCCGTGCCCGGTCGAGATCAAGCAGCAGATGATCGAATGGTGGGGGCCGATCGTCGACGAGTACTACGCCTCATCGGAGGCGCACGGCTCCACCCTGATCAGCGCCGACGAGTGGCTGAAGCACCCCGGCTCGGTGGGCAAGGCGATGTTCGGTGCGGTCCACATCCTCGACGAGGACGGCAACGAACTGCCCGCCGGGCAGCCCGGTGAGATCTACTTCGAGGGCGGCAACGCCTTCGAGTACCTCAACGACCCCGACAAGACCGCGAAATCGCGTCACCCGCAGGGGTGGACGACGGTCGGCGACGTCGGGTACCTCGACGAGGAGGGCTACCTCTACCTCACCGACCGGCGCCACCACATGATCATCTCCGGTGGGGTCAACATCTACCCGCAGGAAGCCGAGAACCTACTGATCACGCACCCGAAGGTGCTCGACGCCGCGGTGTTCGGGATTCCCGACGACGAGATGGGGCAGAGCGTCAAGGCTGCGGTGCAGACCGTAGACCCCGCGGACGCCACGCCCGAATTCGCCGCGGAACTCCTTGCCTGGGTGCGGGATCGCTTGGCGCACTACAAGTGCCCGCGGTCGATCTCGTTCGAGGAACAGCTACCGCGTACCGACACCGGCAAGCTCTACAAGAACGAACTGGTGGCCAAGTACTCGGCCTGACCCCAACCGGGCCGGGCAGCGTCAGTTGACGTTGCCCGGCTTACCGGGTGCGCCCGCGGCGCCGTTCTCGCCGTGGACCGTGCCCTGACCGGCCGTCCCGCCGGGTCCGCCCGCGCCGGGCGACGCCCCGTCGCCACCGCGGCCGCCGGCGGCACCGTCGCCGCCGTTGCCGCCGAATCCGATTCCGTGGCCGCCACCACCGCCGTGGCCGCCGACCCCGCCTACGCCGTCGTCGCCGATCGCATGCCCACCGTTGCCGGCCTCGCCGCCGTCGCCGCCGTCGGCGCCCAGGGTGCCGATGATCGGGGAGACGTGCTCGCCGCCGGCGCCGCCGTCACCGCCGTGGCCGCCGCGAGCCCCGGTGCCGGTCGCATCGCCGCCGTTGCCGCCGTTGCCGCCGTCGCCGGCACCGGCCGGGTCGCCGCTGCCGCCGACCCCGCCGCCGTTACCGCCGTTGCCACCGTCCCCGCCGACGCTGCGGTCACCGGTCGCCGCGCCGCCGGTGCCGCCGTTGCCGCCCGCGCCGCCGCCGCCGGCCAGCTGGCCGCCGTTGCCGCCCTTGCCGCCGTTGCCGCCGTTGCCACCGGTGCTGCGTTCACCGGTCGCCGCCGCACCGTTGCCGCCGTCGCCGCCGGCACCGCCGCTGCCGTTCAGCATGTTGCTGGCGCCGCCGTTGCCGCCGTTGCCGCCGGCCCCGCCGTCCGCGGTGCCGTCGCCACCGCGACCGCCGTCGCCGCCGTTGCCCCACATGTCGCCGCCGTTGCCGCCGTTGCCGCCGTCGGCACCCAGGCCGCCGGCACCCCCGTCGCCACCGTTGCCGAACAAGCCGGCGTTGCCGCCGTCGCCGCCGGCGGTGCCCTCTTCATCGGATGACCAGCCGTTGCCGCCGTCGCCGAACCAGAGACCGCCGGCCTGGCCATCGGGGTTGAGTTCGGTGCCGTCGGCGCCGTTGCAGATCACACCGCAGGCACCGTCGGCCATCGAGGCGAACAGCGGGTTGATCAGGTCCCCGACCTGCTGGCCGAAGTCACTGGTGATCCAGTCCTGCATGGTGTCGTGCAGCCACTCGTAGATGTCGAAACCGCCCCCCGCGGCGCTGAGCGGCTCGGCGCCGCTCCAGCCTGCGGAATCGAACCATTCCGCATCTGCCTGCGCGGTGCCGTCGACGTCGGCGGTGATGAACAACGGGCTGAACAGGTCGGTGAGCCAGTCGAATCCATCGGCCTGTGCGGTCGGTGTGGACGACACCGGGGTCACGCCGAATGCCAGCAATCCGGCCAGTGCCGGGGCCGCCCATCGCTGCGCGACCTTGGTGCGGTGAAGCGGCATGAGGACCACCCTTCCGGTGTCAGATGTCAAGGCCCTGAGGGCCGGTGATGAGCAAGGCAAGCCTAAGTGGTAGCAAACCACATTTCCACTAACAGACTCGCGGCCGCTTTATCTGCGGCTAATAGGACCTTCGCGATGTTATGCAGCTCATTCTGTCCACTGATATGGCTGTCTGTGCGGCAATCAATACCGCAGTGCCCCGCGGCGCGGGATGTGCAGTTCTCGCCGGGGCCCGAGACGGCCTCATCGGGGGGACGGGATGTCTCAGCATCGAGGCGGGATCCCGCCGGCGGGTCCGCCGGTCGCGGATGCCGAACGACGTACGCGGGCGGTGGCGCCGGAGCCTGGGGTCGGTCGGGCGTCGCCCGGCCGTGATGTATCGCCGATAGAAACGCCGATTCCCGCATTTCCGGGGTTTGCCTCTCAGGTATCTCTTCGCCGATATCCCGTGTTCGCGGCGGTACCGCGCCGGTCGCGGCGTTTGCCCTGTGTCACGGGACGGCTGCGCACCCGCGCGTTGGGGGCGGCGGAAGTCAACTCGACTCCGGCACAGAAGATTTCGGACATCGCCAGAGCTGAATTGCGAAGTTAACGTCCAAACAAGTGACGCTTCAACCGGATGCCCGCACATTTTGGCGAATCGGGTGGACAACAGCGGGTTTCGTTACTACGGTTGGCCACCGAGCGTTGACTCACACAGCTTTTTCTAAGCGCACGCAAGGTATTGGCAAGGTTAAGAAGGAGTGTCCAGGAGTGGCATTGAACCGGCGCAGTAACCGCAACAACCAAGCAGGATCCGCCCGCTCGCGGCGGCGTGATCGGGCGATCGGGGCTGCTGCCTCGGTCGGCGCATTCTTGGCATTCGGCATGGCGCCGCTGGCGGCCGCTCCGGCCGCGCAGGCCGACTTCGACGACTTCTGGGACTTCTTCGGCATCGACAACACCAGCTCGGGCTTCGACCTGTTCGACAGCGCCGCGTGGGGTGAACCCGGTGCGGCCGACGGCAGCCTGTTCGGTGCCGACTTCGCCAACAACTGGCAGGAGACGTTCTACCTGCCGTTCCACGACATGATGCAGGACTGGATCAACAGTGACTTCGGCTCCGAGGTCAACGGATTCATCAACATGCTGTTCGCCCCGTTGACCGAGGGCGCCTGTGGCCTGATCTGCAACGGCGCCGACGGCACCGAGCTCAACCCCGACGGCCAGACCGGTGGTCTGTGGTTCGGCGACGGCGGCAACGGCTGGAACTCGACCGAAGAAGGCGTGGCCGGCGGCAACGGCGGCCTGGCCGGCGGTTGGGGCAACGGTGGTGACGGTGGCTCCGGCGGCCTGGGTGCCGACGGCGGCAACGGCGGCCACGGCGGCGAGATGTGGGGCAACGGCGGCGACGGCGGCGCGGGCGGCGCCGGTACCGCGGAACTGGACGGCGGTAACGGCGGTAACGGCGGTTCGTCGGGCCAGGCGCAGGACTTCTTCGGCATGGGTGCCTGGGGCAACGGCGGTAACGGCGGTCGCGGTGGCGACGGCTGGAACGGCACCGATGGCATCAACGCCGGAATCCTCGGCGGCAACGGCGGCAACGGTGTCGCCGGCGGTAACGCCGGAAACGGCGGCAATGGTGGCGACGGTTCGTCGTTCGTCGGCATCGGTGGCGCCGCAGGTGCCGGTGGCACCGGCGGCTCGGGCGGTAACGGCGGCAACGGCGCCGCGGGTGAGGCGGGAAGCTGGGCCGACAACGGCACCGGCGTCGGCCTCGCCGGCGGTAACGGCGGCAACGGCGCCGAAGGTGGCAAGGGCGGCAAGGCCGGCCTGGCCGGTGAAGGCGGCTCGGCCAACGGCGCGGCCGCTGCCGACGGCGACGGCGGCGTAGGCGGCAACGGCGGCCTCGGCGGCAACGGCGGTAACGGTGCCGACGGTGAAGGCGTGGTCGGAGACGGCCTGAACGGCAACGCCGGTGGCGACGGTGGCACCGGCGGTAACGGTGGCGCGGCTGCGGCCGGCGGTGAAGCCGGTGGGGCCAACGCCAGCGCAGGTGCGGCCGGCGTCGACGGTAACGGCGGTAACGGCGGTAACGGCGGTAACGCCTCGTCCGGTACCGACGGCACCGACGGTGTCAACGGTTCGACGGCGACCGGCGGTGGCGTCCTGGACCCGCAGGTCCCGGCGACCAGCGGTGGTAACGGTGCCAGCGGTGGTAACGGTGGTGCCGGTGGTGTCGGCGGCGGCGAGGCCGGTAACGGTGGTAACGGTGGTGCCGGTGGTGCCGGTTCCGATGGCGGTCGGGGCGGCCACGGCAGCGTCGGCGTCCACGAGGACACCGACTCGGTGCACGGCCTGTACAACGCCCCCGGTAACGGTGGTGCCGGTGGCGACGGTGGTGCCGGCGGTGCGGCAGGTGCCGGTGCGGCCAACGGCAACGACGGTGTGATCGGTGACGGCGGTAACGGCGGTAACGGCGGCGTCGGTGGCAACATCGCCGACGTGCGGGACTTCGCTTCGGTCGAAGGCCCGGTCGGCTCCGGTGTGCCCGGCCCGCAGGGCTCGGCCGGCACCGGTGGCGCGGGTGGTGCCGGCGGTGACGGTGCCACCGGCGGTAACGGCGGTAGCGGTGGCGACGGTGGTAGCGACCTGTACGCGGGTGGCACCCACGGTGGCGACGGCGGCCAGGGTGGCGCCGGTGGTGAGGGTCTGGCGAACGCCGACGGCTCCGGTGGTGTCGGTGGTGACGGCGGAGCCGGCGGTAACGGTGGCGACGGCAGCAACATCCGCTGGGGTGACCCGGACTGGAACACCACCTCCGGTGACTCCTCATCCGGCCCGATCGACGGCGTCCACGGTGGTGCCGGCGGTGCAGGTGGCGCCGGTGGCGACGGTGCCAACAACGGTGGTAACGGCGGCAACGGCGGTAACGGCGGTAACGTCCTCACCCCGGCGTTCGGCGACGAGGACAGCATCGGTGGTGTCGGCCAGAACGGCGGCGCGGGTGACACCCCGGGTGCTGACAGCGCGGGCGGTGTCGAAGGTGCCGGTGGCGCCGGAGGCCTCGGCCCCGACGCGGCCGCCGACGGTGCTGCGGGACAGAACGGACAGCCGGGCGTCGTGCAGCCGCCCGTCGCGCCGTAGCATCTCGGATTACGCACAAGGAACACCCCGCACAATCGTGCGGGGTGTTTCTTTATCTCTGGCGGCGGATCCGCGACCGGTCAGATTCCCCCGCGGGCAACCAGTTGTGCGGCGATCACATTGCGCTGGATCTCGTTGGTGCCCTCGCCGACGATCATCAGCGGCGCATCCCGGAAGTAGCGTTCCACGTCGTACTCGGTGGAATAGCCGTACCCGCCGTGGATGCGGACCGCGTTCAACGCGATCTCCATCGCGGCCTCGGAGGCGAACAGCTTCGCCATGCCCGCTTCCATATCGCAGCGCTCCCCGCTGTCGTAGCGCTCGGCGGCGTACCGGGTGAGCTGACGGGCGGCGGTCAGCTTGGTGGCCATCTCGGCCAGGTAGTTACCGATGCTCTGGTGCTTCCAGATCGGCTGTCCGAAACTCTCCCGCGTCCTCGCGTAGGCCAGCGCGTCGTCCAGTGCGGCCGTCGCCACCCCCAGCGCACGCGCCGCCACCTGAATGCGGCCGGTCTCCAAGCCCTTCATCATCTGGGCGAAGCCCTGCCCGGGCACCCCGCCGAGTACGGCGGCCGCGGGCACCCGGCAGCCGTCGAAACTCAGTTCGCAGCTCTCCACGCCCTTGTAGCCCAGCTTGGGCAGGTCACGTGAGATGGTCAGTCCCGCAGAGGGATTCTCCACAAGCACCACCGAGATACCCCTGTGACGGGGGCTCGCCGCCGGATCGGTTTTGACCAACAGCGCGATCAATCCCGAATAGCGCGCATTGGAGATCCAGGTTTTCGAGCCGTTGATCACCAGCTCATCGCCGTGCACCAGCGCCGTCGTCGTCATGTTCTGCAGATCGCTGCCGCCACCGGGTTCGGTCAACGCCATGGTCGCCCGCAGTGCGCCGGTCGCCATCGCAGGCAGATAGCGCTGCTTCTGTTCGTCGGTCCCGAACAGGCTCAGCAGCTTCGCCACCACGGTATGCCCGCCCATCGCGCCGGCCAGGCTCATCCAACCGCGGGCCAGTTCCTGAGTGACGAGCACGTAGCACGGCATCGACACCGGGGTGCCGCCGAATTCCTCGGGCACGGCCAGCCCGTAGATGCCCAGGTGCTTCATCTGGTCGATCCAGGCTTCCGGGTAGGTGTTGGCGTGCTCGACGTCGCGGACGGTCGGTTTCACATCCCGATCGATGAACTGGCGGACGGTCTCGACCAACATCGACTCTTCGTCATTCACCGATCCACCGTATGCCAGGATTCTCAGATGAGCGGTGGGCCCTACTTCGATGAACTCAGTGTCGGCCAGGTCTTCGACGCCGCCCCGGCGATGACCCTGAGCGCGGGTGCGGCGGCACTGCACCAGGCCGTCGTCGGCGACCGCATGCGGCTGCCACTGGACGCCGAACTGTCCGGGGCGGTCACCGGAGCGAGCGCACCGCTGGCCCATCCCGGCCTGGTCTGCGACGTCGCGATCGGCCAGTCGACGGTGGTGACTCAGCGCGTCAAAGCCAACCTGTTCTATCGCGGATTGGCGTTCCATCGCTATCCGGTGATCGGGGACACCATCCTCACCCGCACCGAAGTCGTTGGACTCAAGCAGAATTCGGTCAAGCCCGGTCGGCCGTCCACCGGCCTGGCCGCGCTGCGGATGACCACCGTCGACCAGGCGGATCGGCTGGTGCTCGACTTCTACCGCTGCGCGATGCTGCCGCTGTCGCCCGACGCGGCCGAGACCGGCCACGCCGACGACCTCTCGGAGATCGGCGCCGGGCACACCGCGCCCCCGGACGTCACCGCGGACTGGGATGCGGATGCGTTTCGGCGACGAGTGCCCGGACCGCACTTCGATCCCGGGCTGGCCGGCGCCGTGCTGACCAGCACCGGCGACGTCGTCTCGTCGGCGCCCGAACTGGCCCGGTTGACCCTCAATATCGCTGCCACCCATCATGATTCCCGGGTCGCCGGCCGGCGACTGGTCTACGGCGGGCACACCATCGGCCTGGCGCTGGCGCAGGCGTGCCGGCTACTGCCGAACCTGGTCACCGTGCTGGGCTGGCAGTCCTGCGATCACACCGCGCCCGTCCACGAAGGCGACACCCTCTACAGCGAACTGCGGGTGGAATCCGCCCGTGACAACGTGCTCGAGCTGCGATCGCTGGTCTATGCCGCCGGCGATGCGGGCGCAGCGGACCGTCAGGTGCTGGATTGGCGCTTCAGCGCGCTGCAGTTCTGACCGCCGCGGCCGCCGATAGGGCATACTCGTCACAGTGACGAGTGAGCGTTCCGGGGTCTGCGAGTGGTGCGGAGAGCGGTTCATCGCGCGCAACGCCCGCGGGCCGGTCGGCCGTTACTGCCGGCCGTCGCATCGGCAACGGTCCTTCGAGGCGCGCAAGGAATCGCGGCGCCCGGCGGCCGGCGCGCCGTTCGACGTCCCGACCATCCACGCACTCGACGTCACCGGTGTGGCCGCGCGGCAGGCACCGCCGGGCATCACCCCGCGACGTCCCTCCGGGCGGGAGGCGATCATCGGCGCACTCATCGCCGCGGCCACCGAAGAATTCGCCTCGGTCGGGTTCCGCGGAGCGTCGATCCGCTCGATCGCGCGCCGCGCCAACGTCAACCACGGCATGATCAGCCGCTACTTCGGGTCCAAAGGGCAACTGCTCCATGCGGTGTTGAGCGCCCTCGCCGAAGACAATGCGCGCCATCTGCGCACCAACGACGACTTCGACGCCTATGTCGCGCTGCCGTCGTTCCGGTTGGAGACCCAGATCGTGGGCCGGCTCATCCTCGAAGGCGTCGAACCGTCGCTGCTGCCGACGTCCCTGCCGGTCTACGAACAGCTCGGGCCGGCGATCGCCCGCCGATACGGTTTGTCCGCCGAGGAGGGACGCATCGCCGTCGCGGCCCGCAGCGCCCTGACCCTCGGCTGGGCGCTGTTCGGGGACTGGATCAGTGCGGCATCGGGGCTCTCCCCCGACGGGCAGCAGCGGCTGCGCAGCAGTATCGGCGAGCACATCCGCGGGCTCGGAGCGCAACCCGCCGACCGCCCGGGCATTGACGCCACGTGACTGCAATCGGTTCCCGGCACTGATACGGTCCGAGGCATGCAGCTACCCGGCACGGTGAACAGGACATCGCTCGATGCGGGCGGATGGACCTTCGACGCACTCACCTCCGGACATGATGGTGAACCGGTGATCCTGTTGCACGGCATGCCCGAGACGTCGGCGATGTGGGTTCCGCTGATGGATGGGCTCGCGCGAAGCGGATATCGCTGCCTGGCCCCGGACCAGCGGGGCTACAGCCCCGGAGCGCGACCCGAGGATGTCTCCGCCTACAGCCATCGTCATCTGGGTGGCGACGTTCTGGACCTGGCGACCGCCGCCGGATTCGACCGGTTCCACCTGGTCGCCCACGACTGGGGGGCCGCTGCCGGGTGGTGTGCGGTCGACATGGACGCCGACCGGCGGATCGCGTCCTTCACCAGCCTGTCCATTCCGCACTACCGCGGCTTCGCCACCGGAACACGCGACGACGACGCGGTCGCCACCTACCGGGCGTTTCTGGCGGCGGTGCAGGCGCCCGGCAGCATCGTCGAAACCGCTTGGGCGGCTGATTCGTTCGCTCGGCTGCGCCAGACATGGATCGCCCATGACGAGGCACTGATCGAACAGTACCTCGACGTCTTCACCCAGGACGGTGCGCTGGCCGCCACTCTCAACTGGTACCGGGCGACCAACGGGCACATGAGCGTGCTGGACGGCACGTCGCTGGACTTCGGGCCGGTGTCCATCCCGACGATGCTGGTGTGGGGGAACCGGGATCCCTTCGTCAGCCGGATGGCCGTCGACGTCGGCCGCGGCTACCTCGAGGGCCCGCACGAATTCGTCGAACTCGACGCCGGACACTGGTTGGCGCAGGAAGAACCGGAGATCGTGCAGACCATGGTGCACCGCCACCTGACCCGCCACCCCCTTACCCATCACAGTGACGGATAAGGGTTCCGAACCCTCGGTGAGCCGCATATCGCCACGTAAAGACCGTTTCGCCACGGGATGTGCACGCGTCGGTTGACACCCGCTGACTGCAACCGGTTGTATGCAGTGATGGCCGAATACCGCAGCCTGCAGGCAAGCCCCCGGCGCGAAGCCGCCGAACTGAGGGAGATCGCGCGCCGACTGCGACTGCACGCGATGAGTGCCGCCCGCGGCAAGGGCGAGGCCTACATCGGCCAGGCCCTGCAGTCGGCCGAGCTGTTCGCGGTGCTCTACTTCCGCGAGCTGAACTGGTCACCGGATGCCCTCGACGACGACGCACGAGACCGCTGCCTGCTGTCGGTCGGGCACTACGGACTGTCGCACTACGCGGCGATGGCCGAACACGGGCTGCTGTCGCCGGAGCAACTGCAGACCTACGGCGCCGACGGCAGCGCGTTGACCCTGGGTGCCGAACCCGGCGAGGTGCCCGGGGTCGAATTCGCCGGTGGATCACTGGGTCAGGGCTTGGGCGTCGCCGGCGGCATGGCGTGGGGGCTGCGATACCGCGGGAACCCGGCGCGGGTCTTCAACTACATGTCCGACGGTGAGATTCAGGAGGGGGCGACCTGGGAGGCCGCGATGTTCGCCGGCGCTCGCGGCCTGTCGAACCTCACCACCGTCGTCGATGTCAACCGGACTCAGGCCGATGGTGACCTCGTGCTGGAGATCGAGCCGCTCACCGACAAATTCCGGGCGTTCGGTTGGTGGGCGACCGACGTCGACGGCAACGACGTCGACGCACTGATCGACGCGTTCACCGCCGCGGACGGCGAAGCCGGGCCGCGCCCCCGCGCGATCATCGCCCATACCCGGCTGGCCCAGGGCGCGCCCAGCATTCAGAACCGCCGCAACGCCCATTTCGTCCGGATGAGCCCGGACGAGTGGGAGACTGCGCAACGCGAGATAGAAGAGGGCGCATGAAAACGACTGACGACGGTGTCGGCGGTGCCGCCGCCGCCATGGGACTGCGGGCCAAAGCCGGGCCGTGGGGCCAGGCGCTGGTGGCGGCCGCCGACCAGCGCGACGACATCGTCGCCGTCTCGGCGGATCTGAAGAAGTACACCGACCTGACGGCCTTCGCCAAGACCTACCCCGAGCGCTACATCGAGGTGGGCATGGCCGAGCAGAACCTGGTGATGACCGCCGCCGGCCTGGCCCGCGCCGGACTGACGGTCGTCGCGACCACCTTCGCCGCCTTCTTGTCGCGGCGCGCCGCGGACTTCGCCGTCATGCAGATCGCATTGCCCAGGGCCGACGTCAAACTCATCGGCGCCACTCCGGGAATCTCGGCCACGTTCGGGCCGTCGCACACCGCCATCGACGACCTCGCGGTCTGGCGTGCCGTGCCGAACATGATCGTCATCGATCCCGCCGACCCCGATGAAGCCGCCCAGGCCCTGACCGCGGTGCTGGACTACGACGGGCCGGTCTACCTGCGTCAACCGTTCAACCGCGCCTCGGCCCGCCGCACCCAGGAGATGCCGCCCTTCGAACTGGGCAGGGCCGCCCTGCTGCGCGACGGCACCGACGTCGGCATCATCGCCGGCGGCGACCGGGTCGGCGAGGCCCTGGCCGCCGCGGAGACGCTCGCCGAGTCCGGCGTCGCGGCGGCCGTGTTGCGGGTGAGCACCCTCAAGCCGTTCGACGGTGACGCGGTGGCCGAGCTCGCGAGCCGCACCGGCCGGCTGATCACCGCGGAGAACCACTCCGTGATCGGTGGCCTGTTCTCGGCGACGGCCGAGGCGCTCGCACTGCGCGGGGTCGCCGTACCGGTCACGCCCATCGGAGTCCCGGATGTGTTCCCGCCCTTCGGATCTCCGGATTACACCGCAGACCTGCTGGGGATGGGCGCCCGCCATATCGTGCAAGCGGCCCTCGGTGCGACGGGGTGCCGACCGGAGACAGGAGCAGCGCATGGATGAGACCCGGCACGCCGGCAAGGTAGCGATCGTCACCGGCGGCGGCCACGGAATCGGCGCCGCTACGGTACGCAGATTCCTCGCCGAAGGCGCAGCGGTGCTGGTCGCCGACATCCATCCCAAGGGGCTGGCCCGCCTCACCGAGGAATTCGGCGAGGAACGCCTCGCCACCCGCATCACCGACGTCTCCGACGAGCACCAGGTCACCGCAATGGTCGAAGACGCCGTGGCCCGGTTCGGCCGGTTGGACATCCTGGTCAACAATGCCGGCGCCATCACGATGGGCACCGTCGAAGAAGTCCAGCCGGCGGACTGGCGCCGCATCATGGCCGTCGACCTGGACTCCGTCTACTACGGCTCCCGGGCCGCCATTCCGCACCTGGTGCGCACCCGCGGCAACATCGTGAACACCGCGTCCATCTCCGGGCTGGCCGGCAACTACGGCCTGGTCGCTTACTGCACCGCCAAGGGCGCGGTGGTGAACCTGACCCGCAACATGGCGATCGACCATGCGCGGCAAGGAATTCGGATCAACGCCGTCTGCCCCGGGCCGGTGAACAGCCACCCGGGCGGCATGATGGACCACCCCAACATGAAGCCGGTCTATCAGCGCAACATCCCGATGGGGCGGGTGGGCGAGCCCGAGGAGATCGCCGGCGTGATCTCCTTCCTCGCCTCCG
Source organism: Mycolicibacter sp. MU0083 (assembly GCF_963378075.1). Lineage (NCBI taxonomy): Bacteria > Bacillati > Actinomycetota > Actinomycetes > Mycobacteriales > Mycobacteriaceae > Mycobacterium > Mycobacterium kokjensenii. The sequence continues at coordinate 152,994 of NZ_OY726394.1, forward strand.
ACGACGCCAGCTTCATCACCGGGGCCAACCTGGTCGCCGACGGCGGGTTGACCGCACACACCGGCGAGCCGAACTTCCAGGAGCTCTACGCCGAGGAATACCACGCACTGCAGAAGAAGCGATGAGCATCGACGCGTTCACCCATGCCGACCTCAGCGTCAACGGTCTGACGCTGCACACGGTGTCGGCCGGGGAAGGGCCGTTGGTGGTGTTGTGCCACGGGTTTCCCGAGTCCTGGTACACCTGGCGGCATCAGCTCAGCGCGATCGCCGAGGCCGGGTTCACCGCGGTCGCCCTGGACATGCGCGGTTACGGTCTCAGCGATGCTCCCGCCGATATCGGCGCCTACTCGCTGTCGCACCTGGTCTCCGACGTGGTGGCGGTGGTGACCGCGCACGGGGCACAGCAGGCGGTGGTGATCGGCCACGATTGGGGCGCGCCGGTCGCGTGGTACTGCGCGCTGATGCGCCCCGATCTGTTCAGAGCCGTTGCCGCCCTGAGCGTTCCCTACCAGGCCCCGACCGGCTGCCTGCCGCAGGGCGTGACCATCGATGATCTGATGCGGGCCTCGAGCAAGGGTGCCGACTACTACCGGCTCTACTTCCAGGAACCGGGCGTCGCCGAAGCCGAGATCGACGCCGATCTGGACCACTTCGTGCGGGCGTACCTCTACAGCATCAGCGGTGACATCGTCACCGACGGGGTACGCGACACCGGCTGGACCGGACATTTCCCGCTCGGGGAACGCTTCATCGACCAACTGCGGTCACCGGCCGCACTGCCGGCCTGGATCGGCGAAGACGACATCGCATACTGGGTGAACGCCTTGGCGCGCCACGGTATCCGCGGCGGGCTCAACTGGTACCGGAACCTCAATGCGATGCCGGCGGTGCTGGCGCCGTTCCGCGGGGCGGCCATCCGGCAGCCGGCCCTGTACCTGGCAGGTGAACACGACCTGATCGGCGGCAACACGCCCAAGACCCTGGAGCGGATGCGCGCCGAGATCCCCGGTCTGCGTGGCCTGCACGTCTATCCGGGCGCCGGACACTGGCTCACCCAGGAACGGCCCGACGAGGTCAACGCGGCACTGGTGGAGTTCCTGGGCTCGCTTTAGTGCGGCAGATCCCGAAACGGGGCATCCCGATACGGGTCGGGCTCCTTGGGCAACCCCAGCACCCGCTCGCCGATGATGTTGCGCTGGATCTGGTCGGTGCCACCGCCGATCGAAGTGAAGTAGGCGTTCAGCGCCCGGAACGTCACCGCGTCGCCGACCGGATTCTCCGACCCGCACAGCATGGATTCGGGCCCGACGATCTCGGTCTGCACCCGGGCGGTCTCGTGCAGGATCCGCGACATCGCGATCTTGCCCAACGCCAGTAGCGTCGCCGACTCGGCCCGATCGGCACTGGTCTTGGCCCGCTGGTTGTTCCAGCGGTTCACCGTCGCCAGCGCCTGTACCCGCGCGATCTGTTGGCGGATGTGGGGGTCGTCCAGGCAGCCGGCGTCGCGTGCCGAATCGATCAGCCCGCTGGACTTCTCCTTGCGTCGGGCGGTGCGGGCGACATCACCCATCAGCCGGCGCTCGTAGCCCAGCGCCACCTGTAGCACCGCCCAGCCTTCGCCCGGCGCGCCGATGCGGTTCGCGTCGGGAACCCGGGCGTCGGTGAGGAATACCTCGTTGAACTCCGATTCGCCGGTGATCTGGTGGATCGGGCGCACCTCGACGCCGGGTTGGCGCATCGGCAGCATGAAGAAGGTGATCCCGTTGTGTTTGGGCACATCCGGGTCGGTGCGCGCGATCAGCATGCCGTAATCGGCGGCCGCGGCGAACGACGTCCACACCTTCTGGCCGTTGACGATCCAGTCGTCGCCGTCGCGGACGGCCCGGGTGCGCAGACCGGCCAGATCCGATCCCGCGCCGGGTTCGCTGTAGAGCAGGCACGACTTGGTCTCACCGCGCAATGCCGGCGGCAGCAGCCGGCGCCGTTGTTCCTCGGTGCCGCGATCGTGCACCGTGCAGGCGAACAGGTCCGCCCGGTCATGACCACATCCGGGCGCGCCTGCCGCAGCGAATTCCGCGGCCACCAAACGTGATTGACGATCCGTCAGGCCGCGGCCGTAACAGTCCGGTTCCCAGCCGGGTGCGGTCCAGCCCGCCTCGAACACCGCGGCCGCATACGTCGCCCGATCGACCTCCGGTGACCAATTGGCTGCCAGCCAGGATCGCACCTCGGCGCGCAGGGCCTCGTCGTCGATGCCGGGTCGCGTCACGTCACGCTCCGCTCTCTTGCAGGTACCGTTCGCGGTGCCACGACGGGCTGCCGAAGAGCTGGGCATCGCCGCGAGCCCGCCGCAGATACCGGTGGGCCGGATGTTCCCAGGTGAAGCCGATACCGCCGTGGACCTGGATGTTGGTGGCGCCCACGAACACGAACGCATCCGAGCAATACCCTTGAGCCAACGCGAGATCGGCGATCCAACCCGACGCCGCGGCGTCGGCCGCGGCAGCCACATGCCGGGCGGCCGAGGTCGCCGATTCGGCCTCCAGCAGCATGTCGGCGCACATGTGCTTGACAGCCTGGAAGCTGCCGATGGCCCGGCCGAACTGGTATCGGGTCTTCGCGTAGTCGCGGGCCATCTCCATGGCGCAGCGGGCCGCACCGGCCTGCTCGCCGAGCAGCGCCACCGCGCTGCGGTCCAGCGCCTCGGTCAATGTGGCCGCGCCGCAATCTGATCCGCCGACCAATGTCGCAGGAGTCTCGGTGAAGCGGACATCGGCCAAACTGCGCGAAGGATCGACAGTGGTCAGCGGCGTCACCTGCACACCCGGGCTGCCCGGGTCGACGGCAAAGATCGCGGGCCCGTCGTCGGCCGCCGCCAGCACGTAATACAGGTCGGCCGTTCCCGCATCGAGGACGAAACGCTTCGCGCCGGAGATCAGCGGCTGCCGACCGCCGCGGGCCACCGTGGTCGGCTGTTGCGGCGGCCGGGTCGAGGACCCCTCGGCGAAGGCGACCGCCACCCGGCGTCGGCCCGCGGCGATGTCGGGCAGCACCTGTCCGCACTGCCGCGCATCACCGGCGGCCAGCAGCAGGTTGACCGCCAGCACCGCCGTCGACAGATACGGCCCGGCGAACAGGGCCCGGCCCAATTCCTCGGCCACCACGCCGAGTTCCACCATCCCGCCGCCGGCGCCGCCGTACTGCTCGGGAACCAGCAGTCCGACCAGGCCCATCCGCGTCAACTCCGCCCAGGCGTCGTCGACCGCGAGGTTCTTGGCCATCAGTTCGGCGACGGCACCCCGCAACTCCCGCAGTTCGGCGGCGCTGGAACCGGTCACCGCTCAGCCGTTCCGGGAGGCCGTGAAGGCGTCCCGCAGGCTCGCGCACTGGCTGGCGAAAAATGACTGGGACACACCGGCTTTGGGTAGCAGCAGGTCGAAGCCGTGAAACGCCCCCGGCACGGTCTCGACCGCACAGGGCACCCCGGCTTGCCGTAGGCGCTGCGCGTAGGCCAGATCCTCGTCGTGGAACAGGTCCAACGTCCCGACGCCGATCCAGGCCGGCGCCAGACCCTTGAGGTCCGCGCGCCGGGCCGGCACCACCGATTGCGGGTCGGCGCCGCCCAGGTAGGCGTCCCAACCGAACCGGTTGCTGCGGGCGGTCCACAGCCGGTAGTCGCGGTTGCGCGGCAGGGCCGAACTGCGGTCGTCGAGCATCGGATAGACCAGCAGTTGCAGTACGGGAGTGACATCACCGCGGTCGGCGGCCCACTGGGCCAGGGCCGCGGCCAGCCCGCCGCCGGCGCTGGCCCCGCCGATCGCGATCCGCGCCGGATCCACCCCGGGCAGGCCGGCCAGCCGCAGCAACGCCGCCCAGCAGTCGTCCAGCGCGGCCGGGTAGGGGTGCTCCGGGGCCAGCCGGTAGTCCACCGAGGCGATGGTGGCGCCCAGGTCCGCGGCGAACCGCCGGCACAGCCGATCGTCCTGGGCCGCGGTACCGATGACATAGCCGCCGCCGTGGATCCACAGCAGCGCCGGTCCGGGATCGGCCGACGGCCGCGGCGGCCGGAACACCCGGACCGAAGCCCCCGCAGGCAACTCCAGTACTTCGACGTCGGCGGGGGTGCGACGGCCCTGCAGGCCGGTCAACGCCCTGATCACCGGCAAGGCGCGCGGCCCGACGCCCTGCCTCGGGATGAATCGGGCGGCCCTGCGCAGATCTGGATGGAACACGCTGCTTCCCATCGGCCCAGTATTGCCCGCGACGCGATCCGCCGCGCGCCAGCCCACCCGAAACACCGGCACCGCCGAGGACGGGCGCGGTACCCTGCCGCAATGACGGGACGACCGCAGCACCCGGACACCGGATCCGACCTGGCCGCGCGGCTGCGCCGGCTGCAACGGGCTCGCCCGGCGGACTATCTGCTGGCCGCCAGCGTCGCCGCGGCAGCCGTGCCGGTGGTCGGCAAGCACCTGGAACCCCTGGGCGGGCTGACCGCGATGAGCCTGTGGGGGGCCCGTCAGGTGCCGGCGTTCTGGTCGAAGGCTGCCCGGTCCTGGCTCACGCCCGGCACCGGTGCCGCCCGCCGCCGCGAGCGTGAGCAGACACCGCTGGCCGGCCGCGACGCGTTGCGCGGCGTGGTCTCGGCGGCCGATCTGGATATCGACTGGCCCGAACCCGAGCAGCTGCCCCCGGTCGCCAAGGCGCTGACGCACCGCCGCAACATCTACCGCGCCGGGATCCGATACGGCAACGACCCCGCCCAGGTGCTCGACGTGTGGCGTCGTTCCGACCTGAGCGGTCCGGCGCCGGTGCTGATCTTCGTGCCCGGCGGGGCCTGGGTGCACGGCAGCCGGATGCTGCAGGGGTATGCACTGCTGTCGCACCTGGCCGACAACGGCTGGGTCTGTCTGTCCATCGACTACCGGGTCGCGCCGCACAATCGCTGGCCCAGCCATATCGTCGACGTCAAGACCGCGATCGCCTGGGCGCACGCCAATGTCGACAAGTTCGGCGGTGACCGCAATTTCGTCGCCGTCGGCGGGGCGTCGGCCGGCGGGCATCTGGCCGCGCTGGCCGGGCTCACCGGCGGTGCCGCCGGCGACCCCGAGTTCGCCGATTCGCTCCCGGCCGGCGGGGACACCTCGGTGGACGCCGTGGTCGGTATCTACGGTCGCTACGACTGGGAGGACCGTTCCACGCCGGAACGCGTCGAGTTCGTCGATTTCCTGGAGCGGGTGGTGGTCGGCCGGTCGATCCGGCGTCATCCCGACGTCTACCGGCGGGCCTCTCCGATGGCCCGGGTGCATTCGGACGCGCCGCCGTTCTTGATCGTGCACGGCAGCGCCGACACCGTCATCCCGGTGCAGCAGGCCCGCAGCTTCGCCGAACGGATGCGGGCGGTGTCGCGTTCCAAAGTCGGGTATGTGGAACTGCCCGGCGCCGGGCACGGTTTCGACATGACCGATGGGGCCCGAACCGGGGTGATGAGTACCGCAATCGGCTTGTTCCTCAACCAGATTCACCGGGACCGGGTCACCGTCGGGAGCAAACAGATCATCTGACCGCGCACGCCGGAATCGCGCGGTAGGGTCCGGGCATGAGGATGAATCCGCGGTGAAGCGGCTCAGCGGGTGGGACGCACTGCTGCTGTACAGCGAGACGGCCAACGTGCACATGCACACCCTCAAGATCGCGGTCATCGAACTCGACGCCGACCGGCAGGGGATGTTCGACGTCGAAGCCTTCCGCCGGGTGATCCACAGCCGGCTCTACAAGCTCGACCCGTTCCGCTACCAACTGGTGGATATCCCGGGAAAGTTCCATCACCCGATGTGGCGGGAGAACTGCGAAGTCGACCTGGCGTATCACATCCGGCCGTGGACACTGCCCGCTCCGGGCGGGCGCCGGGAACTCGACCGGGCGATCGGCGAGATCGGCAGCACCCCGCTGGACCGCAGTCGCCCGCTGTGGGAGATGTACTTCATCGAGGGACTGGCGAACAACCGGATCGCGGTCGTCGGCAAGATCCACCACGCGCTGGCCGACGGGATCGCCTCGGCGAACCTGATGGCCCGCGGCATGGACCTGGTGACCGGACCGCAGCTCGAACGGGACTCCTACGAAACCGATCCCGCCCCCACCGGCGGACAGTTGGTGCGCTCGGCTTTCCGGGACCACCTCCGCCAGATCGGCAAGATCCCGGCGACCATCGCCTACACCGCCGCCGGTGTCGGCCGGGTCCGGCGCAGCACCCGCAAGCTCTCCGCCGACCTGACCCGGCCGTTCACCCCGCCGCCGAGCTTTCTCAACCACGTGCTCACCCCCGAACGCCGGTTCGCGACCGCGACGCTGGCGCTGGCCGACATCAAGGCGACCGGCAAGCAGTTGGGGGTCACCATCAACGACCTGGTACTGGCGATCTCCGCCGGCGCGCTGCGCACCCTGCTGCTGCGCTACGACGGCAAGGCCGACCACCCGTTGCTGGCGTCGGTGCCGATGAGCTTCGACTTCTCCGCCGATCGGATCTCGGGCAACCGGTTCTCCGGGGTGCTGGTCGCCTTGCCGGTCGACGTCGCCGACGTGACCGAGCGGGTCAAGCAGGCCAGGCAGGCCGCCAATCTGGCCAAGGAGGCCCACCATCTGGTCGGCCCCGAGCTGATCAGTCGCTGGTCGGCGTACCTGCCGCCGGCCCCGGCGGAATCGCTGTTCCGGTGGTTGTCGGGCAAGGACGGCCAGAACAAGGTCCTCAACCTCAACATCTCCAACGTGCCGGGCCCCCGCGAGCGCGGCCGGGTGGGCGGTGCGCTGGTCACCGAGATCTACTCGGTGGGCCCGTTGACCGCGGGAAGCGGACTCAACATCACCGTCTGGAGCTACGTGGACCAGCTCAACATCTCGGTGCTGACCGACGGTGTCACCTTCGAAGACCCGCACGAGGTGACCGGCGCGCTGGTCGACGAGTTCGTCGACATCCGCCGTGCCGCCGGTCTCCCGGAGACGCTGACGACCGTCGACACGGCGATGGCACCGGCCTGAACCCTTGACCCGGTCTCGGTCCAGCTGCTAAGCAGGTGCACAGCAAGCTCAGTTCGATGAGTTCAGCACACGCACTCGGGGGTGACGCTCGATGACCGTGCCGATGCAGGCCGATCTGTACTACGACCCGTACGACATCGCCTTGAACATGAACCCCCACGAGGTGTTCGCGCGGATCCGGGAAGAGGCGCCGCTCTACTACAACGAGCAACACGACTTCTACGCGCTGAGCCGCTACGACGACGTCAACAAAGCGGTCATCGACCACGAGACGTTCAGCTCCGCCCGCGGCGCCGTGCTGGAGATCATCAAATCCGGGATGGAGATCCCGCCGGGCACACTGATCTTCGAAGACCCACCGATCCACAACATCCACCGCAATCTGCTCTCGCGGATGTTCACCCCGCGCAAGGTGCTGGCGTTGGAACCGCAGATCCGCGAGTTCACCGCCCGGTGCCTGGACCCGGTTGTGGGCACCGGCAGATTCGACTTCGTCAACGATCTGGGCGAACAGATGCCGATGCGGGTGATCGGCATGCTGCTGGGTATCCCCGAGGACCGGCAACGCGAGATCACCGACCACGGTGAAGAGGTCCTGCAGGGCACCACGCTCGACGCGATGGCCACCGGGGAGGTGTTCAGCGAGTTCATCGACTGGCGCACCAAGCATCCGTCCGACGACATCATGACCGACCTGCTCAACGCCGAGTTCGAGGACGAGACCGGCACGGTGCGTACGCTGCGCCGAGACGAGCTGCTGATGTACCTGACCGTCATCGCCACCGCGGGATCGGAGACCACCACCCGGCTGATCGGCTGGGCCGGCAAGACATTGGCGGACTACCCCGATCAACGACGCGACCTGGTCGCCGACCCGAGTCTGATCCCGCAGGCGATCGAAGAGATCCTGCGTTGGGAACCGCCGGCGCTGCAGATCGCCCGCTACGTCACCCGCGACGTCGAATACTACGGCCGCACCGTGCCCGAGGGCTCGGCCATGTTGATGCTCGTCGGTGCCGCCAACCGCGACCACCGTCAGTTCCCACCCGACGGCGATGTCTTCGACATCCACCGGGAAGCCCACCCGCACATGACGTTCGGCGCCGGAACGCACTTCTGCATGGGCAACGCGCTGGCCCGTATGGAAGGCCGGATCGCGTTGGAGGAGATCCTCAAACGTTTCCCGGAGTGGGAAGTCGACTGGGACGGCGCGGTGCCGTCGGAGACCGCCGCGGTGCGCGGATGGGCGGCCATGCCCACCTTCGTGCAGTGAATTCCCGGCGGTGAGCCCGGCTAGGGCGCCGAGTTCGCCAACGCCTGCAACTCCCGGCGCAGCACCTTGCCGGTGTTGTTGCGCGGCAAGGACTCCAGCACCGTGATGGCCCGCGGAACCTTGTAGGTGGCCAGCGTGTCGCGGACGTACTGCTTCAACTCCTCGGGAGTCGCCGACGCGCCGGGTGCCAGCACCACGAAGGCCACCAGGCGCTGCCCGTAGTCGGCGTCGTCCACCCCGATCACGGCGGCCTCGGCGACCGCGGCATGGCCGGTCAGGGCCTTCTCCGTTTCGATGGGGTAGACGTTCTCGCCGCCGGAGACGATCATCTCGTCGTCCCGGCCGACCACGAAAAGCCTGCCGGTGTCGTCGAAATAGCCCAGGTCCCCGGAGGCCATGAAGCCGTCGTGGAACAGCTTCGAATCGCCGCCGGTGTAACCGTCGAACTGGGAGGAGTTGCGGACGAAGATCTGCCCGGTCTCCCCGGCGGGCACCTGCGCGAATTGCCCGTCCAGGATGCGGATCTCGGTACCGGGCGCGGGGCGACCGGCGGTGTCGGCGCTGTAGCGCAGGTCTTCCGGTGTCGCCAGCGCGATCATGCCGGCCTCGGTCGCGTTGTAGTTGTTGTAGACCACGTCACCGAAACAGTCCATGAACGCCGTCACCACGTCGGGGCGCATCCGCGATCCGGATGCCGTCGCGAATCGCAAAGACCGGCAAGGATAGTGCGACCGCACCTCGTCGGGCAGCGCCATGATCCGGTCGAACATGACCGGCACCACGCACAGCCCGGCCGCCTGATTGTCCTCGATGAGCGCCAGGGTGGCTTCGGGATCGAACTTGCGGCGCGTGGCGATCGTGCAGGCCATCGTCAGGGCCAGCGCCAGCTGGGAGAATCCCCAGGCGTGGAACATCGGCGCGGCGATCACCACGGTTTCCTCGGTGTGCCACGGGATCCGGTCGAAGATCGCCGCCAGATCCGCGACACCCCCGCCGCCGCTGCCGGAACGGCGAGCGCCCTTCGGTGTGCCGGTGGTCCCGGAGGTCAGCATCACCAGCTTGCCCGACCGCGACGGCTTGGCCGGCCGGCGCCCCAGGTTGGCGGCGATCAGTTCGTCGGCGCTCAACCCGGCCACCGCACCGTCGGTCCAGCTCAACACCCGGGTGCAGCCGGACTCGGCCGGTACCGCCAGATCCACTGCCGCGGTGAACTCTTCGTCGTAGCAGATCAGGTCGACACCCTCGCGGGCCACCACCTCGGCCAGCGCGGGCCCGGCGAAACTGGTGTTGAGCAACAACACGTCGGCGCCGATCCGGTTGGCGGCGGCCAGCGCCTCGATGAACCCCCGATGGTTACGGCACATCAGCGCGATGGCCCGCGGTGTCCGGCCGGGCAGCCGCTGCAGGGCGGCGGCCAGTGCGTCGCACCGGCGGTCCAGCTCGGCGTAGGTCAGCGAGCCGCGCTCGTCGACGATCGCCGTGCGGTCACCACAGCGCTGGGCCGCCATCGCGATCCCGACCGTGGTGGTGCCGCCTTCCCGGCCGGCGGCGGCCGCGATCCGCAGATAGCGGTCCGGCCGCATCGGCGCCAGCAGCCCCGACCGGTGAAACGTCGCCAGCATGGCACCGGCGCGGGTGAGGGAATCGAAGAATGCCACTGCGCTCAACCCAGGATCGGCAGCCGGCGTTCGCGGGCGAGCTTGTCCAGGGTCTCCTGCATGACCGCCCGCACGTGCGCGTCGACGACGTCGATATCGGGGTCTTCTCCGAATTCGGCGATCACGTCGATCGGTTCACAGACCTCGAAGACGATCTTGGTGGGCAGCGGCAGGTTGATCGGCAGCACCGCGGACAACCCGAACGGGAAACCGAACGAGATCGGCAGGATCTTGACCCGCATCAGCTTGTCCAGGCGCAGCGCCTTGGCCAACCCGGTGCCACGCGACAGGTAGAACTGGCTCTCCTGACCGCCGATGCCCACGGTCGGTACCAGCGGCACCCGCGCGTTGATCGCGGCGCGGATGTAGCCCTTGCGGCCGCCGAAGTCGATCTTGCTCTCTTCCAGGGTGGGCCGGTAGACGTCGTAGTCACCGCCGGGGAACACCACCACCACGCCGCCGGAGCGCAGGGCCGCATCGGCGTTGGCGTGATTGGCCGGGATGAACCCGGTCTTGCGGAAGAAGTCGGCGGTCGCACCGGTGAAGATCAGATCGTGGCTGAGCGTGAAGACCGGGCGGTCGTAGCCGAACTTCTCGTAGAAGCCGGTCGCGAACACCGGGACGTCCATCGCGAACAGGCCGCCGGAGTGGTTCGACACCACCAGGGCGCCGCCATCGGGGAACGAGTCCAGGCCCCGTACCTCGGCCCGGTGGTAGGCCTTGATGAATGGTCGTAACAGACCCATCACCCGTTCGGTCAGTTCCGGATCCCACGCCGTGAGGGGCCGCAGCAGGTCGTCCGACCGATCCCCGTCCGCTGTGTCCACCCTGCCCCCTGACTGAAACGTGTTCTAGTTTTGCCCATGTTACCTGCTCGGGACCGGTCATGGATACCATCGGCGCACTGGTCTGCGTAGCCGAGGGGAGCGTCACATCGACCTGCAGGCGTACTTCGACCGCATCGACCACCGCGGCGGCACCGAACCGACGCGCGAGACCCTGGCCGCGCTGGTGGCCGCGCACGTCCGGCACATCCCGTTCGAGAACCTCGATCCCCTGATGGGTGTGCCGATCGTCGACCTGAGTGCGGCGGCACTGACCGCCAAGCTGGTGGCGCGACGCCGCGGCGGCTACTGCTACGAACACAACAACCTGCTGGCCGAGGTGCTGACCGAGCTCGGCTACCACGTCGAACGGCTGGCGGCCCGAGTGGTGTGGATGAGCCCGGAAGGGGTCGACGGGCCGCCGCGCCCGCAGACCCACCAGGGGCTCGCGGTGACCATTCCCGGCTCGCCGCAGCACTACCTGGTCGACGTCGGCTTCGGCGGGCAGACTCCGACGGCGCCCATCCCGATGGTTCCCGACGCGGTCCAGCAGACCTCCCACGAACCGTTCCGGCTGCGCGAGCACGGCGCCGACCTCGTGCTGGAGACGCTGATCGGGCAGCGCTGGCGACCGCTGTACATCATGGGGCTGCAGCCGCGTCCGCTGATCGATCTGCAGGTGGGCAGCTGGTACGTCTCGACCTACCCGGAGTCGAATTTCGTCGTCGGGCTCACCGCGGCGCTGGTGACCGACGACGCCCGCTGGAACCTGCGCGGCCGCAACCTCGCCATCCACGCCGACGGCGGCACCGAACGGGTGCGGTTCGACGACGCCGCGCAGGTGTGCGCGGAGCTGACCGGGCGCTTCGGCATCGACCTGAGCGGTCTGGGCGACGTCGAGGCCAAGGTGGCAACGGTGTTGGACACCTGATGGCGCGGATCGTGGTGGCGGCCTTGCTGAGCGCCGTCGGACTGATCTTCGCCGGCGGCGCGGCCGCCGGACCGATGCCCGGCATCGAGTTGCTGGACGACAACAGCAGTTGCACGGCGGGTTTCGTCACCCAGGGCGACGACGGTGACTACTACATGCTCACCAGCGGGCACTGCGACTCCCACGACGGCTCGCAGTGGACCGACATCTTCGAGACACCGCTCGGAACCGTCACCGCCAGCGAGGACAACGGCGTGGACCGGGACGCGGCGATCATCCGGCTCGATCCGCTGGCCGGGCGGCCCGACGGCAGGATCGCCGGTCGCTACCCGGTGAGCGGGGTGCTGAGCGCCGACCAGATTCACGTCGGGATGATGATCTGCAAAGTCGGCGCCCAGACCGGCGAGACCTGCGGACCGGTCACCGCCGTCGTCGGCAACCTGGTGGAGACCGCGGTGTACAGCACCATCGGTGACAGTGGCAGCCCGGGATTCGTACGCAACCCGGACGGCACCGCCAGTGCGGTCGGCATCCTGATGGGCGGCCCCGAGGACGACGACTCGAACACCGACTTCGTTCTGGTCGAGCCGTTCCTGCGGCAGTGGGGATTGCACGTCTTGCGTTAGAACGTGCCGATTCCGACGAACTACACAGCGTCAGGGTGCATCCTGGGGCTATGGGTCACTACAAGAGCAACGTTCGGGACCTGGAATTCAACCTGTTCGAGCTGTTCGGGCTGGAGGAATGCCTGGCGGGGGGCGCTTTCGGCGACCTCGACGGCGAGACCGTGCGCCAGATGCTGGCCGAGGCCGCCCGGCTGGCCGAGGGGCCGGTCGCCGAATCGTTCGCCGAGGCCGACCGGCATCCGCCGGTCTTCGACCCGGCCACCCACAGCGTCACGCTGCCGGACGCCTTCAAGGAGTCGGTGCGGGCCTGGCGGGAGGGCGAGTGGTTCCGGATCGGCCTGGACGAGGGGATCGGCGGGGTGCCGGCGCCGTCGATGGTGTCCTGGGCGATCAACGAACTGGCACTGGGCGCCAACCCCGCGGCGTTCATCTTCATGGCCGGTCCGCCTTTCGCGAACATCCTCTATCACCTGGGCAACGAGCAGCAGCGGCATTGGGCGTCGATGGCCATCGACCGCAACTGGGGCGCCACCATGGTGCTCACCGAACCCGATGCCGGCTCCGATGTGGGGGCCGGCCGCACCAAGGCCATCGAACAGCCGGACGGCAGCTGGCACATCGACGGCGTCAAACGGTTCATCACCAACGGCGACACCGACGACCTGTTCGAGAACATCATGCATCTGACCCTGGCCCGTCCCGAGGGGGCGGGGCCGGGCACCAAGGGCCTCAGCCTGTTCCTGGTGCCCAAGTTCTTGCCGGATCCCGAGACCGGAGAGCCCGGCGAGCGCAACGGGGTGTTCGTCACCGGGCTGGAACACAAGATGGGGCTGAAGGTCTCCACCACCTGCGAACTGACCTTCGGCCAGCACGGTGTCCCGGCGAAGGGCTGGCTGGTCGGTGATGTCCGCAACGGCATCGCGCAGATGTTCGACGTCATCGAGAACGCGCGAATGATGGTGGGCACCAAGGCGATCGCCACGCTGTCCACCGGGTACCTCAATGCGCTGGAGTACGCCAAGACCCGCATCCAGGGCGCCGACCTGACCCAGATGACCGACAAGACCGCACCGCGGGTGACGATCATCCACCATCCGGATGTGCGGCGGGCCCTGATGATGCAGAAGGTCTACGCCGAGGGCATGCGCGCGGTGTACCTCTATACCGCCGCCCACCAGAACCCCGAGGTGGCGCAACTGGTGTCCGGCGCCGACGCGGAGATGGCGACCCGCGTCAACGATCTGCTGCTGCCGATCGTCAAGGGTGTCGGGTCCGAGCGGGCCTATCAATACCTGACCGAGTCGCTGCAGACCTTCGGCGGCTCGGGTTTCCTGCAGGACTATCCGATCGAGCAGTACATCCGGGACTCCAAGATCGACTCGCTCTATGAGGGCACCACCGCGATTCAGGCGCAGGACTTCTTCTTCCGCAAGATCGCCCGCGACCGCGGGGTGGCGCTGACGCACCTGGTGGCACAGATCGAAGGCTTCCTCGACAGCGCCGACGGGCGGGCGGAACTGGCCGATTCCCGCAAACTGCTGTCCGCCGCCCTCGACGACGGCCGGGCGATGGTGGCCGCGATGACCGGCTACATGATCGGGTCGCAGGAGGAGGCCCGGGAGCTCTACCGGGTGGGATTGGGTTCGGTGCGGTTCCTGCTGGCCATCGGCGACCTGGTGATCGGCTGGCTGCTGCTGTGGCAGGCCGAGGTCGCACTGGCCGCGCTGGAGCAGGGCGCCACCGGCGACGACCAGCACTTCTACCGGGGAAAGGTCGCCGCGGCAAAGTTTTTCGCGGCCAACGTGCTGCCGCGGCTCGGCGCGGATCGCGGCATCGTGGAGAACGAGGACATCGCGGTGATGGACCTGGCCGAAGACGCGTTCTGAACCGACATCAGCGGTGCAAACGCGTACCCCGAAACATCGGCTGCCCGACCACGGCTATGCCATCGTCCGATGGGCCCATGAGCTGGCCAAGGGGCGCGGCGCGGTGGTGGTGGAACCCGACGTCGAAGCGATCCGGCGCCCCGACGGCGCACTGGCCTTCAACGACGCCGCCGCGTACAAGACCGTGGCCGACGGGCCGCTGTCGGTGCTGCGGGAACTGCTCGACCTGGAGACGCTGGAGATCCGGGCCTGGAGCAAGGCCGGCTTCGCCCGGTTTCACCGACGGGCCGCGGTCAAGCAGGTCGATCGGATCTGCCGGGCACGCGGCAGTGAAGCCGCCGTCGACTGGGTGCTGACCAACGCCACCACCGGAGAGGTCGACCTCGACGACCTGCGGGATCGGCTCGGCGCGCGACTGTATGCCGCCGGCGGGCGGGATGAAGCCTTCTTCCGCACCCAGGTGGGGCGTTGCATCGAATCCCGGCGGCGGCAGCGGCAGGGCCGGGGCTGAGCGGCCGACTGCGCGATGACCGGGCCGTGACCCGTCCGAGGGCCTCAGCTGCGCCGTTGCCGCACCTTGTAGGTCGACGGCCACGACACCCGGGTCTCGTCGCCCACCAGCGCGGTGCCCTTGGTGCCGACGGTGATGTTGTAGGCCTCCTGGCCCGGGCCGACTTCCCGGTTGGCGTGCTCGGTAGCCAGATAGTAGAGCTGGTCGATCTCCAGGTCGACGAACGCCACGAAGCTGGTCTTGCGCACCGCGTCGCCGAACCCGGCCGTCATGCGGTCGATCGACAGCCGTGAGGCGAGGGTCGCCGCGGCCAGGATCCCGAACGGAATCACCCAGCAGCACAGGTACACCGGCACCGAACCGGTGTCGCGTCCGGCGTCGGCGGGTAGTGCGATCGCCGGGATCGACGCCGAAACCAGCATCGCCGCAACAGAACCCAGCCAGATCTGCGTCAACCGGTTCACGACCGGTGCGAACAGCTCGGATTCCACCACCGCTTCCGGCAGGTCCGCCCGCACGACGTCCTCCACCACCGGCCCGCCCGTGGCGCGGCCGGCCAGCAACACCGCGAGCAGTCCGGCGAAGCTCACCGGAAGCAGCCAGCGCGGTGCGGCGGCGTCGCCCGCCAAGGGCAACGCCGCCAGCACCGTGAACGTCGCAACCGCCCCGCCGCCCACCAACCGGGCCGGGCGGCCGTGGTCGCCGGCCACCACGGCCAGCGCCATGGCCAAGGCCAGGGCCGCCGCGATCGACGGCGGCACATGGCCGACCAACACCCAGTAGACAGCCCAGGGGGCAAACCACACCAGCACGCCCATGACCGGCAGTATATGGGCTTACCGTTGCGGCAACGGCAAGGTGATCGCCGACTGCGCGGCTCAGCTGTCCAGCGTGTAGCCCATCGGCATCAGGACGCTCTTCTGCTGGGTGAAGTGCTCCACGCCTTCTTTGCCGTTCTCCCGGCCGATGCCGGAGTTCTTGTAGCCGCCGAACGGGCAGCACGGGTCGAAGGCATACCAGTTGATGCCGTAGGTCCCGGTGCGGATCTTGCTGGCGATCTCGATGCCGCGCGGCACGTCGGAGGTCCACACACTGCCGGCCAGGCCGTACACCGAGTCGTTGGCGATCGCGACCGCGTCGTCCTCGGTGTCGTAGGCGATGATCGACAACACCGGCCCGAAGATCTCCTCCTGGGCGATGGTCATCGAGTTGTCCACGTCGGCGAAGACGGTCGGCTCCACGAAGAAACCACCGTCCAGACCTTCGGGGCGGCCGCCGCCACAGACCAGCCGGGCGCCTTCCTCGATGCCCTTGGCGATGTAGCCCTCGACCCGCTCACGCTGCTTCTCCGAGATCAGCGAGCCGATCTGGGCACCCGGGTCGTTCGGCAGGCCGACCGGCAACGCGGCGACGAAGTTCTTGACGGCCTCGACGACCTCTTCGTAGCGCGAGCGCGGCGCCAGGATGCGGGTCTGGGCCACACAGGCCTGCCCGGTGTTCATGATCCCGGCGAACACCAACATCGGGATGGAGGCGGCCAGATCGCAGTCCTCGAGCACGATCGACGCCGACTTGCCGCCCAGCTCCAGCGTGCAGGGCTTGAGCAGGTCCGCGGCGCGCTTGCCGATCTCCTTGCCGACCGCGGAACTGCCGGTGAAGGAGAAGATGTCCACATCCGGGTTGGAGGTCAGCGCCTGGCCGGTCTCGGCGCCGCCGGGCACCACCGACAGCACGCCCTCGGGCAGGCCCGCGTCGGCGAACGCCTGCGCCAGCAGGTTCGTGGTGAACGGGGTCTCGGCGGCGGGCTTGAGCACCACCGTGCAGCCGGCCAGCAGGGCCGGTCCCAGCTTGTTGACCGCCAGGAACAGCGGCACGTTCCACGCGGTGATCGCACCGACCACGCCGATCGGCTCGCGGCGCACGATGGTCTGGCCGTAGGAGCCGGTGCGGATCTCCTCCCAGCTGACGTCGTCGACGGCGGGGCCGGCGAAGAAGTTCAGCGAGCCCAGCGAGCTCATCCAGTGCATGGTCTCCACGCTCAGCGGGGGCTGGCCGGTCTCGGCGCCCAGCAGCGAGGTGAACTGGTCCTTGCGCTCTTCCATCAGCTTGACGGCGGTGGCGATCACCGCGGCGCGCTCGGCCGGGGGTGTCGACGGCCACGGGCCGGAATCGAAGGCGGTGCGCGCGGCGGCCACCGCGGCGTCGACGTCGGCCTTGGTCGCCAGCGGCACCTTGCCGACGTACTCGCCGGTGGCCGGGCTGTGCACCTCGATGACCTGGTCGGTGGCCGGGGCGGTCCACTTGCCGCCGATGAAGAGCTTGTCGTATTCGGTGATGCTGGAGTCGGTCATGGCCGTCACCCTACCTAGCCGACGGACGGATTAGAACACGTTGCAGTCAATGCGTTCGGCCGGGTTGCAGCACCAGCACCAGATTGCTCATCAGGAACTCGCGGATACCCGGCAGCGACGTCGCCGCCCACGCCCAACGCGGGTGATAGCGGGGGAAAGCGGCGACCAGCGCACCGGTGTGGCGCGCCCAGTCCAATCCCTGCGCCGCCGACACCGCGAACAGTGACGATCCGTAGTTGTTCTTCGGCGGATGACCGTTCCGGCGGGTGTAGCGCGCCGCGGCGCGGTGCCCGCCCAGATAGTGGGTCAGGCCCATCTCGTGACCGCCGAACGGGCCCAGCCAGACCGTGTAGGACAGCACCGCCAGCCCGCCGGGCCGGGTGACCCGAAGCATCTCGTTGCCCAACTGCCAGGGCCGCGGCACGTGTTCGGCGACGTTGGACGACAGGCAGATGTCCACGCTGTCGTCGGCGAACGGCAGGGCCATCCCCGAAGCCCGCACGAAGGTGCCGGCCGCGTTCGCCGGGCGCGGACCGGCGGCGTGCATCTCGCCCGGGTCGGGTTCCACCCCGATGTAGTCGATGCCCGCGCGCGCGAACGCGTCGGCGAAGTAACCCGGTCCGCCCCCGACGTCGAGCAGGGTGGCCCCGGCCGGGTCGTCGCCGCGGACGCCGCGCCACAGATCGGTGACCAGCGCGGCGGTGTCGTCGGCCAGCGCCCCGTAGAACCGGGCCGGCGCGGACTGCTCGAAGCGGAACTGGGCGAGCAGGCGTACCGAACGCGCCAGGGTCGCCCGCCGCGCGAACAGGTCGGTGGCAGCCATCGGGGCCAGCTTAGGTGCACCGTGCGGGACTACCCTGTACACCTGTGTCTGCTGTGCGTTCGGTCCTGCTGCTGTGCTGGCGGGATACCGGGCACCCGCAGGGCGGCGGCAGCGAGACCTACCTGCAGCGCATCGGCGCCGAACTGGCCGCCGCCGACGTGGCGGTCACCCTGCGTACCGCACGCTATCCGGGCGCTGCCCGGCGCGAGGTCGTCGACGGCGTGCGGATCGACCGCCGCGGCGGTCCCTACACCGTGTATCTGTGGGCGGGGGCGGCCATGGTCGCCGCCCGGGTCGGCCTCGGATCGTTGCGGGGAGTGCGGCCCGACGCGGTGGTCGACACCCAGAACGGGCTGCCGTTTCTGGCCCGGCTCGCCTACGGGCGGCGGGTGGCGGTGCTGGTGCATCACTGCCACCGCGAGCAGTGGCCGGTCGCCGGGCCGGTGCTCAGCCGGATCGGCTGGCTGGTGGAGTCCCGGCTGTCGCCGTGGCTGAACCGGCGCAATCAGTATCTGACGGTGTCGCTGCCGTCGGTGCGCGACCTGATCGAACTCGGGGTCGACGCCGAGCGCATCGCGGTGGTGCGCAACGGTCTGGACGAGGCGCCGCCGGCGACCCTGTCGGCCCCGCGCTCGCAGACCCCGCGGGTGGTGGTGCTGTCGCGGCTGGTGCCGCACAAGCAGATCGAGGACGCCCTGGACGCGGTCGCGGTGCTGCGCACCCGGATTGCGGGCCTGCGACTCGACGTGGTCGGCGGGGGCTGGTGGAGCGACCGGCTGATCGAGCACGCCGCGACGCTGGGCATCACCGACGCCGTGACATTCCACGGGCACGTCGATGAGGTCACCAAACATCAACTGGTGCAACAGGCTTGGGTGCACGTACTGCCGTCGCGCAAAGAGGGCTGGGGGCTTGCGGTGATCGAGGCCGGTCAGCACGGGGTACCCACCATCGGCTACCGGTCCTCCGGCGGGCTGTCGGATTCGATCGTCGACGGGGTCACCGGGGTGCTGGTCGACGACCGTGACGAACTGGTGGAGCAGCTTCACCGGCTGCTGACCGACACCGTGCTGCGCGAGCAACTCGGCGCCAAGGCGCAGGCGCGCAGCGCCGAATTCTCTTGGCGGCAAAGCGCCGAGGGATTACACCTGGTATTGCAGGCGGTTAGCGAGCGTCGCTACGTCAGCGGCGTAGTGTGAGGCAACAGCGTGCGGAGGTATGCCGATGACCGATCAAGCCACGGATCCCGTCCTGCTCTACGACGGCGTCTGCGGATTCTGCAATCGGTCGGTGCGGGCCATCATCCGGTTCGACCGGCACGGTGCCCTGCGATTCGCGGCCCTGGACAGTGACTTCGCCCGCGAGGTTGTGGCGCGTCATCCGGAACTGGCCGACGTCGATTCGATGGTGTACGTGGAGAACCCCGGCCGGCCCGATGAGCGGGCCATCGTCCGTTCGGCGGCATCCCTGGCGGTGTACCGATACCTCGGCGGGGCCTTCCGGCTACTGCTGCTGTTCGGCCTGATCCCGGCGAAGGTGCGCGACTGGGGCTACGACCGGTTCGCGGCCGTGCGCTACCGGGTGGCGGGGAAGTACGACACCTGCCCGATCCCACCGCCGAGCGTGCGCGCCCGCTTCATCGACGCCTAAACCGGGCGGCGGCGCACCCACGGGACCGCGGAGCCGCCCGCGCCCACCACCAGCATCGCCAGCCACAGCAGGTGGGCGGCCAGCACCGCCCGCCGCGGACCGGGAGGCTGTCCGGGGGCACGCCCGCCGACCCGGTACAGGGTCAGCGCCGAATCCCGGTAGGCGACCGGCAGCCGCTTCAAAGTCTTCTCGGCAGAACCGGATTCACCCCCGTCGCTGGTCTCCTTGACCACCCACCCCACCCGGTGCACGCCGAGCGCCGCCGGTTCGGCCCCGGCCAGCAGGGCCTGCTGCACCGCCCGGGCTCGGGTGCCCTCCCCGGGCACGGTCCGCCCGCCGACACTCAGATCGCCGGTGGCGAACACGTCGGCCCGCACCCACCGCGGCAGCGGGTCGAGTACCGGCGCCGGTCCCGCCCAGTCGAAGCGACGCAGCGTGTCGGCCGGCAGCACGGCCACCGGGCGCGGATCGGCGTTGATCTTGGCCGCCACCTCCGCCCAACCGGGCGGATAGTGCACCGGCGTGAGCCGCCCGGCCACCCCCCAGGCCAGATCGGGCAGCACCAGGACCAGTGCGAGACAACACACCGCCGCCGCCCGGGCCGGCGGCAGTCGGTCGCGCAGGCCCGCGATCGCCCCGGCGGAGGCCAGCGCATAACCCGGCATCGCCAACGCCACCCACTTCTGGCCGTCGCGCAGCACCCCGAGTCCCGGGGCGATGTCGCTCGCCCAGCGCAGGATCGCCAACCCCGCACCGGTGGCCGACACTGCCAGCAGCAGCACCGTCGCACCGGCCAGGATCAGCAGCGGCCGGGCGGTGGGCAGGTCGCGTACCGTCGTCCACCCCAGGCCCACCACGCTCAGCAGCACCACGGTGGCCAGCAGCGCGAAGACCGTCGTCCGCGAACCCGGCACCGCGTCGGCGTTCCAGATGCCGCCGAGGCCCGCCAGACTGCCCAGGGTGCCCAGGCCGGGCTCGGCGCGGGCGGCGAAGGCCGCCACGCCTTCGGCTTCACCGTGGGCGGAACCGGCGCCCACCACCGTGGCCATCAGCCAGGGCAGGGCGGCGGTCGCCGCGATCGCCACGGCACTGACTGCGCACCACCAGCGCGGCGGCCCCGACCCCGGGGCGGCGACGCACACCAGCGCCACCACCGCAGCCAGCAGCAGGCCGGTCGGGGTCAATCCGGCCAGCGCCAGAAAGAACACCAGCCCGAACAGTCCCGGTAGGGGTTCCGCGGGCCCCGAACGCAGCCCCAGCATGGCCACCGCCACCCACGGCAGGCAGCCGTAGCCGACCAGCAGGCTCCAGTGCCCCTGCAGCAGCCGTTCGGCCACGTAGGGATTCCAGATCGCGACCGTCACCGCCACCAGTTGCCCGGGCAGCCCGGCATCGGGCAGTACCGCCGCCACCAGCCGTGCCGCGCCGAAACCGGCCAGCCACAGGCCCGCGAACAGCAGCGCCTTGACCACGATGCCGCCGTCGAGCACATGTGAGGCCAGCGCCACCGCGAAGTCCTGCGGTACGGCCCGCGGCGCGCTCTCGCCCAGCCCCAGCGCGGCGTCGGTCAGATATGACCGCGGCGTGGAGACCGCGTCGCGCAGCAACAGGTACCCGGGGCGCAGCAGCGGCGCGCCGATGAGCACGGTGAGTCCGAGTGCATAGCAGGGCGCTATCCAGCGCCGGGCCCGCACCACCGGACGACTACGTCGGGTCGGAAGCCGAATCCGCGGCGCCGCGATCGGGCGGGGTCGACTCGGTCTTCGCCGGCGGCGGATCCAGCTGGGGCCGCTGAGCCGGGATCTTCTCGGTCTCGGCCTCGGCGCCGGAGGGACGCTCGGCCGTCGGTGCCTTGGGCACGAAACCGCCGAAGAAGCCGCTGTCGTCGGAACCGTGCCGGCCCCGGCGGCCCAGCGCGGCCTCGGCGGGCAGGCTGAACCAGCCGACCAGGACGCCGCCGATCAAGCAGATCAGTCCGGCGGCGGTGAAGGTGATCGGCAGGATCCGCGACCACAACGCCACCCGGTCGCGCTCGTTGCGGGCCGCGTTGACCTGCGCCTCGATCGTCTCCTCGGAGCTGGTGACGGTGTAGTCGGCCAGCGCCACCTCGGGCTTGAGCGGGTCGCGGGCGTAGTAGTGGTTGGCGTGCACCTTCGACTTGACGATGGTGCCCGAGACCGGGTCCACCCACATCACGCGCTGCGCGGCGTAATACCGCGTCATGGTGATCTCTTCGTCGGGGTCGGGACCGTCGATGTTCCACACCCGCGCGCTGGTGGTGATCTCGCCGTCCTCGTCGTGGCCGTACAGCGACGGGTAGCGCACCGGCTCGGACAGCGCCCCGTCGGGGTCGTAGCCGACGCGCTGCTCGAACCGGTAGGTCGCCAGTCCGTTGACGTCGTCCTCGCCGTCGTAGTTGGCCTCGAAGGCCTTCTGTGCGATCGGGTCGAAGAATTCGTACGACTGCTTCTGGGTGTTGAACGGGAACCGGTAGGACAGCCCCTCGTGCGGCAGCGCGATGTTGGTGGGCGGGCTGTCGTCGTCGTAATTGCGCGGCCGCTGCACCGAACCGCCGGGGTGGGTGTCGTCGGAGACCGCTTCGCCGGAGGTGCGGTTCATGGTCACCGTGTCGACGATGGCCAGCAGCAGGCCGGTGTCCTTCTGCCGGTCCGCGCGCCGCAGCGACGAGCCGGCCTGCAGGGTGACCACGTCGGCGTTGGCGGGGGATTCGACCCCGATCTGCTGCTGGGCGACCAGCGGGACGTCCTGGTCGACGACCGCGTGCTCCCCGCCGAGGGACTCCGGGTCCAGCGCCGCACCGCTGCCGTTGCTGATCAGCGTGACGTCGATGTCGAGCGGGATCTTGGAGATCTTGCCCGCGGTGTAGGTGGACAGCAGCAGCGCGGCAATCAGCAGTGCGGCGCCGAGGCCCATGACTGCGCATGCCGCGATACGCATCATGACTGCTCGGTTCACGTGGCCGTACCCTCCTTTATCACCCCGCACCTAAATCTGTTCGACCCTAACAGCAGATCGCCCAACAGCTACTGTGTGTCCATCGATGTCCCGGAGTCCGATCAGATGAATCAGCAGGTCGGCGGCGTGCGCAGTTTCCTGCCCGCCGTCGAGGGCATGCGTGCCTGTGCGGCGATCGGCGTGGTCATCACCCATGTGGCGTTCCAGACCGGGCATTCCTCGGGGATCAGCGGCCGGCTGTGGAGCCGGTTCGACATGGCCGTGGCGGTGTTCTTCGCGCTCAGCGGTTTCCTGCTGTGGCGCGGGCATGCCGCGGCCGCCCGTGGGCTGCGGCCGGCACCGAAAGCGGCGCACTACCTGCGGTCCCGCGTGGTGCGGATCGCGCCGGCCTACCTGGTGTCGGTGGTGGTGATCCTGGCGTTGCTGCCCGACGCCGGCGACGCCAGCCTGACGGTGTGGCTGGCGAATCTGACGATGACGCAGATCTATGTGCCGTTGACGTTGACGCCGGGGCTGACCCAGATGTGGAGCCTGGCGGTGGAGGTCAGCTTCTACATCACGCTGCCACTGCTGGCGCTGTCGGCGCGGCGGCTGCCGGTGGCGGCCCGGATACCGGCGATCGCCGCGGTGTCGCTGCTCAGCCTGGGCTGGGGATTCCTGCCGATCCACACCCCCTACGGGGTCAATCCGCTGAACTGGGCGCCGGCCTACGGCTGCTGGTTCGGGGCGGGCATGTTGCTGGCCGAGTGGGCCTACAGCCCGGTCGGCCGGGTCCACCGGCTGGCCCGCAATCGGTGGCTGATGGCGGCGGTGACGCTGGTGGCGTTCCTGGTGGCCGCGTCCCCGCTGGCCGGGCCGGAGGGGCTGACGTCGGCCACCGTCGGCCAGTTCATCGTGCGGACCGCGATGGGCGGCGTGCTGGCCTGGGCGCTGCTGGCACCGCTGGTGCTGGACCGCCCCGACACCCCGCACCGGCTTTTGGCCAGTCCGGCGATGGTGACGTTGGGCCGCTGGTCCTACGGCATCTTCATCTGGCACCTGGCGGCGCTGGACATGGTGTTCCCGGTGATCGGCCGGTTCGCCTTCACCGGGGACATGGCCGTGGTGCTGGCGCTGACGCTGGTGTTCACCGTGGCGATCGCCTCGGTCAGCTACGCGCTGGTGGAGCAGCCGTGCCGGGAGATGCTGCGCGCCTGGGAGTTGCGCCGCCGAGCGCCGGAGAAATCTCAGGCGGCGCGGCCCGACGGGGTGTATTCGGAGGCGTCGCTGGTGAATTCGGCGGCCCCGTAGGTCGCCAGCCGGTACTTGAGCAACCGCTGCAGGTAGGCGTTGGTGACCCCGCGCAGTGCGGGCACACGCATCGCGCGTTGCACCACGAAGATGCGGCCGAGGATGAACGGTGCGCACACCGCGGCGCGCGCGTAGTCGCCGGCGCTGAGTGTCACGCCCATCTTGGCGGCCACGTCCTTCTTGCCGCCGCTGAACATCCGGACGAAGAACAGCTTGCTGTAGCTCTTCTCGACGCTGTCGGCGATGCGTTCGCGCAGCGTGTCGTTCGGGCGCAGGTAGGCGGCCATGGTCGAGCGGACCATCTCCCCGCAGGTGGCGTCGTCGAAGTCGTCGCGCAGCAGCGCCGCCCGGGCGGTGAGCACCCGGATGATCTCCTCCGGGGTCCGCGGCAGCAGTTCTTCGGGCAGACCGAGCAGGAAGTTGCGGTAGTGGGTGAACTCCACCACGGCACGCTCGCTCTCGGTGAACTCGGTGCGGCCCTCACGGCGGGCGTCCATGGCCATCAGGAAGAGGTTGATCATCCCGGCCGGCATCTGGTCGACCTGCGGGATCGGCATGCCGTAGACGGCGACGTCCCACTTCGGGGACCGCTTGAGGGCGTTGAACCGAACCATCGAGTGCATCAGGCGCACCATGGCCGCGGCCTCGAAGCCCGGGCCGTGCCGGTCCAGCGCACCGGGCAGCGTGGTGACGGTGAAGAAACTGGTGGTCTCGTTGACCCGGCGGGCGGCGCGCTTGCCGCTCAACGCGCCGGTCAGCGCCATCGGCAGCGCCGCGTAGGTGTTGATGAACGTCGCGATGAACGACCCGCGGACCACGAACGGCGCCAGCAGCGCCATCGGGAGCTGGGATTCTTCGGCGCCGCGGCGCACCAGGTCCATGTCCAGCCAGTCCGGGATGACCTCCATGTCGGCGATCAGCGCGGCCAGCTCGTCCGGTGCATCCGGCACCGCGTCGATTCCCTTGCGGCAGGCCGTCTTCAGCATGCCGATCAGTTCGGTGACGCTGTAGCGGCCCATCAGTGCGGCGTAGGAGTCGGCCACCACATCGCCCAGCCAGGTCGCCGTCGAGATCAGTTCGACCGCGGCGTCGTCGGCCAGCAGGGCTTCGCGGGTCCCGGGCTTGGCGCGCAGCGACGACAGGTCGTCGGGGTCGGTGGTGGTGCGGTAGGGCTGGGAGTCGAAGTCCAGCTCGCCGTAGAGCTCCGGCAGCAGATCGGCCTGACGGCGAACGCGCTCATGCAGCTGCGGGTAGTGCGTGGGCAGCTTGGGCAGCGTGGACACAGAGAACCTCCGAAATAACTAACAGTTTGTGAGTTACAGCCAACAGAACGGTGGGCGGCCTTGTCAAGCGGGTTCGGTCAGGCCGGTTGCCCGGCCGGGGTGTAGTCGGCGGCGTCGCTGGTGAACTCGGGCACCCCGTAGGTCTTCAACCGGTATTTCAACAGCCCGAGGATGTAGTCGTCGACGTACGGCCGCAGCAGCGGATAGCGGTCGGCCTGCTGCACCGCCAGGATGCGGCCGACGATGAACGGGGCGGTCAACCCGATCCGGACGACGTCGTCCAGCCCGATCGGTACGCCCATCGACGCCGCGATGGACCGGTCCCCGCTGCAGAACGCCTTGATGAAACCGGCCTTGCTGTAGCTGCGCTCCACCGCATCGGCGATGCGTTCGCGCAGCGAGTCGTTCGGGCGCAGGTAGGCGGCCATCGTGGAGCGGATCATCTCGCCGCAGGTGGCGTCGTCGAAGTCGTCGCGCAGCAGTGCGGCGCGGGCGTGGAAGACCCGGATGATCTCCCCCGGCGTGCGGGGCAGCAGCTCGTCGGGCAGTCCCAGCAGGAAGTTCCGGTAGTGGGTGAATTCCACGACGGCGCGTTCGCGGCTGCTGAACTCGGTGCGGCCCTGGCGTTGCGCGGTCAGCGACATCAGATACAGGTTGATCATCCCGGCCGGCATCTGATCGACCTGCGGGATCGGCAGCCCGTAGACGTCGACGTCCCATTTCGGGGAGCGTTTCAGGGCGTTGTAGCGCACCATCGAGTGCATCAGGCGCACCATGGCCGCGGCCTCGAATCCCGGCCCGTAGCGCTCCAGGGCGCCGGGCAGGGTGGTGATCGCGAAGAAGCTGGTGGTCTCGTTGACCCGGCGGGCGGCGCGCTTGCCGCTCAACGCCCCGGTCAGTGCCATCGGCAGCGCGGCATAGGTGTTGACGAAGGTCGCGATGAAGGCGCCGCGGGTGATGAACGGCGACACCAGCGCCGCGGGAATGCGTGACTCGCGGGCGCCGCGGCGCACCAGGTCCATGTCCAGCCAGTCCGGGGTGTCCTCCATCGCGGCGATGAACGCGTGCAGTTCCGGCGGGGCGTCGGGGACGGCGTCGATGCCCTTGCGGCAGGCCGTCTTCAGCATGCCGATCAGCTCGGTGACGCTGTAGTCCGACATCAGCGTGGCGTAGGCGTCGGCCACCGCGTCGCCGAGCCAGGTCGCGGTGCAGATCAGCTCCACCGCGGGCTCGTCGGCCAGGTACGGTTCGCGCTCGGCTATCCAGGGCGGTAGCGACGAGGTGTCCTCGGGCGAGGTTGTCGTCCGGTAGGGCTGGACGTCGAAGTCCAGGTCGCCGTAGAGGGCGGGCAGGATCTCGGCCTGGCGGCGGACGCGCTCGGCGAGCTGGGGGTAGTGCGTGGTCATCGGCGGCCTCCGCGTAACTCACAGGTTGTTAGTTACAGCTAACAGAGCGTTAATTATGCTGTCAAGCGTGATCGCGAGCAGTCGGCAGCGGATGACGGGGGAGGCTCGGCGCGAGCAGATCCTCGACGTCACCCACGCGATCGTCGACGCCGAGGGCTTCCACGCCGCGACGCCGAACCGGGTGGCGTCGGACGCCGGCGTGAACCGTTCGCTGATCTATCAGCAGTTCGGCAGTCCCGCAGGACTTTTCGTCGCACTCATCGACCGGGAGGCCGGCCGGGCCGCCGCCCAGTTCACCGCGGCCATCACCGGCACCGAGAACCCCGAGGCCGAAGACTTCCTGACGCGGGTCTTCGAAGGCGTGCTGCGCGCCGTCGACGGCCACGCCGCGACCTGGCGGCTGTTCATGTTCCCGCCGCAGGGCGCGCCCCCGGAGTTACACGAGCGGCTGGCCGCCGCCGAGGCCGCGGTCCGGTCCTTTCTGACCCGGGAGTTGCTGCGCAGCCTGCCGGACCTGGCCGATCCCGACTACACCGCCCGGGTGGTGGCCGCCATCGGCCGTGAACTGCTGCAACTGCGCCTCAGTGAACCCGAGCAGGCCACGCCCGAGCGACTACGCGCCGTGCTCGGCTCGGTGGAACTGCGCACCGGCAGTACCGCGCGGCGGCGGTGAGGTCTCAGTAACCGCCGGAGTGCTCGAAGATCCGGCGCGGGTTGTCGACCAACATGGTGCGTAGCTGATCCTCGGTGACCCCGCGCTGCCGCAGCGCCGGCAGGACGTCGTGGTGGATGTGCAGGTAGTGCCAGTTCGGGGCCGCCGCCGCGCTCAGTTCCCCGGGCAGGGCGTCGAAGTAGCAGTTCGCGTCGTGGGAGAGCACCATCTTGTCGGCGTGGCCGCGCTCGCACATGGCCGCCACCGTGTCGACCCGGTCCTCGAACGGCAGCACCAGATCGATCCCGAAGCGGTCCATGCCCAGGTAGGAGCCGGCGGCGATCAACTCTTCCAGGTAGTCCAGGTCGGTGGTGTCCCCGGAGTGCCCGATCACCACCCGGGACAGGTCCACGCCCTCCTCGGTGAAGATGCGCTGCTGCTCCAGGCCGCGGCGGGTGCCGGCGTGGGTGTGGGTGGAGATCGGCACGCCGGTCTGGCGGTGGGCGGCGGCCACCGCGCGCAGCACCCGCTCGACGCCGGGGGTGACGCCCGGTTCGTCGGTGGCGCACTTGAGGATCGCGGCCTTGACGCCGGTGTCGGCGATGCCGGTCTCGATGTCGCGGACGAACATCTCCGCCATGATGTCGGGGCCGTCGAGCAGGGTGCCCGGGCCGCGGTAGTGGTAGTAGAACGGGACGTCGTTGTAGGTGTAGATGCCGGTGGCCACCACGATGTTCAACTCGGTGCCGGCGGCCACCCGCGAGATCCGCGGAATGTAGCGGCCCAGCCCGATCACCGTCAGGTCCACGATGGTGTCGACCCCGGCGGCCTTGAGTTCGTTGAGTCGGTTGATCGCGTCGGCCACCCGGGCGTCCTCGTCACCCCATTCGTCGGGGTAGTTCTGGGCGATCTCGGTGGTCATCAGGAACACGTGCTCGTGCATCAGGGTGGTGCCGATATCGGCGGTGTCGATAGTTCCGCGGGCGGTGTTCAGCTGCGACATGGGTTGATAGTAGGGAGAATTGGGTCGCGCGCGTGCGGGATCGGGGAGATGCGTCGGTGCCGATGACGACTCAGGACCGCTCCAGCAGGTTGTCGCGGATCCGCGCGTAGGAGTGGGTGAACAGTTCCACTTCGCGGGGGCTCAGCGCGTCGAACAGCCCGGCGCGTACCGCCTGCACGTGGCCGGGCGCGGCGGCGCGCACCTTGTCCAGGCCCGCCTCGGTGAGCTCGGCGAACTGGCCGCGCTTGTCCTCTTCGCACTTGACCTGGCGAACCCAGCCGGCGTCGATGAGCCGTTTGACCGCCCGGGTGATGCCGCTGCGGGTGGTCACGGTGATGTCGGCCAGCTCGTTCATCCGCATCCGGTGTTCCGGGGCCTCGGAGAGCAGCGCCAGCATCTCGAAGTCGGCCAGGCTGATACCGGAATCGTCGGTCAACTGCCGGTCCAGGCTGCGTAGCAACAGCCGCGTGCTGTCGAGGTAGCCCCGCCACATCTGCTGCTCCTCACTGCTGAGCCACCGGGTCGCCATACCCGCAAATAATAGTTGATTCGACCACGATAGGCGAGGTGGGGTCGGGAATTATCCCCAGTAAGAGCCCGGGAATGTTTGAAAAACTAGTTGCGTTCGCAACTATCTGTTAGGGTTCTACACAACGAGCAAGGAGGGCTGCCGTGTCGAGCACCGATATGCAGTTCGGCATCTTCACCGTCGGCGACGTCACCGTCGACCCGACCACCGGTCGCGCGCCGACCGAGGCGGAGCGGATCAAAGCGACCGTGGCCATCGCCAAGAAGGCCGAGGAGGTCGGCCTGGACGTCTTCGCCACCGGCGAGCACCACAACCCGCCGTTCGTGCCGTCGTCGCCGACCACCCTGCTGGGCTACATCGCCGCGCAGACCGAGCGGATCCAACTGACCACCGCCACCACGCTGATCACCACCAACGATCCGGTCAAGATCGCCGAGGACTTCAGCGTGCTGCAGCACCTCGCCGACGGCCGCGTCGACCTGATGCTCGGCCGCGGCAACACTGGACCGGTCTATCCCTGGTTCGGCAAGGACATCCGGGCCGCGCTACCGCTGACGGTGGAGAACTACCAGTTGCTGCGGCGGCTGTGGCGCGAAGAGGTCGTCGACTGGACCGGTGAACACCGCACCCCGCTGCACGGGTTCACGTGCACGCCGCGGCCGCTGGACGGGGTGGCCCCGTTCGTCTGGCACGGATCGATCCGCAGTCCCGAGATCGCCGAACTGGCGGCGCACTTCGGTGACGGCTTCTTCGCCAACCACATCTTCTGGCCGGCGTCGCACACCGAGCGGATGGTCCGGCTCTACCGGCAGCGCTTCGAGCACTACGGGCACGGCAGCGCCGACCAGGCGATCGTCGGCTTGGGCGGGCAGGTGTTCCTGCGGCCCAACAGTCAAGACGCGATCAACGAGTTCCGTCCGTACTTCGACAACGCCCCGGTCTACGGGCACGGCCCGAGCCTGGAGGAGTTCAGCGCCCAGACCCCGCTGACGGTCGGGTCGCCGCAACAGGTGATCGAGAAGACGTTGAGCTTCCGCGACTACGTCGGCGACTACCAGCGGCAGCTGTTCCTCGTCGACCACGCCGGTCTGCCGTTGAAGACGGTCCTCGAACAGCTCGACCTGCTCGGTGAACACGTCATCCCGGTGTTGCGCAAGGAATTCGCCATCGGGCGGCCCGCGCACGTGCCCGGCGCGCCCACGCACCGGTCCCTGGTGGAGGCCGCCCGGCAGCCCGAGATCAGGGAGGCGTCATGAAAGTGATCACGATCAGCGGCGGGCTGCGCGAGCCGTCGTCGACCCGGCTGCTGGCCGACCGGCTCGGCGCGGCGGTAAGCGCCGGACCGGCCGGTGTCGATGTCGAGGTGGTCGAGCTGCGGCTGTTGGCCCGGGCGATCACCGACGCCATGCTGACCGGGTTCGCCGCACCGGAGTTGCAGGAGGTGTTCGACGCGATCGCCGGCTGTGACGGGCTGATCGCGGTGACGCCGACGTTCAACGCGACGTTCAGCGGCCTGTTCAAGTCGTTCTTCGATGTGCTGCCCGAACAGACGCTGCACGGAACGCCGGTGCTGATCGCGGCCACCGGCGGGACCGAGCGCCACAGCATGGTGCTCGACCACGCCCTGCGCCCGATGTTCGCCTACCTACATGCCCTGGTCTCGCCGACCGGGGTCTACGCCGCGACGTCGGACTTCGGTGCGCCCGGGCTGTCCGAGCGAATCACCAAGGCGGCCAACGAATTCACCGGATTGCTAGAACTGCGCGGTCCGCACCGCAACGATACGGTCAGCGCAGAACTCGATGAGATGAACCGCCTGCTCGCAGGCGCCTAACAAAAGGAGTAACGGAGATGACGAAACTGGCGGTTATCTACTATTCGGCCACCGGACACGGCACCGCGATGGCGCAGCGCATCGCCCGGGCCGGCGAGGCGGCCGGCGCCGAGGTGCGGGTGCGGCACATCGCCGAGACGCGTGATCCGGAGACTTTCGCCCAGAACCCGGCGTGGACCGCCAATCACGCCGCGACCAAGGACCTGCCGGCGGCCACCGGAGACGACATCGTCTGGGCCGACGCGGTGATCTTCGGATCGCCCACCCGATTCGGTTCCCCCGCAGCACAATTCCGCAACTTCCTGGACGGGCTCGGCGGGCTGTGGGCCCAGGGTGCCCTGGCCGACAAGGTCTACGCCGGCTACACCTCCAGTCAGACCGCACACGGCGGGCAGGAGGCCACCCTGCTCAACCTCTACGTCTCACTGATGCACTTCGGTGGCATCCTGGTCCCGCCCGGCTACACCGACCCGATCAAGTTCGCCGACGGCAACCCCTACGGGGTCGGGCACATCACCGGCCCGAACAACCAGAACGAGCTCAGCGACGCCACGCTGGACGCCCTCGACCACCTGGCCACCCGGGTGGTGGGAGTGGCCGCCAAACTCGCCGCCGGCTGAGCCCGACCGGCCGGTCAAGCCACCCAGACGGTCTTGAGGTTGCAGAACTCGCGGATGCCCTGCCCCGACAGCTCCCGGCCGTAACCGGATCGCTTGATCCCGCCGAACGGCAGCTCCGGGTAGGACACCGTCATGCCGTTGATGAAGACCTGACCGGCCTCGATCTCGTCGGCGAACCGGCTGATCTCGGCCTCGTCGCGGGTCCAGGCATTGGAGCCGAGCCCGAACGGGGTGGCGTTGGCGATCTCGATGGCCTCATCGATGTCGGCGGCCCGATACACCGATGCGACCGGGCCGAACACCTCCTCGGTGAACAGCGCCATGTCGCGGGTGATGTCGGTGATCACCGTCGGCGGGTAGAACCAGCCCGGGCGATCCAGGCGCTTGCCGCCGCAGCGGATCACCGCGCCGGCGGCCGCGGCGTCGTCGACCTGCTGGGCGACCTCGTCGCGGCCGGATTCGGTCGCCAACGGCCCGACGTCGGTGTTCGGGTCGGTCGGGTCACCGACCCGCAGGGCGGCCATCTGCTCGGTGAACTTCGCCACGAACTCGTCGTAGACATCGGTGTGGACGATGAATCGCTTTGCCGCGATGCAGGATTGGCCATTGTTCTGCACCCGTGCGGTAACCGCGGTGCGGACCGCGGATTCCAGGTCGGCCGACGGCATCACGATGAACGGGTCACTGCCGCCCAACTCCAGCACGGTGTGCTTGACCTCGTCGCCGGCGATCGCCGCCACCGCCCGTCCGGCCGGCTCACTACCGGTCAGGGTGGCCGCCGCCACCCGCGGGTCCCGCAGCACCCGCTCGACGGCACCGGAACCGATCAGCAGAGTCTGGAAGCAGCCGTCGGGAAAACCGGCCCGCGCCAACAGGTCCGCGAGATACAGCGCGGTCTGCGGGACGTTGGAGGCGTGCTTGAGCAGCCCGACGTTGCCGGCCATCAGGGCCGGCGCGGCGAAACGCACCGCCTGCCACAGCGGGAAGTTCCACGGCATCACCGCCAGTACCACGCCCAACGGCTGGTAGCGGGCGAACGCCCGCGACGCGTTGACCTTCGACGCGTCGGCGGCGGCGTCGGCGAGCAGCTGCTCGGCGTGGTCGGCGTAGAAATGGAAGCCCTTGACGCACTTGAGTGCCTCGGCCTTGGCCGAGGCCAGGGTCTTGCCCATCTCGAGTGTCATCATCGCGGCGACGTCGTCGGCCTCGGCCTCGAGCAGGTCGGCCGCGGCGTGCGTCCAGGCGGCGCGCTGCGCGAAGTCGGTGCGGCGGTAGTCGGCGAAGCGGTCCGCCGCCCGCGCGATCGCGGCGTCGATCTGTGCGTCGGTGGCTGCGGTGAACGTTTTCACCGTTTCACCGGTAGCCGGATTGGTCGTGGCGATCGATGGTGCGGACACGGTCCTCCTTCGTCAGGGCGTTGCGGTGTGGCGAGTGCTGTCCAGCCTGCCACCATCGAACCGCGTAGGCTCGCGACGAGCCAGCCTCAGTACATCGATACGGGAGTCTCCGGATGCGTTTCAACCCCCCGCCCAATTGGCCGCCGCCGCCACCTGGCTGGGCGCCGGACGCCAACTGGGCGCCCGATCCGACCTGGCCGCCCCCGCCGCCCGGGTGGCAACTGTGGGTCGACGACGGTCTTGGTACGCCTCCCGGGGCCTACCCGCCGGCCGGGGTGCCGTGGCCGGTGCCGGAGTCTAAGGCCAGGTCACGCACGGTGTTGTGGCTGTCGCTGGCCGCCGCGGCGGTGGTCGTGGTGGTGGTTGCCGGTCTGCTGCTGAGTGTCGGGGGGCGGCTCACCGCCGAGGACAAACCGTCCCGTAAACCCGACATCACCGAGCTGACGTCGGGGATGCTGGTCGAGCGGGCATCCTTCCCCGACCCGACCGGCGGCAAGTGGATCAGCGGGGTGAACAGCGCCGGCGACGCTCCGTCGGAGATGCCGAACCTGACCGTCGACCCGCCCGAATGTGCCGACTTCTACTCGAGCCCGGATTCGGCGACCCAGACGGCCACCGCCACGCTGGCCAAGCTGCAACCCGGCGGCCTGCACTCGATGCGGGTGCGGCTGGCGTTGACCCCCGATCATCCCGACCTGAAGCGGTTCGTGGAGAAGTGCCAGACGTTCACCCAGACCTTCGAGTCGGGCGGACGTTCGGTGACCACCGATATTCAGATGGAAACCCTCGACGTCGACGGAGTGCCGCCGTGGGCGGTGGCCACCGTGATCAGCAGCGCCAGCAAGACGCAGCTGCGGTTGCCGATCTCGATCACCGCGGCGACCATCTCCGGCTATTACCGCGGGGTGCTGGTGATCGCCACCAGCAACGACATCGGACTGCGCAGGGACAACGACAGCGAGGACACCACGCACGCCGAGGACTTGGTGCAGCTGTTCAACACCCAGATCGAAAAGCTGGAAGCCGTCGAATAGCCCTTCTTCGCGACCGTGTCGTTGGGTACGCGACACTCCGTGAGGAGCGGATCAAGTCGCATGCTCGGTGGTGCGGGCGACCAGCGCCGTGCCTAGGGGCGCTGGCCCGCTTCGCCCGACTCCGTCGGTCTTGCGACCAGCGCCGTCGCCACCAGGGCCGCGACCGAGACCAGCGCCGCCAACTGCACTCCCGCGGAATGCCCGGCATAACCCTCCACCGACCGCCACGGATGCCGACAGAGCGCCGCGCCCGCCAGGATCAGCCCGCCCGCACTCAGCCCCAGCCGGGCCGCATCGAACGCCCGCGGGAAATTCCGCAACCCGGACAGCAACGCCAGTACGGCCCCGAACACCGCGGTCCCGACGATCCCCGAGATCAGGAAACCGACCGTCAGTGCGGCACCGATCCCCGTCCGACGGCCGGGCCGCCACGGCTGGGCCGGCGGTCCGGGGCAGTAGGGCCGCCGCGACGGCCACCAGGCCAGCGCCGCCAGCAGCGGCAACAACGCCAGCCCGCCGGCCAGCCCCGCCCGGTAGGCCCGGTTGGGTCCGAACGTCAGCGTGACCGTGCCCTCGAGGCCCGCGGGCAGCACGAAACCCTGCTGCCACCCGTTGATCGCGACCGGGACCAGAACGCCGCCGTCGGGGCTGCGGGCCGACCACCCGCCGTTGATGCTCTCCGGAACCACCAGCACCCGGGCGTGCGTCGATGCCGGCACCGACACCTCACGCCGGGCCGGGCCCCACGCCCCCAGCACCGCGGGGTTCGTTGCGGTCGCACGGTCGCTCGCCGTCGAGGTGGACAGTGTCGCGCTGTCGATCACGAATGCCGGGCCCGGGCTGATCAGCAACTCCTGCTCGCCCGGCGGCAGCGCGATCGGATTCTGGTCGCAGGCCTGCGCGGCCACCGGTTCGTCGTCGAGCAGCGCGCCGACGGTGGTGCTGATCGAGGTGCGCACGAACCGGCCGGCGATCGCGATGATCGGCCCGTGTGCGCAGTCGACGGTCACTTTGCGCGCCCGGTTGCGGGCGGGGTCGGCCGGTGCCACCGGGCGTCCGTCGGCGCCGAGCACGGTGACCTCGGCCAGCCCCGGCGGCTTGAGCTGATCGAAGCCGATCGCCGTCCGGTCGATCACGTCCTCCCAGTCCAGCAGGCTGACCGCCACGGTGTCGGTGACATGCGGCAGCAACGCCAGCTCGCCGGATTCGGGCAGCTCCCGGATCTGCGGGCCGGTGCCGAGGTCGACGGCCACCAGGGTGGGATGGGCCGGCAGTGGAGACCGACTGGGCGTCAACCGCACTCCGGTCACCTTGACCGGTTTGGGCAGCGTGACCGTCAGCGTCGGCGGGGACCGATGGGCGACCACCCGTTGCGACGCCGTCCACGCCGTACCCGGGTCGCCGTCCGCGGCGGCATAGGCCGAGCCCAGCGCATCGACCACGTCGGCGTCGCCGCGGGCCCGCACGGTGCCCGGCTCGGCGATCAGGTCGATCAGGCCGGCGCCCTGGCGCGGCCGCACCCAGAGCATGGGGGTCACCGTCATGGGCCGCGGCACATTGAGCGTGCGGCTGAAGGACGCGGGCTCTTCGGGCTCGAGCATCATCGACGCGGCGCAGCGCACCGCGCCGTCGACCGCCGCACAGCCGGCCCGGCCCGGCAACCCGGGGCCCAGATCCCAGCGCTGCACCTGCGTTCCGGCCGGCGGCGCCGGCACCAGCGCGGTGTGGCGCAGGTCGACCGGATGGGCGAACCCGGAGGCGTCGTACTGGGTGATCGCCAGATCGGTGATCCCGAACTGGACTCCGGGGGAGCCGTCGTCGGTGCCGGCCGCGGTGATCCGGACCCACGGGGTCTCGCCGTAGGGCAGGGCGGCGATCAGTGGCTGCCCGGGATGCTCGAAACGCAACGTGGTGGTGCCGTTGACGGTGGAGATCTGTATCCGCCGCACCTGCGCGCCGACGGCGGTGGCGCTCGGTGTCAGGGTGATGGTGCCGTTGGTCAGGGGTCGGTCGAAGTCCACCTGCAGCCATTGACCGATCGCCGACTGCAGGGCGTTGGACACCCAGGCGGTGCCGGTGTCACCGTCGATCGCCGCAGCTGGCGATGTCGACGGTGCGACGTCGGGCAGCGTGGTGGCATCCGAGGACGAACTCGACGCGGTCAACCGCCCGCCGATCCACCCGCCGAAGACGGTTGCGGCCCCGGGCGTCGGATAGTCCGGTACCCGGCTCAGGGTGTGCCGGGCGTCGTCGGCGGCACGGTTGGTCGACGAGTGGTCGTCGACCCGGCCGTAGTCGGTCTCGCGGGCCAGCGGGGTATCGGTGACGGTCACGCCGACGGCGCCGGTGGCGTCGAGACCGGCGTGCCGGGCATCGGCGGTCATCAGCACCGGTCCCAACACCGGTTCACCACGCAACCGCCGGTGCTCGTCGAGACGCAGCAGCACCTCCGGGCCGCCGCTGACCCGCGGTAGCGCGTCGAGATCCGCCAGATACGGGGCGCCCGGATTCCGGTCGGCGGCACCGTCACCCACCCGGTAGATCTCGATCGCCGGGTACGCGGGTCGCAGACCGCTGTCGGCGACGAAGCCCGGGACGGTGCCGGATCCCACCTCTTCCCCGAACTCGGCCACCCGGTGCAGGCCCGGCGAACCCTCGACCGCACGGTGCACCAGCAGCGGCCGGGCCGACCGCGAGGTGTCGGGATCCAAATCGTTGCGCAGCACCAGATAGGAGATGCCCTGCCTGGCCAGGGTGTCGGCCAGACCCGGTGACGGCCGGCCCGCGGCGAACAGGCGCTGCACCGAATCGAGCGCCCGGATCGTCTGCGGCGGGGTCAGCGGAATCGAATCGCGCACCCCCCAGGGGCCGACGTCGAGAACCTGCAGCGGCTCGTCATGGCTGTTGCCCCAGGTCTGGGTGGCGAACGGCGCGCCCGGCGCCACCAGCACCCGGCCCGGGGTGGGGCCGCCGCCGTTGTGTTCGCGCAACCAGTCGGCGGCGTTGTGCCAATACTGTGGCAGCGCGCTGAAGGTGCCCGGTGGGGTGAGCCGGCCGGTCCAGGCCGGCGAGGTGCCGACCAGCAGCGCGGTCAGGGCCACCATCCCGACCGCGGCGGACTTGTGATGCTCGGGATGGACGAAGGCGCGCCGCCACACCGCGGTCGGT
The DNA here is from genome assembly GCF_963378075.1 of Mycolicibacter sp. MU0083. Taxonomy (NCBI): domain Bacteria; kingdom Bacillati; phylum Actinomycetota; class Actinomycetes; order Mycobacteriales; family Mycobacteriaceae; genus Mycobacterium; species Mycobacterium kokjensenii. Next base: position 189,759 of record NZ_OY726394.1, read on the forward strand.
GCGCTGCCCGGCAGCGGGATGCGACCCAGCAGGTGAATGAGCCCCAACACCAGCGGGATGCGCAGCACCGACTCGAGCTTGTGCACGTTGCGTACCGGCGCCCCGGCGTCGTCCAGGAACGACTGCACCGCGTGCGCCAGTGGCGAGCCCAGCCCGCCGGAGTAGCCCACCGCCAGCAGCGTCACCCCGACCAGCAGCATCGTCACCAGCCGGCCGGCGCCGGGTGTACCCCGGCGCAGCAGGCCGGTGAGACCGGCCAGGCCGGCGGCGGCCACCAGCACGGTGCCCAGGATCAGCACCGGTCGGGTGACCAGGGGCGCCCCGGCCGTGGCGTCGGGCGCCACGAACGGCGTCCAACTGTGCGTGCCGCGCAGCATCTCGGTCAGTGACGTCCACCGGGTGGTCACGCCCGCCGACTCGATGAAATCCAGGAACGGCGGACTGACCTGCCCCAACAACAGCAGGGGCACCACCCACCACGTCACCGCCAGCGTCACCGCCAGCAGCCACCAGCCACCGAACCGCCACCACCGTCGGTTGGGACGGTGGCACAGCCACCAGATCATCGCCGGCAGGCACCCCGCCAGGGTGGCGACGGCGTTGACCGCACCCATCAGTGCGACGGCGATCCCCGCCTGCCCGGCCAGGACCCGCGCGGGGCGCTCGGGCTCACCGGTGGTCCGATCGCCGGGTGCGCCCAGGGCCCGGATCACCGGCAGCAGCACCCACGGGGCCAACACCATCGGCAGGGTCTCCGAGGAGATCGACCCCAGGGTGGTCAGCACCCGCGGGGACAGGGCGAACGCCGCCGCCCCGATCACCCGCGCCGTCGGCGTTCCGATCCGCAGCGCTTCGGCGACCCGCAGCACGCCCCAGAACCCGACCGTGAGCAGCACCGCCCACCACAACCGCTGAACGATCCAGCCGGGCAACCCCAGCAGGTCACCGGCCAGGAAGAACGTGCCGTGCGGGAACAGATAGCCGTACGCCTGGTTCTGCACCTGACCGAACGGCAGCTCACTGCTCCACAGGTTCAGCGCGCGGCCCAGAAACCGCAGCGGGTCGGCGGTCAGATCGAGTTTGGTGTCCGGGGAGATCCGCCCCGGGGCCTGCACCAGGCTGCACGCCAGTGCGACGGCACCGACCAGCCATAACCAGCGTCGGGATAACGGAGTCATCGTCTGCGAATCCGCCGGCGCGGACGTTGCCGGCTGCTGCAGGTCAGCCGCGGTTGCCGTATTCCACCCGGTTCAACACCGAGGATTGTGGGTCGCCGCCGGTGATCTGCGGCTTGGTGTCTTGCTGCACCATCAGCGTGACCCCGAATACGGAGGCCGCGCCGAGCAGCAGTCCGACGACGATGCTGATGGCGGCCGGTACCAGGAACCGAGGAATGGTCGGGCTCCTTCCGCGCGCTCGCGACATCGATCCGGGGGTGCCGACGAAATCAAGCCCCCGCCGACCTCGCTCGCCAACGTAGCATGCGGCCCTTGGGTACTCCGCTTTCCCGCCGTGACAGCATGGTGCGATGCCCGCAAAGCTGACCCGACAATTGCCCGGACTGCTGCTGGCGGCAGCGTTGCTACCGGCACTGGCCACCTCGTGCTCGCATCGCGAGGAGGTGGCCGAGTCCACGACGGAGGCCGCCCCGGCCGAGACGACGACGGTCGCCGCGGCTCCGGTCGACCCGGCCTGCGAACAGGTGGCCGCACTGCCGCTGCGCGACAAGTTGGCCCAGTTGGTGATGGTGGGGGTCCGCGACGCCGACGACGCCCGTGCGGTGGTGGCCGACCAGCATGTCGGCGGCATCTTCATCGGCAGCTGGACGGACCTGTCCATGCTCACCGACGGCTCGCTCAAGGAGATCGCCCACACCGACGGCGTGCTGCCGTTGGGCGTCAGCGTCGACGAAGAGGGCGGCCGGGTGGCGCGGTTGTCCTCGCTGATCGGCAAGGCGCCGTCGGCGAAGGAACTGGCGAAGACCCGCACCCCCGAACAGGTCCGGGAGTTCGCCGCGGAGCGGGGCCGCAAGATGGCCGAGATGGGGATCACCGTCGACTTCGCCCCCGTCGTCGACGTGGTGGACGCCGGCACCGACGACGACACCGTGATCGGTGACCGTTCGTTCGGTTCGGACCCGGCCAAGGTCACCGAGTACGCCGGGGCCTACGCGCAGGGCCTGCGTGATGCCGGCCTGCTGCCGGTGCTCAAGCACTTTCCCGGTCACGGTCACGGCTCCGGCGACTCCCACACCGCCGGTGTGGTGGTCACGCCCCCGTTGACGGACCTGCAGGACAACGACCTGGTGCCCTACCGCACCCTGGTCACCCAGGCACCGGTGGCGGTCATGATGGGCCACCTGAAAGTGCCCGGACTCACCGACGATCCGACCAGCCTGAGCCCGGCCGCGGTCAACCTGCTGCGCACCGGCATCGACTACCGCGGGCCGACGTTCGACGGCGTCGTGTTCAGCGACGACCTGTCGTCGATGGCGGCGATCACCGAGCACTACACCGTCGCCGAGGCGGTGCTGCGCAGCCTGAAGGCCGGCGTCGACATCGCGCTGTGGGTCACCACCGACGAGGTGCCCGAGGTGCTCGACCGGTTGGAGGAGGCGGTGAAGTCCGGCGACCTGAAGACCGAGGCGGTGGAGGCCTCGCTGGCGCGGGTGGCCGCGGTCAAGAAACCCGGTATGCACTGCCCACGGTGATGTCGGTGGCGCGGGGGAGCGCCCAAGTTACTCTTCGGTAGGATCACGCCCGGGGACGCGCGGAAGGACCTCGAGGCAATGGCAACTGGCAGCAAGCGGTTACCGCGGGCCGTGCGGGAACAGCAGATGCTCGACGCCGCGGTTCAGATGTTCTCGATGAACGGCTATCACGAGACGTCGATGGATTCGATCGCCGCGGCCGCGCAGATCTCCAAGCCGATGCTGTACCTGTACTACGGCTCCAAGGAAGAACTGTTCGGGGCGTGCCTGGACCGCGAGATGCGCCGGTTCGTCGAATCGGTACGGACCGGCGTCGACCTGCAACAACCGCCGAAGGATCTGCTGCGCAACACCATCCGGGCCTTCCTGCGCTACATCGACGCCAACCGGGCGTCGTGGATCGTGATGTACACCCAGGCCACCAGCTCCCAGGCCTTCGCACACACCGTCCGTGAGGGCCGCGAGCGGATCATCGAACTGGTCGGCCGGCTGTTGAGTGCGGGAACGCGCAACCCCGAGCCGGGTGTCGACTTCGAGATGATGGCGGTCGCGCTGGTGGGCGCCGGCGAGGCGATCGCCAGCCGGGTCAGCACCGGCGACGCCGACGTCGACGAAGCCGGGGAGTTGATGATCGACCTGTTCTGGCGGGGTCTCAAGGGCGCGCCCGGCGGGCGCGAAGGTGCCGATAATCCCGTCGCGGGGTAGTACGTTCGACGGATACCGGCCGTCGGGGCCGCATGTCACGCTTGCCCGGGCGCACAACGGTCACGGCGACGACCAACGGCTCCGGCCCGAACCCATGGGAGGGTAAATGCACAGGCAGTCCCGTAAGGCGATGGTCACGGCGACGCTTGTGCTACCGGTCGCGGCGGCGCTGTTGAGCGGCTGCGGCGGATCCGGGAAATCGGAGACCGTGGAGATGCAGGGCGTGCGGCTGCCCAAGGCCATGGGTGAGTACACGTTGTGTCAGCTGGTCGTCCAGGAGGGGCCGCAGCAGTCGACCGACACCGTCAAGGCCGGCGAGGCGCCGCAACCCAATCCGGTGGAAGACCCCAAGTCGCTGGCCGTGCTGCTGACCGTCCCGTACTTCAAGCTGGACGCCAAGCAGCGCGATGCCGCCAACGACGGCTGCCCCAAGCAGGACACCGAAGTGCCGGGCTACAACCTGCAGGTCCTGCGCTACGCCTCGCCCGAGATCGCGCAACACCGATTCGGCGACGTGATGTCCAAGCAGTACACCGAGGTCCTCGACGGCGCCCACTGCGACAGCGCCAAGGCGCCGACGGGTAAACCCGCCAGCGAATGTTTCGTGGTCAACGGCGAGACCGTGTTCGTGGCCACCGTCCGCCCCGAGTCGGGCATGCCGACGCGCCAGGAACTCGCGCAGGCCCCGGGCGCCGTCTCGGCGGTGCAGTAGCCTCCCCGCTTCGCCGCGCCGGTGACCACGGTGCGGGCTACAGCGCCCGCACCGTGCCGGTCAGATACGGGTATCCCTTGGCGACGTTGCGCAGCGCCAGATCCCAGCCGCCGTCGACCTTGTCCACGTACAGGCCCGGGCCGGCGGGCAGCAGCATCGGCTTGCCGAACCGCACCGTGTACTCCACCGCGTCCGGAAGCATGCCCTCGATATTCGCCAGCACCGTCGCCGCGGAGAACATGCCGTGCGCAATGGCCTTCGGGAACCCGAACAGCTTGGCGCCGATCGAACTGGTGTGAATCGGGTTGTGGTCCCCGCCGGCCGACGCGTAGCGCCGGATCTGCCCGGGCGTGACCCGCAGCACCGCGGCCGGCGGCCCCAGCCTGGGCTGCTTGGCCGGCGGCGGCTTCGGCTCGTCGGAGAGGCTGGTGCGCTGCTGGTGCAGGAACGTGGTGACCTGGTGCCAGGCCGGGTCGTTGCCGACGTTGACATCGGTGACGATGTCGACCAGCAGACCCTTGCGGTGCTCCCGGAGGTTCTCCGCCCGCACCGTGACGCCGACGGTGTCGGTGACGGTGATGGGGCGCAGTCGGGTGATCCGGTTCTCGGTGTGCACCGAACCCATCGCCGCGAACGGGAAGTCGAACCCGGTCGCCAGTTCCATCACGGTCGGGAACGTCAGCGCGAACGGATACGTCAGCGGAACCTGCTCGCCGAACCGCAAGCCCGTGACGTCGGCGTAGGCGGCGACGTGCGCGGGGTCGATGCGCAGTCCGTCGACCCGCAGGGTCCGGGTCGGCAGCGTGCCGGCACGGGGAACGAACGGCAGCGCCCCGGCCACCGCCCGCAGCATGTTTCGCGCACTACTGGGTTGAGACATCGGTGTCACGCTCCCAGCATGGCCTGGCCGCAGACCCGGATGGTGTTGCCGGTCACCGCATTCGACGCCGGGCTGGCGAAGTAGCCGATCAGCTCGGCCACGTCCACGGGCTGGCCGCCCTGGAACAGCGAGTTCAGCCGGCGGCCTACCTCCCGGGTGGCCAGCGGGATCGCCGCGGTCATCTCGGTTTCGATGAACCCGGGCGCGACGGCGTTGATCGTGATGCCCTTTTCGGCCAGCTCGGGCGCCAGTGCCTCGGTCAGGCCGATCATGCCGGCCTTGGTGGCCGCGTAGTTGGTCTGGCCGCGGTTGCCCGCGATCCCGGCCATCGACGACAGGCCGATCACCCGGCCGCCCGCGCCGATGCTGCCGTTGGCCACCAGGCCTTCGGTCAGTCGTTGCGGCGCAAGCAGGTTGACCGCCAGCACCGCGTTCCACCGGGCGTCGTCCATGTTCGCCAGCAACTTGTCGCGGGTGATACCGGCGTTGTTGACCAGCACGTCGGCTTTACCGCCGTGGTGTTCGGCCAGGTGTGCGGTGATCTGGTCCACCGCGTCATCGGCGGTGACGTCCAGGGCCAGTGCGGTACCGCCCACCCGCGACGCCGTCGCCTCCAGGGCCTCGGCGGCGCCGGGCACGTCGATGGCCACCACCTTGGCGCCGTCCCGGGCGAACACCTCGGCGATGGTCGCGCCGATACCGCGCGCTGCGCCGGTGATGATCGCGACCTTGCCCTCCAGCGGGCGGTCCCAGTCCGCCGGAGCGGTCGCGTCGTCGGCGCCGACGTAGAACACCTGGCCGTCGACGTAGGCCGAGCGGGCCGACAGGATGAACCGCAGCGTCGACTCGAGGCCGGTGGCGCCGGGCTTGGCGGCGGGCGACAGGTACACCAGTTGCACGGTGGCGCCGCGCTGCAGCTCCTTGCCCAGCGAGCGGGTGAAGCCCTCCAGGGCGCGCTGGGCGATCCGCTCGTCGGCGCTGCCGGTCTGGTCCGGGGTGGTGCCGATGACCACGAGCCGCCCGCAGGCGCCGACGTTGCGCAGCAGCGGGGTGAAGAACTCGTGCAGCGCGGTCAGCCCCGCCGGCGAGGTGATGCCGGTGGCGTCGAAGACCAGCCCGCCGAAGGAGTCGGCCCACCGGCCGCCCAGGTTGTCGCCGACCAGCTGGTAGTCGTCGGCCAGCGCCGCGCGCAGCGGCTCGGCGACCCGGCCCTCGCCGCCGATCAGCAGCGGACCGGCCAGGGCGGGCTCGCCGACCCGGTAGCGGCGCAGGGTTTGGGCCTGCGGCACACCGAGCTGTTTGGACACGAACGAGCCCGGCGTGGAGTTGAGAATCTGGGACAACAGGTCCGAGGGAAGTTTGGGGGCCACTTAGCTGCCTTCCATGTGGGATGTGCCTGGTGCTGGCTACGGTGTCGACAACGAACTTACTCCAGAGTAAGAATACTGGGTAGTATCAGCCCGACCGTCCCCGGCAATGTGCGGGGACCCCACCACCAAACGGAGAGATCGTGGCATCTTCATCTGCTGCCCAACCCGCCGCCTCGACCGCCGGGGCCCGCCGCCGCGTCGCCGTCCTCGGGGGCAATCGCATCCCGTTCGCGCGCTCCGACGGCGCCTACGCAAACGCCTCCAACCAGGACATGTTCACCGCCGCGCTCGCAGGCTTGGTCGACCGGTTCGGCCTGGCCGGTGAGAAGTTGGACGCGGTGATCGGCGGGGCGGTGCTCAAGCACAGCCGTGACTTCAACCTCATCCGCGAGTCCGTGTTGGGTTCGGCACTTTCGCCCGAGACCCAGGCGTTCGACCTGCAACAGGCCTGCGGCACCGGCCTGCAGGCCGCCATCTGCGCCGCCGACGGCATCGCCGCCGGGCGCTACGAGGTCGCCGCCGCCGGCGGAGTGGACACCACCTCGGACGCCCCCCTGGCGATCGGCAACGAACTGCGCCGCACGCTGCTCGCGCTGCGCCGGGCCAAGTCCAACGTGGCGCGGCTGAAGCTGGTCGGCAAGCTGCCCGCCGTGCTGGGGGTGGAGATCCCGGCCAACAAGGAGACCCGCACCGGCCTGTCCATGGGCGAGCACCAGGCCATCACCACCAAGCAGATGGGGATCAAGCGCGTCGACCAGGACGAGTTGGCCGCGGCCAGCCACCGCAACATGGCCGCCGCCTACGATCGCGGATTCTTCGACGACCTGGTGACACCGTTCCAGGGGCTCTACCGCGACGACAACCTGCGGCCGCAGTCCACCGTGGAGAAGCTGGCCACGCTCAAGCCGGTGTTCGGCACCAAGTCCGGTGACGCCACCATGACCGCGGGCAACTGCACCCCGCTGACCGACGGTGCGTCGGTGGCGCTGTTCGCCAGCGAGGAGTGGGCCGCCGCGCACAAGCTGACCCCGCTGGCCTACTTCGTCGACGCCGAGACCGCCGCGGTGGACTACGTCAACGGCGCCGACGGACTGCTGATGGCGCCCACCTACGCGGTGCCGCGCCTTTTGGCCCGCAACGGATTGACCCTGCAGGACTTCGACTTCTACGAGATCCACGAGGCGTTCGCCTCGACGGTGCTGTGCCACCTGGCGGCCTGGGAATCCGAGGAGTACTGCAAGGACAAGCTCGGCCTGGACGCGGCATTGGGTGCCATCGACCGGTCCAAGCTCAACGTCAACGGCTCCTCGCTGGCGGCCGGACACCCGTTCGCCGCGACCGGCGGCCGGATCGTGGCGCAGGCGGCCAAGCAGATCGCCGAGGCCAAGGCCGTCAAGAAGGGGGCCGCGCGCAACAAGCCGGTGCGGGCGCTGATCTCGATCTGCGCCGCCGGCGGCCAGGGTGTGACCGCCATCCTGGAGGGCTGACGTTTCCCGCACAACACGATCGGGTAGTCATCACGACTGCCCTGCCCGGACCCGCCGTTGAACTGAGGGGATTCAACGGCGGGTCGTGCGTTTGCGGGCGGCGTCGATCGCACGCTCCCACAGCAGCACGGCGACCGCGCTCAACTGCGCGGGCTTGACCACGTCGCGGGCCAGCAGCGCGGTGGCCGCCGCCTTGGTCTTCGCCGACGCCTTGGACATGTGCCCGGAGTCGAACGGCGGCTGCGGGTCGTATTCGATCGACAGTTGAATGGCTTTGGCGCGGTCCTCGCCGCCGATCCGGCCGGCCAGCCACAGCCCGAGGTCGATCCCGGCCGATACGCCCGCGCAGGTGACGACGTCGCCGTCGTGCACGATGCGTTCGTCGTCGACCGGGGTCGCGCCGAAGGTGCGCAACGCCGGCAGCGCCATCCAGTGCGAGGTGGCGCGTTTGCCGTCCAGTAGCCCCGCCGCGCCCAGCAGGGCCGAGCCCGAACACACCGACGTCGTCCAGGTGGCGCCCCGATGGGCCCGGCGGAGCCAGTCCAGGAGCTCCCGGTCGCGGGTGTGCTCCAGGGTCGTCACGCCGCCCGGAACCAGAATCAGCTCCGGCGCAGGGGTTTCGGCGAACGAGTGGGTCGCCCCGACCACCAGGGCGCCGGAATCATCGGCGACGGGCCCCGGCTGGTGCCACAGGAACCGTACCTGTGCAGCGGGGAGTCGGCGCAACACCTCGTAGGGGCCGATGAAGTCCAGTGCGGTGTAGCCCGGGTACAGCACGATCGCGATCTGCATGGGTCGTCCTCTCAGGCGAAGGTCTTGCGATAGTGGTCGGGTGAGACACCGAGTCGGCGAACAAAGGTGCGCCGCAAGGTTTCCGCGGTCCCGAAGCCGCAGCGGCCGGCGATCGCACCGATGGTGTCGTCGGTCTCCTCGAGTTGGCGGCGGGCGGCCTCGGTCCGGATCCGCTCCACATAGGCGCCCGGCGCCATACCCACCTCGTCGGTGAAGACCCGGGTGAAGTGCCGCGGGCTCATGGCGGCCCGGGCCGCCAGGTCGGGGATCCGGTGCGGGCCACCGGGTTGCGATTCGATCGACTCCTGTACGTCGCGGATCGGTGCCCGGCGGGATCGCGGCAGCCAGGCCGGGGCGGCGAACTGGGACTGCCCGCCGGGCCGGCGCAGATACAGCACCAGCCAGCGTGCCGCGGTCTGCGCCACCTCGGTGCCGTGGTCCTCCTCGATCAGCGCCAGCGCCAGATCGATACCGGCCGTTACTCCGGCCGCCGTCCATACCGCCGGTGAACTGCGCACGAAGATCGGCTCGGGATCGACGGTGACCGAGGGGAACTCCCGCGCCAGCGCGCCGGCGAACGCCCAGTGCGTGGTGGCCCGGCACCCGTCGAGCAGGCCGGCCTGGGCGGCCAGGAACGCGCCGGTGCACACACTGACCACCCGCCGGGCGTGGCCGGACGTCGCACGGACCCAGTCGAGGATCATCGGATCGGTCCGCGTCGCGTCGACGCCGATACCGCCGGGCAGCACCAGGGTGTCGATGGGGTCACCGGGTTCGGGCAGCGGATGCGGTGCGATCGCGACTCCACTGCTGGTGGCTATCGGAGCACCGTCGGCGCTGACCACCGCGACGTCGTAGCCGTCGTCACCGCGACCCTGGCCGAGCAGTGTGAGGCTCGCCGTGGCGAACACCTCGGCCGGCCCGAACACATCCAGCGCCTGGATGCCGGGATAACCGAGGATGACGACCGTGCGTGCCATGTCATTCAGTGTCGGCCGCCGCCCCCGATGGCGTCTACGCCATACATCCCACTAATCAGGCCACATTCTTCCCCGCGGAGGTGACGGGCGCCGGGGAGTGCGATCCCCACAAAATGCAGCAGGCCCCCAGGGGATCGCCCCGGAGGCCTGCGCAGTCTGTGCTCGGCGTTTAGAACGCCGCTTCGTCGAGCTCCATGATCTCGTTGTCGATGGTCTCGATCACCGAGCGCGTGCTGGTCAGCAACGGCAGGAAGTTCTTGGTGAAGAACGACGCCACCGCGATCTTGCCCTCGTAGAAGGACCGGTCGGCGCCTTCGGCCCCGGCGTCCAGCTTCTCGATCGCCACCGCGGCCTGGCGGGCCAGCAGCCAGCCGATCATCAGGTCGCCGACGCTCATCAGGAAGCGCACCGAACCCAGGCCCACCTTGTAGATGCTGGAGATGTCCTCCTGCGCGGCCATCAGGTAGCCGGTCATGGTCGCCGCCATGCCCTGCACGTCGGCCAGCGCGGTGGCCAGCAGCTCCCGCTCGGCTTTCAGGCGGCCGTTGCCGGTCTCGTTCTTGATGAACGTCTCGATCTCGCCGGCGACGTGGCCCAGCGCGGCGCCCTTGTCGCGAACGATCTTGCGGAAGAAGAAGTCCTGCGCCTGAATCGCCGTGGTGCCCTCGTAGAGCGAGTCGATCTTGGCGTCGCGGATGTACTGCTCGATCGGGTAGTCCTGCAGGAAGCCGGAGCCGCCCAGGGTCTGCAGGCTCTCGGTGAGCTTGGCGTAGGCCTGCTCGGAGCCGCAGCCCTTGACGATCGGCAGCATCAGGTCGTTGATCCGGACTGCCAGGTCGGCGTCCACACCGTGCAGCTGCTGCGCCACCGCGGCGTCCTGGAAGGTCGCGGTGTACATGTACAGCGCACGCAGACCCTCGGCGTAGGCCTTCTGGGTCATCAGCGACCGGCGGACGTCCGGGTGGTGGGTGATGGTCACCCGCGGGGCGGACTTGTCGGTCATCTGGGTGAGGTCGGCGCCCTGGACACGCTGCTTGGCGTACTCCAGCGCGTTGAGGTAGCCGGTGGACAGCGTGGCGATGGCCTTGGTGCCCACCATCATTCGGGCCTGCTCGATGACCTCGAACATCTGCGCGATGCCGTTGTGGACCTCGCCGACCAGCCAGCCCTTGGCCGGTACGCCGTGCTGACCGAAGGTCAACTCACAGGTGGCCGAGACCTTCAGGCCCATCTTGTGCTCGACGTTGGTGACGAACGCGCCGTTGCGCTCACCGAGCTCACCGGTCTCGAAGTCGAACAGGAACTTCGGCACGAAGAACAGCGACAGGCCCTTGGTGCCCGGCTTGGCGCCCTCGGGGCGGGCCAGCACCAGGTGGAAGATGTTCTCGAACAGGTCGTCGGAGTCCGCCGAGGTGATGAACCGCTTGACGCCGTCGATGTGCCACGAGCCGTCTTCCTGCTGCACGGCCTTGGTCCGGCCGGCGCCCACGTCCGAACCGGCGTCCGGCTCGGTCAGCACCATGGTCGAACCCCAGCCGCGCTCGGCGGCCATGATGGCCCACTTCTTCTGCTCTTCGGTGGCGATGTTGTAGAAGATGTTGGCGAAGCCGGCGCCGCCGCCGTACATCCACACCGCCGGGTTGGCGCCCAGGATGTGCTCCTGCAGCGCCCACATCAGCACCTTGGGCATCGGGATGCCGCCGAGTTCCTCGATGACACCGACCTTGTCCCAGCCGCCCTCGAGGTTGGCGCGCACCGACTTCTTGAAGGACTCCGGCAGCGTCACGGTGTGGGTGGTGGGGTCGAAGACCGGCGGGTTGCGGTCGCCGTCGACGAAGGACTCGGCGATCGGGCCTTCGGCCAGCCGGACCATCTCGTTAAGCATCTCCTGAGCGGTGTCGAGGTCCAGGTCGGCGTAGTCGCCCTGGCCGAAGACCTCGTTCAGGCCCAGGACCTCGAAGAGGTTGAATACCTGGTCACGGACATTGCTCTTGTAGTGGCTCACTACTTCCTCCTCATGGAATGCCACCTGATGGTTGGGTACTCGGGGTTTAAGTTACCCACCAGTAACGTGACCTGAAATATACTCTCCGGCAGCCATAGTGCAAGCTGGTGTGAGCTATGTCCTTCGGGCGACTAACCAACTGGTTGGTCTCAGCGCCGGGGCGGCGTTCCCCAACGGCCGATCCGCCGAGGTCATCAGCCGTCGAGTAGGGTTTTGGGCGACCAGATCAGACCAGACGAGGCGAATGGGTCCCCGGTGAATCCCCACGTGAGTTCCGCGAACAATCTGACTCCGCTGACCCCGTCGGCGCTACGCGAGGCCTTCGGTCATTTCCCGACCGGGGTGGTGGCGGTGGCCGCCGAGATCGACGGTGTCCGGGTCGGCCTGGCGGCCAGCACCTTCGTGCCGGTGTCGCTGGACCCGCCGCTGGTGTCCTTCTGTGTGCAGAACAGTTCGACGACGTGGCCGAAACTGCAGGACTCGCCCCGATTGGGCATCAGTGTGCTCGGCGAGGCGCACGACATGGCCGCGCGCACTCTGGCCGCCAAGACCGGTGACCGGTTCGCCGGACTGGAGACGGTGACCAACGACGGCGCGGTGTTCATCAAGGGCACCGGCGTGTGGCTGGGCAGCTCCATCGAACAACTGGTGCCGGCCGGCGACCACACCATCGTGGTGTTGCGGGTCTGCGAGTTGACGGTGGACCCCGAGGTCACCCCGATCGTCTTTCACCGCAGCGGTTTCCGCCGTCTCGGCGGCTAGGAGCGGTCGGCCGGTGTCCCGCGGTAGCGATCTTCCCCTGCTGCGGTCCGTCGCCGAGATCCTGGTGACCGAGGCCGCCGCATTGGTCGTGCGCCGCCGCGCCGAGGTCTTCGACACGGACACCGCCGAGCCGGGGTCCGGCCTGGTCCAGACCAAGAGCACCCCTACCGACCCGGTGACCGTGGTCGACACCGAGACCGAAGCCTTCATCCGGGAGCGGCTGGCGCGGCTGCGGCCCGGCGACGCGGTGCTCGGTGAAGAAGGTGGCAGCACCGGTGACGTCTCCGGCCGCGACCCCGGCGCCGTCACCTGGGTGGTCGACCCGATCGACGGCACCGTCAACTTCATGTACGGCGTCCCGGCGTACGCGGTGTCGGTGGCCGCACAGATCGGCGGGGTCTCGGTCGCCGGGGCCGTCGCCGATGTCGCCGGAGGCCGGATCTACTCCGCCGCGGCGGGGGCGGGCGCACAGGTCAGCGACGCGCACGGCACCGCGGAGTTGCGCTGCACCGATGTGGGCGACCTGTCGCTGGCGTTGCTGGGCACCGGATTCGGGTATTCGACGCGGCGTCGCGAGGTGCAGGCCGCGCTGCTGGCCCGGCTGTTGCCGAAGGTGCGCGACGTCCGCCGGATCGGTTCGGCCGCCCTGGACCTGTGCATGGTCGCCGCCGGTCGGCTGGACGCCTACTACGAGCACGGGACCAAACCGTGGGACTACGCCGCCGGATCGCTGATCGCCGCGGAGGCGGGTGCCCGCGTGGTGCTGCCCGGACCGGCGATCGACGGCGGCGACGTGATCGTCGCCGCGGCCCCGGGTATCGCCGACCAACTCATCGCCGCCCTACAGCGCGAGGGCGGGCTGGCGCCGATTCCCGACTAACCGGACGTCAGTCGGACTTGCGGCGGAAGATCTTTCGGCCGAGCCAGACGACCGGGTCGTAGCGGTTCCCGGCCACCCGCTCCTTCATCGGAATGATGGCGTTGTCGGTGATCGTGATGTGCTCGGGACAGACTTCCGTGCAGCACTTGGTGATGTTGCACAGCCCGAGCCCGGCCTCGTCCTGGGCGAAATCCCGCCGGTCGGCGGTATCGAGCGGGTGCATGTCCAACTCCGCGAGCCGGATGAACATCCGCGGCCCGGAGAAGCGCGGCTTGTTCTCCTCGTGATCGCGGATCACGTGACACACGTTCTGGCACAGGAAGCATTCGATGCACTTGCGGAACTCCTGGGATCGCTCCACGTCCACCTGTTGCATCCGGTACTCACCCGGTTTGAGATCCGCCGGCGGCTTGAACGCCGGCATCTCGCGGGCCTTCTCGTAGTTGAACGAGACATCGGTGACCAGGTCGCGCACCACCGGGAACGTCCGCACCGGGGTGACGGTGATGGTCTCATCCGGGTCGAACATCGACATCCGGGTCATGCACATCAGCCGTGGGAAGCCGTTGATCTCCGCCGAGCACGATCCGCACTTGCCGGCCTTGCAGTTCCAGCGCACCGCCAGGTCCGGGGTCTGGGTCGCCTGCAGGCGGTGGATGACGTCGAGCACCACCTCGCCCTCGTTGACCTCGATCTCGAAATCCTGCAGGTCACCGCCGTCGACGTCGCCGCGCCACACCCGCAGCTGTGCCTGGTAGCTCATTACGCTCTCCGTCCCGGGTGTTGGGCCAGCTCTTCGTCGGTGTAGTACTTCTCCAGTTCTGAGATCTCGAACAGCTCCAGCAGATCCTCACGCATCCCGGTCTGGGTCTCGGGGGTGATCGAGATGTCGGGAACCACGCTGTCATCGGCGACCCGGCAGACCAGCAGCGTCTTGCGCCAGTTGGCGTCCATCCCCGGGTGGTCGTCGCGGGTGTGCCCGCCGCGGCTCTCGGTGCGCTGCAGCGCGGCCTTGGCCACACACTCGCTGACCAGCAGCATGTTGCGCAGGTCGACGGCCAGATGCCAGCCCGGGTTGTAGTGCCGGCCGCCCTCGACGGCGACGGCGGCGAAACGGGCCTTGAATCCCTCGAGCCGGACCAGGGCCTGCTCCAGTTCGCCGGCGTTGCGGATGATGCCGACCAGGTCGTTCATCGACTGCTGCAACTCCGAGTGCAGGGTGTAGGGGTTCTCCGGGGTGCCGCCACCGGCCGGAGCGTCGAACGGTTTGAGCGCCAACCGTGCCGCGGCCTCCAGCGCCCCCGGGGTTACCGCGGGCCGATTCTGCAGCCGCTGCACGTATTGCGCCGCGCCCAAGCCGGCGCGCCGGCCGAAGACCAGCAGATCCGACAGCGAGTTGCCGCCCAACCGGTTGGAGCCGTGCATTCCTCCGGAGCATTCGCCGGCGGCGAACAGTCCCGGCACCCGCGACGACCCGGTGTCCGGGTCGACCTCGATGCCGCCCATCACGTAGTGGCAGGTGGGGCCGACTTCCATGGCGTCCTTGGTGATGTCGACCTCGGCGAGCTGCATGAACTGGTGGTACATCGACGGCAGCCGCCGCTTGATCTCCTCCGGGGTCAGCCGGGAGGCGATGTCGAGGAACACCCCGCCGTGCGGCGAGCCGCGCCCCGCCTTGACCTCGGAGTTGATGGCGCGGGCCACCTCATCGCGGGGCAGCAGGTCCGGGGTGCGCCGCGCCGAGTCGTTGTCCTTGAGCCACTGGTCGGCTTCTTGCTCGGTCTCGGCGTACTGGCCCTTGAACACCGGTGGGATGTAGTCGAACATGAACCGGGTTCCGTCGGAGTTCTTCAGTACCCCGCCGTCACCGCGCACGCCCTCGGTGACCAGGATTCCCTTCACGCTGGGCGGCCAGACCATCCCGGTCGGGTGGAACTGGACGAACTCCATGTTGATCAGCGTCGCCCCGGCCCGCAGTGCCAGGGCGTGCCCGTCGCCGGTGTACTCCCAGGAGTTCGACGTCACCTTGAACGACTTGCCGATACCGCCGGTGGCCAGCACCACCGCGGGCGCCTCGAACACCACGAAGTTGCCGCTCTCGCGCCAGTAGCCGAAGGCACCCGAAATCGCGCCGGTGGCCTCGTCTTTGAGCAACTCGGTGATGGTGCACTCGTGGAAGATCTTGATCCGGGCTTCGTAGTCGCCGAATTCCGCGTAATCGTCCTGCTGCAGCGATACCACTTTCTGCTGCATGGTGCGGATCAATTCCAGGCCGGTCCGGTCCCCGACGTGCGCCAGGCGCGGGTAGGTGTGCCCACCGAAGTTGCGCTGGTTGATCTTTCCGTCCGGGGTGCGGTCGAACAGTGCGCCGTAGGTCTCCAGTTCCCAGACCCGCTCCGGTGCCTCCCGGGCGTGCAGCTCGGCCATCCGCCAGTTGTTCAGGAACTTCCCGCCGCGCATGGTGTCGCGGAAGTGCACCTGCCAGTTGTCTTTGGCGTTGACGTTGCCCATCGACGCCGCGCAACCACCCTCGGCCATGACGGTGTGCGCCTTGCCGAACAGCGACTTGCACACCACGGCGACGCTGAGGCCCTGCTCGCGGGCTTCGATCACCGCGCGCAGGCCAGCACCCCCGGCACCGATCACGACGACGTCGTAGGAGTGCCGTTCGACTTCAACCATGAATTCTCGCTTACCCTTCGTGTGATCGCGGCACTCAGCCGACGAACCGGAGATCGGTGATGACGCCGCTGGAAACCATCCAGATGTAGAAGTCGGTGAAGGCCAGCGTGCCCAGCGTGATCCAGGCGAACTGTTGATGCCGGCCGTTGAACCAACTGATCTTGGTCCAGAACCAGTACCGGACCGGGTGTTTGGAGAAGTGGTTGATCCGGCCACCGAAGACGTGCCGGCAGGAATGGCAGCCGCCGGTGTAGGCCCACAGCATCGCCACGTTCGCGAAGAGCACGATGTTGCCCAGCCCGAATCCGAACCCGCCGGGCCCGTCATCGGAGTGCAGTGCGGCGAACGCGTCGTAGGTGTTCAGCATCGCCAGGGCGAACGCCGCGTAGAAGAAATACCGGTGACTGTTCTGCATGATCAGCGGGAACCGGGTCTCGCCGGTGTAGTGCGCGCGGGGTTCGGGGACCGCGCACGCCGTCGGCGACTGCCAGAAGGCCCGGTAGTAGGCCTTGCGGTAGTAGTAACAGGTCAGCCGGAAACAGAGCAGGAACGGTAGTACCAGGGCGCCCAACGGAATCCACCGCGGGAACTCCGGCAGCCAGACACCCAGGTGGCTGGAACCGGGAACGCACGACGCGCTGATGCACGGGGAGTAGAACGGCGTCAGGTAGTGGTATTTGTCCACCCAGTAGCCGCTGCCCCAGAACGACCGGATGGTCGCGTAGATGATGAACGCGTCCAGTCCGAGGTTCACCCGCAGCGGCGAGAGCCACCAGCGGTCGGTGCGCAGGGTGCGGTTCGCGATCCGGGCCCGGGTCGCTGAGAAGACGCCTGGTCCAGGACGGTTCACAGCGGGTGCGCTCATCTGGTGGGGTTCCCTTCGGCTGGAGTTCGTCGGAGGGCGCCCCTTGACCGCAAGCAGCACCCGTGTGGGTTCTAGTACCTGCCCTGGCCGCCGACGCCCTCGTCGTCGACGTCACGCCAGAATTCCCGGTCGTAGTCGGTATCGGGGATGGTGATCTTCTCCTGCGCCCGCTCGGCGGCCCAGCGCTCCAGATCCAGTTCTCCGGCATCGGATTCCAAGAGCTGGACGTCGGTGAGGATGCGCTCCGCATCCATCTCGATGCGGCGCATTCCGGGAATGTCGCCTAACCGGGTTTTCAGCGCCAGCACGCAACTCCGCAGGTCACCAATCAGGGCGTGCAGTTCGGCGAGTTCGGTTGTGCTCGACACCAGGCCTCCTCGGGTGGTACGGCTCACAGTACGTAACCCCGATGCTAGTCACATCGGGAACCGAACGTGAGACAGATCACGTTCTGAGGGTGGTTGCGCCGGTGCCGAAAAGCCCCCGCACGCTAGGCGTGCGGGGGCTTTGGGGGAGGCCGGTCCCGAGGGGGCGGGTGCCCGGCCTGGCTATTTGGTGATCGCGATCCGTTGCGGCTGCGAACCGGCGTAGACCCCGGCCACGCGTACCGTCAGCACGCCGGCGTCGTAGGACGCCGACACCGCGTCACCGGTGACGTGGGCCGGGATCGCGAACGAGCGGCGGAACGCGCCGTAACGCACCTCGCGCAGTGTGCGGTTGGCGCCGGCTTCGGTCTCGGCATGCGCGTCGTGGCGTTCGCCGTGCACCACGAGGCGGCCGCCGTCGAGTTCGACCGTCACGTCCTTGTCGACGTCGATGCCGGGCAGTTCCAGGCGCACGACCGCGTCGTCGCCGTCCTTGGTGATCTCGGCGGCCGGCCGGAACCCGCTCGCCGGGCCCGGCTTCCAGTCGTCGGCCGTGGCCGGGCCGAAGACGTCGCGTACCCAGCGGTCGGTGTCGAAGGGGCGGAACGGGTGCTGCCACAGGGTCAGGGTGCTCATGGCTGTCTCCTTGATCGATTGCTGCGTGCCGGCGGGTGACCGGTCCGTCAGTGGGTAGAACTTGAGTCGACCCCGCTAAAGTTCCGGTTTTGCCCAGAGTGAACAAATGCACACCATTGCGGGTCGGTGAACAGGCTCACGCCCCGGTGAGTACACCGTCACACGGATGTAACGTGTGGCGATATTCGCGCAACATGGAGTTTCTACCGTCGACGGCATGACCACGATCGAAACCCCCCGCGCTGTCCGGGATCTCGTCGTCGTCGGGCATGGCATGGTCGGCCATCGCTTCGTGGAGACGCTGCGCGGCAGGGCCGGCGGCGGCGACTGGCGGGTCACCGTGCTGGCCGAGGAATCCGACCCCGCCTACGACCGGGTCGGCCTGACCGCCTACACCGACGGATGGGATCGATCCCGCCTGGCGCTGCCCGGTAACGACTACGCCGGCGACGACCACGTGCGGCTGCTGCTGAGCACCCGGGTCGCCGAGGTGGACCTGGCCGGCAAGTCGGTGGTCGCCGCCGACGGTCAACGCTTCGGCTACGACACCCTGGTGTTGGCGACCGGTTCGCGCGCCTTCGTTCCGCCGGTGCCCGGCCACGATCTGCCCGGCTGCCACGTCTACCGGACGCTCGACGACCTCGACGGGATCCGTACCGACATCGAGTGCATGCTCGAAGCCGGCCACACCCGGGCCGGCGTGGTGATCGGTGGCGGCCTGCTGGGCTTGGAAGCGGCGAACGCGCTGCGCGCGTCCGGGATCGAGCCGCACATCGTCGAGATGGCGCCGCGCCTGATGCCCCAGCAACTCGACGACGCCGGCGGTGTACTGCTCAGCCGGATGATCGCCGAGCTGGGGATCTCGGTGCACGTCGGTGTCGGCACCGAATCCATCGAGCAGCTCACCCACCAGTTCGGTTCGCCCACCCTGCAGGTGCGGCTCTCCGACGGCACCGCGATCGAGGCCGGACTGGTGATCTTCGCCGCCGGGGTGCGCCCGCGTGACGAACTCGCCCGCGAGGCGGGGCTGGCGATCGCCGAGCGTGGCGGCGTCCTGACCGACTTGTCCTGCCGCACCAGCGAACCGGACGTGTACGCCATCGGCGAGGTGGCCGCCATCGAAGGTGTCTGCTACGGCCTGGTCGGGCCCGGCTACACCAGCGCCGAGGTGGTCGCGGACCGGGTGCTGCACGGTGACGCGCAATTCGGCGAAGCGGACATGTCCACCAAGCTCAAACTGCTCGGTGTCGACGTGGCCAGCTTCGGCGACGCGATGGGGGCGACCGAGAACTCGCTGTCGGTGGTGATCAACGACCCCGTCAAGCGCACCTACGCCAAGCTGGTGCTCTCCGACGACGCCAAGACCCTGCTCGGCGGAATCCTGGTCGGCGACGCCTCGTCCTACGGTGTGCTGCGGCCGATGGTCGGTGCCGAACTGCCCGGGGACCCACTGGATCTGATCGCGCCGGCCGGAACCGGTGAGGGCAAGACGTCGCTGGGGATCGCGGCACTGCCCGGGTCGGCGCAGATCTGCTCCTGCAACAACGTCACCAAGACGCAGCTCTGCGACGCGATCGCCGACGGCTGCCACGACGTGCAGAGCCTGAAGGGCTGCACCAAGGCCGGCACCTCGTGCGGTTCCTGCATCCCGCTGCTCAAGGAGCTGCTGGTCGCCGAGGGCGTGGAGCAGTCCAAGGCGCTCTGCGAACACTTCAGCCAGTCGCGCGCAGAGCTTTTCGAGATCATCCAGGCGACGCGGATCCGGACGTTCTCCGAACTGCTGGACCGCTTCGGGACGGGACACGGCTGCGACATCTGCAAACCCACCGTCGCCTCCATCCTGGCCTCCACCGGATCCGAGCACATCCTCGAGGGTGAGCAGGCCGCCCTGCAGGACACCAACGACCACTTCCTGGCCAACATCCAGCGCAACGGCAGCTACTCGGTGGTGCCCCGGGTGCCCGGCGGCGAGATCAAACCCGAGCACCTCATCCTGATCGGCCAGATCGCCCAGGAATACGGCCTGTACACCAAGATCACCGGCGGTCAGCGCATCGACATGTTCGGCGCCCGGGTGGATCAGCTGCCCGACATCTGGCGCCGACTCGTCGACGCCGGGATGGAATCCGGTCAGGCCTACGGCAAGTCGCTGCGGACCGTGAAGAGCTGCGTGGGCAGTGACTGGTGCCGGTACGGCCAGCAGGACTCGGTCAAGATGGCCATCGACCTGGAGCTGCGCTACCGGGGCCTGCGTGCCCCGCACAAGATCAAGATGGGTGTGTCGGGCTGCGCCCGGGAATGCGCCGAGGCGCGTGGCAAGGACGTCGGCGTGATCGCCACCGAGGTCGGCTGGAACCTCTACGTCGGGGGCAACGGCGGCATGTCGCCCAAGCACGCCCAGTTGCTGGCCGGCGACCTCGACACCGAGACCGTCTTCCGGTACATCGACCGGTTCCTGATGTTCTACATCCGAACCGCCGACCGCCTGCAACGCACCGCACCGTGGCTCGAGTCGCTCGAAGGCGGGCTCGAACACCTGCGGGAGGTCGTCTGCGAGGACTCGCTGGGCCTGGCCGCGGAGTTCGAAGCCGAGATGGCCCGCCACGTCGACAACTACGCCGACGAATGGAAGGGCGTCCTCGACGACCCGGAGAAGCTGTCGCGCTTCGTGTCGTTCGTCAACGCCCCCGGTGCCGAAGACCCCACCGTCGCGTTCACCGAACGTGACGGCCGAAAAGTTCCGCTGCCCATCCCGGTACTGCGTTCGCCTGAGGAGGAATCATGACCATCCACAACATCGACACCTGGATCACCGCCTGCCGCTACGACAGCCTGATCCCCGGCCTGGGGGTGGGCGTGCTGCTCGACGACGGCAAGCAGGCCGCGTTGTTCCGCCTCGACGACGGTTCGGTCCGCGCGGTGTGCAACATCGACCCGTTCTTCCGGGCCGCGGTGCTCTCGCGCGGCATCGTCGGTGACCGCGGCGGGCGTCTTTCGGTCATCTCGCCGCTGAAGAAGCAGGCGTTCGCCTTCGACGACGGCAGCTGCCTGGATGACCCCAGCATCTCGGTGCAGGTCTTTCCGACCCGGATCACCGAGGACGGCTACGTGCAGATCGGCCAGAGCCACGATCGGCAGGCCGTCGCCTAGGTGTCGTGACCTGTCAGGCGGCGAGTCGGCTGATGGGTGGTTGGACGCCGAGTGCGGTGTGGCCGCGGTGGAATCGCTCCACCTTGCCATTGGTCTGCGGCCGGTAGGCGTGTGAGCGATAGCAGGATCCGTTGTCGGTCAACACCGTTCGCGCCACGATGCCACACTCCCGAAACCAGGCGTTGGCGCGCATCCAGAAGCTCGGAGTAAGCCGGCCGCGAGTGGGCGTCGATGGCGGTGTGGATACTGCCCAGCTTCTTGACATCGACGTGGACCAACTCGCCGCAGTGCGCTGACTCCATCCGACGCGCGACCGGTCCGGTGGCGTGGTCGGGCCGGCGCAGCTTGGCGAACCCGTAGCGGGCCCGCACCCGATGCACCGTTGAAGGATGGATACCGAGCAGGTAGCCGATGCAACGTCCGTGGTCAGTACAGCTGGTCCCCGCCATTGTTCGACGTCGCAGAACCGCCGTCCAACGGCACTGCGGCACTGGTAGTCCCGGCCATCGAACGCCGGTGGGCGTCCGGCCTGCCCCGGACCGACAAGGATCATCGGGGGCAGGCCGGCCACACCGGCTACGCCGGTGCCAGCGCAGCCCCGGCGGGCCGGCCGGCCAGCAGCGGGCGCCGCACATACCGCAACCACGTCAGGCCCGCGGCGAAGACGTAGCCGACCAGGAAGATCCAGAACGCGGTGGTCGCCGAGCCGCTGGCGCTGTAGGACTGCCGCAGCGCGAGATTGATACCCACACCGCCCAATGCGCCGATCGCCCCCGCGAATCCGATCAGCGCGCCCGCCATGGCCCGCGACCACTGTCGCCGACTGCTTTCGTGCAATCCCAGGTTGTGGCTTTGAGCCTCGAAGACGGCCGGAATCATCTTGTACACCGAGCCGTTGCCGATCCCCGAGACGATGAACAGCGCAACGAAGCCGACGATGTAGCCGACCATGACGGGGCCGGCGGTGGGACCCGCACGGCGCGCGTCGAACATGCTGACGGCCACCAGCAGTCCCGACGCCAGGAACAATCCGCCGAAGGCCGCCAAAGTCACCCGCCCACCGTCGACGCGGTCGGCGAGACGTCCACCGGCGATCCGGGCCAACGACCCCAACAACGGTCCTACGAAGGCGATCTGAGCCGCGTGCAGCGAGGCCTGCGCGGCGGACTGGCCGCTGCTGAGGTAGTTGATCTGCAACACCTGGCCGAACGCGAACGAGAACCCGATGAACGACCCGAACGTTCCGATGTAGAGCAGCGCGACGATCCAGGTGTCCAGCTTGGGCAGGATCGAGCGCATCGCGGTCAAGTCGGCCCGCTGGCCGGCGAGGTTGTCCATGAACAGGGCGGCCCCGATCGCGGCGACCGCAAGGAAAACCAGGTAGCCGGCACATACCCAATACGGCTGCCGGTTACCGGCGGTCGCCAACACCGCGAGCCCGGCGAGCTGGACCAGCGGTACGCCCAGATTGCCGCCGCCGGCGTTGACCGCCAGTGCCCAGCCCTTGAGCCGGAGCGGGTAGAAGGCGTTCACGTTGGTCATCGACGCGGCGAAATTGCCGCCGCCCAGACCGGTCAGGGCCGCGCACACCAGGTACGGCCAGAGCGGCAGCCCGGGGTGGGCCAGCAGTGCCATCATCCCGACGGTCGGGATCAGCAACACCAGCGCGGAGAAGATCGTCCAATTGCGGCCACCGAACGCCGCCGTGGCCAGCGAATACGGTAGCCGCAGCACGCCGCCGGCGAGCGTCGCGGTCGCCGCCAGCAGAAACTTGTCGCCGGAGGTGAAGCCGTACACCGATTCCGGCATGAACAACACC
Source organism: Mycolicibacter sp. MU0083 (assembly GCF_963378075.1). Classification (NCBI taxonomy): domain Bacteria; kingdom Bacillati; phylum Actinomycetota; class Actinomycetes; order Mycobacteriales; family Mycobacteriaceae; genus Mycobacterium; species Mycobacterium kokjensenii. The sequence goes on from NZ_OY726394.1 coordinate 212,559, forward strand.
ATCACCGACCAGATCGACCAGATCGAGAAGCCGACGTGTTCGGCGACGGTCGACCAGATCAGGTTCCGGCGGGCGATCTTGTCGTTGCCGGCCTCCCAGGCGGCGGTGTCTTCGGGGTCCCACTGGGTTATCTCGTGTGAACGTGGCATGGGGCAACGGTAGAAATCTCACATTACCGCCGTGCTGCTCAACGTGACCGGCCGGTGAACTTCTGCTCACACCGCTAGCGTCGGTCCCCGAATTCATTGACGGACACGGGAATCCGGGTCAGCGCGGTGCGGAAGCGATCGGCGACGACGCGGGCGATACCGGGATGGGTGCCCAGCGGGGCGGTCACCACGTCGGCACCGGCGTCGTGCAGCCGGCGTTGGAACAGGCCGTCGGCCAACAGGTATGACGCGATCACCACTCGGGAGGCCCCGCGATCGCGCAGCGCCGCGACCGCTTCGGGCACACCGGGGCCGCCGGTGGCGGCGAAGGCCACCTCGACGGGTTCCCCGAGTAACCCCGACAGCATCGCAGCGGCCCGGGTCAGATCGGTGCGGGCGATCGGATCCGAGGAGCCGGCCGCGGCCAGGATCACCGAGTCGCCGCTGCGCCAACCGGCTTCGATGAGGCGGGCGGCGACCACCGCGGCGACCCGGCGGTCGGGCCCCAGCGACGGCGTGATCGTGACGTCCGGGTGGCCACTTGCCGCCACATGGGTCGGTACGTCGACACCGACGTGATAGCCGCGGGCCAGGAACGCCGGAACGAGCACCGCCGGCCGACCGCTGTGCGCCTCGGAGGCAAGGACTTCCAGCGGGCTGGGGCCCAGCACGTCCACGAACGCCACCCGGACAGGTTGCGTCAGCAAGGTCGAGACCCGTTCGGCCAGTTCGCCGATCATGACCACACCCTCGGTGCGACGGGTTCCGTGCGCGACCAGAACGGGGATCATGCCGCACCCCGTTCACCGTCGACCGCCAGGCGATAGCCGCGCTTGACCACCGTGGCGACGATATGGCCGTCCCCCAGCGCCATTCGGAGTCGGAGCACGGCGGTGTCGACGGCGTGCGTGCTGGTGCCGTGCCCGGGCAGGACCCGCAACAGCGTGTCGCGGGTGACGACGGTCCCCGGCCGGTCGGCCAGGGCACGCAGGGTGGCCAGACCGGCGGGCGAGACCGGCCGGACGATTCCGTCGACCAGAACGCGGTTGTCCTCGATCACGATGACGTGACCGGCGGCGTGTACGGCGGTGCCCATGTACAAGATTTAGACCGAGCCGATTTCAGCTGTGTTACCGATCGGTTGCCGGACGGTTGCTCCATCTCCCGGTGGTTCCGGTCACACCGAAACGGTTTCGTTGCCCCGCTCAATCCGGTTGCTTGGCCCGGCCGGAATCCGCGGTGGCCGCCGGATGTACATCGCCCAGGTCAAAGCCGCTGCGGCGCAGTACGAAGCCAGGAAAAACCAGAACGCCGGGGTCTCGGTACCGGTGCTGGCGTAGGCCTGGCGCAGCACCAGGTTGATGGCGACTCCGCCGAGTGCCCCGACCGAGGTCGCGAATCCGATCAGTGCGCCGGAATGCGAACGCGCCCAGTGCCGGCGCTGCGCCTCGCTGCAGTCCAGTGACCGGCTGCGGGCCTCGAAGATCGACGGGATCATCTTCAGCACCGATCCGTTGCCCATGCCGGCCAGGATGAAAAGCATCATGAACGCCGCGATGTAAAGCGCGATCGTCCACGTGGTCGCGCGGCTGTTGTGGTCGTCGACGGTGCTGGTGACGACCAGGACGGCCGATGCCGCAATCATGCCGACGAAGACCGCGAAGGTCACCCGACCCCCGCCGCGGCGGTCGGCGACACGGCCGCCGTAGATGCGGGCCAGTGCGCCCAACAGCGGTCCCACGAATGCGATTCGGGCGGCGTAGAGGGCGGCCTCGGCGGGGCTGTGACCGGCCTTCTCGAAGGTGACGTGCAGTACCTGGGCGAACGCGAAGGCGAATCCGATGAACGAACCGAACGCCGCGCAGTACAGCGCCGACACGACGGTGCTGTCGCCCATGGACAGGATCGACCGGATGCTGCCCACCTCCTCCATGCCGTGGTCGAGGTTGTCCATCCACAGCGCGGCACCGATACCGGTGACGGCGATCGCAACCAGGTAGATCGAGCAGACCAGCTCCGGGCGGGCGTTACCGAGGGTGGCCAGTATCAGTAGACCCACCAGCTGGATGGCCGCCACTCCCAGGTTTCCGATGCCGCCGCACAACCCGAGCGCGACACCCTTGAGGCGCTGCGGGTAGTAGGCGTCGACGTTGGCGAGCGCCGCAGCGTAGTTGCCGCCGCCGAGCCCGGTCAGGGCCGCGCAGGCCAGGTACATCCACAGCGGCCGGCCGGGGCTGACCAGCAGCAGCAGTGTCCCGACCGTCGGGACCAACAGGATCAGTGAGGAGAACACCGTCCAGGTCCGGCCGCCGAATCTGGTGTTGGCCCGCACGTAGGGGATCCGGACGCATCCACCGACCAGAGTGGCGACCGCGGCCAGCAGCAGCTTGTCGCCCGCGGTGATGCCGTAGACCGATTCGGGCATGAACAGCACCACCACCGACCACAGCGACCAGATGGAGAACGCGATGTGCGTGCTGACGGTGGACCAGATCAGGTTGCGGCGCGCCACGGCGGCGTTGCCGGCCGACCATGCGGCGGTGTCTTCGGGATCGAAGTTGGTGATATGACCGTTCGGCATGAGATCTCCTGCGGCTCTGGGGTCACCGTCACGCGAAAAGCGTTGCGAGAATGGACGGTGTGCGAACCTACCCAGCTGATCTGGCAAGTCGCGGTGCAGAACCTTAATGGGAGGTACGCCACCCGGTCACCAGGTGTCGTGGATCACCGATTGCAGTTCCGCGCAGGTTGTTTCGCCTGGAAAATCGAGAATTGACCGGCGCAGTGCGTTCGTTGGGAACCTGCTGTCAGCTGACTGGCAGCCAGGAGTTGACGGCCTTGGAGATCTGCAGATACAGCGGAATGCCGATGGTGACGTTGTAGGAGAACGTCAACCCCAGCGACGCCGCAAGCGGCACGGTCGGACTGGCTTCGGGGATCGCCATCCGTTGCACGGCGGGAACGGCGATGTAGGAGGCGGCGCCGCACAGCACCGCGAACAGCACGTAGCTGCCCAGCTCGAAACGCATACCGGTGAGCTGCGAATAGGTGTGCAGGAGCACGATGCCGAACGTGGCGAAGAGATTCGGTGCCAAGAGTCCGAATGCGATCAATCCGCGCCCCGCCGAACGTAGGTCTTTGAGTTTGCGCGACGACGTCATCCCCATCTCGAGCAGGAACAGGCACAGCATGCCCTGGAACGCGGTGACGAAGACGTGGTCGCCGTCGGCGACGACGGAATCACCTTGCAGGGCACTGACGAAACCGATGGCGACGCCACCGATCAGCAGGAACAGTCCCGGATTCAGCAGTACTTCGCGCAGCAGTGCCCGGTGCCCCGGTGCGGGCCCCGTGGCGACCGATCCGGTGCGCGGCTGATCCGGCCCGTCCGGGGGGAGCTCGATCCCGTCGTCGCCGCCCTGCCCGGAGGTGATCGTGGCGGTACCGCCGCCGGCGTGGGCGCCGACGAGTTGCCGGGTGGCCGTCGGGTTGTAGGCGGGCTCGCCGGGCAGGTTGCCCTGCGGGTCCATCTGGCGGGCCCGCATCCGGGCCACCAGGACCAGCGCCACGATGCAGCCGGGGATCTCCATGATGGCCAGCATCACCGGCATGTAGGCGTCGAACGCGATGTCGAGGGTGGTGAGCACACCCAGACAGGTCGCGAACGTTCCCGCCGAGTCCGACCCGTAATAGCCGGCCACGGTGGCCCGGTCGACACCTCGCATCTTGGTGACCCGGCTCAGCAGCCAGTAGGCGAAGAATCCGATGACCAGATTGGTCAGGAAGCCCAGCACGATGAAGCCCAGTACGCCGCCGACGCTGGAGGCGTCGATGGTGGCCAACTGTTCGCCGCCGTGCCAGCCGATCGCCAGCAGCAGGTACAGCGTGAGGCCCTGATACAGCACGTAGGGGAACTCGAACGGGATCTTCAGCAGCGGGATGAGGAATCCCATGTAGAAGAAGAGCAGCAGCGGCTTGAACAAGTTGTGGGTGAAGTTGTTCCAGAACTCGTACAGCATGGGGTGCTTCTCCAGGTGAAGGCTGTTCATCGTCGGACAGGCCGTGACGGACACACCATAAGGCCACTTGTGGTGCGCGGGCGCCCTGAAAAGGGCCCTCGACGCTGATTGGCAGGAGAGTGGCAGGTTGCTGTGAATTCGCTCCCCGTCCCGTGCCCGACGCCGGGTCGTCCGGGCGGTTCCGGCCCGCAGGATGGCACGGAAACGCCCAGCTCAACGCGGCAGCTACCCGGCTTTCGGCGACGACCACCGGGAATTGTGGTACGCATCCGTACCGTCACCGCGCCGCACACCGGACGGACTTAAGTTAATGATGAATCCGGCAGCTGTGTCAATTTCACGGCCGATTCTTAGATAAATTCGCCGCGGTGGCGGCGGTGCCGCTACCAGACGCTGCCGTCGCGCCAATCGCACGCCAGTGCCCCGGCGGTGTCCAACTCCGCCCCGGTCGGCAGAACGAAGACGGTGCCGTCGGCCTCCGGGGTGCGGAGGGGGCCGGTCGGCGCCAACACGGATGTCGGCCCGCCCCACGGCAGCCATCCGCGCGCGCTGTAGAGCCGGCGGCTGATGCCGGAAGAGCTCAGCGCGCCGAGCTCGAAGGCGCCCCGGATCACCTGCTCGCAGGCATTGAGCACCGCGGTGCCCAACCCCCGCTCGCGATGGTCCGCCCGCACCGTGACCGCTTCGACGTACCCGCAGCGCAGCGAGCGCCCGCCGTGCAGAAGTTGGCGCCGGATCACCGCGCCGTGGGCGATCAACACCCCGCGCTGCCAGATCAGGGCGTGCATGCCGCCGAGCGCGTGCTGCCAATCGGCGTCGGAGAGCGTGCCCCCGGAGGCCTCGGTGACCAGTCGGCGGGCACCGCGACGGGTCTCGTCGTCGAGATCGCTGGTGTGGATCAGCCGAGCGGTGTGAACCTGACGGGGCACCCGGCCCACCTACCAGGGAGCGGACGGGTGGTGCCGCGGGTGCGACCAGTGCATGCGTACGGTCTGCCCGGGCCGCACCTGCGCCAAGGTGTCGATGTCCTCATCGACCACCACCCCGACCACCGGATAGGCGCCCGTCACCGGATGGTCGGGTCCCAAGATGATCGGAAACCCGTTCGGCAGGATCTGGATGGCGCCCCGGTCCGCGCCCTCCGCCGGCAGTTGCCGGTCGGGCCAGCGGTACTCCAGGGGCATCCCCACCAGGCGCATGCCGACCCGGTCGCTGCGGTTGCTCACCAGCCAGTTGGTCCGCACCATGATGTCGGGATCGACGAACCAGTCGTCGCGGGGTCCGGGCGTCACCCGCAACTCGACCACGTCGTCGGTGATGGTCGCCACCGGTGCCTGGTCGATCTCCGGATAGTGGCCGGCCCGCTCGCCGATCTGCAACACATCGCCGTCGCGCAGCGGCGACGGGCCGATCGCGTTCATCACGTCGTAACTGCGCGAACCCAGCACCGGAGTGACCTCGATACCGCCGCGCACCCCCAGATAGCTGCGCAGCCCCGATCGCGGCCGGCCCAGGGACACCACCTGCCCATCGCGGACGCGCTGAATGCTGTTGGTGCCGAAGCTGACCCCGTCGACGTCGGGATCGGTGTCGGCACCGGTGACCGCGATGTCGACGTCACCACCGCGGACCCGCACGGACAGCCCGCCGAACGCCACCTCGATGGTGGCCCGGTCGTCGGGATTGGCCAGCAACCGGTTGGCCAGAGTGTGCGAGCGACGGTCTGCGGCGCCGGACGGGCTGACCCCGAGGTGCCCCAGCCCGGCCCGGCCCAGATCTTCGACCAGCGCCAGCGGGCCGGTGTGCAGGATCTCCAAAGTGGTCGTCACGATCTCGTCCCTTCCCGTCGGTTTCACGCGGCCCGGAACTGCACCGACAGGCCCGGCGTCAACAGCGCCGGAGCGGGGCGGTCCAGGTCCCACAACACGGCGTCGGTGCGGCCGATCAACTGCCACCCGCCCGGCCACTGCCGTGGATAGATACCGCTGAATCGGCCGGCCAACGCCACCGAACCGGCCGGCACGGCGGCCCGCAACTCCGGGCGGCGCGGCACCTGCAGTCGGGGGTCACCGCCGAGCAGATAGGCGAAACCCGGGGTCGAACCGCCGAACCCCACCGTCCAGGGCGTGGCGGTGTGGGCGTGGATGACCTGGGCGACGCTCAACCCGGTCGCCTCGGCCACCTCGGCCAGATCGGGTCCGTCGTAGACGACGTCGATCACCACGTCCGGTGTATCGGACGGCGCCGCCGCGGCGACCGGGGTGACGTCGAGGGCCGGCAGGCGCCGCCGCACGCCCACCCGGTAGCGGGGAGCGGCGAGCTTCACCAGCACCGTCTGTGAGGCGGGGATGATGTCGACCACCCCGGGCAGTGCGGCGCGATGCAGCGCCGCAGTCCATTCCAGCACCTCGGCGGTGGAGTCGAACTGCAGCAGGAGTGCTCGGTCGCCGTAGTCCAGGATCCGCTCGGTCTCGGTGAGGTCGGTGAAGTCCAATGTCGCGCTCATGCCACGACCGTAGTCCCGAATGACCGCCAATAGTGATCTGGAACACAATTCTGCGGGGTATGCCAGAGGGGTCTTACCGAACGCGCAAAGTCGGGTCCTATCCGATCGCCTCGGCGATCAGCGTCGGTAGCTGGGCGGCCACCAACGGATAGCTCAGCGGGGACGCGAACGCGATCGCGCCGGCCTGGTCCTTGGTGGTGAAGACACAGCGTGACGCGTATGCGGCGATGTCGGGATCGTCGAGCAGGGCCCGGCGTTCGTCGTCGGACTCGGTCGTCCAGATCACCACGTCCGCGTCACCGAGTGTGGACCTGAGGCGGTCGCGCTCGATCACCGCCGGAGCGTCGGCGACCGTCAACCCCATCTGACCGAGAAAGTCCGTTCGCCACCCGGTGGCGGCGTCGGCGGTGTCCCGCTCCAGGCGGCCCGCCAGCAGCAGGGCCTTCTTGCCTTTGAATCCGGGATGCGCGGCCGCGACTTCGGCGAACCCGGCGTCGACACCGTCGATCAGCGCCTGCATCTGCTGGGCTCGACGGACGGCCCGGCCGATGGTGGTCGCCTGGATCCGCCACGGCTCGAAGAAGGCGTCGCCGCCGGACTGCGCCACCGTCGGCGCGATCGCCGACAGTTTTCGGTAGGTCTCGGCGTCCACCCCGGCGTTCGTCGCGATGATCAGATCCGGCTTCAGCTCGGCGATCTTGCCGACCGCGATCCCGCCGTCCAGGCTCAGCACCACCGGTTTGGCGTCGCCGAGTTGTCGCTGCGCCCAGGGCCACACCGCGCAGGGCTGCTCGCCGAACCAGTCGGTCACCGCGATCGGGACCACGCCCAGCGCCAACAGGTCGTCCTGCCCGGTGTAGCCGGCGCAGACCACCCGACCGGGCGGCTCCGGGATGGTCGTCTCGCCGAAGAGGTGGGTGACGGTGGCCGGCCCGGTCGCGCCGTCGTCGTGCTGGTCCTGCGACGAGCACGACGCCAGCAGCGCGCCGGCGCCGGCCGCCGCGCAGGCGCCGAGAAATCCTCGTCGGCTCCATCGGTCCCCCATCGCGTGAGACTAACCCGCCCGCCGTGGCGCGGGCGGATCCCGGCGGGAAACGGTCAGGACGCCGGCTCGCCGTACCCGCCGCCGCCGGGGGTCTCGATGACCAGCACGTCGCCGGGCCCCACGTCGGTGGAATCGCAGCCGGCCAGTTCGGTGATGGTGCCGTCCGCGCGGTCCACCCGGTTGTGGCCCAGCGCGCCGGTCTGCCCGCCGGCCATCCCGTAGGGCGCGAACCGCCGGTGCCCGGTCAGCACACTGACCGTCATCGGCTCCCGGAACTCCAGCCGGCGCACGCCGCCGTCCCCGCCGTGCCAGCGGCCCGCCCCACCGCTGCCGCGCCGGATCGCATACTCGCGCAACAACACCGGAAGTCGCATCTCCAAAATCTCGGGGTCGGTGAGCCGCGAGTTGGTCATGTGGGTCTGGACCACCGAGGCGCCGTGGAAGCCCGCCCCGGCGCCGGAGCCGCAGCCCAGGGTCTCGTAGTACTGGTGCCCGGCGTTGCCGAACGTCACGTTGTTCATGGTTCCGGAGCCCTCCGCCTGCACGCCCAGGGCGGCCAGCAGCGCGCCGGTGATCGCCTGCGACGTCTCGACGTTGCCGGCCACCACCGCCGCCGGGTACGCCGGCGACAACATGGTCCCGGCCGGGATCGAGATCTGCAGTGGCCGCAGGCAGCCGTCGTTGATCGGGATGTCGTCGTCGACCAGGGTGCGGAACACGTAGAGCACCGCGGCGGTGGCCACCGAGGACGGCGCATTGAAATTGGTGGTCAACTGCGCCGATGTTCCCGCGAAGTCGATGGCGGCGCTACGGGCGACGCGGTCGACGGTGACCTCGACCGAGATCACCGCCCCGGAGTCCATCTCGTAGCGGTACCGCCCGTCGCTCAGTGAATCGATGACGCGCCGCACGGCCTCCTCGGCGTTGTCCTGGACGTGCCGCATATAGGCCTGCACGACGTCCAGTCCGAAATGGGCGATCATGGAACGGATCTCGTCGATGCCCTTCTGGTTGGCGGCGATCTGGGCGCGCAGGTCGGCGAGATTGGTGTCCGGGTTGCGGGATGCGAACGTCGCTCCGGTCAGCAGGTCCCGGGTCTCGGCTTCCCGGAACCGGCCGTCCTCGACCAGCAGCCAGTTGTCGAACAGCACCCCCTCCTCGACCACCGAAGTGCTGTCGGCGGGCATGGAACCCGGTGTGGTGCCACCGATCTCGGCGTGATGGCCCCGGGAGGCCACGAAGAACAACACCGGGTCGCCCGGCTTCGCCGAATCGGCGTATACCGGGGTGACCACGGTGATGTCGGGCAGGTGGGTGCCGCCGTGGTACGGGTCGTTGACCGCGTAGACCTGGCCGGGCCGCATCGTGCCGGCACGCCGGACGATCACCTCCTGGACCGTCGCACCCATCGATCCCAGATGCACCGGGATGTGGGGGGCGTTGGCCACCAGATTGCCGTCGGCGTCGAACAGCGCGCAGGAGAAGTCCAGCCGTTCCCGGATGTTCACCGACTGCGCGGTGGCCTCCAGCCGGGTCCCCATCTGTTCGGCGATCGCCATGAACAGGTTGTTGAAGATCTCCAGCAGCACCGGGTCGGCCGCCGTCCCCGCGGCGGGCGGAGCGGCCGCGGCCCGGCGTTGCAGCACCAGTTGCCCGTCGGCGTCCAGCCGGGCCCGCCAGCCGTCGTCGACGACGGTGGTGGCGTTGTCCTCGGCGATGATGGCCGGTCCCGACACCGTCCCGGTCAGTGATTCGCGTCGGTGCAGCGGCGCGTCACGCCAGGCGCCTCCGCTGTAGAGCCGCACCGACTCGATCTGCCCGCCGTCGGTGCCGGCATCGACCCGCCCGGTCAGGTCGGGCTGTTCGGACAGGCCGGTGGCCTCCACCGAGACCGCCTCGGCGATCAGCGGGCGATCCATCAGGAACGAGTACATGCCGCGGTGGATGTCCTCGAATGCCGTTGTCATGGCCGCGATATCGCCGAAATCGACCGGGATCGAGGTGTCGGTGCCCTGGTAGCGCAGGTGCACCCGCCTGGTCGCCCGGGTCCGATCGGCACCGATGCCCTGGGCGGCCAGTTCGGCGCGCGCCTGCCGTTCGAGGTCGTCGGCGACCCGGCCCAAAGCGGCCGGTGCCGCGGCGTCCAGGCCGAGCTCGGTTGCGCGTTCGCGGATCACGGTGGTGTCGGCCAATCCGATGCCCAGCGCCGAGAGCACCCCGGCCATCGGCGGGACCAGCACCGTGCGGATGCCGAGTTCGTCGGCGACCGCGCACGCGTGCTGGCCGCCGGCGCCGCCGAACGTGGTCAGCGCATAACGGGTGATGTCGTGGCCCTTGGCCACCGAGATCTTCTTGACCGCGTTGGCCATATTGGCCACCGCGATCCGCAGGAAACCCTCGGCGACCTGCTCGGGGCTGCGATCGTCGCCGGTGGCGAGCAGGATCTCGGCGGCCAGCTCGGTGAAGGCCCGCCGCACCGTCGCGGCGTCCAGCGACTCATCGCCGCGCGGGCCGAACACCGCCGGGAAATGGCCCGGCTGGATGCGACCGAGCATGACGTTGGCGTCGGTGACCGTCAGCGGACCGCCGCGGCGGTAGCAGGCCGGGCCCGGGTCGGCCCCTGCGGATTCCGGCCCCACCCGGTATCGGCTGCCGTCGAAGTGCAGGATCGAGCCACCGCCGGCTGCGACGGTGTGGATGTGCAGCATCGGCGAGCGCAACCGCACCCCGGCCACCTCGGTGGTGAACACCCGCTCGTACCCGCCGCCGGCGGCGGCACTGTAATGCGAGACGTCGGTGGAGGTTCCGCCCATGTCGAAGCCGATCACCGAGTGGAATCCGGCGCGCTGCGACATCCGGACCATGCCGACGATTCCGCCGGCCGGACCGGACAGGATCGCGTCTTTGCCGCGGAAGTGATCCGCCGCCGCCAGACCGCCGTTGGACTGCATGAACATCAGCGGCACCCCGCGGAGCTCGTCGGCGACCTGCGCGACGTAACGGCGCAGCACCGGCGACAGGTAGGCGTCGACGACCGTGGTGTCGCCGCGCGGTATGAGCTTCGGTAGCGGGCTGACCTCGGCCGACAGTGAGATCTGGGTGAACCCCAGCTGCTCGGCCAGTTCGCCGATCATGTTTTCGTGCAACGGGTTCCGGTAACTGTGCAGACATACCACCGCCACCGAGCGGAACCCGTCGCGGTGCGCGGCGCGCAGCTGCTCGCCCAAGGCGGCCAGGTCCGGTGCCCGCAGCACGGTCCCGTCGGCGTCGATGCGTTCGTCGACCTCGACGGTGCGTTCGTAGAGCTGCTCGGGTAGCACGATCTGCCGGTCGAAGATCCGCGGCCGATTCTGGTAGGCGATGCGCAGCGCATCGGCGAAGCCGGCGGTGATGACCAACAGGGTGCGCTCCCCGGCGCGCTCCAGCAGCGCGTTGGTCGCCACGGTGGTGCCCATCCGCACCGCCTCGATCAGCTCGGCGGGGATCGGTGCGGCGTCGTCGAGCCGCAACAGGGCACGGATCCCGGCCACCGCCGCGTCGCGGTACCGGGCCGGATCCTGCGAGAGCAGCTTGTGGGTGAGCAGCCGCCCGTCGGGACGGCGGGCCACGATGTCGGTGAACGTGCCGCCCCGGTCGATCCAGAACTGCCACTTACCCGACACGGTTCACATCCTGCTCGGTGAGTAGGGCGACCGCGAAATCGGCATAGGTGCGGGCGGTCTGCTCCGGTGTGGCCGGACCGTCGGGGTTGAACCACTGCGGCAGCGAGGTGCACATGGTGGTGATGGCCCGCCCGGCTATCCGGTGACCGAGGATTTCGCCGCGCCCGATGTCGCCTTCGCGGGCGGCGCGGTCGATGGCGTCGTCGAGGATGTGCTGCAGCTGGTTTCGGGAACCGGCGATGCGTTGCCGGTTGACAGGGCTGAGACTGCGCATCTCACTGGCCCCGATGAAGGCCAGCTTCTGCCGGTGGGTGTGGAACAGTGCCAGGGCTTCCACGACCAGGCGCACCTCGTGCAGGCCGGTGGTGGCCTCGGCGCGGGCGGCGGCGACGCGGCGATGCAGTTCGGTCATGGTCAGGTCCAGGATCGCCACCAGCAGGGCCTGCTTGTCCGGGTAGTGGTGATAGATCCCGGGCACGCTCATGCCCGCCCGCGCGGAGACGTCGCGCATCGTGCTGCCGTGGTAGCCGGTCTCGACGAAGGCGTCGATGGCCGCGGTCAGGACGCCGTCGAGATCCAGGTCCGGGAACCGTCGCCAGTCGTGCGACGCCGAATCCGCGGAGCCGGCCGTCTCCGGTTTCCCGGGTCTGCTCACCGGTGTCGGCACGGTGCCCGCCAGGAGCTGTTCGGGGGCGACGCCCAGCGCGCCGGCGCATTCCCGCAGTCGGGTCACCGAGATCCCGGTCTTGCCGTTCTCGATCGCGCTGACGGTGGCCGGGCTGACCCGCAGGTGCCCCGCGAGGTCCCGGACCGTCAAGCCGCGCGCCCGGCGGGCGGCGCGGATGATGGTGCCGCACTCGGGTGACGGCGCCACAACCACCTCCATTTGTTCAGGAATACTGAACTATACCGGTGGGGGAAGTCGCCCGATACGGTATTTTTTGACGAAAAATCGCCCGTTGTGCCACAGTCCGTAGTGTTCGGGCCGAGCGATCGGTCGGTCAATGTGGAGGTGACATGGCGATCGAGTTGAACTACGCGCCGGAAGTGTCGGCGCTTGTCGACAAGACCCGGGCGTTCGTCGAGGACGTGGTGCTGCCGGTCGAGGACGCCCACGGCGGCGACATCGCCGCGGCGGGCGGGGACGCCGTGGTCAAGGAACTGCAGGCCGCCGCCCGCGAGGCCGGGGTCTTCGCCCCGCACGCCCCGGTCGAATACGGCGGGCTGGGGTTGAACATGTCCGATCGGGCACCGGTGTTCGAAGCCGCCGGCTACTCGCTGTTCGGGCCGTCGGCGGTCAACATCGCCGCCCCGGACGAAGGCAACGTGCACCTGCTGGCCGAGGTCGCCAGCCCCGCCCAGAAGGCGCAGTACCTCGCGCCGCTGGCCGCCGGTGACGTGCGGTCGGCCTTCGCGATGACCGAACCCTCGCCGGGCGCGGGGTCGGACCCGTCGGCGCTGGCCACCAGGGCCGAACGCCGGTCCGGGGACTGGTACATCACCGGCCGCAAGTGGTACATCACCGGCGCCGACGGCGCCGGATTCTTCATCGTCATGGCCCGCACCTCCGGGGAAGCCGGGCAGCGCGGCGGCGCCACCATGTTCCTGGTGCCCGCCGACACCGCCGGTCTGACCGTCGGCCGGCACATCCCGACGCTGGACCGCTCCATGGTGGGCGGTCACTGCGAGGTGTTCTTCGACGACGTCCGGGTGCCCGACGAAGCGGTGCTCGGCGAGGTGGACCGCGGCTTCGAATACGCCCAGGTCCGGCTCGGCCCGGCCCGGATGACGCACGTCATGCGCTGGCTGGGTGCGGCCCGGCGCGGTCACGACACCGCGCTGGCGCACGTGGTGCAGCGTCAGGCGTTCGGATCGACGCTCGGCGACCTGGGCATGATCCAGAACATGGTGGCCGACAACGAAATCGACATCGCGGCCACCCGGGCGCTGCTGGTGCGGGCCTGCTGGGAACTGGACCAGGGCTCCACCGCCGGCGACGCCACCTCGATCGCCAAGACGTTCGCCGCCGAGGCGATCTTCCGGATCGTCGACCGCAGTGTGCAGATGTGCGGGGCGCTCGGGGTCACCGAAGACCTGCCGCCCGCCCGGCTCTCCCGCGAGGTGCGTCCGTTCCGGGTCTACGACGGCCCCTCGGAGGTGCACCGCTGGGCCCTCGCCAAGCGGCGCCTCGGTGCCGCCCGGCGCGCGCTCAAGGACGGCCCGCAGTGACCGACCAGGCCCTCGACCCGGTCGCCCTGCGCGAATACCTGGTGGCCCAAGGTGTTCCGGTCCACGGTGATCTCGCCGTCGAACTGATCTCCGGCGGCCGGTCGAACCTGACGTTCAAGGTCAGCGATGATGCGTCGGCATGGGTGGTCCGTCGGCCCCCGCTGGCCGGCCTGACCCCGTCGGCGCACGACATGGGCCGCGAATTCGCCGTCACCGACAAGCTCTACGGCACCGGGGTGCCGATCGCCCGGCCGGTTGCGCTGGACGCGGACGGCGTCGTCTGCGGTGCACCGATGACCGTGACGGAGTTCGTCACCGGCAGCGTCTACCGGCACAAAGACGACCTGGACACCCTCACCGATGCCGAACTGTCCGCCAACGCCTCGGCGCTGGTGCGGGTGCTGGTGGACCTGCACGCGGTCGACTACCGCGCCGTCGGCCTGGAATCGTTCGGCCGTCCCGACGGCTTCCTGGAGCGCCAGGTACGGCTGTGGGCCCGCCAGTGGGACCTGGTCAAGACCCGCGACGCCGACGACCCGATCAGCGGCGACGTCACCAAACTGGCTGCGGCACTTGCCGAAGCCCTGCCGTCGGCGTCGCAGCACGCGATCGTGCACGGGGATTTCCGCATCGACAACACCATCTGCGACCCGGACCGCGCCGAGGTCATCCGGGCCGTGGTGGACTGGGAGCTGTCCACCCTCGGCGACCCGCTGACCGACATCGCGCTGATGTGCGTCTACCGGTCACCGGCCTTCGACCGGGTCTTCGGGCATCCCGCCGCGTGGACCAGCCCGCGCCTGCCGTCGGCCGACAGCCTCGCCGAGCAGTATGCGCAACTGTCCGGTCGCGATCTGGGCGCCTGGAACTTCTACCTCGCGCTGGCGAACTTCAAGATCGGGGTGATCGCCGAGGGCATCACCCACCGGGCCCTGCACGGCGCGGGCGACGTGCAGAACGCCGGGGAGGCAGCACAGGCCGCGCCGGAATTCATCGCCGCGGCACTCAAGGCGTTGACGTGACCGGTCACGGTCGAGAAAGGTGAGTCGGGTGAGCGTACTGGACAAGTTCCGGATGGACGGCAAGGTCGTCGTGGTGACCGGGGCATCCTCGGGCCTGGGGGTGTATTTCGCCCGGGCGTTCGCCGAAGCCGGGGCGGACGTGGTGCTGGCGGCACGGCGGGTGGACCGGCTCGCGGAGGCGGCCGAACTGGTCGCCGCGACCGGACGTGCCGCACTGCCGGTGGCGACCGACATCGCCGACCCGGCGGCGGCCACCCACATGGTCGAGGCCGCCATGGAGCGGTTCGGGCGGGTCGACGTGCTGATCAACAACGCCGGCATCGGGACGGCACATCCGGCGACCCGGGAGACCCCCGAGCAGTTCCGGGAAGTGATCGACATCAACCTCAACGGCGCGTACTGGGCGGCGCAGGCCTGCGGCCGGGTGATGGGACCGGGGTCGTCGATCGTCAACATCTCCAGCATCCTGGGCCTGACCACCGCGGGCCTGCCGCAGGCGGCCTACGCCGCCAGCAAGGCCGGCCTGATCGGCCTGACCCGGGACCTGGCGCAGCAGTGGGGCAGCCGCAAGGGGATCCGCGTCAACGCGATCGCACCGGGCTTCTTCGCCTCGGAGATGACCGAGCAGTACCGCCCCGGCTACCTGGAGAGCCAGGCGTCGCGGATGGTGCTGGGCCGGATGGGTGACCCGGAAGAACTGGCGGCCACGGCGGTGTGGCTGGCGTCGGCCGCCGGTGGTTACGTCACCGGGCAGACCATCGCGGTCGACGGCGGCATCACCATCAACTGAGCCGGTCGGCTAGGTCGACCGGGGGTCGGTCACGATCTCGACCAGTGCCGGGCCGGGATGGGCCAGGGCGTCGGCGATCACGGTGGACAACTGTGACGGGTCGTCGACCTGCCGGCCGAATGCGCCGCAATCGCGTGCGTACGCGGCGAAGTCGGGGTTGAGCAGCGAGGTCTGCCACACCTCGTATTCGGAGCTGCGCTGTTCCTGGGTGATCTTGCCGAGCTCGTTGTTGTTGAGCAGGATGTGGGTGATGTTCATCCCGTACTTGACCGCGGTGGTGAGTTCGGCGAGGTACTGACCGAAACCGCCGTCGCCGGTGACGGCGACGACCGGACGGTCGGGGGCGGCGGCCCACGCGCCCATCGCGGCGGGGAAGCCGAAGCCGATCGAACCCAGGTAGCCCGACATCAGCACGGACTGCTGATCTTTGGTCTCGAAGTAGCGCCCGAACGAATAGGCGTGGTTGCCCACGTCGACGGTGAGCACCGCGTTGTCGGGGACCAGGCGACCGAGCTCGGCGAAGACCGCCGCCGCGGCGACGCGTCCGCCCGGGAGTCGGGCGGCCCGGCGGGTCTTCTCCGCCCGCCACACCGACCATCGCTCGGCGACCTCCGCGCGCTGGTCGACCAGGTCCGGATGCACCCGGAGTCGGTCGCCGAGGGCGGCGGCCGTGACTCCCACATCGCCGAGCACCGGAACCGTCACCGGATTGAATCGGCCCAGCGCCAGTGGATCGGTGTCGACCTGCACGACCGGCTTGAACGGCGAGATCCCGGTGTGGTTGGAGAACGACGCACCGAACACCAGCAGCAGGTCGGCCTTGTTCATCATCCAGGACGCGACCGGCGTACCCGATCGGCCCAGCGCGCCGCAGGCCAGCGGGTGCGCGTCGGAGATCTGGCCTTTGGCCTTGAACGTGGTCAGCACCGGAGCCTGCAGGCGTTCGGCCAACGCGACGACCGCCGGCATGTCGAACTTCGCCCCGGCGCCGACGATGATCACCGGGCGGGTGGCGGTCGCGATCTGCGCCAGGGCCTGGTCCAGCGGCGCGGCCGGTGGGGCGACGCGCAGGTCGGGCATCCGTCCCGCCGGGCCGGAGGCCCGCTGATCGGGTGCGGGCAGGATCTGGACTTCATCGGGCACCACCAGGTGGGCCACCCCGCGCTGCAGAATGGCGTTCTTGAGGGCCAGGGTCATCAGCTCGCCGTGTTGCGATCCGGCACGCACCATCTCCGAATAGACGGTGACGTCGGCGAACGCCGCCAGCAGGTCGATGTCTTGAAACGCGCCTTTGCCGGCGACCGCCGATTCGACGTTGCCGGACAGGGCCAGCACCGGTGCCCGATCGGCCTTGGCGTCGTAGAGCCCGGTCAACAGGTTCGTCGACCCCGGCCCGGCGATGCCGAAACAGGCCGCGGGCCGGCCGGTGAGTTTGCCGTAAGCGGCGGCGGCGAATGCGGCGGCCCCCTCGTGGCGGATGCCGAAATACCTGAGCGTGCCGGCGGTCTCGGCGCGGTGCATCGCTTCGGCGATTCCGAGGTTGGAATGACCGACCATCCCGAAAACCGTGTCGACGCCCCACGCGGTCATGGTTTCGATCAACACGTCGCTGACCGTGCGTTCGGCCGGGGCCGGTTGCGGTGTGCCGACGTAGATGCCGTCGTCGCGGACCTGCACCGGGTAGGTCGGGACACCGAATTTCGGCCCGCCGGCGGCCTGCCCGGTGAACGGGTCGAAGTCGAAACCGTGCCAGGGGCAACGGATCTTGTCGTTCTCCACGGTGCCCTGGCCCAATGGTCCGCCTTGGTGCGGGCAGCGGTTGTCGACGGCGCCGTAGCGTCCGTGCAGCTTGGTCAGGGCCACCGTCTTGAGTCCGGCCGGGCAGGACGCCACCTGGCCCTCATCGAGATCGTCGAGTTCGGCGACCTTGTGCCAGAACAGCTTCGGGTCTTCGGTTTCGGGGTGGAGTTCGTCGCTCACAGTGGTGTCACTCCCGCGTAGGGGACTCCGCTGAGGTAGGCGAAGTCACGGTTGAAGGTGGTCAGATCGTCGAGGCCGAAGTCGCCGAGACTGCGGTGGCCGCAGGCCCGGGCCAGCACGACCATCAGCTCGACCGCCGAACGCAGGTAGCGTTCCAGGCGTTCGGCGGCCGCGGTCACCGGCAGTCGCGCCCGCAGTCGCGGATCCTGGGTGGCGATCCCGACCGGGCAGGTGTTGGTGTGGCAGGCGCGCATGCCCACGCAGCCGATCGCCTGGATCGCGACGTTGGCGATCCCGATCGCATCGGCGCCCAGGGCCAGGGCTTTGACCATGTCCGCGGGGGTGCGGATTCCGCCGGTCACCGCCAGGGTGATCGGGCTGTGACTGCGGTCCAGGTGTCGACGTGCCCGGGCCAGCGCCGGGATGGTGGGGACCGAGATGTTGTCGCGGAAAATCGTTGGGGCCGATCCTGTTCCGCCGCCCCGGCCGTCCAGGATGAGGTAGTCGACGCCGATCTCCATCGCGGCGTCGAGGTCGTGCTCGATGTGTTGGGCGCTGAGTTTGTAGCCGACCGGGATCCCGCCGGACACCTCGCGGACCTGCGCGGCGAATTCCTTGAACTGTGCCAGGGCGGTCCAGTCCGGAAACCGGGCCGGTGAGATCGCGGCCGTGCCCGGTGGCAGGCCGCGCACCTCGGCGATCCGGCCCACCACCTTGCTCCCGGGAAGATGCCCGCCGGTACCGGTTTTGGCCCCCTGCCCGCCCTTGAAATGAAACGCCTGCACCTTGTCCAGATGCTCGAAGCTCCACCCGAAGCGGCCGGAGGCCAGCTCGTAGAAGTACCGGGAGTTCTCCTGTTGTTCCTCGGGCAGCATGCCGCCTTCGCCGGAGCAGATGCCGGTCCCGGCGAGCTGGGCGCCGGCGGCCAGAGCGGTCTTGGCCTCCTGGGACAGCGCACCGAAACTCATGTCGCTGACGAAGATCGGGATGTCGAGGACCAGTGGTCGTCGCGCGGTCGGGCCGATGACCGTTTCGGTGCTCACCGGTTCCTCGTCGAGCAGCGGCAGCCGGGCCAACTGTGCGGTCACCAGCTGAATCGAGTCCCAGGACGGCAGGTCGGTGCGTGGAACGCCCATCGCCGCGGTCGGCCCGTGTTTTCCGACCTTGCTCAACCCGTTGCGGGCGAGTTCGTGGATCGTGGTGTTGAACGGTTCCGCGTCGGTATCGGTGGGTCGCGCCCAGCGGCCCTGATAGCCGTCGTCGCCGTGGGCCTGTGGGTGGGTTCGGGCGAACTCGGTGACCGCGGCGCGGTCGACGTACACGGTGCCGGCGGAGGCCCAGGCCGGGAACGTCGCCAGCGCGACCGCGGGATTGACCGGTGAGATGCCGGTCTCGACGTGATAGCGCCAGCCGTGCACGTCGCACACCACCAGATCGCCCTCGAGGTGGCCGTCGGCCAGCAGTGCGCCGCGGTGTGCGCAGCGGCCGTGCAGGGCCGAGATCGTCGTGCCGCGGCGGATGAGCACCAGGTCCACCCCGGCGGCGTGGGCGGCGAACGGGGCGTTGTCGGGTATGTCGATCAGCGCTGCGACCTCGATGCCGGGTGCTTGGGCGGCCATCGGCTTCCTTCCTGCGGACCTTCAGAAGTGATTGACCGGGAAACTAACATGTATCGGGTGGAGATATATCCGATTCGGCGGAAGTGTCGGTTCTATTGACGCTCCGCCGACGCCGGTATGCGGAATGTAGTTGTTGACGCAACTAGATGGCCGGCCGCTGGGTACGCTGCGCTGATGAGCGTCGATTCCAGCGGCATCGCCGGCCTGTTGCTCGCGCGGCTCGGCGATGAGCGCCCGGGACTGCGTACCCGCCAACAGGATTGGACCTGGGATGCGGTGGTGCGCGAATCGGCCGCCCGGGCCGCATTGGCCTCGGCGCTGCGGCGTGAGGGGCCCTTTCACATCGGGGTGCTGCTGGACAACGTCGAAGACTTCGTGTTCTGGCTCGGAGCCGGAGCGCTTGCCGGCGCCGTCATCGTCGGGATCAATCCCACCCGCGGCGATGCCGAACTCGCCGCGCAGATCCGGCACGCCGACTGCCAGCTCGTGGTGACCGACGCGGCCGGGATGGACCGGCTTTCCGGCCTGGATCACGGGTTGGAGCCGCGGCGCTTCCTGGTCGTGGACAGCCCCGACTACGCCACCCTGATCGAGACCCACCGGGGCGCGCAGCCCGCCGCGGCCCCGGGGGTGGGTGCGGAGTCGCTGTTGCTGTTGCTGTTCACCTCCGGCACCACCGGAGTCTCCAAGGCCGTCAAATGCAGTCAGGGCCGGCTGGTCCGGATCGCCGAGAGCGCGGTCGCCAAGTACGGCCACGTCCGCGACGACGTGGACTACTGCTGTATGCCGCTGTTCCACGGCAACGCGATCATGGCGCTGTGGGCGCCCGCGCTGGCAGTCGGCGCCACGGTCTGTCTGACCCCCAAGTTCTCCGCGTCGCAGTTCCTGCCCGACGTGCGGTACTTCGGTGCGACCTACTTCACCTATGTGGGTAAGGCGCTGGGCTACCTGATGGCCACCGCCGAGCAGCCCGACGACATCGACAACCCCCTGGTCCGCGGTTTCGGGACCGAGGCGTCGCCGCAGGATCAGGCGGAGTTCGCCCGCCGTTTCGGCGCCGTGCTGCACGAGGGCTACGGATCCAGCGAAGGTGGCAACGCCGCGGTGCCCGACCCGGATGCGCCGCCGGGGGCGTTGGGCCGCCCGGCGCACGCCGGGATCGCCGTGGTGGATCCGGTGACCCGTGCCGAGTGCCCGCCGGCGCAGCTCGACGTGCACGGCCGGGTGCTCAACGCCGACGCCGCGGTCGGCGAGATCGTGGATCGGACCGGGGCCCGTGATTTCGAGGGCTACTACCGCAACGACGCCGCCGACGCCGAGAAGGTCCGCGACGGCTGGTACTGGACCGGGGACCTCGGTTACTGCGACCCGGCGGGGTTCCTGTATTTCGCCGGCCGCCGCGGCGACTGGATCCGGGTGGACGGCGAGAACATCTCCGCGCTGACCATCGAGCGGGTGCTGCGCCGGCACCCGGCGGTGATCAGCGCCGGTGTCTACGCGGTGCCCGATCCCCGCTCCGGGGACCAGGTGATGGGCGCGGTCGAGGTCGCCGACACCGACGGGTTCGACGTCGCGGCCTTCGCCGATTTTCTCGCCGCCCAACCCGACCTGGGCGGCAAGGGCATCCCGCGGTTCCTGCGGATCTCGACGGGCCTGCCCGTCACCGGTTCGAACAAGGTGCTCAAGCGCGAGTTACAGGCTGCCCGCTGGCGCACCGAGGATCCGGTGTACCGCTGGGCCGGGCGGGGAGCACCCGACTACCGGCAAATGACCGAGGACGACAAGCTGGCGCTGGATGCCGAGTTCGCGTCATACGGTCGGCAGAGTCGGTTACTGGGCGAGTAGCGCCTCCGGCGGCGAGCTGCGTCACATAAGGTTGTCTCATGGCGAAGCTCACTGACCTGCCCGGCCAGGCCGTCGACAAGCTCGGTCGCTATTTCGAACGCGGTTCCGCCGAGCTGCACTATCTGCGCAAGATCCTGCAGTCGGGCGCGCTGAAGTTGGAGTCCCCGCGGGTCATCGCCAGTGCGCTGGCCGACGGGGCGCGTTGGGGTGAGCTCGGGATGATCCCGGCGCTCAACGCGCGCCGTAACCCCAACGGCGTCGCCGTCATCGACGACGACGGCTCGATCACGTTCAAAGAACTCGACGACGCCGTCAACGCGGTGGCCAACGGCCTGCTCGAGATGGGTGTACGCGGCGGTGACGGCGTGGCGATCCTGGCCCGCAACCACCGCTGGTTCCTGATCGCCAACTACGGCTGCGCGCGGGTCGGAGCGCGGCTGATCCTGCTGAACAGCGAATTCTCCGGCCCGCAGATCAAGGACGTCTCCGAACGCGAAGGCGCCAAACTGATCATCTACGACGACGAGTACACCGCAGCCGTGGCGCAGGCCGAACCGGTGCTGGGCAAACTGCGCGCGCTGGGCGTCAACCCGGACACCGAGGAACCGTCCGGCAGCGCCGACGAGACGCTGGCGCAGCTGATCGCGCGTAGCAGCAAGGCCCCGGCGCCCAAGATCACCAAGCACGCCTCGATCATCATCCTGACGTCCGGCACCACCGGCACACCCAAGGGCGCCAACCGCAGCACCCCGCCCACGCTGGCGCCGATCGGCGGAATTCTGTCGCACGTCCCGTTCCGCGGCGGTGAGGTGACATCGCTGCCGTCGCCGATGTTCCATGCGCTGGGCTACCTGCACGGCACCCTGGCGATGTTCTTCGGTTCGACGTTGGTGCTGCGCCGGCGCTTCAAGCCGGCCACCGTGCTGGAGGATCTGGAGAAGCACAAGGTGACGGGCATGGTCGTCGTGCCGGTCATGCTGTCCCGGATCCTCGACCAGCTGGAGAAGACCAGCCCCAAACCGGACCTGTCGGCGCTGCGGATCGTGTTCGTCTCCGGTTCGCAGCTCGGCGCCGAACTGGCGACCCGGGCCATGAAGGATCTCGGGCCGGTCATCTACAACATGTACGGCTCCACCGAGGTCGCCTTCGCCACCATCGCCGGTCCCGCGGACCTGGCGCACAACCCCGCGACGGTGGGACCGGTGGTCAAGGGCGTCAAGGTCCGCATCCTCGACGACAACGGCAACGAACTGCCCCAGGGTCAGGTCGGGCGGATCTTCGTCGGCAACTTCTTCCCGTTCGAGGGCTACACCGGCGGCGGCGGCAAGCAGATCATCGACGGCCTGCTGTCCTCCGGCGACGTCGGCTACTTCGACGAGCGCGGACTGCTGTATGTGTCCGGTCGCGACGACGAGATGATCGTCTCCGGTGGCGAGAACGTCTTCCCGGCCGAGGTCGAAGACCTGATCAGCGGTCACCCCGATGTGGTCGAGGCGACCGCACTGGGTGTCGACGACAAGGAGTGGGGTGCCCGGCTGCGGGCCTTCGTGGTGCGCAAGGAGGGCTCGGACGTCGACGAGGAGACCATCAAGGTCTACGTCAAGGAGCACCTGGCCCGTTACAAGGTGCCGCGTGAGGTGGTCTTCCTCGACGAGTTGCCGCGCAACCCCACCGGCAAGATCCTGAAGCGCGAACTGCGCGACCTGTAGGCCGGGCGAGCCGCTACGGGTCGCGGGGCAGGCCCAGCAGCCGCTCGGCGATGATGTTGAGCTGCACCTCCGAGGTGCCGCCGTAGATGGTGGTGGCGCGGCTCATCAACAGGTAATCCGCCCACTTGCCCGGCAACTGGGTGTTGTCACCGATCGCGGCGTCACCGGCGAAGGTGCCCACCGCGAACTCGGCGTAGCCCTGGCCGGTGCGCATGCTCAGCAGCTTGGACACCGCCGCCGCCGGCATCGGATCCTTTCCCGCCAACGTCAGCAGCGTCGAGCGCAGGTTGAGCAGCTTGGCGGCGTGGCCCTCGGCGATCAGCCGGCCGGCCTGGCGCTGCTCGCCCTGATCGCACGGGTTGTCGCGGACGAACTCCACGAAGCCGTCCAGGCTGGCCAGGAACGGCATCTCCGAGCCGCCGATCGATACCCGCTCGGCGGTCAGCGTGTTGCGGCTGACCTCCCAGCCCCGGTTCACCTCGCCGAGCACCAGCTCGTCGGGGATGAAGACGTCATCGATGAAGACCGTGTTGAACATCGCCCCGCCGGTGAGCTCACGCAGCGGGCTGACGGTCACGCCCTCACTCTTCATGTCCAGCAGGAAGTAGGTGATGCCGTCGTGCTTGGGGGCGCTCGGGTCGGTGCGGGCCAACAGGGCGCCCCACTGGGAGAACTGCGCGGCAGAGGTCCAGATCTTCTGGCCGCTGATCCGCCAGCCCCCGTCGACCTTGGTGGCCTTGGTGGTCAGGCTGGCCAGGTCCGAACCCGCGCCGGGCTCGGAGAACAGCTGGCACCACACCAGTTCGCCGCGCAGCGTCGGCGGCAGCAGGCGCTGCTTCTGCTCCTCGGTGCCGAACGCCACGATCGACGGGATCAGCCACCCGGCGATGCCCATCGCCTGGCGTCGCACCCGCCCGGTCGAGAACTCCTGCTCGATGATGATCTGCTCGATGGGCTGCGCGGCCCGACCCCACGGCTTGGGCAGATACGGCAGCACCCAGCCGCCCTCGGCGATCGCCACCGTGCGCTCGTCGTGTCCCATGGCCTTGAGCGCGGCGACGTCGGCGCGGATCTCGGCGCGCAGCTTCTCGGTGTCGGGATCGAGATCGATGTCGATCTTGCGCATTCCGCCGGTGGTGGCGGTGTCGACCACCTGCTGCGGATAGGCGGACCGGTCGCCGAACGAGGCGGCCAGGATCAGCGCCCGCCGGTAGTAGACGCCGGCGTCGTGCTCCCAGGTGAAGCCGATACCGCCGTGCACCTGAATGCAGTCCTGGGTGCAGCGTTGCGCGGCGGCCGGCGCCAGGGTGGCTGCCACGGCGGTGGCGAACCGAACCGCCGAACCCGCTTCATCCCAACCGTTTTCGCCTGCTTCATCAATCGCCCGGGCGGCATCCCACACCGCGGCGGTGGCGCGCTCGGTGTCGGCGATCATCTCCGCGCACTTGTGCTTGATGGCCTGGAACTGGCCGATCGGCCGGCCGAACTGTTCGCGGATCTTGGCGTACTCCGCGGCGGTGTCGGTGGCCCACCGGGACACCCCGATCGCCTCGGCGGACAGCAGCGTGGTGATCAGGGCGCGCGCCCGGTCCGGGGTGAGGTTGCCCAAGACCGCCGCGCCCTCGACCTCGATGCCGTCGGCGTGCACGTGGGCGATGGGGCGCAGCGGGTCGACGCTCTGCACGGGCTCGATCGCGAGCGCCTCGGCGGGTAGCACCACCCACACCTCGTCGTCACCGACCGCCACCGGTGCCACCAGCAACGACGCCTGGGCTGCGGCCGCCACCGAGCGGGCGGTGCCGCTGACCACCAATCCCGACCCCTGCGCGGTGGCCGTCAGTCCCGGGTTGATGGTGTAGGCGGCGATCACCTCACCGCCGGCCAGGCCGCTCAGCGCGGCGGCCGTCGGGTCGTCGGCCGCGATCAGCGCGCCGGCGATCGCCGACGGCACGAACGGGCCGGGCACTGCGCGGTATCCGAATTCGGCCAGCACCACCGCCAGCTCCAGGATCCCGAAGCCCTGCCCGCCGACGTCCTCGGCCAGGTGCACCCCGGCCAGGCCCTGCTCGGCGGCGGCCCGCCAGTACGACGGCGGGTTCTCGATCGGGTTGTCCATCGCTTCGTGCAGCAGCTCGGCCGGCACGGCGCGCGTCAGCAGGGACCGCACGGAATCGGCCAGGTCCTGATGCTCGGAAGTGATCGCTATCGGCATGGGTGCGCCTTTCGGGTTGTGCGTGTGGTCAATCTAACAACCAGTCGGTTGGTTGACTACGTGGGTCAGGTCCCGCCCATCGCGCAACCGGCGGCAGTTGTCGACGGCCGCCACGAGGTAGCGGCGCATGGTGTCGGCGGTGTACCAACTGACGTGCGGGGTCAGCACCACGTTGTCCAGCCGGAGCAGCGGGCTCTCGCCGGTGACCGGCTCCACGGCGAACACGTCCAGACCCGCCCCGGCCAACCGCCCGCTGCCCAGCGCCTCGGCCAGGGCCGCCTCGTCGACGATCGGACCGCGGGAGGTGTTGACCAGCACCGCATCCGGCTTCATCCGCGCCAGCGCGGCACGGTCGATCAAGCCGGCGGTGGCGGCGGTCAGCGGTACATGCAGCGAGACGATGTCGGCGCCGGCCAGCAGTTCCGGCAGCGGGCGCCAACCGGGGGTGCCGTCGTCGCCGGTGCTGGTGTGCAGCACGGTCGCCCCCATCGCGGTGACGATGCGGTCCACCTGCCGGGCGATGTCGCCGTATCCGATCAGCCCGACGGTGCAACCACCGATGTCGCGGCAGTGTTCGCCCAGCCCGGGATCGGTCGGCCAGCCGCGTAGTTCTCGGGTGGCGCGGTCCAGCGGCAGCAGCCGGCGCAGCACCGCCAGCATCAGCAGTACGGTGCCCTCGGCGACCGAGGCCGCATTGGCGCCGGGCATGTTGGCCACCGCGATACCGTGCTGCGTCGCGACGTCGACGTCGATGGTGTTGATGCCGACCCCGAACTTGTGCACCAGGCGCAGCCGCGGCCCGGCGCGCAGGTCGTCACCGGAGAGCGGCCGCAGCACATGCCAGAGCACCTCGGCGTCGGCGATCTCGCGGTAGAAGGTCGCGTCGTCGTCGGCGGCGCACCAGCGGATGTCGAGCCAATCGGACTCGGGTGCAACGAATTCGGCGACCTTCGGGCCGGGAACGAAGTGCGCCAGCACGCGCATGATCAGCAACTCTCCTCGGTGTAGATCGCGCGATAGAAGATGTTGGCCAGGGTGCGGATGCACGCCTCGTCGTCGGGGCCGTCGCCGGCACGGGGTGTGGCGAGCTGGACGTAGCAGAACTGGTTGAGCATCGACACGATGGCCACCGCGAGCAGTTCCGGGTCGTCGTCGGGGCAGTGCCCTTCGGCCTGGGCGCGTTTGACCGTCTCGGTGATATAGCCGACGGGCACCGCACAGATCTCGGCCCAGTACCGGGCGAAGTCGTCGTTGACCATCGCCAGCTGGGAGACTCCGACCATCTCGGCCAGCCGGTTGCGGTAGGTGTGCCAGTGCGCGGCCGCGGCCTGCGCTATCCGTTCGCGATCGGACAGTCCGTGCCGCACCACGCCGGCCGCCCGCTCGGTCGCCTCGTCGCGGAAGCGCAGCGCCCACTGCCGCACCATCGCCTCTTTGGAGTCGTAGTAGTTGTAGAACGATGCCGCGGACCGCCCCGCCTCGGTGGTGATGTCGGCGATGGTGGTGGCCAGCACGCCTTTCCGGGCGATCACCGCGCGGGCGGCCGCGTCGATCGCGGCCTGGGTGCGCCGCCCCCGGTGGGTGGGCAACGGGTCGCGGTGACCGGGTTGCTCGGGGTTGATCGACACCGGGGCGGGCTTCCTGTCGCGGTCGGGCCTGGATCGGATGTGAATCTGATGTTAGATTCAGTTTCAGATCTTCGCCAGAGGAGCCACTGCAGTGATCAAACCGCACGGTGTCAACACCGAATTCGAACTCAACGGGATCAACCATGTGGCGCTGGTGTGTTCGGATATGGAACGCACCGTCGACTTCTACAGCAACGTCCTGGGCATGCCGTTGATCAAGTCCCTGGACCTGCCCGGCGGGATGGGGCAGCACTTCTTCTTCGACGCCGGCAACGGCGACTGCGTGGCCTTCTTCTGGTTCCGCGACGCGCCGGACCGGGTGCCGGGCATCTCGTCACCGGTCGCCATCCCCGGTATCGGCGAGATCGTCAGCGCGGTGAGCACGATGAACCACCTGGCCTTCCACGTACCGGCGGACAAGTTCGACGCCTATCGGCAGCGTCTCAAGGACAAGGGCGTGCGGGTGGGCCCGGTGCTCAACCACGACGACTCGGAATTCCAGGCCAGCGCCGTCGTGCACCCGGGGGTGTACGTGCGCTCCTTCTACTTCCTGGACCCGGACGGCATCACCTTGGAATTCGCCTGCTGGATCAAGGATTTCGACGACGACGTCGAACATGTTGCGCCCAAGACGGCCGCCGACCGACAGGTTCCCGCAGCCACCTGACCCGGACGGTGGCGCCTGGTGTGTCGGCCGAACGGTCGATGTCCCCGGGTGGGCGATCCGCGTACGGTTCGTCTGCATGGGCGTGTTCATGCTGGTGGCCGGGCTGTTGCTCGCCGCCGACGTGCTTGCGCTCGTCCTGGGCGCGAAAACCCCACGGGTGTTCGGGGCGCTGCGCCGGCACGACGGCGAGGCGATATTCCGTCATCCCCTGACCTTCCGGACCGCCGCAGACGTGACCACCGTCGCCGACCAGATCGCCGCGGACATGGCCTCCGACCAGCCGGACGGTGCATCCGCCTATCGGCTGACCACCGCGGAACCGGTCGCCGACAGCTCGTTGTACGTCCTCATATTCCGTGCCGGCGACGAATCCGGATCACGGACGGTCATGGAGACGTCGGTCGTACTCACGCCGGCCGACGGCGGGACGACGGGCTCGGTGGGCGTCGAGGCGTGGCGGACCGTCGGCGGAGCCGTCGACACGGCCGCCCTGCTCAGCGCCCGGTCGGTCCGAGACCGGGTGCGCCGCGCGGTCACCGGACTCGATGCGCAGGCCGAATTCAGCGAGAGCCGATAGCGCAGGCCGGCCGAGCCGCCATCCCGGGGTTCCGTGCTCGCGGTGACCGCCACCGGCCATGATGGGACGGTGAGCCGGATAACGCAGCGCAGGCGGGTCAGTCGCCTGGTCGCCGGGGAAGCGACGCAGCGACCGGAGACGCTGGTGGTCGAAGAACCACTGGAGATCCGGCTGAACGGCGAACCGCTGACCGTCACGATGCGCACTCCCGGCGCGGATGTCGAACTGGCACAGGGCTTCCTGCTGACCGAAGGGATCATCGCCGAACGCGACGACGTGGTGACCGCGCGGTTCTGCGGTCCCAAAGACGCCGAGAACACCTACAACGTGCTGGACGTCCGGCTGGCGCCGCACGTGCCGCCGCCGACGGTCGACATCTCCCGCAACTTCTACGCCACCTCGTCGTGCGGTATCTGCGGCAAGGCATCGCTGGACGCGGTGCGTCTCGCCGGCCGCTACCACCCGGCCGAGGACCCGGTCGAGGTGAGCGCGGCCGCATTGAGCGCCATGCCCGATCAGTTGCGCGCCGCCCAGGACGTCTTCGCCAGCACCGGGGGTCTGCACGCCGCGGCGTTGTTCGACTTCGACGACGGCGGTGCGATGCAGGTGGTGCGCGAGGACGTGGGCCGGCACAACGCCGTCGACAAGGTGATCGGGTGGGCGCTCGAACGGCGACGGATCCCGCTGACCGCGACCGTGTTGCTGGTCAGCGGGCGCGCGTCCTTCGAACTGACTCAGAAGGCGGTGATGGCCGGTATCCCCGTGCTGGCCGCGGTCTCGGCGCCGTCGTCGCTGGCGGTCGATCTGGCTGCGGAATGCGGACTGACCCTGGTCGGTTTTCTGCGCGGCGACTCGATGAACGTGTACAGCCGGCCGGACCGCATCACCGGATGATCTGTCGATGAAAGTTTGCAATATCGGATGGACTGCCTGATTGTTGGCGCATCTTCGGTATCGGGGTTTAGTGTGTTCTGACTGAGTAAACCCTGGCCGGAACCCCGAGGAGGTGCCCGATGGTCAGTCGCCGTCCGGACCGGAGTCATTGGACCCGCACGCTTGCGATCGGTGCCGCCGCCGGGGCCTTCCTGGCCGCGGGTACCGCGCCGGTCGCCCATGCCGACCTGTGGGACCTGTTCGTCGATCCGGTGGGGGATGTCGGCGACTTGGTCCCGGGTGACGCCGACGCGGGCCCGCTCGACTTCTTCGAGTCGATCAACGACTCGCTGCAGGACTGGCTCGCCACCGACTCGGGCGCGCAGATCGCCGAGATGATCAACGAGCCGTTCGTCTATCTGTTCGGTCGCGACCTGATCGGCAACGGCCTCGATGGCTTCACCGACGCGAACACCTCGCTGCTCGGTAGCACCGGCATGTTCGGCGACCTCGGTGACGGCGGCTTCCTGTTCGGTGACGGCGGGGCCGGTGCTGCGGGTGAGGTCGGCGTCAACGGCGGCGCGGGCTGGGCGGGTGGCGACGCCGGCATGTTCGGCAACGGCGGCGACGGCGGTGCGGGCGCGGCCGGCGGTGACGGCGGTGCCGGTGGCGCCGGCGGCAGCATGTTCGGCAACGGCGGAAACGGGGGCGACGGCGGGGCGTCCACCGGGGTCGCGGTACCCGGCGGTGCCGGCGGTGCCGGCGGCAACGCCGGTTCCTGGTTCGGCGACGGCGGCGACGGCGGCGACGGCGGGATCGGCCTGCTGGGTGTCCAGGGGGTCGCCGCCGGGGCGGGGAGCGCCGGCGGCAACGGTGGTGCGGGCGGCAACGGCGCATCCCTGGGCTTCGGCAACGGCGGCAACGGCGGTGCCGGCGGCACCGGCGGTGACGGGGCCGCGGTGAGCGGCGGTGGCGGTGGCGGCGGTGGTGGGACCGGCGGTGGTGGCGGCGGTAACTCGGCCAGCAACACCGCGGGCGGCAACGGCGGCCGCGGTGGCGCCGGCGGAAGCGCCGGCTTGATGTCCGGCGACGGCGGCAACGGCGGGGCCGGCGGCAACGGTGGCTACGCCGGTGTCCGGGGACCGGACAGTCCCGGCGGCCAGGGCGGTACGGGCGGCCAGGGCGGTGCCGGCAGCATCGGCGGAAGCAACGGTGAAGCCGGTGCCACCGGCAACACCCCCGGCAGCCGCGGCGGCGGTGGCGGTGGCTGCGTCCCCAACCCCGGCGGCGGTGGCCCGGGTGGCCCCGGCAGCGGCACCGGCTGTAACGGTGGTGACTCCTAGCGGCGGTGTGGCTCCGGGGCCGCGCGGTCGATGACCGTGGCGGCCACCCACCCGAGCAGCCCCGCAATCAGGCCGAACCCGAGGTGGAACAATGCCTTGTCGCCGAGGCCGGCCGGCCCCGGGTGATGGCCGCCGAAGAACACCGTCGCGACCGGAACGGCAAGCGCGACCAGGTGAATCGGCGCTGCGGCCAGGGCGACCAGCCATCGGCGGCCGCGCACCGCGGCGCTCGAGGTCAACAGGAACAGCAACGTCGCGGCGCCCAGGTAACGAACCCCGGCCCAAGGTCCGGGCCCGGACTGCATCAGTGCTGTGACGGCTGTCGACGCCGCGCCCACTATCAGTACGGTCTGGGGTCGGCGTGCGGTCAAGGCCACCGCGACCAGCAGCGTCAACCACACCAGTCCGCGATGCCCGGGCAGGCCCAGGGGCATTCGCATCTCCGACGAGAGCGCGATCACGGCCGCGGCGGCAGCCGGGAAGATCACCTCGCGGGCCCAGGTGATGGCGTTGGGTTGCCGGGTGGTCCAGGGCAGCACGGTCATCGCCTCAAGGTAGGCCGACCGGGTGGGCTGCACAACCTCAGCTGAGGAACGGATCGCTGTGTGGTCGCTTGAATACGCCCTTTGGCAGGCTTACCGTCATGCACATGCGGTCATCTGTGGGGCGGGTGTTGGGCACGGGCCTGTTCGCTCTCGCCGTGACCGCGGGCCTGGGCGGTTGCGCCACGCCCACCGGCACTGAAGCCGCCGCTTCGGGCGGGTACCGTCTCGTCGTCCAGCGCGACGGCCGGGTGCTGGACGAACTCGACCTGGCTCGGCTGCGGGACCTGCCCCAGACCGAGATCGCTACCCCGCAGTCGCACGGGAACCCGGTGCAACGGGGCCCGGCGGTGCGGGCGGTCCTCGAGGCTGCCGGCGCGGCCGATGTCCACCGGGTCCGTTTCGAGGGCCGCGACCCCGCGCAGACGCTGACCGCCGCGGAGCTCACCGACCGCGTCGTGTTGAGTTTCACCAAGCGCGACACCGTGAAGCTGGCGGGCGCCGACCTGGGCCGTGACCGGTGGGTTCGCGACGTGCGCACCGTGGTCGTCGATCCGTGACCGTTTTCGCCGGCGTCGACCTGCTGATCGGCATCGACGACACCGACGACCGGTTCAGCCCCGGGACCGGACGGCGGGCCCGGGCCCTGCTGAAAGAGCTGGCCGCTGCCGGGCTCGGCAGCGAGGCCGGGGCCACCCGCCACCAGCTCCTCGTCGACGACCGGGTCCCCTACACCTCGCACAATTCCAGCGCCTGTCTGGCCTGGCGCAGCCCCGGCGGCGACCCGCACGCGGTGCGGGAGGAGATCATCGGCTTCGTCGCACAGTTCTTGGAACGAATCTGTCCGCCCGCTGCGGATCCCGGTCTGGCCGTGGCGATCCCGGCGGATCTGTCCGATCCGCACCCGCTGGTCGATTTCGGGAGGCGGGCCAAGCGGGAAGTGCTGCAGCGCGCGGAAGCCGTCCGCCTCGGCGCCGAGCTCGGGGTCCATGTGTCCGGGCACGGCGGTACGCACGACGGGGTGCTGGGCGCGTTGGCGGCGGTCGGACTGCAGCTCTCCGGCGACGACGGACTGTTCATCACCCTGCCGGGGTTGGGCGAGCTGCCCACCGCGGCGACCGTCGACGAGTTGCTGGCGAGCGTGCCGATCGACGAGGCCCGCGATGCCCGCGGTGACCGTCCGGCGCCGGGCGAGCTCATCGAGTTGGGCGACTGGGTGCGCCCGGTGCTGTTGCAGGGCCGGGCCGTGCTGCTGCTGGATCCACCGCTGCGGCAGACCGATGGGCGGCATCGTTGGCGGACGGCGCCGCGTGCGGTGGTCAAAAAGCATTGACGACTATCCGCAACTACGGGGAACCATACGTCAACATTCAGGCATATCGTGACTAACGCAGCGTGATAGGTCCGCAGGTATGGTTTGCATAGTCGGCGTGGAAGGGGGTTCTGTCATGGTCTTGAACGTGGTGCCCGAAGGCCTCGCCGCGACGAGTGCGGCCGTGGAGGCGATCACCGCCGGGTTGGCGGCCGCGCATGCCGCCGCGGCACCGCTGATCACCGCGGTGGCGCCGCCGGCCGTCGACCCGGTGTCATTGCAGGCCGCGGCGGAACTCAGCCTGCAGGGCGCCCAGCATCAGGCGGTCGCCGCGCACGGCACCGCGGTGTTGGGCCGGGCCGGTGTCGGGGTGGCCCGCGCCGGGGTGAACTACTCCTTGGCCGATACCGCGGCCGCCGCGGGCTACCCGCGGTAGCGCTGGTCTGATGCCGGCACCGACAGTCTGGATGGCGGCTCCGCCGGAGGTGCATTCGGCGATGCTGAGCACCGGGCCGGGGCCGGGGGCGCTGTTGGCGGCAGCGGCGGCCTGGTCGACATTGAGCGATCAATATCTCAGTGCTGCAACCGAACTCACCGCCGTTCTCGCCGACGCCCAGGGGGTGTGGGACGGTCCGGCCGCCGCGGACTACGCGGCCGCACATCTGCCGTACGTGTCCTGGTTGCAGCTGGCCGGGGCGCTGAGCGCCCGCAGTGCCGTGCAGCACCAGACGATCGCGGCGTCCTACAGCGCCGCCCTGGCGTCGATGCCCACCCTGGCGGAGTTGGCCGCCAACCATGCCACCCATGCGGTGTTGGTGGCCACCAACTTCTTCGGAGTCAACACCGTGCCGATCGCGGTGAACGAGGCCGACTACGTGCGGATGTGGACGCAGGCGGCCACCGTCATGAGCTCCTATCAGGCCGCCGTCGAGGCCGCTCGCGGCCTGGGGCATTCCAGCGGCAGCACCCGGGCCGGCATCGCCGCGGCCGGCGACGGATCGGGGGGTGGAGGCGGTGGCGGCAACGGCGGAAACAGCGGTGGCGGTGGCGGATCGTTCGACCTGCCCACTCCCGCGGAGATCTGGCAGATGCTGTTCGGGGCCGACGGTCAGCAGGTGCCGGGGCAGGGCCAGCCGAACTGGAGTCCCGCCGAATTCCTGAAGAACCTGAGCAATTTCGTCAACGGCAACGAGAAGGCGCTGGCCTGGCTGCAGCAGAACTTCCAGGGCGTGCTGACGCCGGCCCAATGGTGGCAGCTGACGAGTTACTTCGTCGCCTGGCAGACCTACCGGGCGGTGAACTGGACGCTGCGCAGCCTGCGGTTTCTGGCGCAGTTGTCACCGCTGTTGACCAGCGTCGGACTCGACCTGGCGATCGGCGGCCTGGCGGCCGTCGTGCCGCCGGCGGGCCTGGCCGGGCTTGCCGGGTTGGCCGGGGTCCCCACACCGGCGACGCCACCCCCGCTACCCGTCGCGCCTCCGGTCGTGGCGCCGGTCCCACCCGGCGGAACGACATCCCCCGCACCCAACCCCGCCGCGATGACGAACCCGCAACCGGCATCGGCCGTCGCCGGGGCTTCGGCGCCACCGGTTCCCGCCGGCGTCGCGCCGCCGCCGCCGACGGCACCCCCGCTGATCGGCGCCGAAGGCACCTTTCCCGGGTATCTGGTGGGCGGGCTTCCCGGGTCGCAGCGCACCGCGGAGAGGTCCGGCGTGAAATCGACGCGCCCGGCCGCCGGCGTCGCAGCCGCGGAACCGGCCACCGAGCCGACGCCCGGTCCGGTCGGGCGGGCCGGACGGCACCGGCACCGGCTGATCGATCCCGGCTACCGCTACGAATATCTGGAGGGTCACGAGCCGGCCGGCGCGGGCTTCGCGGGAACGTTCGGCCGCAGTGGGGCGGTGCGCGCCGCCGGGCTGGCGCAGTTGGCCGGCTCCGAACTCGGCGGCGGACCCACCGTCCCGATGGTGCCCGACTCCTGGGCGCCGGGAAGTGAATCCGTATTATCGGATGAATAGTCGTTCAGGGGTTCGTAGATCGTGGTCGATGACTTAAAGTTGATCCTTAGTTATCGGCCCGCCGCGGAGCGCTCTCGACGAGGCGAGCGGAGATCCGGCCGAGAGGTGCGGGGAACTCGAGCGGCCCAGCCGGCGACTAATTCGGTAGTGCCGAAAAAAGGGGTGTGGTGATGAGTTTGTTGGACGCGCATATTCCGCAGTTGGTGGCGTCGGAGTCGGCGTTTGGTGCCAAGGCGGCGTTGATGAGGTCGACGATGGCGCAGGCGGAGCAGGCGGCGATGTCGGCACAGGCGTTTCATACCGGTGAGGCGGCGGCGGCGTTTCAGGGGTCGCATGCGCGGTTTGTGGCGATGGCGGCGCGGGTGAATGCGTTGCTGGATATGGCGCAGGTGAATTTGGCGGATGCCGGTTCTACGTATGTGGCGGCCGATGCTGCTGCTGCGTCGGGTTACACCGGGGTTTAGGGAGGTTTGGTGCGATGACGCAGATTATGTACAACTATCCGGCGATGTTGGCGCATGCGGCGGAGATGAACGGGTATGCGGGTGCGTTGCAGGCGGTGGGTGCTGATATCGCCAGTGAGCAGGCGGCGTTGCAGGCGGCGTGGCAGGGCGATACGGGGATGACGTATCAGGCGTGGCAGGCGCAGTGGAATCAGGTGATGGAGGAGTTGGTGCGGGCGTATCACGCGATGGCGGCCACCCATGAGGCCAACACGATGATGATGAACGCGCGTGACACCGCCGAAGCCGCCAAGTGGGGCTGACGGCAGGCGGAATCTGGCCTGTCGCGAGTGGTCCGGACGGCATTTTTAGGGTAGTTCCACGATGCTTACTCGAGAGTAAGGTCGGAGAATGTCGTTAATGCGGAGTGCGGGGGATAGCTGGGACATCACCACCAGCGTGGGTTCGACGGCCTTGTTCGTGGCCACGGCGCGGGCGTTGGAGGCCGCCCGGGCGGACCCGGCGGCGATCGATCCCTATGCGGAGATGTTCTGTCGGGCCGTCGGCGGGGACTGGGCGGCGGTCCTGGGCGGGCACCTGCCGGACCATGAGCTGTTGTCGGAGGATTTCGGCCAGCACTTCGTCAACTTCCAGGCCGCCCGCACCCGCTATTTCGACGAGTACTTCAGCGGTGCGGTGGATGCCGGGGTGCGTCAGGTGGTCATCCTGGCCGCCGGACTCGACTCGCGGGCCTTTCGGTTGTCCTGGCCGGCCGGGACGACGATCTTCGAGTTGGATCAGCCGCAGGTGCTGGCGTTCAAGGGTTACGTGCTCTCGCAGCACGGCATTCGCCCCACCGCCACCCGGCACGAGGTCGCCGTCGACCTGCGGGAGGACTGGCCGCAGGCGCTGCGTAACGCAGGCTTCGACCCGAACAGGCCGTCGGCGTGGATAGCCGAGGGCCTGTTGATCTATCTGCCCGCGCTCGCGCAGCGGCAGTTGTTCGCGGGCATCGACGCCCTGGCGGTGTCGGGCAGCCATCTCGCGGTCGAGGACGGTGCGCCCATGCCCCAGGAGTCGTTCGAGGCGGCGGTCGCCGCCGAAGTCCAGGCCGGTGACGCCAAGCGCAGCTTCCATCGGCTGGTCTACAACGAGCGGCACGCGCCGGCCGACCTGTGGTTCGGGGACCGGGGCTGGGAATCGGCCGTGACGCCGCTGGCCGCGTGCCTGCGCGGGCTGGGGCGTCCGGTGCCGGACCCGGAGACCGACGCCGGCCAGATGATCCTGCGGAACTCGTTGGTCTGGGCCGTCAAGAGGTAGCGGTGTGGTTGCCGGCGGGTGCCAGGTCCGTGGTGGAACGCCTGTCGGGCATGCGGTAACGTGCGGAGCAACCGAAAATCATTTTCAATAAGGAGTCGGTGATGGTTTGGGGCGACCTCGGCGCGTCGGCGTCCGGTTCGCGGTCCGGAAGGTCGCAGGTGGCAAGGGTGAAACCCGTTCGGCGACCGGCGGGAGCGATCTCGACAGTTAGCTTATGCAATGCTAACTTCAGCCGGGTTGGTTCAGTCAAAAACAGCGAAGGAGCGAGCCACGCATGAACAACGGTGATGCGGCTCTGCTCGCTCCGCAGCAGCCCGGGTCGACCCGGATAGACGAAGAAACCCTCAGCCGGTTCGCGACCTGCTGCCGAGCCCTCGGCATCGAGGTCTACCAGCGGAAGCGCCCCGCAGATCTGGCGGCGGCCCGCACCGGTTTCGCGGCGCTGACCCGGGTCGCCCACGAGCAGTGCGACGCCTGGACGGGGCTGGCCGCCGCGGGCGACCAGTCGCCGCGGGTGCTGGCGGCCATCGCCGAGACCGCCGCCACCGCCGGCGCCCTGCAACGGCGTCTGGACCTGGAGGCCGGTGCGCTCGGATTCCACTACGACACCGGGCTGTACCTGAAGCTGCGCGCCACCGACGCCGACGACTTCCAGCTGGCCCACGCCGCGCAACTGGCGATGGCCGGCCGCTGCGGCGAGGCGAACGCCATCGTCTCCGAGATCGCCGAACGGCGGCCCGGCTGGAACGACGTCCGCTGGATGGCGATCGCGGTGAACCACCACGCCGGGCGCTGGTCGGACATGGTCAAGCTGTTGACCCCGATCGTCAACGACTCCGGCCGCGACGAACTGTTCAGCCATGCCGCCAAGATCGCCCTCGGTATCGCCCTGGCGCGGTTGGGCATGTACGCCCCGGCGTTGTCCTACCTGGAGGAGCCGGAAGGCCCGATCGCCGTCGCGGCCACCGACGGCGCATTGGCCAAGGGCCTGATCCTGCGCGCACAGGGCGACGACGAGACCGCCGAGGAGGTGCTGCAGGACCTCTACGCCGCCAACCCGGAGAACGAACAGGTCGAGCACGCCCTGCTCGACACCAGCTTCGGGATCGTCACCACCACCGCAGCCCGGATCGAGGCCCGGACCGACCCCTGGGACCCCGACACCGAGCCGAGTGCCGAAGATTTCGTCGACCCGGCCGCCCACGAGCGCAAGGCCGAACTGATGGCCGAAGCCGAGCGTGAGCTCGGCGAGTTCATCGGTTTGGCCGAGGTCAAGAACCAGGTGCAGCGGCTCAAGAGCTCGGTGGCCATGGAGGTGGTGCGTAAGCAGCACGGCCTGGCGGTCGGTCAGCGCACCCACCACCTGGTCTTCGCCGGCCCGCCCGGAACCGGTAAGACCACCATCGCCCGCGTGGTGGCCAAGATCTACTGCGGCCTGGGGCTGCTCAAGAAAGAGAACATCAGAGAGGTGCACCGTGCCGACCTGATCGGCCAGCACATCGGTGAGACCGAGGCGAAGACCAACGCGATCATCGACAGCGCCCTGGACGGCGTGCTGTTCCTCGACGAGGCCTACGCGCTGGTGGCCACCGGCGCCAAGAACGACTTCGGTCTGGTCGCCATCGACACCCTGCTGGCGCGGATGGAGAACGACCGCGACCGGCTGGTGGTGATCGTCGCCGGCTACCGGGCCGACCTGGATCGGTTCCTGGACACCAACGAAGGTCTGCGGTCGCGTTTCACCCGCAGCATCGACTTCCCGTCCTACCAGCCGCCGGAACTGGTGGAGATCGCCCACAAGATGGCCGAGCAGCGCGACAGCCTTTTCGAGCAGTCCGCACTCGAAGAGATGCAGTCGCTGTTCGGGCAGTTGGCCGAGGCGACGCACCCCGACGCCAACGGCGTCGCGCGGCGCAGCCTCGACATCGCCGGCAACGGCCGGTTCGTCCGAAACCTGGTCGAACGCTCCGAGGAGGAGCGCGAATTCCGGCTTGACCATTCCGAACAGTCCGGCACCGGGGTGTTCACCGATGAGGAGCTCATGACCATCACGACCGAAGACGTTCGTAACTCGGTGGCGCCGTTGCTGCGTGGCCTGGGCCTGGAGGCCAAGGCGTGAGCGCCTCGACCGACCGCCCGGAGGAGGAGCGGCGTTCGTTCGCCTCGCGCACCCCGGTCAACGACAACCCGGACCGGGTCGAGTACCGCCGGGGCTTCGTCACCAAACATCAGGTCAGCGGATGGCGTTTCGTCATGCGCCGCATCGCCTCCGGGGTAGCGCTGCACGACACCCGGATGCTGGTGGAGCCGCTGCGCGCGCAGGCGCGTGCGGTGCTGATGGGCCTGCTGGTGTTGGCCACCGTGGCGGGCGGCTGCTTCGTGTTCACCCTGATCTGGCCCAACAGTGCGGCCAACGACGACCCGGTGCTGGCGGACCGGTCCACCTCCGCGCTGTACGTGCGGGTCGGCGACCAACTGCACCCGGTGCTGAACCTGACCTCCGCGCGCTTGATCGCCGGCCGTCCGGTCAACCCGACCATGGTGAAGAGCACCGCGCTGGACAAGTTCGCCCGCGGCAACCTGATCGGCATCCCCGGTGCCCCGGAGCGGATGGTGGCCAACACCGCCCGTGACGCGGACTGGACGGTCTGCGACTCGGTGGCCGACTCGGTCGGCGGAACGACCGTGATCGCCGGGCCGCTGGCCGACGGCGGATCCCGGGCCGGCGCACTCGACGCGCAGCAGGCGGTGCTGGCCGACAACGGTTCCGGCGCCTGGCTGCTGTGGGACGGCAAGCGCAGCCGGATCGACCTGTCCGACCACGCCGTCACCGCGGCACTGGGCCTGGGTGAGCGCGGATCGGCGGTGCCCACGCCGCGATCGATCGCCACCGGCCTGTTCAACGCGATCCCCGAGGCCCCCGCCCTGGTGGCGCCGGCGATCGCCGGCGCCGGTGACAAGCCGTCCTACGACCTGCACGCGGACGTGCCGGTGGGCGCGGTCGTCTCGGCGCACTCGCTGGACGGCGACGCCGAGGACACCCTGCGCTACTACGCGGTACTCGACGACGGGCTGCAGCCCATCTCCGGTGTGCTGGCGGCGGTGCTGCGCAACACCGACTCGCAGGGCCTCGGTCGGCCGCCGCTGCTGGGTGCCGACGACATCGCGCGGCTGCCGGTCTCGCGGCAACTCGACGTCTCGCGCTTCCCCGAGCGGCCGGTCACCATCACCGACACGGTGTCGGCCCCGGTCACCTGCGCGCACTGGAACCGGACCGCCGGCGCCAGCACGAGTTCGATGACGCTGCTCTCCGGTTCGTCGCTGCCGCTGCGCGACGGCATCCGCACCCTGGACCTGGTGGGCGCGGGAGTCGGCGGGACCGCCGCCCGGGTCGCCCTGGCGCCGGGATCGGGTTACTTCGTCCAGAGCGTCAGCAGCGACCCGACGGCCGATCCGACTGCGGGCCCGCTGTTCTGGATCTCCGACACCGGTGTGCGCTACGGCATCAACACCGAGGGCGGAACCAACAGCGGCGAGGGCGACACCGTCTCCGCGCTGGGCTTGAGCGAACCGGCGCTGCCCATCCCGTGGTCGGTGCTGTCGCAGTTCGCCCAGGGACCCACCTTGTCGCGCGCCGACGCACTGCTCGCACACGACGGACTTGCCCCGGATCAGCGGCCCGGCCGTCGCGCCGCCGCCGAACTGGGTGCCGCACCTAACGGGGGAGAGACCCGATGAGTCGTTTGATTTTCGAGGCACGTCGCCGGCTGCCGGCGCCGCCGATGGACAAGGGCACCATCACCATCGAGCCGCCGCCGGAGCTGCCGCGGATGGTTCCCGCGTCGTTCCTGCAGCGCGCGCTGCCGGTGGTGATCGTGATCCTGATCGTGGGCATGGTGATCGCGATGGTCGCCACCGGGATGCGGCTGATCTCCCCGGTGATGCTGTTCTTCCCGTTCGCGCTGCTGGTCGCCGCGGCCGGTATCTACCGGGGCGGGGACAAGAAGGCCCGTACCGTCGAAGTCGACGCCGAGCGCGCCGACTACCTGCGCTACCTGTCGGTGGTGCGCGACAACATCCGGGGTTCGGCCGCCAAGCAGCGGGCCGCCGCCGAGTGGTCGCACCCCGATCCGGCGGATCTGACGGCCGTGCCGGGTTCGCGTCGGCAGTGGGAGCGCGACCCGCACGACGACGACTTCCTGGTGGTGCGTACCGGGCGGCACGCCGTCCCGCTGGCCAGTGCGGTGCGTGTCACCGACACCGCCGACGAGATCGACCTGGAACCGGTGTCGCACAGCGCCTTGCGCAGCCTGCTCGACACCCAGCGCACGGTCCGCGACGTCCCGGTCGGGATGGACCTGACGACGGTTTCGCGGGTCACGGTGCTCGGCGAGGGCGACGCGGCCGCCACCGACGTGCGCGCCGCGGTCCGCGCCTGGGTGGCCCAGGCCGTCACCTGGCACGACCCGACCATGCTCGGGGTGGCGTTGGCCTCACCGGAGCTGGAGAGTGCGGACTGGTCCTGGCTGAAGTGGTTGCCCCACACCGACATCGCCGGCTCGGTCGACGGGGTGGGCCCGGCCCGCTACCTGGCGAGCAGCGCCGAGGAACTGATCGCGTTGCTGGCCCCGGTGCTGGCGCAGCGCCCGCCCTACGACGGCGGTGCGGCCGAGTCCTGCCGGCACCTGCTGGTGATCGTCGACGACCCGGACTTCGACCTGACCGCTTCGGCGCTCGGTGCCGCGCGCGCCGGGGTCACCATCGTGACGCGCAGTGCGACGGCGCCGAGCCGGGAACAGTATTCCGACCCCGAGCGCCCGATCCTGCGCATCACCGCCGGCGGCGGTGCCATCGACCGGTGGGCCACCGGTGGCTGGCAGCGGTACGTCGATGCCGCCGACCGGTTGGGTGCGGACGAGGCGGCGCATCTGGCACGCCGGCTGTCGCGGTGGGACTCCAACCCCACCCATGCCGGACTGCGGTCGGCCGGTACCCGCGGCGCGACCTTCACCACGCTGCTGGGCATCAACGACGCCTCCCGACTGGATGTGCCCGCACTGTGGGCGCCGCGCAGTCGCGAGGAGGAACTGCGTGTTCCGATCGGCGTGACCGCGACCGGTGAGCCACTGATCTTCGACCTCAAGGACGAGGCCGAGGGCGGCATGGGCCCGCACGGGTTGATGATCGGTATGACGGGTTCGGGTAAGTCGCAGACCCTGATGGCGATCCTGTTGTCGCTGTTGACCACCCACCCCGCCGACCGGCTGATCGTGATCTACGCCGACTTCAAGGGTGAGGCCGGCGCCGACATCTTCAGGCACTTCCCGCAGGTCGTCGCGGTCATCTCGAACATGGCCGAGAAGAAGTCGCTGGCCGACCGGTTCGCCGACACGCTGCGCGGCGAGGTCGCCCGGCGTGAGCTGCTGCTGCGCGAGGCGGGCCGCGCGGTCCAGGGCAGTGCCTTCAACTCGGTGACCGAGTACGAGTCCGCGATCGCCGCCGGGCACGACCTGGCCCCGATCCCGACCCTGTTCATCGTCGCCGACGAGTTCACGCTGATGCTCGCCGACCACCCCGAGTACGCCGAACTGTTCGACTACGTTGCGCGCAAGGGACGTTCGTTCCGGATCCACATCCTGTTCGCCTCCCAGACCCTGGACGTCGGCAAGATCAAGGACATCGACAAGAACACCTCGTACCGGATCGGTCTGAAGGTGGCCAGCCCGAGCGTCTCGCGGCAGATCATCGGGGTCGAGGACGCCTACCACATCGAATCGGGCAAGGAGCACAAGGGCGAAGGCTTCCTGGTCCCGGCTCCGGGTGCCGCCCCGATCAAGTTCCGCTCCACCTACGTCGACGGCATCTACGACCCGCCGCAGACGTCGCGCTCGGTGGTGCTGCACGCCCTGCCCGAGCCGAAGCTGTTCACCGCGGGTGCGGTGGCCACCGGTGAGGACACCGTGATCGTGACCGAGCCCGAGGACGAGATCGTCGGGCCGCCGCGCAAGCTGATCGCCACGATCGGCGACCAGTTGGC
The DNA here is from genome assembly GCF_963378075.1 of Mycolicibacter sp. MU0083. Classification (NCBI taxonomy): domain Bacteria; kingdom Bacillati; phylum Actinomycetota; class Actinomycetes; order Mycobacteriales; family Mycobacteriaceae; genus Mycobacterium; species Mycobacterium kokjensenii. Next base: position 254,106 of record NZ_OY726394.1, read on the forward strand.
CAACTACGGCCCGCAGGCGCCGGCACTGTGGCTGGCTCCGCTGGACGAGCCGATTCCGCTGGCCGCGTCGCTGGCCGGATCCGGTATCGGCGAGCGGCAGCTGCGCTGGCCGCTCGGCGAGATCGACAAGCCGTTCGACATGCGCCGCGACCCGCTGGTGTTCGACGCCCGCTCGGCGTCGGGGAACCTGCTCATCCACGGCGGGCCGAAGTCCGGCAAGACCACAGCGCTGCAGACGTTCATCCTCTCGGCCGCGGCGTTGCACTCGCCGCGCGAGGTCAGCTTCTACTGCCTGGACTACGGCGGCGGCCAGCTGCGCGCGGTCGAGGACCTCGCCCACGTCGGCAGCGTCGCCTCCGGGCTGGAGCCCGAGCGGATCCGGCGGACGTTCGGTGAGCTCGAGCAGCTGCTCACCGCGCGCCAGCAGCGCGAGGCGTTCCGGGACGGCAGCGTCGGGGCGTTCAACGACGGCTACGGCGAGGTGTTCCTGGTCATCGACAACCTCTACGCCTTCAGCCGGGACAACACCGACCAGTTCAACACCCGAAACCCGTTGCTGGCCAAGGTGACCGAGCTGGTGAACGTCGGTTTGGCCTACGGCATCCACGTCGTGGTGACCACCCCGAGCTGGCTCGAGGTGCCGCTGGCGATGCGCGACGGACTGGGTCTGCGGCTCGAACTCAAGCTGCACGACGCCCGCGACAGCAACGTGCGGGTGGCCGGGGCGCTGACTCGGCCGGCCGAGGCGGTCCCGGCGAATCAGCCGGGGCGCGGCCTGACCATGGCGGCCGAGCACTTCCTGATCGCGCAGCCGGATCTGAGCCAGATCGCCGAGCTCAACGCCCGGCACCCCGGCCTGGCCGCACCGCCGGTGCGATTGCTGCCGACCAACCTCGCTCCCGAAGAGGTCGGTGTGCTCTATCCGGCCGCCGAACACGTCGTCATCGGTGTGCGCGAAGAGGACCTGGCTCCGGTCGAGGTCGACTTCACCGCCAACCCGCTGCTGATGGTGCTCGGCGACAACAAGTCCGGCAAGACCACCTTGCTGCGCCACATCATCCGCACCGTGCGCGAGCACTCCACCGCGGACCAGGTGGCGTTCACCGTGATCGACCGCCGGCTGCATCTGGTCGACGAGCCGCTGTTCGCCGACAACGAGTACACCGCCAACGTCGACCGGGTGATCCCGGCGATGCTGGGCCTCTCGGCGCTGATCGGCTCCCGCCGGCCACCGGCGGGACTGTCCGCGGCGGACCTGGCCGGGTGGACCTACGAAGGCCACACCCACTACCTGATCATCGACGACGTCGACACCATTCCGGATTCGCCGGCGTTGAGCGGCCCGTACGCCGGTCAGCGGCCGTGGACCAACCTGATCGGCCTGCTGGCCCAGGCCGGGGATCTGGGGCTGCGGGTGATCGTCACCGGGCGTGCCACCGGTTCGGCGCACGCGCTGATGACCAACCCGCTGCTGCGTCGCCTCAACGACCTGCAGGCGACCACGCTGATGCTCTCGGGTAACCCCGCGGACAGCGGCAAGATCCGCGGCCAGCGGTTCGGCCGACTGCCGGCCGGCCGGGCGATGCTGCTCGGCGACACCGACGAACCCACCTACCTGCAGTTGGTCAATCCGTTGTTCAGCCAGAGCCTGACGCGCTGATGCGCGTCGGCGTGTGGAAGGAGAAACTGTCATGACCCTCAACGTGCTTCCCGAAGGTCTGGCCGCTGCCAGCGCGGCGGTCGAGGCGTTGACCGCTCGACTGGCGGCCGCGCAGGCCAGCGCCGCCCCGTTGATCACCGCGGTGGTCCCCCCGGCGGCCGACCCGGTGTCGTTGCAGACCGCCGCCGGTTTCAGTGCGCAGGGCAGCGAGCACGCCGCGGTGGCCGCGCAGGGCGCCGCCGAACTGGGCCGTGCCGGTGTCGGTGTCGGCGAGTCCGGCGTCAACTACGCGGCCGGTGACGCCGCGGGTGCTTCGACCTACTTCTTGGGCGCCCGCGGCTGATGATTCCCGCCCCGGTCTGGATCGCCTCCCCCCCGGAGGTGCATTCGGCATTGCTGAGCAGCGGACCCGGTCCGGGTCCGTTGTTGTCGGCTGCCGGGGTGTGGAATGCGCTCAGCGTCGAGTACTCCTCGGCGGCAGACGAGCTCGGCGCGCTGCTCGGTGCGGTGCAGACCGGTGCGTGGCAGGGGCCCAGCGCCGAGCGGTATCTGGCGGCGCACGCGCCGTATCTGGCCTGGCTGGGCCAGGCCAGCGCCGACAGTGCCGGGGTGGCCGCACAGCACGAAGTGGCCGCCACCGCCTACGCCAGTGCGTTGGCGACCATGCCGACCCTGGCCGAGCTGGCCGCCAACCATGTCACGCACGGGACGCTGGTGGCCACCAACTTCTTCGGGATCAACACCATTCCGATCGCGCTCAACGAGGCCGACTACGTCCGGATGTGGATCCAGGCCGCCACCACCATGAGCACCTATCACGCGGTGTCGGGGGCGGCGTTGGCATCGGCGCCGCGCGCGGTGCAGGCGCCGCCGGTGGTCAAGGCCGACACCGCGCTGCCCGCCGAGGACACCTCGTCGGGTGACGGGGATTTCTTCACCCGGCTCTTCGAGCAACTCGGCCAGCTACTGGCCGACCCGGTCGGCGTGATCCGCGAGATCCTGTCCACCCCGGGTGCCCTGGTCACCTGGTTCCCGTTGCTGTTCTTCATTGCTTACGAGGCCTTCTTCATTCCGTTCGGCTGGACCTTCTGGGGGGTCATGCTGGGCGCAGCGGTGGCCGCACCGATCATGCTCGGCGTCGGCCTGGCCTATCTCGCGGATCTGCTGGGCGGCGACTGGACCCTCGACGAGGCGCCGGCGCCGGCGCCGGGCGTGGCCCCGTCGGCGGACCGGCCGATCGTGGCGGTGGCGGGCTTCGGCCCCGGGATCGCCACCCCCGGCGCGGCCGGTGTTCCCGCCGCACCGGCCACCTCCACGGTGGCGGCGCCGCCCGCGGCGGCCGGGGCGATGGGATTCGGGTACCTGGTCAGTGGCGCCGACCCGGGCACCAGTCTGGGGCCGACCCTCACCGAGGGAAACAAGGCCAAAGCGCCCGCCGCCCGGGTGCCCGCGGCTGCGGCGGCGGTCGGTGCCTCCGCCCGGGAGCGGTCTCGGGCACGCCGTCGGCGCCGTGCGGTGCTGCACGACCACGCCGACGAATTCATGGATATGAACGCCGGTCCCGGTCCCGCCGATGCGGCGCCGGAGACGGCGCCGTCGGCGGCCGGTTCGGACCGCGGCGCCGGAACGTTGGGCTTCACCGGAACCGTCGGCAAGCGTGCCGAGGCGACGGCATCCGGGCTGACCACCTTGACCGGTGACGGATTCGGCGGGGGCCCCAGTGCGCCGATGTTGCCCGAAACCTGGGGCGAGCAAGAACGTGTCGACACGGAGCCGGAAGCCGGGTCGACCTAGAAGTGCCGAAGAAAACAGCAGTGATGACAATCGAGAAAGGGGTGTGGTGATGAGTTTGTTGGATGCGCATATTCCGCAGTTGGTGGCGTCGGAGTCGGCGTTTGGTGCCAAGGCGGCGTTGATGCGGTCGACGATGGCGCAGGCGGAGCAGGCGGCGATGTCGGCGCAGGCGTTTCATACCGGTGAGGCGGCGGCGGCGTTTCAGGGGTCGCATGCGCGGTTTGTGGCGATGGCGGCGCGGGTGAATGCGTTGCTGGATATGGCGCAGGTGAATTTGGCGGATGCCGGTTCTACGTATGTGGCGGCCGATGCTGCTGCTGCGTCGGGTTACACCGGGGTTTAGGGAGGTTTTGTGCGATGACGCAGATTATGTACAACTATCCGGCGATGTTGGCGCATGCGGCGGAGATGAACGGGTATGCGGGTGCGTTGCAGGCGGTGGGTGCTGATATCGCCAGTGAGCAGGCGGCGTTGCAGGCGGCGTGGCAGGGCGATACGGGGATGACGTATCAGGCGTGGCAGGCGCAGTGGAATCAGGTGATGGAGGAGTTGGTGCGGGCGTATCACGCGATGGCGGCCACCCATGAGGCCAACACGATGATGATGAACGCGCGCGACACCGCCGAAGCCGCCAAGTGGGGCTGATTCTCCCTATGCACGAGGCCTGTTCGACGGTGAGGCGGTGATTGGGGTGACTGTGGCACCCAACGCCGCCGAACTCACCGTCGAGCAGGCCTGGTACATCGCCGAAACCGTCGGCGCCGGATCTTTTCCGTGGGTGTTGGCGATCACCATGCCCTACACCGACGCCGGGGAACGCGGCGCGTTCATGGCACGTCAGCGTGACGAGCTGACCCGGATGGGAGTCGTCTCCCCGGAGGGCACGGTCAATCCGGCTGTGGCCGAATGGATCCGGGTGGTGTGCTTCCCGGACCGCTGGCTGGACCTGCGCTATGTGAGTTCGTCCGCCGGCGGGACGCCCGAGATGTTGCGGGGCATCGTCGCGCGCCGCGACGGCGGCACCGGAAAATCCGGCCGCACCGTGGTGGCGCTGCGCAACGCCCAATTGGTCACCTTCACGATGATGGACATCGACGACCCCCGGCTGCTGGTGCCGGTGCTCGGCGCGGGCCTGCGGCAGCGGCCGCCGGCCCGATTCGACGAGTTCACCCTGCCCGCCCGCGTCGGCGCCCGCGCCGACGAACGGCTGCGTGCCGGTACCCCACTTACCGAAGTGCTTGACTACCTGGGTATTCCAGCCTCGGCACGCCCGATCGTCGAGTCGGTGTTCAGCGGCCCGCGCAGTTACGTCGAGGTCGTCGCCGGTTGCGCGCGAGACGGGCGGCACACCACCACCGACGTCGGAATGAGTCTGGTCGACACCGATGCGGGCCGCATTCTGGTCACGCCGTCGCAAGCCTTCGACGGTGAATGGGTGTCGACGTTCCGCCCCGGGAACGACTTTGCGACCGCGGTCGCGATCGAACAGCTGACCGCCACCCTGCCCGAGGGCAGCTGGTTCCCCGGTCAACGGCTGTCCAGAGATTTCACCACCCAGCTGTCCTGAACAGCACGAACAACGTCCTTGTAGAGAAACAGAATAGGGAACACCAATGACCGAAGCTCCGGTGCTGACCAGCGCCGTCATGCCGATCGTCCGCATCGCGGTGCTGTCCGACAGCCGGCTCACCGAGATGGCCGTGCCCGCGGAACTGCCGCTGCGCGAAATCCTGCCCGCGGTACAGCGCCTGGTATCGCCCGACACCGGCGACGACGGCGAATCCGGTGACGGCGCGGCGACCCGGCTGAGCCTGGCGCCGGTCGGCGGCGCTCCGTTCAGCCTGGACGCCAGCCTGGACACCGTCGGGGTGGTGGACGGCGACCTGCTGGCGCTGCGTCCGGTGCCGGTCGGTCCGGCCGCGCCCGGCATCGTCGAGGACATCGCCGACGCCGCCGTGATCTTCTCCGCGTCCCGGCGTAAGCCCTGGGGCGCCCAGCACATTCAGCGTGCCGCGCTGGCCGCCGGATCCGGCCTGGTGCTGGCCGCCACCGGCCTGGCCGCCGCACACCGTGCGCTGACCGGTGAACCGGCCGGCCTGGTCGCGGCCGGCGTCATCGCGCTGCTCACGGTGCTGGCCGCGCTGGCCTGCCGCACCCGGTCGGCCGAGGCCGCCCTGACCCTGTCGATCGCCGCCCTGGCACCGGTCGCCGCGGCCGGTGCCCTGGCCGTGCCGGGAGCGTTCGGTTCGGCACACCTGGTGCTGGGTGCGGCCGCGGTCAGTGCCTGGTCGTTGATCTGCCTGATTTTGCCCCCGGGCGGCCGTGGTGAGCGCGGGATCGCGTTCTTCACCGCTGCGACGGTGGTGGGCGTCGGCGTGCTGGCCGCCGCCGCGGTCAAGACCTTCTGGGCGCTGCCGCCGCTCAGCCTCGGATGCGGCCTGATCGCCGCATCGCTGCTGCTGACCGTTGCCGCACCGCAGGTTTCGGCGTTGTGGGCACGGCTGCCGCTGCCGGTCATCCCCGCCCCGGGCGACCCCACCCCGTCGGCGCTGCCGCAGAGCGTGCTGGAGGACCTGCCGCGCCGGGTCCGGGTCACCGACGCCCACCAGACCGGTTTCATCGCCGGCTCGGTGCTGCTGGCCGTGCTCGGATCGGTCGCGATCGCCTTTGCCCCCGAAGGTCTTTCGGGCTGGGCCTGGTACGTGGTCGCCGGTATCGCCGTCGCCTCGGTGCTGCGGGCGCGGGTGTGGGACTCGGCGTGGTGCAAGGCCTGGCTGCTGGCCGAGCCGCACCTGACCGCAATCGCCCTGCTGGTCGGCTACGCGGCCACCGGTCGCTACGCCGCGGCGCTGGGCGCGGTGCTGGTCCTGACCGCCCTGGTGGCGGTCTGGGCGGTGGTCTCGCTGAGCCCGACCGTCGCGTCGCCGGACAGCTATTCGCTGCCGGTGCGGCGTCTGGTGGGCTTCCTGGCCTCCGGCGTCGACGCCAGCCTGATCCCGGTGATGGCATACCTGGTCGGCATCTTCACCTGGGTGCTGTCTCGATGAAGCAGGCGGTTCGTGCGACGGGCATCGCCGCACTGGCCGTGCTGCTGACCGCCGCACCGGCCCTGGCGATCACCCCGCCGAACGTGGACCCGACGGTGCCGCCGCCCAGTGGGGCGCCCGGACCCGTCGCGGCGATGGAACAGCGCGGCGACTGCGTCAGTTCGGGCCTGCTGCCCGGCGGCGACATCAACGCCACCCCGGCGGGCCAGCGGATGCTGGATCTGCCGTCGGCCTGGCAGTTCACCCGCGGCGAGGGCCAGACGGTGGCCGTCATCGGCACCGGTGTCCGGCCCGGGCCCCGGCTGCCGGTGGTGGACGCCGGCGGTGACTACATCGGCACCACCGACGGACTGACCGACTGCGACGGGCACGGCACGCTGGTGGCCGGCATCGTGGCGGGCCAGCCCGGCGATGACGGCTTCACCGGAGTGGCTCCTGAGGCCAGACTGCTGTCGTTGCGCACCGCGTCGGCCACCATCTCGCCGCGACTGGGCGGGGACGACCCCCGCACCACCCGGGTGGTCACCGACATCACGGCCCTGGCGCGTGCCGTCGTGCACGCCGCCGACCTGGGTGCGCGGGTCATCACCATCTCCACAACCACCTGTGTTCCGGCCGACCACAACGTCGACCAGATGGCACTGGGTGCGGCCCTGCGCTACGCCGCGGTCGAGAAGGATGCGCTGATCGTCGCCGCGGCCGGTGACGCCGGCCAGACCGGCTCGGTCGGCGGCGGAAGCGAAGCGTGCGAGTCCAATCCCCTCACCGACCTGAGCCGACCGCAGGATCCACGCAACTGGGCCGGCGTCACCTCGCTGTCGGTGCCGTCGTGGTGGCACCCCTACGTGCTGTCGGTGGCGTCCCTGTCCGCCGACGGGCAGCCGTCCGGGTTCACCATGGCCGGGCCGTGGGTCGGCATCGCCGCGCCCGGTGAGGACATCGTCTCGGTGAGCAACCGCGACGACGGTGGCCTGGCCAATGCGCTGCCCGGCAACCAGGGCAAGCCGGTGCCGCTCAGCGGTACCGGGTACGCGGCCGGGTACGTCGCCGGGGTGGCCGCACTGGTGCGCAGTCGCTTCCCCGAGCTGACCGCGATGCAGGTCGCACACCGACTGGTCGCCACCGCGCACAACGCGGCGCGCACACCGTCCGCTCTGGTGGGAGCCGGAATCATCGACCCGGTGGCGGCACTGACCTGGGAATTGCCGCCCCTTGCGGACCCGACCGCCGCACCCGCCAAAAAGATCACCCCGCCCCCGGCGCCCGAACCGGCCGACCCGGCGCCGCGCGTCGTGGCCTTCGCCGGAACCGCGTTGCTGGCCGGGCTGGTCGTCGCCGTCGCCACCGGCGCCGCGGCAGCCGCCCGCCGACGAAAGGAAAACCAGCTGTGAGCACCCTCGGAACCACCGTTCCCCGGCCCGGACCGGCCCGAATCACCCTGGTACTGCTGGCCGTGGTGCCCGCGATGATGGCCAGCCCGTGGGAGACCACCGCGCAGCGTTGGGCACTCGCGGTGGGCATCCTGGTGGCGGTACTGCTGCTCGGTTGGTGGCGTGGGCTGCACTTCACCACGATCGCCCGTCGCCGCCTGGCGATGCTGCGCTCGGGCGGCGGTGCGCACTCCGGCCGCCGCGAGGCCTCCGGGGCACGGGCCACCGCCGCGGTGCGGATCACCGCCGGCGCCGCGCAGGACGAGTTGCCGGTGGAGGTGATCGCCGGCTACCTGAACCGCTACGGCCTGCGCGCCGACGGGGTGCGCATCACCAGTCGCACCACCCGCGCGGACGGTGACGCGGCCGGCACCCAGACCTGGGTCGGCCTGACCTGTTCGGCCGCACCGAATCTGGCCGCATTGCAGGCCCGCTCGGCGTCCATTCCGCTGCAGCGGACCGTCGATGTCGCGGTCCGTCGCCTGGCGGATCACCTCCGCGAAATCGGTTGGGAAACCACGATGGTCGCCACCGACGAGATCCCGTCGCTGATCGACGGAAGCGCTCGGGAGACCTGGCGTTCGGTGGTCGACGGCTCGGGTGATCACGTCGCGGCCTACCGGGTCAGCATCGATGCGGCACTGGCGGACACGCTGAGCCGGATCCGGGCCGTCAACGCCGACGAGACGTGGACCGCACTGGAATTCGCCGAGGACGCCGGACGCCGTACCGTCGCGGCGGCCTGCGCGCTGCGGACCGGTGCCGCCCCCGACGGCGGTGCACCGCTGGCCGGTCTGGTGCCGCAACAGGGGGACCACCGTAGCGCTCTGCTGCGGCTGCACCCGTTGTCCGGCGGCGCCCTCGACGGCCACACCCCGCTGCCCGGCGACGATCTCGCCGGCCTGCGGTGGCCGGTGCCGACCGCGGTCGCTGCCCGCTAGAGCATGTACGGCCGCAGGAACTTGGTCATCCTGCGCAGGTAGGTCGGCTGGCTGACGTGCAGGATGTGGTTTCCCGGGAACCAGTGCAGCGCGCACCGATCCCAGTGCTGCCACAGCATTTCGGCTTGTTCCGGCGGAGCCAGGCGGTCGCCCAGGCCGGTGATGATCAGTCGCCGGTCCCGGGCGACCAGCGGGGTGTAGTTCAGCGGCGAATGATAGGCGTTCGCGGCGGCCAGATCTGCTGGGGCGATGTGCCCCATGCGCTGGCCGCCGCGCATCAGCATGTTGGCCGGGAACCAGTCGCGGATCTCGTCTTCGACCGACACCACCGGCACGTTCGGGACCACCGCCTGCAGTCGGGGTTCGACGGCGGCCAGCAGCGCGCTGGTGTAGCCGCCCAGCGACAGGCCGGTCAGTGCGAAGCGATCGACGCCGGTGGACTCCAGATGATCGAGCATCGAACGGAAGTCGTGCACCGCCTGCGCCATCGCTTCGGCGAATCCCGCCATGCCGTGCGAGAAATAACCGTAGCCGCTGAACGGTGAGTGCCTTTCGGCGCGGCGGCCGTGGAACGGCAGGGTGAACAGCGCGATGTCGTAGCCGGACCGGAAAAACCATGGCAGCGAGAAGAAGACACCGTTGAACAGGTACGCCGAACCCATGAAGCCGTGGATGACGCAGAGTGTCGGCCGTGGCCCGTCGTCGTGACGCCAGTGCTGGAACCGCGCGGTGTTGTTGTTCTTCAACGAGTTCCAGGTCTGACGCATCGACGGGTTGACCGCCTGGAACCCGCTGCGGAACGACACGTTCTCGACCGTGCCGTGCGCGATGCGCTCCGCGATGGGATTGGCCCGCCGCGCCGAGACCCGCGGCGGCGCGGCAGGGGCCGGAAAGGACTGCACCGGATCGTGTTCGGCGGCCAACTCGGTGTAGAACGCCAGGCGTTCCCGTTCCTGCCCCGAATCTCTACCGCCCACCACCGTGGCGAGCACTTCCGGAACCATCGCCGCGGCAACCATGGACGCGACCGCGGTCCGCAGCCCGATATCGGCGACCGCCGAGGCGTCCACGATCAACTTCTCCCGCAACGACAACTCGCTGCGCAGCGGCAACCCCCGGGCGTCGGCGTCGGCGCCGGGTACATCGGGAATCGGAATGGGTGAGATCAACGGCGGCACGTCAGTGGTCATGGTCGCCCCCCGGGGTGTCGATGATGCCCTTGCTGCCTCACGCGGATGGTAACCCGATGCCGAACAGTCGCGCGGCGTTGTCGTGGAACACCGCCCGCAACCAGTCGTCGTCGATACCCGGCACGGCGGTGACCGCGTCGAGGGCCTCCCGGTAGCCGTAGGGGATGTTCGGGAAGTCGCTGCCGAACAGGATCCGGTCGCCGGCGGCGCGCAGTCGCGGATCCGCCCCGCCGGGGAACGGCATCATCTCGCCGACGAATGCGGTGAACGCCATGGTGGTGTCCAGATGTACGGCACGCGAATCGAGGCAGATATCGAGGAATTCGTCGTACTCCGGCATGCCCATGTGCGCGATGATCAACGGCAGCCCCGGATGCCGGCCCAGCAGTCGGCGCACCGGTTCGGCGCCGGTGAACCGGCCGGGCTGCGGGCCCGACCCGCAGTGGATGACGACCGGTATCGCGGCGTCCGCGATCGTTCCCCACACCTCGTCGAGCAGCGGATCGTTCGGGTCGTAGTCGCCGACCTGGATGTGCGCCTTGAAGACCCGCGTTCCGCCCCGGATCGCCTCCTCGACGTAGCCGGCGGCCTCCGGTTCGGGATAGAACGTCGCAGTCGGCAGGCAATCCGGTGTCTCGCGGGCGAATTGGGCGGCCCACTGGTTGAGCCAGGCCGCCATCTGCGGCTTGTGCGGGTAGACCAGGGAGGTGAAACGGCGGACGCCGAAGGCACGCAACGCCGCCACGCGTTCGGATTCGGCCAGCCGGTAGTTGATGGGCCAGGGGCGGCCCACCATGGGTCCGGCCGAATCGAAGTACCGCCACACCTTGTCCAGCACCGATTTCGGCATGAAATGGGTGTGGACGTCGATGATTCCGGGCAGGTCGAGGTCGGTCCAGACCGCCCGGACCCCGGCGGCCTCGTCGGCGGGTGTCATGCGCGCTCCCAACTGTTCTCGGATACGAACTCGTCCAGCGGCCGGCGGTAGGCCCAGTCGTCGATCTCCAGGGCCGGACGGTCCGGGAACTCCGGGACCGGGCCCAGGCACAGGATCGCCACCGGATCGGCATCGGCGGGCATGGCCAACAGTTCGGCCAGCGCCCGCGGCTCGAACAACGACACCCAGCCCATCCCCAGTCCCTCGGCCCGGGCCGCCAGCCACAGGTTCTGGATCGCACACGAGACCGAGGCCAGATCCATCTGCGGCAGCGTTCGGCGACCGAAGATATGCGCGTCGCGTCCTTCCCGCAGCGCCACCACCAACAACTCCGCGCAGTCCCGGATGCCCTCCACCTTCAGGGCGAGGAACTCCTGCTCCCGGTGGCCCAGCGCGGCGGCGGTGCGGTGCCGCTCCTCGTCGACCAGGGCGTGGATGCGCTGCCGAAGGGCGTCGTCGGTGATCCGGACGAACCGCCACGGTTGCATCAGGCCCACGCTCGGTGCGGCGTGGGCGGCCGCCAGCAGGCGTGCCAGTACGGCGGTGTCGACCACACTGCCGGGGACGAAGCGGCGCATGTCGCGCCGTTCGGCGATCGCCCGGTACACGGCTTGGCGCTCCTGCCCGGTGAACGAAGGATCAGCCACGCGATCATGGTAGGAGTCACACGAAGGGACGCTCGCCATGAAACGTGCGCAACCGCTCGATCAATTCGCCGGGACCGCCGCCGTCGACCTGGTCTACGGCGAACCCCACCAGACCGCCGATGGCGCCACCGTGATCACCGCCGCGCGTGTCAGCGCGGCGGGTCCGGACGGATCGGCGGTGACCGCGACGCCGCTCGGGGTGATGGTGATCCGCGGCGATCAGGCCCGATGGGTGGCCGCGGTGGATGCCGACCGGATCGCGCTGCTGGGGGTGCTGACCGGGTTGCTGTCGGCGGTCATCGCCTCGCTGGCCGTGCTGCGCCGCCCGCCCTGGCCGGACCTGCGGGCCGTCGGGGCCGGACGCGGGGAGAACTGAGGCGGTGCGAGCTACGTCCGGGCGCACACCGGCACTGATCTCGATCGCCGTCGCCGTGGCGGTCTACGTGACGATGTTGGTGGGCTACCGTCAGGGATGGGGCTGGTTGGCCGGCGCCGATACCGCGGCGCTGAACGCCGGCTACGACATCGCGGTGCAACATCCGGTCTGGGTCAGATTCTGGGACGGGATCTCCACGGTGTTCGAGCCGGCGGTGTTCCGGCTGGCCGGCATGGTGCTGATCGTGGTCGCGCTGCTGCGTCGGCGACCCCGTGCCGCATTGTTCCTGCTGGTGTCGGTGGAGTTGACGTCGATCCTGACGGTGCTGGCCAAAGGGTCGGTGGGCCGGCCGAGGCCGGCGACGGCACTGGTGGCGGCGTCGTCGACGTCGTTCCCGTCCGGGCACGCCCTCGGGGTGGTGATCGGCGTCGGAGCCCTGCTGGCGGTGGTACTGCCGACACTGCGGGCCAACGCCCGGCGGGCGGCGTTGATCGTCGGCGCGCTGGTGGTGGTCGCGGTCGGGGTGGCCCGGGTGGCCCTCAACGTGCACCATCCCTCCGATGTGCTGGCAGGCTGGGCACTGGGTTGGGCATACCTGATGGCCTGGGTGCTGGCGCTCAATCCGGGCGAGGAGGGAGTCCACCGATGAGCGAACATGCCGCCGACCCGGTGGGGGAGCTGGTCTGCTCCCGCAAGGGCTGCAGCGCCGACGCGCTGTTCGGCATGCTGTGGAACAACCCGAAACTGCACACCCCCGAACGTCGTAAGGTCTGGTTGACCTGTCCGGAGCACCGGGAATACTTCCGGGACTATCTGTCCTCGCGCGGTCTGCTCAAATCCGAAGTGCCGGTCGACGAACTGGAACGGCGGAATCCCGGCGCGCCGTGACCGGTGTTTGACCCGCCTCCAGCGTCAACAGATGATGACGGGATGCGCCGATTTCTGAGCTTGTTCAGCGCTGCCCTGTGCACGGCCGTGGTGACGCTGGCCGCCGCACCCGGCGCCCAAGCGGACCTGGTGCCGTGGTTCGCCAAGGCGGTGGGCAACGCCAACCAGGTGATCTCCGTCGTCGGCGTCGGCGGCTCCGACGCCAAGATGGACGTCTACCAACGCGGCCCCACCGGCTGGCAGGCGGTGGCCGCCGGGATTCCCGCCCACGTCGGCTCGGCGGGGATGGCTCAGAAGGCCAAGAGCGGACACCCGGCCACCCCGATGGGCGTCTTCACCCTGCCGTACGCGTTCGGCACCGCACCGAATCCCGGTGGGGGACTGCAGTATGTACAGGTCGGCCCCGATCACTGGTGGGACGGCGACGACAACAGCCCGACCTTCAACACCATGCAGGTGTGCAAGAAGGCGCAGTGCGCGTTCAACACCAACGCGAGTGAGAACCTCGAGATCCCGCAGTACAAGCACGCCGTGGTGATGGGGGTCAACACCGCCCGCACCCCCGGTGACGGCGCGGGCTTCTTCTTCCACACCACCGACGGCGGTCCGACCGCCGGCTGCGTGGCCATCGACGACGCCAAACTGGTGCAGATCATCCAGTGGCTGCGGCCCGGCGCCGTGATGGCGATCGCGCAGTAGATCTCAGGACTGTTCGCAGTAGGCCGCCCGGGCGATGCTCACGAACTGCGACGCCCGGGTCAGCGTCAGGCTCGGGTTGGCGTTCTTGACCGCCTTGGCCGCCTGATTGGCCGAGTGCCCCGAGGTCAGGTAGTCACACACCGAATGCCCGCCGGCCACGGCGTCGGCGGCATCCGGGTAGGTGATGCCCATCTTGTCGAGCGCGCCCAGGAAGTTGCCGTCGCCGGGATCGGCGGCCGCCGGCACGGCCACCCCCAGCGCACCGGCCAGCGCGAACGCGGCCACCAGGTTTCTGCGAGCGGTCATCGTCGTCTCCCGGGTCAGTGGTCGGATTCGTCGGGGCAGAACGCCGCTTCGGAGAAGGCCACGAACCGCGCGGAGTTCTTCACCGACAGGCTCCGGTTGGAGATCCGCACGGCGCGCGCCGCGGCGTCCCGGCTATGCCCGGCGTGCAGGTAGTCGCAGACCTCCCGGCCCACCGCGACGGCGTCCTGCGGTTGGGTGTATTCGATTCCGGCCTGGTCGATCGCGCCGATGAACGCGCCGTCCGGGTCCGGACCGGCGGAAGCGGGAGCCGCAAGGCACAGCAGCCCGGCAGCGCCGGCCGCGGCCACGAACCATCGAAAATGCCTCATAGTCACAGCAGCATCCACTCCACGAATTAACCTGCAGCAGCGCTGAAATGAATTGCGGGTGAACGTAATTACTCTGGCAGATGCCTGTGTGATGGCTGGAAGTTTGACAGTTCACGGAGACGACCACCTCCCGGTAACCCGGGGTTCATTTTCGGCGCGTTTCGTGAGCGCCACCCGGCCGCCTGCCGCTCGCCGCAGACCGGCGGCCACCATCGAGGGAGGGCGTCGTGTATCTGGACTTTGGGGTGCTACCCCCGGAGATCAACTCCGGACGGATCTGTTCGGGCCCCGGATCGGGGTCACTGTTGGCCGCGGCGTCGGCCTGGGAGAACCTCGCCGCCGAACTACACACCGCGGCCGCAAGCTACGCCTCGGTGACCTCGGGGCTGGCCGACGGAGCGTGGACCGGCCCGGCGGCGACGGCGATGGCGGCGGCCGCGGCTCCGTATGCGACGTGGCTGCGCGGTGCCGGAACCCGGGCCGAACAGACCGCACGCCAGGCCGTCGCCGGTGCCGCGGCCTACGCGGAGGCGCTGGCGGCGGTGGTCCCCCCGCCGGCGATCACCGCCAACCGGATGCTGCTGCAGCAACTGGTCGCCACGAACTTCTTCGGGCAGAACTCCCCGGCGATCGGCGAGACCGAAAGCCGGTACGCGCAGATGTGGGCCCAGGACGCGGCCGCAATGTATCGCTACAGCGGATCCGCGGCGGCGGCCTCGACGCTGAACTCCTTCACCCCGCCCCCGCAGACCACCGACGCCGCGGCACCGGCCGCCCAGGCCGCCGCCGGAACGGCCGCCGGAACCGGTGCCGCCGACACGCTGGCATCGATCATCGGGTCGTTCTCGCCCTACACCGGGTTGATCACCCAGGGACTGAGCGCCACCATGACCAGCTGGTCGGGTACGGCGAACATGCTCAGCAACATCAACAACGGCATCGGGCTGGTCGCGTTCAACGCCGAGAACCCCGGCGGCCTCGGCGAGATCCTCAGCCCGCCGAAGATCGGGCCGGCCGGATTGGGGCTGGGCGACCTGGGACTGGGGAAGGCCGGGCTGGCCGGCGTCAACGTGGGCGGCGCGGGGGCACCCCACGCGGGATTGTCGGCCGGCGCGGGCAACGCGCTCAAGATCGGGGCCCTGACCGTGCCGCCCGGTTGGGCGATGCCCGCCACCTCGGCGTCGACGAGCGGGCCGGCGCCGGTCGCCGCGGGCATCTCCGCACCGGCCGGCGGTGTACCGGGTGGAGCGTTCGGTGAGACCATGCTCGGCACCCTGGCCGGCCGCGGACTCGGTGCAGCGACGTCGCGCGCCGCCGCGCAGCGCCGGACCGTGGTGCCCCGCCCGCCGGCCGCCGGTTGATCGGCCCCGCCATGGATTTCGCGCTGCTCCCGCCGGAGGTGAACTCCGGCCGGATGTACACCGGCCCCGGTGCCGCGCCGATGCTCGCCGCGGCCTCGGCCTGGGATGCACTGGCCGCCGAACTGGAGGTCGCGGCCGTCGGCTACGACGGGGTGATCGCGAGCCTGATCGGCCACGCCTGGTCCGGCCCGACATCGGTGGCGATGGCCGGCGCGGCGGCGCCGTATGTGGCGTGGCTGCAGACGGGCGCGGCCAAAGCCGAACAATCCGCGATGCAGGCCAGGGCGGTGGCCGCAGCCTACGAGGCCGCGTTCGCCGCGACGGTCCCGCCCGCGGTGGTGGCCGACAATCGGGCCCTGCTCGCCGTGCTGGTCGTCACCAATTTCTTCGGGCAGAACACCCCGGCGATCGCGGCCGCCGAGGCGGCCTACGCGGAGATGTGGGCGCAGGACGCCGCCGCGATGTACGGCTACGCCGCCACTGCCGCACCGGCCAGCGCCCTGCCGAAGTTCGAGCGGGCGCCGCAGACCACCCACCCGGAGGCCCCGGCGAGCAGCCCGTCGTGGTGGGACACGCTCAACGCCGAGGTGGGCCAGATTTCACCGTTCACCAGCGTCGCCTCCAGCGGGCTGAGCTTCGATTCCGGGATGTACACCGTGGTCAGCAACGGTGCCGGCTGGGGGCGGTTGGTCTACGTCCGCGGTGGCGCCGGCGGGGCGTTGACGTTCGAGGGGATCGGGCCGCGCGGTGTGCTGTCCGCGGCCGCCAGGCCGGTGATCGGACCGGGGCTGGGCAGGGCCGTCCCGATCGGCGGACTATCGGTGCCGCCGAGTTGGGCCGCGGCCGCACCGGAGACGAAGGCGGTGGGCTACACGCTGGCCGCCGCCGAGTCCCCGCGGCCGGCCGCGGTCGGCCTGCCACCGGGAACCGCATGCCAGGAAGCGCTGATGGGAACCACCGCGGGCCAGGGTGCTACTCCCGAGGCCGACGCGCGTCGCACCCGGCAGGCCGGTGGCAAGAAAGACGATCAGGACGCGAAACCGGTCAGCACGTTGACCAACGGCAGTGGCTGGTTGGCGTCGTCGTGGGCGTACCACACCCGGCCGCGTGCTTCCCGGCCGTTGCCGACGCACTGGCGGACCGGCTAGGGCCGGTCCCGGGCGCGCTGCAGATAGTGACTGACCATGTCGATGAGCACCCGCCGCTCGGTCTGCCAGTCGATCGGCTGGCCGATGCTCATCTGCGCCAACACGATTCCCCGCAGCGCAGCCCAGATCACCTCGGCCACACCGGCATCCGCGGGGTCGTCGGAGACCAGCCGGCCCAACCGGTTGATGGCCTCGTTGGTCTGCAGCAGGTGCTCGCGGGACTGTTCGCCCAGGCTGCCGCGGGTGGCCCGCAGGATCTCGAACGCCGCCAGCGAGACCGGGCTGGCGTAGCAGCGCCATGCGGTGTCGACCACCGCCTCGATACGTTCGCGCAACCCCAGTTCGTCGACGTCCACTGCGGACAGGCTGCTCAGCAACTCCGCGACCCCGTCGTCGACCACGGCCATCAGCAGGCCGTTGCGGTCGCCGAAGTGGTATTGGATGACGCCCCAGGTCACCCCCGCCCGCTCGGCCACGTGCTTGGCGGTCGCGGCGCCGAAGCCCTCCTCGGTGATGCAGCGCACCGTCTCGTCGATGATGGCCGCGCGGGTGTCGTCGCCGCGTTTGCGGGGCGCGCTGGTCCGCCGGGTGGGCCCGGAGGCCCGTACGGAACCGGCGGCATCAGTCATTGTTGACTTTATAACATAGACAACACTATTTTTTGATGCGTGACCGAATCCAGGTATGCGTCGCTGTCCCGCGACGAGTTGGCTGTGCTGGTGCCCGAGCTCTTGCTGATCGGGCACATGATCGACCGTTCCGGAATGGCATGGTGCATCTCCGAATTCGGTCGCGAGGAGATGGTGCAGATCGCCATCGAGGAGTGGGCGGGCTCCAGCCCGATCTACACCCGGCGGATGCAGAAGGCACTGGGCTTCGTCGGCGACGACGTACCGACGATCTTCAAGGGCATTCAGTTCGACATCGGATCGCCGCCGCAGTTCATGGACTTCCGCTTCACCGTCCACGACCGCTGGAACGGCGAATTCGAGCTGGCCAGCTGCGGCGCGCTGCTCGACGTGGAACCGATGGGCGAGGACTACGTGTTCGGGATGTGCCACACCATCGAAGACCCGACGTTCGACGCCACCGCGGTGGCCACCAATGTCAAAGCGCAGTGCCGTCCCGTGCACCGGCCTCCGCGCACCCCGGCCGACCGGTCGCCGCACTGCCAGTGGACCGTCATCATCGACGAGTCCTACCCGGACGCCCAGCCGATTCCCGCGCTGGCGGTGATCAGCGAAACCAAGGCCGCCAACTGGGAACTCGCCGACATCGACACCACCGACGAGGGCCTGGCAGACTACACCGGACCGCTGTTGGCCGACGTCGACTTCACCGCGTTCTCCCATTCGGCACTGGTCCGCATCGCCGACGAGGTCTGCCTGCAGATGCACCTGCTCTACCTGTCGTTCGCGCTGGCGGTGCGCGCCCGGGCCGGCACCGAGGAACTGGCCGACTCGGTGGGCCGGCGCCAGCTCACCGGCCTGGCCGGGCTGGCCGCCATGCGGATCAAGAACGCCATGAAGCTCTCCGACGACATCGCCGGGGCACTGCGGACCTTCGAGCTGCATCCGCTGCTCAACCCGACCGGCTACGTCAACGCCGACTTCGGCGACGACGGCTTCACCGTGCGCCCCTCCCCGGCGCACGACGACGCCGCCTGGATCACGCTGTGCTCCCCGCAGGAGGTGGTCCCGCTGCAGGCCATCGCGACCGCGGTCAACCCGCGGCTGCGGGTGGAGGTCGACGGGTCGGACGGCGAATGGACCGCCCGGCTGACCGAAGCCGACACCGAGGCGAAGGAACTGCCCGAGGTGATGGTCGCCAAGGTCAGCGGCGGCGCGAACTTCGTGTTCCGGACCCGCAGGTCATTGCCGCTGACGGTGGTGTGAATCCGCTGATAGCCCGGTTGACGCCGGTGTGTCGGGGTTCCTGACCGATTCGGCGCGGCTTATGGTGGCCGTTCCAGCCGTTGTCGATCCAAGGTAGTCAGCCATGCCCGACCCACGCGACGACGAGGCCACCAGGGCGGCGGATGCTGTCGACGCCACCGACATGGCGCCGACGGCGATGTCCGGTCCCGGCTCCGGTGCCGTCGTAGACGCCTTCGCCTGGTCGCAGGAGGACGGCAGCGCCGGTGTCGAACCGGTGCCCTACGTCGAGGACCTCTACGACCGGGATCCGGGCACCGGACGCCGCCCGGTGACCCCACCGCCGCCGCCGGCCCCGGGCCGTCGGGCCCCCACGCGATGGCCCGCGTATGCGTTCGCCGTCGGACTGCTGGTGGCGGTGATCGCCGTCGCCGGCGCCCTCTACAGCCTGACCCGCGACGACGAGCCCGAAGCCCCGGTCGCGCCCGAGACCAGCGCCGCCGTGGTGCCGCCGTCGCCGACCGCGGAGCCCGCGCCCGTCGAACCCGGTACGCCCGCGCCGTCGTCGGAGGTCGCCCCGCCGCCTCCTCCGGAGACCACCGTCGAGCCGTCCCCGGAACCGACCACCCCCACCACGACGACGTCGGCGCCGCCCACCACAACCAGTACGGCACCGCCGACTACGACCACCACGACCCCCACGACGACCACGGCGCCGCCCACCACGACCACGGCACCGCCGACGACCACCGTCCCCTCGAGCAGTGCGGAACCGCCCACCACCACCGTCCCCACGCCCACCACCGTGCCGATGACCACCGAATACCTGCGGATTCCGCTGGTGCCGGTCCCGATCCCGATCCCGGTACCGCAGAACTGACCGTGGCCGGATCGGCGGCGCGCGGGCACACTGGTGTTCTCGGCCGGTGCGGAAGGGGCAGTCAATGGGCGACAGTGGCGCGTTCGGATTCGAACCCGACGACTTGGACCGGATGATGCGCGAGGCCGGCGAGGGCCTGCGTGCGGCGTTCGACCGGTTCGCGGGCACCTTCGGTACCGCAGGCGAGCGGCCGGGATGGGCCGGGGTCTTCGCCGACCTGGCCAGGGCGGCGCGCCCCGAACCGGCGACCGCCGGCGAGACCGGCGACGGGGTGTGGGTCATCTATACCGTCGGCGACGACGGGGCCGCGCGGGTCGAGCAGGTGTACGCCACCGAGATCGACGCGCTGCGCGCCGGCCAACGCAATCCGGACCCGAAACGGCGGGTGCGTTTCCTGCCGTACGGGATCGCCGTCGGCGTGCTCGACGACAGTGCACCGGACGACGACGTGACATAGCCCACGCCACGGGGCTCGACTTGTTTGACAGCGGTGCGGGGTGGGTTACATTGCCACCGTGTCCGAGATGAACCGCCGCCAGGCCATGATGATGTTGGGTGTTGGCGCGTTCGCCGCCGCAGCCCCGAACCCGCTGGCCAGGGCCGTTCCCGACGTCCCCGGAGCGCCGGGCGATCCGTCGCAGCCGCCGGCCGCGCCGGCCGATCCGGCCGCCCCCGCGGCACCCGCGACACCGGCGGCGCCCGCCACCCCGGCCGCCAAGCCGGTGAGCTACATCTGGCACGACGAATTCGACGGCCCGGCCGGTTCGGCGCCCGACCGTTCCAAGTGGACGATCTCCAACCACCGCACCCCGATCCGCCGTCCCGTCGGCTGGGACCGGCCGGAGTTCTTCCACCAGTACCGCGACAGCCGCAAGAACGTCTTCCTCGACGGGAACTCCAACCTGGTGATCCGGGGCACCAAGGAGGGCCCCAACACCTTCTTCGGCGGTCTGGTGCACGGCAACTGGCGGGGCGGCATCGGCACCACCTGGGAAGCGCGAATCAAGTTGAACTGCCAGACCTCCGGGTGCTGGCCGGCCTGGTGGCTGTCCAACGACGACCCGGGCCGGGAAGGCGAGATCGACCTGATGGAGTGGTACGGCAACGGTGAGTGGCCGTCGGGCACCACCGTGCACGCCAACCCCTACGGCACCGCGTTCGAAACCCACCCGATTCCGGTCGACGGCAACTGGCACAACTGGCGGGTCACCTGGAACCAGAGCGGGATGTACTTCTGGCTGGACTACGCCGAGGGCATGGAGCCCTACTTCACCCTGCCGGCCGTCGGCATCGAGAACATCGACGAGCCGGGCCGCGAGTGGCCGTTCAACGACCCGGGTTACACCGTCTTCCCGATCCTGAACCTGGCCGTCGGCGGCTCCGGGGGCGGCGACGCCCGGCAGGGGAACTACCCGGCGGACATGCTCATCGACTGGGTGCGGGTGTTCTAGGCGACGTCGGTCTCCCGGTTGGTGTCGGCGGACTGTTGATGCCCCTGCCGCTGTAGTGGTTTCATGCGAAGGTGGCGGAGATGAATCGACGCAGCCTGATGTTGACGACCGGATTCGGCATGATCGCTGCGACGATGCGGTTGCCGGAGGCGTGGGCACAACCGCGGCCGGCGGGCCCCCTGCCCGCCGCACCGTCGCAGACGTACCTCTTCCGCGATGAATTCGACGGACCGGCCGGTTCCGCGCCGGATCCCGCGAAGTGGACCGTGGCACGGGCCCGCGAAACCATGAAGGACCCGACGTTCTGGGAGCGTCCGGAGAACGTCGGCCAGTACCGCGACGATCGCAAGAACGTGTTCATCGACGGAAAGTCGAACCTCGTGCTGCGCGCCGCCAAGGAGGGCGGCACCTACTACAGCGGCAAAGTCCAGAGCCGGTGGAGGGGCGGTATCGGCCACACCTGGGAAGCCCGGATCAAACTGAACTGTCTGACCGCCGGGGCCTGGCCCGCCTGGTGGATGGGCAACGACGACGAGGGTGAGATCGACGTACTGGAGTGGTACGGCAACGGCAGTTGGCCGTCGGCGACCACCGTCCACACCAAATCCAATGGCGCCGAATGGGCTACGCAACAGATCTCGATGGACAGTGCATGGCATACCTGGCGGTGCCGCTGGGACGTCGACGGTATCCGGTTCTGGCGTGACTGGGTCGATGGTGCTGCGCCCTACTTCACCGTTCCGGCGAATTCGATTGCGGACTGGCCGTTCAACGATGCCGGCTACCAGGTGTTCACGGTTCTCAACCTGGCGGTGGCCGGTTCCGGGGGCGGCGATCCCGGGCCGGGAAGCTATCCGGCGGAGATGCTCATAGACTGGATCCGCGTCTTCTAAAGCTGGCTTGTCGCACCGGATTCCGAGGCGTCTTCCCTGGCATCAAGCCAGGCCACCCCGGCGCGTGCAGCGCGGATCAACGCGCCCCGCTCACCGAAATAGGATGCGATCAAACCCAATCCGGGAAGGGTGCCGAGTCGCTGGTAGATCTTCTTGGGGTGCGGACGCTTGCCGGCCTCTTCGAACGTCGCCCGCAGGATGCCGGCCAACTGCCAGACCGTGCGGGTGATCACCACCGGGGTCGAAGAGGTGATCGACTTCAACGGTTTCCAGCCGGGCGGCGGCGTCTGCGGCAGCGGCTCCGGATCGCGTGGTGCGGAAACATCGAAATCCTCCGGAATGCGACGCCCACACAACACCTCCGCGAGCAGTCGCACTTGCTCGCCCCGGTCGGTCACGCCGTACTCGCGGGCAAGCGCGCACAGCACGATCGCGTGGTTGACGAATCCCGCCAGCTCGCCCACCGGAACCACCCGCGACAGCCACCCGAACGCGCCGGGGGAGGCCACCACCAGGGTGTTGAGCGCACCGACTCGGTGTACCCACCAGTGCACGCGCTGTTCGCGACTCATTCGCTCCCAGGCCGCGGTGCCCGGCAGGTCGGCGGCGTTGATCAACAGCGCCCCGGCGTTCAGGGCGCGATTGCCGACGCTGGGGCCACGACCGGCCTCGCTCCGGCGGTGTCGTAACCGGAACCGGCGGATCCGCTGGGTCAATCCCTGCGGCGGAGTCAGCAGCCGGCGGGTGCGACTGCGCAGACCGATCGGATCGGCTTCGGAGAGCAGGTCGAGCAGGGGATCGATAACGGCCACGGCGCGGCTGAGCGCGTCGGCGACGTCGGCATCGGTGAGAGCGGTGTGCGGCTTCGGGAACAGACCCATGCCGATGATTGTGACCGGTTCACCGGGATGTGCGCGACGTTCTCATCCCACGTCGTCGAAGTCGGTCGATTCGGACACCGCGCGCCACCGGGCCAACTCGGACTGCACCCCGACGATCTTGGCCTCCACCGCCGCGATGGTGTCGTTGCCCAGGAGCAGGCGTACCGGGGGCTCGTCCGCCTCGATGACGTCGATGATCGCCGCCGCCGCCTTGACCGGGTCGCCGGGCTGGTCGTGGTTACGTTCGCCTGCGGTCACGCGCATCTGGCCCGCGGGGCCGTCGGCGTAATCCTCGATGACGTTCTGCTGGATCTGCAGGCTCGACGAGTCGAGGAAGTCGGTGCGAAAGTAGCCGGGCTCCACCACCATCACGTGGACACCCAGTGGGCGCAGTTCGGCGTGAAGCGCCTCGGAAAGCGCCTCGACGGCGAACTTGGTGGATGCGTAAACGCCCCATCCCGGCGAGCTGACGAATCCTCCCACCGAGGAGATGTTGACGATCGCGCCGGATCGCTGCGCCCGCAGTACCGGAGCGATGGCACGCGTGACGGTCAACAGGCCGAAGACATTGGTCTCATAGACGGCCCGGACCTCGGCGTCGGTGGCCTCCTCTACCGCTCCGAGCAGACCGCGGCCGGCATTGTTGATCAGCACATCGATACGGCCGAACCGTTCCATCGTCGCCTGGACCGCCTGGCGGGCCTGGTCATCGTCGGTGACGTCGAGCGCGACGGCGAGCAGGTTGTCGTTCTCGCCGAGGGCGTCGGTGACCGCCGCGGCGCGCCGCGCGGTCGCGACCACCCGGTGGCCGCGGTCCAGCAGGTCGCGAGCGATCTGCAGCCCGAACCCGCGGGAAGCTCCGGTGATGAACCAAACGCTCATGACCTGCACCCTTCGTCGTATCCATTTAGATGCCTCGGATGGTGTGATGCAAGAGGTTCGGGGATATATTTGCGTCCATCGACATCAATACCCGCAAGCTGCGCCACTTCGTCGTCGTCGCCGAGGAATTGCACTTCAGCCGCGCAGCCACCCGCCTCTACCTGACGCAGCAGGCCCTCAGCCGCGAGATCAAGGAACTCGAGACCTGGGTGGGCGCCAAACTGCTGGATCGCACCACCCGGAAAGTGACGCTGACCGAGGCCGGCCAGATCTTCCTGTCCGGCGCGTATGCCGTCCTGGGCGCCCTGGACGGCGCGGTCGCCGACACCATGCGGGCGGTGCGCGGGTTGTCGGGCACGCTGCGACTGGGCTACATCCCCGGTGCCGCACTGGAGTTGACGGGGCTGATCGTCGACGAGTTCCGCAACCGGTTCCCCGAGGTCGACGTCATCATGCGGGAGTTCCCGGTCGGTGACCCGTCGGCGGGCCTGGACTCCGGGGCCAGTGATGTGGCGCTGCTGCGGTTGCCGGTGAGCACCCCCGACATCGAGACCGAGCAACTGTTCGTCGATCCGGTCGTGGTGATGGTGTCGGCCACCCATCGTCACGCCGAGCGCCGGTCGGTTTCGGTGATGGACCTGATCGACGACCCGATCACGAGTGCCGATACCGACGATGCGGCGCACCGGGAGTTCTGGTGCCTGGAGTCGGTGCGCAGCGGGACGACCCCGGCCCGGCGCGTGCTGATCAATTCGATCACCGAGGAGGCTCAGGTGGTCGCGGCCGGGATGGCGGTCGCGGTCTCGAGTTCCGCGGTGATGCAGTATCTGCCGGCGCCGGGTGTGCGCTGCGTGCCGATCGACGACTGGCCGGGGTCGGTGGCCGCGGTCGGCTGGCCGCGCCACGAGACCGCGCCTTTGGTGGCCCAATTCGTGGAGGTGGCGTGCACGGTTCGTGACCGGGAGGTCGAAACCGTGCGCCAGATCGAAGACCGGCTGATCCGCCGCTGATCGCTGACGATCCCCCGGGGGCGTCGAGTGCGGTCGCAACTGCGCTATTTCGTCGACGAAAACACCGCAATCGCTAATGACTGTCATATATTCTTCTTGGGTTATTGGTCCGGTTCGCTCAGGAATGGGCGATTGTTCGCAGTCCGGAGGTCCCCGTGAAGCATTCGTCCGTACGCGACCGGGTCACCCTCCCGTTGGCGCTGTCCTGTGCCGCGCTTGCGGCCCTGCCCGCATCGCCGGCCCCGGCGGCACCGCCGAGCTCCGAAATCCTTTCCGCGGCAGTGCGACTGCTGTCCGGGGACGGCTCCGACTACCTGCCGATCGACAGCACTCCGGGGCCCGGCGACGGGGTGGCGTTGATGATGGGCGGCAGCGGATCGCCGTGGCCGTCGGTGGAGACGATGCAGGCGTCGTTCAACTACTACTCCAACGCCAATGTCGCGAACTTCGGTGACTACGTACCGATCCGGGTGTTCACCCCCGAGGGTGCCTCCCCGGCGTTCGGCGGCATCAAGAGCCTGCCCTACACCGAATCGGTGCGTCAGGGCGTGCAGGCGCTGGAGGCCCGGATTCAAGAAGAACTGCGGCTGGGGCACCCGGTGTCGTCCGTCGGCGTCTCGCAGAGCTCGAACATCAACTCGGTGGTGCTGCGCGACATCGCCGAGGGCCGGTTCGTGCCCGATTACAGCAACGTGCCCGCGGGGACCGTGCCGCTGCAGTTCCTGAGCCTGGGCAATCCGAGCAACCCCAACGGCGGCTTCCTGGAGCGCTTCCATCTGCCCGAGGACCCCACCGCCACCGTCGCCAGCGTCGGCCTGACGTTCGACGGTGCGGCCGCCACCGACACCGGCATCCCGGTGGTCAGTTACTGCCTGGAGTACGACCCGAACTGCGACTTCCCGCTCTACACGCAGAATTTCATCTCGGACATCAACTCGATGATCGGCTGGGCGCTGGTCCACCCGTACTACATCACCGGGGTGCTCGGGCCGGGTATCGGTGCGACCCACGACGAGATCGCGAATGCCATCGAACTGCCGACCAGCGAGGGCTACGACGGCGGCAGCACCTTCTACATGATGCCGTGGGAGGGCCAACTGCCGTTGGCGACGATCATCCAGGCGTTCGCCGGCAAGCCGATCGCCGATCTGCTGGAGCCGGTGCTGACGGTGATCTCGAACCTGGGCTACGGCACCGACCCCACCATCGGCTGGTCGACGTTGCCGGCCGATGTGCCCACCACACTGCAGCCCTACCCGACGCTGACCTCCGAGGAGTTCGACACGATCCTGGGCGCGCTGTGGGACGCGACCAAGCAGGGCGTCAACGACTTCTTCTACGCCCTGTCGCACCCCGAGGAGGACGCCGGCGGCGGACTGCTGGCCAGTCTGCTGGGCGGCGGGTCCGACGAGGTGTCGAACGGGCCGCAGTCGCTGGCCGAGATCGCCGACGGGGTCAGCAGTCTGATCTCGCACGTCAGCGCGCTGTCGATGCCGATCTCCGACATCTTCAACGCGTTGACCGTCGCGCTGCCGGCGCACTCGCTGACGGTGTTCATGAACTCCCTGGATGAGGGCAAGGACTTCGGTGAGGCGCTGTCGCTGACGTCGGCGTTCGCGACCGGGCTGCAGGCGCTGGCCGGCGGCTTCCTGGCGATCGTCGGGGTCAACGCGCTGCCGGACATCCTGGGGGATCTGGACCAGATCTTCTAGGGGGCGTCGCCGGGGTATGGAGCCGATGACGGGAATCGAACCCGCGTATTCAGCTTGGGAAGCTGATGTTCTGCCATTGAACTACATCGGCACTGGTGCGCTAGCAGGCTAGCATCCGGCGGGCTTGCCGCTTGCCGAGTGTGCGGTTTCATCCGGCAAACGTGGCGCGTTGCCGATAAAGCCGCACGACGGGCACGTCGCCAGGCCCAGCGGATACGCTTTTGCCGTGCTGCTCTCCGATCGCGATCTGCGGGCCGAAATCGCTGCCGGCCGACTGGGTATCGACCCGTTCGACGATGCCCTGGTACAGCCCTCCAGCGTGGACGTTCGCCTCGACAGTCTGTTCCGGGTGTTCAACAACACCCGCTACACCCACATCGACCCCGCTCAACAGCAGGACGAGCTCACCACGCTGGTCGAACCCAAACCCGGCGAGCCGTTCGTGCTGCATCCCGGCGAGTTCGTCCTGGGCTCCACCCTGGAGTGCTGCAGCCTGCCCGAAGATCTGGCCGGCCGGCTGGAGGGCAAGTCGAGCCTGGGCCGGCTGGGCCTGTTGACGCACTCCACCGCGGGTTTCATCGACCCCGGCTTCTCCGGGCACATCACCTTGGAGCTGTCCAACGTGGCGAATCTGCCCATCACATTGTGGCCGGGGATGAAGATCGGCCAGCTGTGTCTGCTGCGGTTGACGAGTCCGGCGGAACACCCGTACGGCAGTAAACGCGTAGGGTCGAAATATCAGGGCCAGCGCGGGCCGACGCCGTCCCGCTCGTACCAGAACTTCATCAAGTCCAGCTAGGTCTGGCGATGTAGCGCCGCGGGGGCGGCGAGGTAGACGCCATCGACGGGCCCTGGCAGTCACAGGGGAGGTTTGGTGGACATCGTTCTCGGGGTGTCGGTGGCACCCTCGACGGTCCGCATGGTGTTGGTGGAAGGCGAGAACGCCGACGGCGTCACCGTGGAGCGCGACGACTTCGACGTGAAATCGGGCCCGCAGGACGCCCCCGAGCGGGTGGTCTCGGCGATCCTGGGCACGCGTGAGGGCGCCCGGGAGGGCGGCTATCAGATCAGCTCGACCGGCGTGACCTGGAGCAGTCAGGCCGAGGCGAACGCGCTGCGGGAGGCGTTGGCCGGACGCAAGGTCGAGAACGTGATGCTGGTGTCGACGTTCCTGGCCGCGGCCGCGCTCGCCCAGTCGGTGGGTGCTGCGACGCGCTACGCCCGCACCGCCCTGCTGTTCGTCGAACCGGAGGCGGCCACCCTGGCCGTCGTCAACTCCGACGACGGCTCCATCGCCGAGATGCACCGGCAGGCGCTCTCCCCCGACGACGTCAGTGCCGTCGGCGAGATCGCCGAGCTGGCCGGGGGTGCGCAACGGTTGGACTCGCGCCCGGACGGCCTGTTCGTGGTCGGATCGGGTGTCAACGTCGAGATGATCAAGGGCGAGCTGGACGGCGCCACCACGCTGCCGGTCAGCGTGCCGGACGAGCCGGAGATGGCGCTGGCCCGCGGAGCCGCGCTGGCCAGTGCCCACGCCCCGCTGTTCTCGTCGTCGACGCGGGCCCAGGCGTGGGCACAGGATCCGGGCACCGGGGGGCTGGACCCGGTACTGGCCGGTGTCGGGTACGCCTATGTCGCACCGGCGGAGGTGGACTACAACGCCACCTCGAACAACGAGCCCTTGGCCTACAGCGCGGTTCCCGACACCGGCTACTCCGACGTCGCCTTTCCCGATGTGGCCGACGATCCGGAACTCGTCGATTCCCGGATGCTGGATTTCAGTACCGCGATCCAGCCTCGGGAACGTAAGCCGATGCTGGTCACCGGCGGCGTCGCCGCGCTGTTTGTGATCGGGGTGCTGGGGCTGGCGATCGCGCTGGCGGTGGGGATGCGGGCGGCCAAGGAGCAGCGACCCGACGTGCGGGCCAATGTCGTCACCCATCAGACTCCGCCGCCCAAGGCGGTCGTCACACCGGCACCACCGCCGCCCGCGGCTCCGCCCGCCCCGGTCGGCGAGCAGGCCCCGCCGCAGGCGCCCCCACCCGTGCCGGCGGCTCCCGCTCCGCGGGCTCCGCGCCGTTGCCGGTGGCGCCGCCCCCACCGCCCCTGCCGCCGCCGGCGTTGCCGCCCCCGCCGCTGCCCAACCTGGGCATTCCCGGTCTGCCAGGTGGCCCGCCGCTGTTCAAGCCGCCGCGCGGCGGCTGGGGTGACGACGACTGGGGCCGTGGCGGCGGCCGGGGCGGTGGTCGTGGCGGCGGGCACGGTGGCGGCCGCGGCGGCGACCACGGTGGTGGGCATGGTCGCGGTGGCGGCGGGTTCCCGTTCAAGATTCCCGGTCTGCACTTCTGAGTGGTTAGAAACCCCACAAAGTTATAAGATGTGCTAAATACTTGTCGGCCGTTGCGGAGGAGGTGCGGTGGACATCGTTCTCGGGGTTTCGATGGCGCCGCCATCGGTCCGGATGGTGCTCGTCGAGGGGGAGCGCGCCGCCGGTGTGACCGTCGACGAAGACGGCTTCGAGGTCGACGGCGCCGACGCCGCCCTGCCCGAGCAGGTGGTGGCGGCCATCCTGGGCACTCAGGAGAGCGCGCGGGAGAGCGGCTACCGGTTGGCCTCGACGGGCGTGACCGTCACCGATCAGCTGCAGGCCGGCCGGCTGCGCGACGTGCTGGCCGACCACCGCGTGGAGAACGTGATGCTGGTTTCGGCGTTCCTGGCCGCCGCCGCGTTGGCCCAGGTGGTGGGTGGATCGGTCGGCTACCAGCGGACCGCGCTGATGTTCGTCGAACCCGGAAGCGCGACGCTGGCGGTCGTCGATTCGTCGGACGGCTCGGTCACCGAAGTGCAGCGGGTCGTGTTGCCCGCCGACGACGCGGCCGCGGTGAACACGATGAAGCGCCTTGCCGCAGAGGCCGGTCGACTGCCGTCGCGGCCCGCGGGCCTGTTCGTCGTGGGCTCCGGGGTGAACGTCGACGTGATCAAACCGGAACTGGATGCGGCCAGCCTGCTGCCGGTCAGCGTGCCGGAGGAGCCTGAGACCGCGCTGGCGCGCGGCGCGGCGCTGGCCAGTGCCCACGCCCCGTTGTTCGACTCCTCGACGTCGGCCTTGGCGTGGGCGCGTGACCCCGGCACCGGCATGATCGACCCGGATCTGGTGGCGCTGAGCTACTCCTACCAGAGCGACTACGACGCCACCGTGAGCGAGTACGCGCTGGCCTACAGTGCGGTTCCCGACGACACCGACAGCGGCTACCTGCCGTTGCTGGGCGGCGGGGAGCCCGTCGCCGAGTACGACGAGGACTATCCGCCGAGTTCCGGCCTTCGCCCGTACGACGAACTGGATCTTGAGCCCGCTACCGAGTCGCGCCGCAAGCCGTTCGTCCTGGTCGGCAGTGGTCTGGCGGCGTTCTTTGTCGTCGGGGTGACCAGTCTGGCGGTAGCGCTGGCCGTCAACATCCGGCCCACCGCCGCCGATCATCCGCCGCCCAGTCAACACATCGTCGTACCCACCCAGCAGGCGCCGGCACCGGCACCGGCGCCGGAGGTGGCGCCCAAGAAGGCCCCACCGGTGGTGCAGGCTCCGGCGCCGCCGGCGGCCCGCCCGGTGCCCGCCGCACCCGCCCCGGCTCCCGCGGCTCCGGCGCCTCCGCCGGCGGCTCCGGCTCCGGTGCCGATCCCGATACCGGTCCAGGTGCCGGTACCGGCGCCGGCGGCTCCGGCGCCCATCGAGGTGCCCGCCCCGGCCGCCCCGGCGCCCCCGCCGCCGGTCGTCAAGAAGCCGGCCTGGCCGCCGATCTTCAACCCGCCCAAGCAGAATCCGCCCAAGCAGAATCCGCCGAAGCAGAGTTCGCCGGGCAACGACGGTGGCGGCAAGAAGGGCGGAGCTCCCTCGCCGTGGCTTCCCGGTGTCGGCAGCAATGGCGGCGGGTCGAGCCCCTGGCTGCCCGGTTTCGGTGGCGGCGGCAACAGCGGCGGAGGCCGCGGCAACAGTGGTTGGCCCTTCTGAGCGGCCGCGGATTCAACTAGCCTGACGGCGTGGATTACGCCGCAGCGTTACTCGATGAGACCCGTGCGTTCGGTGAGCTGTTTCGCGTCGGGGATCCCGCCCTGGCGATACCGACGTGCCCGGAATGGAACCTCACCCAGCTGTTCCGGCACTTCGGCCGCGGAAACCGTTGGGCTGCACAGATCATCGCGGACCGACGGGACAGCCCGCTGGACCCGCGCGACGTCGTCGGCGGCAAACCGCCCGCCGAGCCGGACGCCGCCGTGGAGTGGCTGCACGACGGTGCCCAGCGGGTACTGGACGCGGTCGCCGGCAGTGGGCCCGACACCCCGGTCTGGACGTTTCTCGGGCCGCGTCCGGCCGCGTGGTGGGTGCGACGGCGGTTGCACGAGGCCACGGTGCATCGCGCCGATGCAGCATTGGCGCTGGGTGTCGACTTCGATCTGCCGGCGGAGTTGGCCGCGGACGGGATCAGTGAACTGCTGGATCTGATCCCGGCCCTGGTGAGTCGCAACGCGCCGGCCTCACCGTTGGCCGACGGCCACAGCGTTCATCTGCACGCCGACGACGACGGGCTCGGGTCGGCCGGCGAGTGGACCATCAGCCGGCCCGCGGGAACCGACACCGTGAGCTGGTCGCATGAACACGGCAAAGGGTCGGTGGCACTGCGTGGTTCGGCGCGGGATCTCTTCCTGGTGGTGACACGCCGGGTCGCGGTCGCCGATACCGGCATCGCGGTCTTCGGCGACCCGGCGGTCTGGCAGAACTGGGCCGACAGCACCGCCTTCTGAGCGGGCGGTAGTTTTGGCGAACATGAGCACATCGGAGATCGCAACCGTCCTCGCCTGGCACGACGCGCTGGCCGACGGTGATCTGGACACCCTGGAGAAGCTGTCCAGCGATGACATCGAGGTGGCCGATGCATCCGGGGCCGGGCAGGGCCATCAGGCGCTGCGCCGCTGGGCGGACTCGGTAGAGGTCAAGTCCACAATCGGTCGGATGTATGTGCACGGCGGCATCGTGGTCGCCGAACTGGCGACCGCTGGCGCGGACACGGCCCACGGCGTCGTCTTCCGGGTGGTGCACGACCGCGTCACCGCGGTGTTCCGCCACGACAGCCTCGAGGCCGCTCTGGCCGCCACCGAACTCACCGAAGGCGACCGGGTCGACTGACCGGCCGCGCCCTGCTCGGCGGCGTGTGGGGTCGCCGTTAAGCTGAGGCCCATGCGCGGGATCATCCTGGCCGGTGGCTCCGGCACCCGCCTGCATCCGATCACGATGGGCGTCAGCAAGCAGTTGCTGCCGGTCTACGACAAACCGCTGGTCTACTACCCGCTGTGCACGCTGATGCTCGCGGGCATCCGGGACATCCAGATCATCACCACCGGGCACGACGCCCCGGCCTTCCGGCGCCTGCTCGGCGACGGCAGCGCGTTCGGGGTGGACATCGATTACGCGGTCCAGGACCGGCCCGACGGCCTGGCGCGGGCGTTCGTCATCGGCGCCGATCACATCGGTGATGATTCGGTAGCGCTGGTGCTGGGCGACAACATCTTCTACGGCGCCGGCCTGGGCACCAGTCTGCGGCGGCACCAATCCGTTTCCGGCGCTGTGATTTTCGCCTACTGGATGGCAGACCCGTCCGCCTACGGAGTGGTCGATTTCGACGCGAACGGCACGGCGATCTCGGTGGTGGAGAAGCCGTCCGAACCCGCGTCGCACTACGCGATCCCGGGGCTGTATTTCTACGACAACGACGTCGTCGAGATCGCCAGGGGGCTGCAACCGTCTGCGCGCGGTGAATACGAGATCACCGACATCAACCGGGCCTATCTGGAGCAGGGCCGGTTGACCGTGGAGACGCTGGCGCGCGGCACCGCGTGGCTGGACACCGGGACGTTCGACTCGCTGCTGGATGCCGGTGACTACGTGCGCACCGTCGAACGTCGCCAGGGACTCAAGATCGGTGTCCCCGAAGAGGTGGCCTGGCGGATGGGATTCATCGACGACGACGCCCTGGCCGCCCGTGCCGCGGAGACGGGCAAGTCCGGATACGGCGACTACCTGGCGGGTCTGTTGGAGCGGCGGTAGCCGGGGGACTTGTCGGACCCCCGATTAGTATCGAAAGTATGTTCGATATCGAGTTGCCGGAGCCGGAGGACCTGTCCGGCGTCGACGACAGCGCCCTGGTGGCGGCGGTCGCGGGCTGGGGGCGGGTCGAGGCCGCCGCAGCGGCCCGGCGGCTCGCGGTCATCGCCGAATTGGTGGACCGGGGGACGTCCGGCGAAGGCGCGCGTGCGCGCTGGGCCTGTGACGGTTGGGATGCGACCGCGGCGGAGGTGGCCGCGGCCGCAGGTTCGACCCGGGGCCGCGCATCGAGCCAGATGTACGTGGCCACCGCGCTGCGGCACCGGCTGCCCCGGGTCGCCGAACTGTTCGCCGACGGCACTCTCAGCGCGGCCATGGTGAGCACCCTCGTCTGGCACACCATGCTGATCGAAGACCTCGGCGTGCTCGCGGTCGTCGACGCGATTCTGGCCGGTCAGGCCTGTCATTACGGCCAGTTGTCGGCGGCCAAGACCATCGCCGCCATCCACGCGGTGATCGAGGCCCACGACCCCGCCGCGGTGCGCCGGGGCCGTGACGCGGCCCGCAGTCGGGACCTGGTGGTCGATCTGGAGAACTCCGAATCCGGCACCACCGCGCTGTGGGGACGGCTGTACGCCCACGACGCCACCGTGCTGGACCGGCGCCTGGCCGCGATGGCCCACAGCGTCTGCGACGACGATCCGCGCAGCATCGGGCAACGCCGGGCCGACGCCCTTGCCGCACTGGCGGCCGGCGCCGACCAGCTGGCGTGCACCTGCGACGACCCGGAGTGCCCCAACCGGCCCGGTGGGACCGGCTCGCAACCCGGTGCCGTGGTGGTCCACGTGGTCGCCGACGCCGGTGGTGTCGCCACCCCGGTAGATCCGGAACGCAGCGGTGATTTTCCGCAGTGCCGGCCGGGTGCTCCCCAGACGCGCGCGGTCCCCGAATCGGTGGTCGAAGCCAAGCCGGTTCAGATCGTCGGCGGGCCGATCATCCCGACCCCGCTGCTGGCCGAGTTGCTACGAAGCGGACGTGCCGTCGTGCGACCCCTGCAGATACCGGGACCGGACTCTGCGCCGGAACCGCATTACCGGCCGTCGGCCAAACTGGCGGACTTCATCCGCTGCCGAGATCTGACCTGCCGATTCCCCGGCTGCGAACACCCCGCGGAGCGTTGTGACATCGACCATGCGATCGCCTGGGGAGACGGCGGGCCGACGCATCCGAGCAATCTTCGGCTGCTGTGCCGAAAACACCACCTGCTCAAGACTTTCTGGGGCTGGCGTGACCGGCAGTTCCCCGACGGCACCATCGTGTGGACCAGCCCCACCGGGCACCGCTACACCACCCACCCGGGCAGCCGGTTGTTGTTCCCGGCCCTCTGCCGATCCACCGGACGGCTCCCCGCCGTGGCACCAGCGCAGCAGCCGACCGGTTGTCGCGACGTGATGATGCCGATCCGGCGACGCACCCGCGCCCAAGACCGTCGGGCGGGTATCGCCGCCGAGCGGGCCGCCAACCTGGCCCGGATCGAAAGCGGACAGCCGCCCTAGGGGCGGTAGCCGACCAGGAAGTTGCCCAGTCGCTCGATGGCGTGGGACAAGTCGCGTGCCCACGGCAGCGTGACGATCCGCAGGTGGTCCGGGGCCGGCCAGTTGAAGCCGGTGCCCTGGGTGACCAGGATCTTCTCCTGCAACAGCAGGTCCAGCACCAGTTGCTCGTCGCTCTCGATCGGATAGACCTCGGGGTCCAGCCGGGGAAACGCGTAGAGGGCTCCGCGGGGCTTCACGCAGGAGACACCCGGGATCTCGTTGAGCTTGCTCCAGGCGACGTCACGCTGTTCGAGTAGCCGCCCGCCGGGCAGCACCAGGTCGTCGATGCTCTGATGACCGCCCAACGCCACCTGAATGGCGTGCTGGGCCGGCACATTCGGGCACAACCGCATGTTCGCCAACAGGTTGATGCCCTCGAGGAAGCTGGTCGCGTGCTCCTTGGGGCCGGTGATGGCCACCCAGCCGGAGCGGTACCCGGCGACCCGATAGGCCTTCGACAGGCCGTTGAAGGTCAAGCACAGTAGGTCCGGTGCCAGGGTGGCCAGGCTGGTGTGCTCGGCGTCGTCGTAGAGGATCTTGTCGTAGATCTCGTCGGCGAGCAGCAGGAGTTGGTGTTTGCGGGCCAACTCCGCGATCTGGGTGAGCACCTCGCGGCTGTACACCGCGCCGGTCGGGTTGTTCGGGTTGATCACCACCAGCGCCTTGGTGCGTTCGGTGATCTTCGATTCCATGTCGGCGACGTCGGGCTGCCAGTCTTGAGTCTCGTCGCACAGATAGTGCACCGGGGTGCCGCCGGCCAGCGATGTCGCCGCGGTCCACAGCGGATAGTCCGGGGCGGGCAGCAGTACCTGGTCACCGTTGTCCAGCAGGGCCTGCAGCACCATCGTGATCAGCTCGGATACGCCGTTGCCCAGGTAGACGTCGTCGACGTCGAATCGCGGGAAGCCCTCGACCAGCTCGTAGCGGGTGACCACCGCGCGTCGGGCCGGCAGGATGCCCTGGGAATCGGAGTAACCCTGGGCGTACGGCAGCGCCTGGATCATGTCGCGCATGATCACATCGGGCGCATCGAACCCGAACGGCGCCGGGTTGCCGATGTTGAGCTTGAGGATGCGGTGCCCTTCGGCCTCCATCCGCGCGGCCTGGGCATGGATCGGACCGCGGATCTCGTAGAGGACGTCCTGCAGTTTCGTCGACTGCGCGAACGTGCGCTGCCGCGGTTGACTGCCGGTGGCAGACCAGGACAGCTGGTGAGTAGTCACGTCGATGATTCTCCCACGGCTGATCAAGTCGTTTTCCAGATGCGCATTGCAATCGATATCGAAATGTGCCGGACACGGCCGTCATCTTTGGCGTCGCCTGACGTGATTTCCCCCGCTGGCACTGTTAACTAGCTGCACAAACGGGAAGGCATCGGAATGAATCGGGTAATCGTGCGGGCATTGATGGTTATGTCTGCCACAGTGGTCGCCACGGCGCTGAATTCCGCGGTCGAGGCCGATGCGGATCCTCAGTCGCAAGGCGGTGTCTACGCCATCGAGGGCGGCGCCGAGGGCTACTTCATCGTCGTCGCCCCGCACTGTGTCACCAACGGGTGTACCGCCGAGATCACCAGTAATCGCGGCTTCGACGGGCCCGCCGTCCTGAACAACGGGCGGTGGGACTTCAAGATCTCCAAGCCCGACGGTGTGGTCTGCGACGACGGCAGCTACGCGCCGGTGGTCGTCGACTACTCGGTCGATGCGGTGTCGCTCGAAGGGGTGCTCACCGCCGATTCCAACGGCAACTGCCCGGGCGGCCAGGTGACCCAGGCCCCGTTCCGGCTGCGGAAGGTCTCCGACTCCTAGAAACGACGATGGGGGCGACCCGAGGCCTGTGCGGCCTCACGTCGCCCCCATGGCGTCGTGCGTTAGCGCTTACCCGGCGGGCGTGCGCCGCGGGCGATGCCCAGCCCCTTGACGGGCACCTCGGCTGCCGGTGTCGCCTCCGTCTCGGCCGCAGCCGGCTCAGCCGCAGCGGGCTCAGCCGCGGCGGGCTCAGCCGCGGCGGGTTCCGCGGCCGGTGCGGCCTCGGCTGCCGGTGCGGCGGCGGGAGCGGCCGGGGCAGCCTTCTTGGCGCCCGGCCTACGGGCACCCGCAGCCATACCGAGGCCCTTGACCGGTGCTGCCGGAGCGGCCGGTGCGGCCTCGGCTGCCGGTGCCGCCTCGGCTGCCGGAGCGGCTGCTGGCGCCTCGGCGGCCGGAGCAGCCGGGGCTGCGGCCTTCTTGGCGCCGGGACGCTTGGCTCCGCCGGCCATGCCCAGACCCTTGACCGGGGCCGCGGCGGCCGGTGCCGCCGGAGCGGCCTCGGCTGCAGGTGCTGCCTCGGCTGCCGGAGCGGCGGCCTTCTTGGCGCCGGGACGCTTGGCTCCGCCGGCCATGCCCAGACCCTTGACCGGGGCTGCGGCAGCCGGAGCCGCAGCAGCCGCGGCGGGCTTCTCCGCGACGGCGGTCGCCGTGGCGGCCGGAGCCGGCGCCGAGGTCTTCTCGGCAGTCTTCTTCGGGCCGGCCTTGGCGGCGGCCTCGGCCGCGGTGCCCTTTGCCGGCAGCGTCACCGAGTCCATGTCCAGCGACTCCAGCAGCAGTTGGGCGATGTCCCGCACGTCCACATCGGAACGCCCGGAGGCTTCGATGCGGTCGTCGACGCCGTCACTGACCATCACCCGGCAGAACGGGCAGGCGGTGGCGATGGTGGTGGCTCCGGTGGCCAGCGCTTCGTCCACGCGGTCGTGGTTCACCCGCGTGCCGATGTGCTCTTCCATCCACATCCGGGCGCCACCGGCACCACAGCAGAACGAGCGGTCCTTGTTCCGCGGCATCTCGACCAGGTTGGCTCCGGCAGCCTCGACGAGCTCACGCGGGGGCTCGTAGACCTTGTTGTGCCGACCCAGGAAGCACGGGTCATGGTAGGTGATGTCGCGGGACACCGGGGTCACCGGAACCAGCTTCTTGTCCCGCACCAGCCGGTTGAGCACCTGGCTGTGGTGCAGCACCGTGTACTCGCTGCCCAGCTGCGGGTACTCGCGGGAGATGGTGTTGAAGCAGTGCGGGCAGCTGGCGATGATCTTGCGATCCGGCCGGTCCAGGCCCTCGAACACCTCGTTGAGCATCTCGACGTTCTGCGCGGCCAACTGCTGGAACAGGAACTCGTTGCCGGCCCGTCGCGCCGGGTCGCCCGTGCAGGTCTCGCCGGTGCCCAGCACCAGGAACTTCACGCCGGCAGCGGCCAGCAGTTCGGCGGTCGCCTTGGTGGTCTTCTTGGCGCGGTCCTCATAGGCGCCCGCGCAACCCACCCAGAACAGGTACTCGAACCCGTCGAAGCTCTCGACGTCCTGGCCGTAGACCGGGATGTCGAAGTTGAGCTCGTCGATCCAGGCGGTGCGCTCCTTGGCGTTCTGCCCCCACGGGTTGCCCTTGTTCTCCAGGTTCTTGAACAGCACGCTCAGCTCGGACGGGAACTCCGACTCGACCAGCACCTGGTAGCGGCGCATGTCCACGATGTGGTCGATGTGCTCGATGTCCACCGGGCACTGCTCGACGCAGGCACCGCAGTTGGTGCAGGACCACAGCACGTCCGGGTCGATCACGCCGCCGGCTTCGGCGGTGCCCACCAGCGGGCGGGCGGCCTGCTCCGGGCCGGACCCGCCGATCCGCTCGAAGCCCTTCTCCGGAACGTGGTGACCGGCCAGCGGCTGGGCGTCGGCGAGGTCGACCGAACCCTCCGCCGGCACCTCCTTGTCGCCGAGCAGGTACGGCGCCTTGGCCATCCAGTGGTCGCGCAGGTCCATGATGAGCAGCTTGGGGCTCAACGGCTTGCCGGTGTTCCAGGCCGGGCACTGCGACTGGCAGCGGCCACACTCGGTACAGGTGGCGAAGTCGAGCATGCCCTTCCAGGTGAAGTCGTCGATCTCGCCGCGACCGAACACCGCGTCCTCGGGCGGGTTGTCGAAGTCGAGCGGCTCGCCCTGGTACTCGATGGGCAGCAGCGGTCCCAGCGCGTTCGGCAGCCGCTTGAACGTGACGTTGATCGGGGCCAGGAAGATGTGCAGGTGCTTGGAGTGCAGCACGATCAGCAGGAAGCCCAGCGCGACCGCGACGTGCAGCAGCAGCGCGGTGGTCTCGATGATCTCGTTGGCCTCGGTCCCCAGCGGCGCCATGAGCTTGCCCATGAAGTGCGACAGGTAGGCGCCCTTGCCGTAGGGCAGGGTGCCGTTGTTGGCCGCGGCGCCACGCAGCAGCAGGAAGGTCCAGACGACGTTGAGGATCATCACCAGGATCAGCCACGCACCACCGTTGTGCGATCCGTAGAACCGCGACGAGCGGCCGTGCTCGGTCGGGTTGCGCAGCACCCGGATGATCATGAACACCACGATCGACAGGGTGACCGCGGTGATGAAGAAGTCCTGCATGAAGCCCAGCACGTCCCAGTGCCCGACCAGCGGGATGGCGAAGTGCGAGTTGAACATCTGGCCGTAGGCCTCGATGTACACCGTGATCAGGACGAAGAACGCCCACATGGTGAAGAAGTGCGCGATCCCGGGAATGTTCCACTTCAGCAGCTTGGCCTGGCCGGCGACCTCGCGGAGCTGCGTCTCGATCCGGGTCTTGATGTCCGAGGTCCGCTCGGCACCCACCTTCTGGCCCGACTTGACCAGCTGGAACAGCCAGAGCACGCGTTTCGCGGCCAGTAAGCCGACGAGGGCTGTCATCGACAGGCCGACGACCAGCCTGATCAGCATCTGGGTTTCTTCGGTCACGGAGAGCCTCTCCCATCTACAAGTTACCGACCAGTAACTTAGCTATGGTTACTGGCGGGTAACTTACCGCCAACCTTGCGCAGCACCAGCTAAACCCCTGCTCGGTGCTCGCTCATAGTGCCACCCCGAGGCCGTTCAGCGCGACGAAGGCTGGCCTAACTGTATCGGTCGACGACCGTTCGGAAGGGGTTTCGCAGCTGATCGGGGCGCCGTGAAAGTCCCGCTAGTCGGCGGTGCGCCGGCGCGCGGCGAGCCCGACCGCCAGCCGCCAGCCGAGCAGGAACACGGCGGTGACGGTCGAGGCGACGATGACGAAACTCGTCGCCACCCCCGCCGACGTCACCTTGCGAAGCAGCATGCCGACCAACACGGTCGAGACCCACACGGTCACACCGGTCGGTACCAGGGCGGTAGGCCGGCGCCAGGCCCGCGACAACAGCCAGCCCACCGCCGTGCCGCTCAGGAACGGCCAGGCCGTGGCCGCCAGCCCTTCGATATCGATGCCCTCGTCGTGGCTACGCCGGCCGAGCGCGCAGAAGATCAGCACGGCCACCACGTCGATTCCGAGCCAGGAGGCCTGCCGCCGGGTTTGCATGCGGCGAGATTACCGGGCCGGTGCGTCAGCGGTGCGGCGGCAGCGTGATCACCGTCGGGATCTCCGGCACCTTGGGGATCGGCGGGATGGTGATCACCGACGGCAGCGACGGCAGGCGCGGATGACGGTGGCGCGGCTCTTCGCTGGGGACCGGCGCCTGTTGCGCCGGCGGCTGCTGCTGCCGGGGCGGCGGTGCCGCCGGCGGGGCGGTCGTGCTGGGCGCACTCGACGACGTGCTCGTCGTACTGCTACTGGTCGTGCTCGTGGTGCTGCTCGTCGTACTGCTGCTGGTCGTGGTGCTGCTGCTCGACGAGCTGGTCTGGGATCCGGTGCCGCCGCTGCTGGGACCGCGACTGGTGAGCTGGATGATGCCCCAGATCACCAGTGCGAGCATCACCGCGATGAGCCCGAACCAGGCGGCCAGCACCGACCGCCGGCGGTACCACGGCGTCGGGACCGGCGCGGCGAAGTTGGCGTTGTCGGCTTGCGGCGGGGTGTCGAACGCGTTGAACGGGGCGTACCGGGTCTGGTCGCCCGCCGGTTGGTAAACGGTGTCGCCGGGACGCGGGGAGGGGCCGGGCGGGCCGAACGGAGCGGGTGACGGACCCGGCCGTTGCGGGACGCCCCGGCTGTGCGGGAAGGCCCGGGTTTCGTCGTCGCTGGGGTTGCGGGGACCGCCGGAAGATCCGTTGCTCGCCATCTGACGGATCGTAATGGAAAGTACTGAGCGGCGACTGGGGCGAAATGGGTGGAATTCAGTAGGTGTCGACGTTGTCGATGCTGACGAACATGCCGTGCCCGGTCCGGTCGTTGGAGAACCGGGTGCCTTCGATATCGGCCTGGATCGTCCAGCCCTCGGCCCGGTAGGTCAGGTAGTCGAGGGTGACCACCGGGATGTCGCCGAGGTTGCCCAGCACCCATCGCACGTCGCCGTCGGCGCTGACGCTGACACCGTTGGCGTGCTCACCGTCTTTCATCGGTGAATCGGTGAACTCCGCCTCGCAGTCGACCTGCGCGGTCGAGATCTGGCAGCGGGTCCGGCCGGACTTCGTCTCGATGAAGACGTAGCCGTTCTCATCCGGCGGCAACGAGATGGCGTCCGCCGGCGGGCCCGGAGCCGGCGCGGTGGTGGCGGGCGGCGGAGTGCTCGGCGCGGTGGTGCTGGATCGAGGGGGCCGCAACGACGGCTCCGGCGGCCCGCCGCCCGGGGCTGCCGTCGGTTTGCCATCGATCGTGGTGCTGCAGCCACCCAGCAGCAGGGCGGCCAGCAGTGCCAGTTGCCCGACTGCCCTGGGCTTCGCCCGGTCCGCTATCCGCACTGATTCCCCCGCCGACAATATTTGCGGTCCAGCGTACGCAGTCTGTGACACCAGGGGCCGGAGTGACGCGCTCGGTGGGGAGTGTGGTCAGGACGGGTCGCGGAACACCATCGTCGCGCCCGCGATCGCCGCCACCGCCGCGACCGCATAGCCGAGCAGTGACCACCAGCCGGTGTGTAGATACGCGGTGGCGGCCACGGTCACGATGGCGCAGAAGACCAGCACCATGCCGTAGAGCGGGGGTTTGGCGGCGTACCGGTTGCGGGCCATGTGTTTTCGGGCCTCCTAGTCGTCCGGATCCGGCTGCGCGACCGCAGTCGGAGACTGCACGGGGAGGGTGGGTTCGGCGTTACCGGTGACCCGCCCGCGAACCAGATACCAACCGGCGGCCAGTGCGGGTGCGCCGACGAGCACTGCGGTCCGGATCCAGACGCCGTACTCGGGATCGCACATCATCAACACCAGCACCGCGCCCAGAAACGCCAGGGACGCATACCCGCTGTAGGGCGCCAGCGGCATCCGGAACGCCGGGCGTTGCAGCGCACCGGTCTTGGTCAACGCGAAGAAACGCAGTTGGCAGGCCACGATCGTCGCCCACGCCGTGACCACTCCCAATGCGGCGATGTTGAGCACGATTTCGAAGGCGTGCTCGGGCAGGGCGGCATTGAGCCCGACCCCGAACAGGCCGATGAACCCGGTCAGCAGAATGCCGCCGTAGGGCACCCCGTTGCCCGACAGCGGTGCGGTGAACTTCGGCCCGCTGCCGTTGACCGCCATCGACCGCAGAATCCGACCGGTCGAATACAGGCCGGCGTTCAAGCTGGAGAACGCCGCGGTCAGGACCACCAGGTTCATCAGACTGCCCGCGCCGGTGAACCCGATTTTGGCGAAGAACGTCACGAACGGGCTCTCGCCGTGCCGGTAGGCGGTGTAGGGCAGCAGCAGTGCCAGCAGGATCACCGAACCCACGTAGAAGATCGCGATCCGGGCCACCACCGAGTTGATCGCCCGCGGCATGATCTTCTCCGGTTCGGCGGTCTCACCCGCTGCGGTACCGACCAGTTCGACGGCGGCGTAGGAGAACACCACGCCGGAGGTGACCAACACCAGCGGTAGCACCCCGGTCGGTAGGAAGCCGCCGTTCTGGCCCCACAGTTGGAAGCCGGTCTCCTGGCCGTCGACGGTGAAGCGCCCGCCCAGGAAGATGGTGCCGACGACCAGGAACGTCAACAGGGCGACGACTTTGACCAGCGCGGCCCAGAATTCCAGCTCACCGAAGAGTTTCACCGAGATCAGGTTCATCGACACCACTGCCACCAGCGCGATCAGCGCCAGCGTCCACTGTGGGATCACATGGAATACGCCCCAGTAGTGGAAGTAGGTGGCGATCGCGGTGGTGTCGACGATCCCGGTCATCGACCAGTTCACGAAATACAGCCAGCCGGCCACGAACGCCGTCTTCTCGCCGAAGAACTCGCGGGCGTAGGACACGAAGGAACCCGAGGTGGGGCGGTGCAGCACCAGTTCGCCCAGCGCCCGCAGGATGAAGAAGACGAAGATCCCGCAGAGCCCGTAAACCAGGAACAGGGCGGGTCCGGCCTCGTGCAGGCGGCGGCCCGCACCCAGGAACAATCCGGTGCCGATCGCCCCGCCGATCGCGATCATCTGCACCTGGCGTGGGTGCAGATCCTTGTGATAGCCCTCGTCTTCGAGGGCCAGCGCGGCTTGGGGAGTCGGGTGTGGCTCGGACGAGGATGGCATCGGGCTCATGGTGTCAGAGGCGCGGGTCGTTGTCAGCTTCTCCCGGCCGCC
The DNA here is from genome assembly GCF_963378075.1 of Mycolicibacter sp. MU0083. Classification (NCBI taxonomy): domain Bacteria; kingdom Bacillati; phylum Actinomycetota; class Actinomycetes; order Mycobacteriales; family Mycobacteriaceae; genus Mycobacterium; species Mycobacterium kokjensenii. The sequence continues at coordinate 296,613 of NZ_OY726394.1, forward strand.
CGCCCCGGCGGCCGGCCCGCGGCGACAATCACCCCGTGAGGGCGACCAGTGCGGCAGCGGCCAGGAAGACGGCCTCCTCGACGGTGCGCAGCGGTAGCCGGGTCGTCATCGACTCGGGCGGGTCGGGCATCCGGGCGGCGTAGACGTTCGCCGGGAACATGACCAGCATCAACAGCAGCAGACAGACGGCCGCGGCCACACGAGTGGCCGGCAGCAGTAGGCCGACGGCGCCGAGCAGTTCCAGCACGCCGGTGACGCTGACCAGAAGGCCCGGCGCGGGCAGCGCCGGCGGCACGATCGCGACGAGCTGGTCGCGTAGCGGCGGCGCGAAATGGGCGATGCCGGTGACGAGGAACATCGCCGCCAGGCCGACGGCGATCGCGCGGGGCCAACTGTCGGTGTAGTCGACCCCGAGCAGGCCGGCGATTCGGGCGAGGGCGCTGCCCGCCAGCAGCGTGATCAGCGGAGCCATCTCGATCCCCCTATCTAGACAATGACAAGTTATGCCGGTCGAGCGTAGGGTGGTGATCTAGTCACTGTCAAGATGTCGGGTAGGCTGGCCGGCATGGCTCGTTCCACCTATCACCACGGCGACCTGCGTGCCGCGATCCTGTCCGAGGCGGCCCGGTTGGTCGCCGAGCAGGGCGCGGACCGGGTGTCGCTGCGGGAGTTGGCGCGCGGCGCCGGTGTCTCACACGCCGCCCCCGCGCACCACTTCGGCGATCGGCGGGGGCTGTTCACCGCGCTGGCCGCCGAGGGCTTCGGGTTGCTGGCCGCCGCGCTGACCGCGGCCCGTGGGCGGTTCGCCGACGCCGCGGTGGCCTATGTGCGGTTCGCGCTGGAACATCCGGGCCACTACGAGGTGATGTTCGACAAATCGTTGCTGGACCCCTCGGACGCCGAGTTGGTCGCCGCGGAAGCCGCTGCCGGCGCCGAACTCTCCCGGGGGGTGGCCACCCTGAGCGACGCCAAGGCCTGCGCCGACCCGGCCGGTGCGCGGTTGGCGGCCTGGTCGCTGGTGCACGGGTTCGCCACGCTCTGGCTCAACGATGCGTTCGATACCGACGTGAAGGCCGAGGACCCGATGGCGACCGTCGAGCGCATCGCGCGATTGCTGTTCGACGACTGAGGGGGCGGCCGCATTGGGCCGGATCTATCCGCCGGGAACAAACCCGCGACGCCGCCCGTTGACCACTTCGACAAGTTGAGTCAGAACGACTCAAGTATGAGTTGACAGCAGGGACGCGAACGGAGCATCCTTGAGCGCAGTCCGCTCAGACTAGGGAATCGTCTAACCAGGGAGGAACCACAATGGCTCGTGCGGTCGGAATCGACCTCGGGACCACCAACTCTTGCGTCTCGGTGCTGGAGGGCGGCGACCCCGTCGTCGTAGCCAACTCGGAAGGCGCGCGCACCACCCCGTCGGTCGTCGCGTTCGCGCGTAACGGCGAGGTGCTGGTCGGTCAGCCCGCCAAAAACCAGGCGGTCACCAACGTCGACCGCACCATCCGCTCGGTCAAGCGCCACATCGGCTCGGACTGGAACGTCGAGATCGACGGCAAGGACTACACCTCGCAGGAGATCAGCGCCCGGGTGCTGATGAAGCTCAAGCGCGACGCGGAGGCCTACCTCGGTGAGGACATCACCGACGCGGTCATCACCGTGCCCGCCTACTTCAACGACGCCCAGCGGCAGGCCACCAAGGAAGCCGGCCAGATCGCCGGGCTGAACGTGCTGCGCATCGTCAACGAGCCGACCGCCGCCGCGCTGGCCTACGGCCTGGACAAGGGGCACAAGGAACAGACCATTCTGGTGTTCGACCTCGGTGGCGGCACCTTCGACGTGTCTCTGCTGGAGATCGGTGAGGGCGTCGTCGAGGTGCGGGCCACCTCCGGCGACAACCACCTCGGTGGCGACGACTGGGACGACCGCGTCGTCGAGTGGCTGGTCGAGAAGTTCAAGGGCACCTCGGGCATCGACCTGACCAAGGACAAGATGGCGATGCAGCGGCTGCGCGAAGCGGCCGAGAAGGCCAAGATCGAACTGTCCTCGAGCCAGTCGACCTCGATCAACCTGCCCTACATCACCGTCGACGCCGACAAGAACCCGCTGTTCCTCGACGAGCAGCTGACCCGGTCGGAGTTCCAGAAGATCACCCAGGACCTGCTGGACCGCACCCGCAAGCCGTTCCAGTCGGTGATCAAGGACGCCGGCATCTCGGTCTCCGAGATCGACCACGTGGTGCTGGTGGGTGGCTCCACCCGCATGCCCGCGGTGACCGACCTGGTCAAGGAGCTGACCGGCGGCCAGGAGCCCAACAAGGGCGTCAACCCCGACGAGGTCGTGGCCGTCGGCGCCGCCCTGCAGGCCGGTGTGCTCAAGGGTGAGGTGAAAGACGTTCTGCTGCTTGACGTCACCCCGCTGTCGCTTGGTATCGAGACCAAGGGCGGCGTGATGACCAAGCTGATCGAGCGCAACACCACCATCCCGACCAAGCGCAGCGAGACGTTCACCACCGCCGATGACAACCAGCCGTCGGTGCAGATCCAGGTCTTCCAGGGTGAGCGCGAGATCGCCTCGCACAACAAGCTGCTCGGCTCGTTCGAGCTCACCGGTATCCCGCCGGCCCCGCGCGGTGTCCCGCAGATCGAGGTCACCTTCGACATCGACGCCAACGGCATCGTGCACGTCACCGCCAAGGACAAGGGCACTGGCAAGGAGAACACGATCAAGATCCAGGAGGGCTCCGGCCTCTCCCAGGAAGAGATCGACCGGATGATCAAGGACGCCGAGGCGCACGCCGAAGAGGACCGCAAGCGTCGCGAAGAGGCCGACGTGCGCAACCAGGCCGAGTCGCTGGTCTACCAGACGGAGAAGTTCGTCAAGGAGCAGCGCGAGGCCGAAGGTGGCTCCAAGGTTCCCGAGGACACCCTCGCCAAGGTCGACGCCGCGATCGGTGAGGCCAAGAAGGCGTTGGAGGGCACCGACATCGGCGCCATCAAGTCCGCGATGGAGAAGCTGGGCGAGGAATCGCAGGAGCTCGGCCAGGCGATCTACGAGGCCACCCAGGCCGAGCAGGCTGCCGGCGGCGCCGGCGCGCCCGGTGGCGACGACGACGTCGTGGATGCAGAGGTGGTCGATGATGGAGACGCCAAGTGAGCCAAGAGGACTCGCGCGAACCGTCTCCGGAGACCGTAACCGTCACCGATAAGCGGCGCATCGACCCGGAAGCCGGTGAGGTGCGGGAGAGTTCCTCCGGGCCGGCCCCCAGTGGGCCGGCGCCGGAGGAACCGGCCGCCGGTGAGGGCGACGCCGCCGACGAGGCAGCGGCCGACCAGGTCGCCGAACTGACCGCCGACCTGCAGCGGGTGCAGGCCGATTTCGCCAACTACCGCAAGCGTGCACTGCGCGACCAGCAGTTGGCGGCGGACCGCGGCAAGGCGGCGGTGATCACCGAATTCCTCGGGATCCTCGACGATCTGGACCGCGCCCGCAGCCACGGCGACCTGGAGTCCGGGCCGCTGAAGGCGATGGCGGACAAGCTGACCTCCGTGCTGACCGGCATGGGACTGGCGGCGTTCGGCGTCGAGGGCGACGAGTTCGACCCGTCGCTGCACGAAGCGGTCTCGCACGAGGGTGACGGCACGCATTCGGTGATCGGGAACGTCATGCGGCAGGGCTACCGGCTCGGCGAACAGGTGCTGCGTCATGCCATGGTCGGGGTGGTCGACACCGTCCCCGATGCCGACGACACGGTCGTCGACGGCGACGCTACCGACGAGAATTGACAGGTAAGGAGGTGACGCGTCATGGCTCAGCGTGAATGGGTCGAGAAGGACTTCTACAAGGAGTTGGGCGTCCCCTCCGGCGCCGGCGAGAAAGAGATCAAGACCGCTTACCGCAAGCTGGCCTCCGAACTCCACCCCGACCGCAACCCGGACAACCCGACGGCCGCGGAGCGCTTCAAGGCGGTCTCCGAGGCCTACAGCGTGTTGTCCGACTCCGAGAAGCGCAAGGAATACGACGAGACCCGGCGACTGTTCGCCGGCGGCGGATTCGGTAGGCGCTTCAACGGCGGCGGTGGATTCGGCGGCGGCAACTTCGACCGGTTCAGCACCGGCGGTGACGGCAACGAGTTCAACCTCAACGACCTGTTCGGCGCGGCCGGGCAGACCGGTGGGGCCAACATCGGTGATCTCTTCGGCGGGTTGTTCGGCCGCGGCGCCCAGCAGCGGCCCAGCCGGCCGCGACGCGGAAACGACCTGGAGACCGAGGCCGAACTGAGTTTCCTGGAGGCGGCCAAGGGCGTCGAGACGGTGGTGCCGCTGACCAGTGCTGCGCCGTGCACCAACTGCCACGGCAGTGGTGCTCGGCCCGGCACCAGTCCTCGGGTCTGCGCCTCCTGCAACGGATCCGGTGCCATCAGCAGCAATCAGGGCGCCTTCGGGTTCTCCGAGCCGTGTACCGACTGCCGCGGTAGCGGATCGATCATCGAGCACCCGTGTACGGAGTGCAGCGGTACCGGCCGGGCATCGCGCACCCGCAACATCAAGGTGCGGATCCCCCCGGGAATCGAAGACGGAAAACGTATCCGGTTGGCCGGCCAGGGCGAAGCGGGCCTACGCGGGGCACCGTCGGGCGACCTGTACGTCAATATCCGGGTGCGCAAGGACAAGCTCTTCGACCGCGAAGGCGACGACTTGAAGGTCACCATGCCGGTGAGCTTCTCCGAGCTCGCGCTGGGGGCGACGCTTTCGGTGCCGACGTTGGACGGCAAGGTCGGCGTGCGGGTGCCCAAGGGAACGGCCGACGGCAAGATTCTGCGGGTTCGCGGGCGTGGCGTGCCCAAGCGCGACGGCGGCAACGGCGACCTGCTGGTCACCGTGAAGGTCGCGGTCCCGCCGAATCTGGACGGCGCGGCGCAGGCGGCGCTGGAGGCGTACGCGGCGGCGGAGCAGGCCGGCGGATTCGATCCGCGGGCCGGATGGGCGGGTAACCGGTCATGAGCAAACCCGAGAAGAACTCCCGGACCTTCCTGATCTCGGTGGCCGCCGAGCTGGCCGGGATGCACGCCCAGACGTTGCGGACCTACGACCGGATCGGTCTGGTCAGCCCGCAGCGCAGTTCCGGCGGTGGGCGCCGCTACTCCGAGCGCGACGTCGACCTGTTGCGTGAGGTGCAGCGGCTCTCCCACGATGAGGGCGTCAACCTGGCCGGTATCAAGCGGATCATCGAGCTGACCAATCAGGTCGAGGCGCTGCAGTCCCGGGTCAAGGAGATGTCGGCGGAGTTGGAGAGGTTGCGCGCCAACCGAAGCCGGGAGATCGCGGTGGTGCCCAAGAGCACCGCGGTGGTGGTCTGGAAGCCGCGTCGCTAACGGATGACCCGGACGGAGAACTGCGCCACGCCGGGCTCGCCCGGGTGGGCCAGCCGGTAGCCGCCCCGGCGCAGCGCGTCGGTGGGTGCGGTCATCGGCTCGAAGCAGACGACGTCCTCGGTGGCGGGCGCATAGATCTGTGCGACCGGATACCCCCGATCGAAACGCACTTCGATGCGTCGGCCCCCGCCCGAGACGGCGAACACCGCGCCGGGGGCGAGCTGGTCGAATCCGTGATCGAACACGGTGTTGCCCAAGAGTTCTCGTCTTGCCGGATAGGGCTCGACCGCCCCGGTGGGCAATCCGTGGCCGTCGACGACGCGACAGCGCATGGCCGGCGTCTCGATCAGCCACTGCGATCGCGGAGTGTCCGGCAGCCGCAGGTAGGGGTGGTATCCGAAGCACACCGGCACCGAGGTATCGGTGGTGGCGGTGACCGTGGTCCGCACCGTCAGCGTGCGGTCGGCCAACGTGACCGCCACCTGCAGTAGATGCGGGAACGGGAACGACGCCAGCAGTTCCGGGCGTGCACCGAAGTCCAGTTCTGCGGTGAGCGTCGACCCCGACCGCGCAATCACCCGCCACCCGGGATCGCCGGCCAGCGTGCCGTGGATGGGGGCGCCGTAGGCGTCGGTGTGCAATCCGTGGGTTTCGGGGGTGAGCGTGACGTCGGTATCGCCTACCCGATAAGCGTTGCCGCTGAGCCGGTTCGCCCACGGATACAGCAGCGGGATTCCCATGGTCTTGTGGTCGGCGACATAGGCCGCCAGGCCGCCTCGTTGGCCGAGCAGTTCCACGCCGTCTTCGGCCAGGGAGGTCCCGATCATGCCCGCGTGCGGCACGAACGTCGCCGTCAGCGACGAGGCCGGATCGGACAGCACACAGGGCTCGGTCACTTTCTCACTCCGATAGCGGGTCGTGTTGAATGCGTTCCGCCGGTGCGCCTTTGGCGATCAATGCGTCCCGGGTCACCCGCGTCATCTCCGGTCCCCCGCAGATCAGGATCTGCCGGTCGCCCCAGCCGCCGTATCGGGTGACCACGTCCGCCAGCCGACCGGTCTGGCGCACGTGCAGGCCGCGCGGTGGCGTCGGGTCCGGGAAATCGGCGGCCCAGTCCGGATCGCCGGCGTACTCCGACACCGGGGTCACCGACAGCCACGGGTTGTGCGCCGCGACCTGCCACAGCGTGGGCAGATCGTAGAGCTCACACGGGTAGCGGCCGCCGTAGAACAGGTGCACGCGCGGATTCACGCCCCACCGGGCCAGGGCCATGATGATCGCCCGCAACGGCGCCAGGCCGGTGCTGCCGGCCACCATCAGCACGTCACCGGCGTCGCGGTCGACGTGCAGCCCGCCATGCGGGCTCGACAGCCGCCAGCGGTCCCCGGGCCGGGTCTCGCCGACGATCGCGGTGCTGACCAATCCGCCGGAGACGGTACGGATATGAAACTCGATGGCGCCGGTCTCGTCGGGCGGTATCGACGGCGACAGGTACCGCCACGACCGCGGGCACTGCGGCACCTCGACCTTGACGTACTGCCCCGGGTGATAGGGCAGCGGGTGATCGAGCTGCAAGCGAACCACCGCCAGATCCCGGGAGACCCGCAACTGCTCGACGACGGTGCCGTCCCACCAGGCCGGGCCGTCTTCGGCATCTGCGGCGCCACCCATCACCCCGGTGATGAGGTTCAGGGCCTCGCGGGCGGTGTTGTCCACCGCGGCCGTCCACTGCTCGGCCAGTTCGTCGCGCAGCGCGGTGTAGAGCACTTGGCGCACCACACCGTAATGCCGTTGCGTCACACCGTACTTGCGGTGGTCGCGACCCAGCTGTGCCAGGAAGGACACCGGCGTCTGCGCCCGCTGGGCGATGAACTCGCCCAGGACCCAGCGCATGGCGTGGCCGAAGGACTCCCGGGTGGCGGTCAGGTCGGCGGGGAACAGGTCGCGTGCGGCCGGGTCGGCGCCGAACCACCGGGTGAAGAACCGCGCCAGCACGCCGCCCCCGTCGGCGGGCACGGCAAACGCGTCATGCAGCAACTGCAGCGCGTCGCGGTCGTCGAGGCCCACGGCCGAGATTTTATGCCGCGCCGACGCCGATCCCGGCTACAGCGCGTCGATCCCGTTGTAGACCACCATCGCGCCGATCAACACCAGGACGACGGCCAGCATCGCGGCATGCTGCTGTTCCATCCAGTCCTTGAGCCGGTTCAGCGCCGGATCGAGGCGGTCGCTGGCGACCAGGTACCCCATGATCGGGAACACCACACTGGATGCGCTGAGCGCGACGAAGAAGACGCTCGCCGGCCAGGTGGCCGCGGTGTCCAACCCGGCGCTGCCGATCGCCAGGCCCGCGGCGGCGCACATGAACAGCACTTCGGGGCGGATCACCGCCAACACCACCGCGGTCAGCCCGGCCCGCAGCGGGGTCATCGAGGTGAAGGACCGCATCCAGCCGGGCATCTCGTGGTCGCCGTGCCGGGTCACCCAGCGGTAGATCCCGAACGCGATCAGGGCTGCGCCGACGACGATCCGCAGCCACGATGCCCACGCCGGCGGCGTCGTGTGCAGTCCACCCAGCAGACCCGAAGCGGCCACGAATGCCGCGGTCAGCGCGGCCAGGCCCACCAGCCAGCCGATCAGGAAGGCCAGGCCGGTCTCCCGCGGGCGTTCGGTGTGCAGCACCAGGACGGCGGGGATCACGGTGATGGGGGAGAGTGCAACCACCAACGCGAGCGGAATCAGGGCGGTCCATAGCGATGTCAGGCTGCTCGTCATGGCAGCACGGTAGCCGACGGTGTCGGGTCGGCGGTCCGGCGCCGAACGTGCCGCTCGATACACCCGCCGCGGCGGGTTGCGGAGGAAACCACACGCTCGGCGGGAAGAAATTTAACTTGAGCGGAACAGACTCAACCTTGACTGCGTTATAGAACGCGACAAGCATTTTCGGCGGGCGCCCCCAGCCCCGCTCTGACCCCGAAACGGAGGTGTCGTGGACTCGTTCAACCCGACCACCAAGACACAGGCAGCTCTGACCGCGGCGCTGCAGACGGCTACCGCCGCCGGCAACCCGGAGATCCGGCCGGCGCACCTGCTGCAGGCGTTGCTGACCCAGAACGACGGGATCGCCGCGCCGCTGCTGGAGGCGGTCGGAGTGGACCCCGCGACCATCCGCACCGAAGCTCAGCGCCTGATCGACGTCGCACCCCAGGTCACCAGCTCCAACGCCCAGCCGCAGCTGTCGCGTGACGCGCTGGCCGCGATCACCGCCGCCCAGCAACTGGCCACCGAGATGGACGACGAGTACGTCTCCACCGAGCACCTGATGGTCGGGTTGGCCACCGGGGACTCCGACGTCGCAAAACTGCTGACCGGTCACGGCGCCTCGCCGCAGGCGCTGCGCGAGGGCTTCGTCAAGGTCCGCGGGTCCGCCCGGGTCACCAGCCCCGACCCGGAAGGCAGCTACCAGGCGTTGGAGAAGTACTCCACCGATCTGACCGCCCGCGCGCGGGAAGGCAAGCTCGACCCGGTGATCGGGCGGGACACCGAGATCCGCCGCGTCGTACAGGTTTTGAGCCGGCGCACCAAGAACAACCCGGTGCTCATCGGTGAGCCCGGCGTCGGCAAGACCGCGATCGTCGAGGGCCTGGCCCAGCGCATCGTCGCCGGCGACGTCCCGGACAGCCTGCGCGACAAGACCGTCGTCTCCCTGGACCTCGGTTCGATGCTGGCCGGCGCCAAGTACCGCGGCGAGTTCGAAGAACGCCTCAAGTCCGTGCTCGACGAGATCAAGGACTCCGCCGGGCAGGTCATCACGTTCATCGACGAACTGCACACCATCGTCGGCGCCGGCGGCACCGGCGAGGGCGCGATGGACGCCGGCAACATGATCAAGCCGATGCTGGCCCGCGGCGAGCTGCGACTGGTCGGCGCCACCACGCTCGAGGAGTACCGCAAGTACATCGAGAAGGACGCCGCGCTGGAACGCCGCTTCCAGCAGGTCTACGTCGGGGAGCCGTCGGTCGACGACACCGTCGGCATCCTGCGCGGTCTCAAGGACCGCTACGAGGTGCACCACGGGGTGCGGATCACCGACTCCGCGCTGGTGGCCGCGGCCACCCTCTCCGACCGTTACATCACCAGCCGCTTCCTGCCGGACAAGGCCATCGACTTGGTCGACGAGGCCGCGTCGCGGCTGCGGATGGAGATCGACTCCCGGCCGGTGGAGATCGACGAGGTCGAACGCCTGGTGCGCCGCCTCGAGATCGAGGAGATGGCGCTGGAGAAGGAGGAGGACGACGCGTCGGCGGACCGGCTGGTCAAGCTGCGCGCCGAGCTCGCCGACCACAAGGAGAAGCTGGCCGAGCTGACCACCCGGTGGCAGAACGAGAAGAACGCCATCGACATCGTCCGCGAACTCAAGGAGCAGCTGGAGACCCTGCGCGGCGAGGCCGACCGGGCCGAACGCGACAGCGACCTGGCCAAGGCCGCCGAGCTGCGCTACGGGCGGATCCCGGAAGTGGAGAAGAAGCTCGACGCGGCGTTACCGGTGGCCGAGGCGCGCGAGAACGTCATGCTCAAGGAGGAGGTCAGCCCCGACGACATCGCCGACGTCGTCAGCGCCTGGACCGGGATTCCGGCCGGCCGGATGATGGAGGGCGAGACCGCCAAGCTGCTGCGGATGGAAGACGAGATCGGCAAACGCGTTGTGGGACAGCGCAAGCCGGTGCAGGCCGTCGCCGACGCGGTGCGCCGAAGCCGGGCCGGAGTCGCCGACCCCAACCGGCCGACGGGATCGTTTTTGTTCCTCGGCCCGACCGGTGTCGGCAAGACCGAGCTGGCCAAGGCGCTGGCGGACTTCCTGTTCGACGACGAACGGGCCATGGTCCGCATCGACATGAGCGAGTACGGCGAGAAGCACTCGGTGGCCCGGCTGGTCGGGGCACCTCCCGGCTACATCGGCTACGACCAGGGCGGTCAGCTGACCGAGGCGGTGCGCCGCCGGCCCTACACCGTGGTGCTGTTCGACGAGGTCGAGAAGGCGCACCCGGACGTGTTCGACGTGCTGCTGCAGGTCCTCGACGAGGGCCGGCTCACCGACGGGCAGGGCCGCACCGTGGACTTCCGCAACACCATCTTGATCCTGACCTCCAACCTGGGGGCCGGCGGTGACGCGGATGTCGTCATGGCCGCGGTGCGCGCGAAGTTCAAGCCGGAGTTCATCAACCGGCTCGACGACGTGCTGATCTTCGAGAGCCTCAACGCCGACGAGCTGGTCTCGATCGTCGACATCCAGCTACAGCAGCTGGCCAAGCGGCTGGCGCAGCGCCGGCTGTCCCTGGAGGTGTCGCTGGAGGCCAAGAAGTGGTTGGCCGACCGCGGGTTCGACCCGATCTACGGGGCGCGTCCGCTGCGCCGGCTGATCCAGCAGGCGATCGGCGACCAGCTGGCCAAGATGCTGCTGGCCGGACAGGTCCACGACGGCGACGTCGTGCCGGTCAACATCGGCGTCGACGGCGAATCGCTGATCCTCGGCTGAGCCGCGGCCCATCGCACACCGGTCCCCGAAACCCGATCCGGGTTTCGGGGACCGGTGTGTGGGTAACGTGGGCTGACGCCGCCGACGTGCCGACCGGGAGGAGACGCCTTGGGTGAGCAGCGACTCATCGACACCGTGCTGGGCAGGATCCGCGTACAGCTCAGCCCCGGCGACGGAGACGTCATGGTGATGTGGCCCAGCCTGTTGATGACCGGTGACCTCTGGGCCGGCCAAGTCGAACACTTCGGCGCGCGAAATCGATTGGTGCTCATCGATCCACCCGGCCACGGCGGCAGTCAGCCGCTGCGCTCCGGCTTCAGCTTCGCCGACTGTGCGCAGTGCGTGGTGGACGTACTCGACGGGCTCGGGATCGAGCGGGCCCACTTCGTCGGATGCTCGTGGGGCGGCATGGTCGGTGCCACGTTCGCCGCACGGCATCCCGACCGGGTGCGCGGGGCGGTCCTGATGCACTGCACCGCATCCAAAGCCGGTTTGCGGCAGCGACTCGAATACGCGGTGATGCTGCAGACGGCGTGGCTCCTCGGCGGGATACGCCCGCCGCTGACCCGGCCGGCGATCAAGGCGTATCTGGGGCCGACGACCCTGCAGACCCGCGAGCACGTGGTCGCCACGGTGCGCGCGGCGCTGGAGGCGGTGGAGGTCGATTCGGCCCGATTGGCGGTACGCAGCGTGGTCCCCAACCGGCCCGACCAACACCGCCTGCTGAGCCGGATCCGCACACCGGTGCTGGTGGTCGCCGGTGCCGAGGACGCGACGTTCCCGGTCGACGAGACCCGGCGGATGGCCCAGTCCATCCCGGGGGCCCGGTTCGCGGTGCTCGACGGCGTGGCGCACTTGTCCGCGCTGGAAACGCCGGAACGGGTGAATCGCCTGATCGAGGATTTCCTGTTCGTCTGAGCGCATACGCCCGCTGAAGGGAAGCCGCTGAGCTTTGCGGATGCGGTGTCGAAGCTGATCGGTTAGCCTGACCGTTACTGAGAAATTCCGGTATTTTCCAATACCGTCGTTTATCCGGAGGGGAACGGCATGTCAGCTCGTAGCCATCGCGTGGTGGGTGCAGTCAGCGCGGTGGGGGCGTTCCTGGCTATCGGCACCTCCGCACCCGCGGCGAACGCCGACTGGGACGACCTGTTCGATCCCCTGATCGACACCATCAGCTGGGCCGATCCCGGTGTGGCCGCCGACACCGATCCCGGCAGTGCGCTGTCCTCGCTGGACACCCTGGTGGACGGCTGGTACCAGGACTACATCTACACCCCGCTGCAGGGCATCGCGCCCTGGTTGTTCGGGCCGGAACTGCCCGGCAGCGCGGTTGCCTATAACGCGGACAGTGCGGACCTGCCGGACAGCTTCGCGGTCCCGATAGACCAGGCACTCACCACCCAGCCCGTCGTCGACGTCTCGATCGGCGGCGGCCGGGCGGTGGACGTGCTGGTCGACACCGGCGCGGCCGGGCTCGTGGTGCCGATCTGGGACGTCAACCTCTTCGGCCTCACCGGCCTGCCCAGCGGCTTCGGTCTCGGGCAGTTCGGCGGCAACCTGAACTATTTCTATGTGGAACTGCCCACCACGGTGACCTTCACCGGCGCGGACGGCGACACCGTCACCGCCGACACCACCGTCGATGCGGTGCTGTTCGCGTTCCCGGCGAACTTCGACCTCGCCGGCGCGTGGTCCATCGAGCAGTACCTGGCCTACTCCTCCACCGGCATCCTGGGCATCGGCCCCAACGCGCTCGGGCCGACTCCTGAACACATTCCGACCGCTGACCTGCCGGGCAGCCTCGGTAACGGCGTGCTGATCGACCAGGCCAACGGGCAGTTGGTCTTCGGGGACAACCCGCTGGTCGGCGGCACCGCGGTCGACGGGGCGCCGTGGGCGGACCTGAAGATCCAGATCAACGACGGGCCGCTCACCAAGGTCGACGCGGTGATCGACTCCGGTGGGGTGTTCGGCACCATGCCGGTCGCCGCCCTGACGGGTTCGGGTGTGACCCCGGTCAACGGAATGCTGCCGGACGGCACACACATCCAGGTCTTCACCGAGGACGGGAAGCTGCTCTACGAGTACACCGTGAGCTCCAAGCCGGGCGACTACTCGCCGACCCTGGCCGATGGAGTGACCCGCAGCCCGACCGTCATCAGCGGTGACAGCATGAACACCGGTAACCTGCCGTTCGCGCAGCAGCCGATCTACATCAACTACACCACCGGCCAGACCATCTTCGGCGGCACCCAGCCGAACACCATCGAACCGTGACGTCGAGCAGTTGGAATACCGCTGATGCACGGTTGTGACCTGCGAGCATTCTCGCTTCCGGGCCAACAACAGATACGCTAGGTCCAATGGTCCCGCTCTGGTTCACACTGTCCGCGCTGTGCTTCGTCGGCGCGGGGGTATTGCTGTACGTGGACATCGACCAACGGCGCGGTCGCAGCCGTCGCCGTAAGTCCTGGGCCCGCTCGCACGGCTTCGACTTCGAACCGGCGTCCACCGAGATCCTGCACCGCTGGAAGCGCGGCGTGATGTCGACCGTCGGCGAGGTCCCGGTGCGCAACGTGGTGCTCGGTCAGATCCGCGGCGAAGCGGTCTACATCTTCGACCTCGACGAAGTGGCCACCGTGATCGCGCTGCACCGCAAGGTCAGCACCAACGTCGTCGTCGACATCCGACTCAAGGGCCTCAAAGAGCCCCGCGAGAACGACATCTGGTTGCTCGGGGCGATCGGCCCGCGGATGGTGTACTCCACCAACCTCGATGCCGCACGCCGGGCCTGCGACCGCCGGATGGTCACCTTCGCCCACACCGCCCCGGACTGCGCGGAGATCATGTGGAACGAGGCCAACTGGACCGTCGTCAGCATGCCGATCACCAGCACCCGCGCCCAGTGGGACGAGGGTCTGCGCAGCGTCCGCCAGTTCAACGACCTGCTGCGGGTGCTGCCGCCGGCACCGCGCCGCCAGCCCGAAGCCGCCGTATCGACCGGCCGGCGCAACAACGGCCAGCCCAGCCGCCCGCTGGGTTCGTCCGCGGCGGCCGCCGCCGAGGCGCCCGCCGACGACAGCGAGGCCGAGCAGGCCGGGCACCCGGCCCCGGGCGGCCGCAACGGTCGGCAGACCGTGCACCATCAGCACTGACGGCCCTCGTTAGGCTGTCCGTCATGTCGCGTCCTGTCGCCGTGGTCACCGGGCCCACCTCCGGGCTGGGCGCCGGCTACGCCCGCCGCTACGCCGCCGACGGCTACGACCTGGTCCTGGTCTCCCGCGATGTGCAGCGCCTGGAAGACCTCGCCGCCGAGTTGCGCGGCACCCACGGCGGGGATGTCGAGGTGCTGCCGGCCGATCTGGCCGACGCGCAGGGCCGCGCGGCGGTGGCCGAACGGTTGAGCGCCGGTGTGCGGGTCCTGGTCAACAACGCCGGATTCGGCACCAGCGGCGAATTCTGGACCGCCGACCCCGCGCTGCTGCAGTCCCAACTGGACGTCAACGTCACCGCGGTGATGCAACTGACCCGGGCCGCACTGCCGGCGATGATCGACGCGGGCGCGGGCACCGTGATCAACATCGCCAGCGTCGCCGGCCTGCTGTCCGGCCGCGGCTCCACCTACTCGGCGTCCAAGGCCTGGGTGGTGTCGTTCACCGAGGGGCTGGCCGGCGGGTTGCACGGCACCGGCGTCGGCATCCACGTGGTGTGCCCGGGCTACGTGCACACCGAATTCCACGAGCGCGCCGGTATCGACATGGGCACCCTGCCGTCGTTCCTGTGGATGGAGGTCGACGACGTGGTCGCGGCCAGCCTGGCCGACGTCGCCCGCGGCGAGGTGGTCAGCATCCCGGGTCTGCAGTACAAGGCATTGGCGGGATTCAGCCGCCTGATTCCGCGCGGGCTGTCGCGGACGCTGACCAACACTTTCGGGAGGGGCCGTGGCCGCACTTAACAACGACGACCGCAACGAACTGGCCGCGCTGGTGCGCGAACTGTCGGTGGTGCACGGCCGGGTCACGCTGTCGTCGGGAGCCGAAGCCGACTACTACGTCGACCTGCGTCGCTCCACCCTGCATCACCGTGCCGCCGCGCTGATCGGCCGGCTGGTCCGCGAACTGACCGACGACTGGGACTACGCCGCGGTCGGCGGATTGACCCTGGGCGCGGACCCGGTGGCGACCGCCGTCATGCACGCCCCGGGCCGCCCGATCGACGCGTTCGTGGTGCGTAAATCGGTGAAAACCCATGGCATGCAACGCCTGATCGAAGGCTTCGACGTTGCGGGCCAACAGGTTCTGGTGGTCGAGGACACCAGCACCACCGGTGGCTCGGCCCTGACCGCGGTGCGCGCGGTACGTGAGGCCGGCGGGCACGTCGTCGGGGTGGTCACCGTCGTCGACCGCGCCACCGGCGCCGCCGAAGCCATCGAAGCCGAAGGCGTGCCGTATCGCAGCGTGCTCGGATTGGCCGAGCTGGGCCTGGGCTGAGCCGAGTAGTGCGGAGACTGATCGCAGTACTCGCGGCGCTGATATTGGCCTGTGTCGCGGGCTGCTCGGGTTCTTCTCGACCCACCGGCCCGTACGGTGCCCAGAGCGCCCCGATGGATTCGGCGCAGTCCGTACTGGGCTGGGAGATCACGCTGTCCAACCTGCGCTGGGAAGTCGACCACATCCTGATCGACGTCCAGGCCCAGGTTTCCGACCCCGCCGATGGCGTGGCCCCGCACGCCGCCGCCGGTGATCTGCGATTCGGGGTCTACGGCACCCCCGCACGACCGGTGGAGGCCACCGGCCTGGGCAGCTGTAAACGGTTGGGGGAGTTGGTGCCACGGCCGCTGTCGGCCACCGAACCCGACCGGCTGGCCGGGACCGTGTGCATCGGCCCGCTCAAGGAACGCAGCGCGGTGCGCGGCATCTACCTCTACTCGCCCGCCGACCGGATCAAGGACACCACGGTGGCCTACGCGGCGGCGTTCCCGGTGGGTGTGGCACCGGTCAACCCCGGCGACACCGGCCTGCTGCTCACCACCCAGGGCGTGGCGGCCTACCGGGCCGACGGCGTACCGATGGCCCCGGCCGCGCTCGGCGACCCGAAGGCCTTCACCGGGACCGGCTACATGGTGCTGAGCCTGGCCGCCGACGCCGTCGCCGCGCAGTACCGCGACGACGCCGAAGCCCGCGGCGGGCCGCTCATGCTGATCGCCGGGCCCGCGACGCCGATGCCCGGACTGGGGGCGGACTGCCAGGCGTTCGGATCCTCGGTGCTGATCCTGCCGGAGGCGTCGCTGAACGCCGTGCACATCCCGACCTCGCTGTGTACGCACGGCGAGATCAACGCCGCGCTGCTCTACGCCTCGGTGTCGGTGGTGGGCACCCATGCCGCGGTGTGGACCACCTCGTGAACGCGCCCCCCGACGCTGCCGGCCCCACCGAGTGGTTCCCGCCGGCCAACGGCGTCGGGCCGTGGCCGGGCGAACCGCCGACCGATCCCCGCTACGACCCGGACCTGCTGCGCGACGGCGACGCCCGCAACGTCGTCGACGCCTACCGGTACTGGACCCGCGAGGCGATCGTCGCCGACATCGACCGCCGGCGGCACCGGTTGCACATCGCGATCGAGAACTTCGGGCACGACGCCAACATCGGCTCGGTGGTGCGCACCGCCAACGCGTTCGCCGTACACACCGTGCACATCGTGGGGCGGCGGCGCTGGAACCGGCGCGGCGCCATGGTCACCGACCGCTACCAGCACCTGGTGCATCACGAAACCGCCACGGAACTCCTGGAATTCGCCGCGCAGCACGGGTTGACGGTGGTCGCGGTGGACAACGTGGCCGGCGCGTCCCGGCTCGAGGAGACCGCGTTGCCGGCCGACTGCCTGCTGGTGCTGGGCAGTGAAGGCCTGGGCATCAGCGAACAGGCCCGCGCCGGAGCCGACCTGACGGTGTCCATCGCCCAGTTCGGTTCCACCCGCAGCATCAACGTCGGGGTGGCCGCCGGAATCGTCATGCACGCCTGGATCACTCGGCACGCGGACCTGCGGGACGCGTGGTGACCGGGCCGTGGCCGGCAGTACGTTCCGCTCGCTGAGGGTCTACAACTTCCGGCTCTGGTGGTTCGGGGCGCTGGTCTCCAGCGTCGGCGTCTGGATGCAGCGCACCGCCCAGGACTGGCTGGTGCTGACCGACCTCACCGAACACAGCGGGACCGCCGTCGGCGTCGTCATGGGACTGCAGTTCGGTCCCCAGCTCCTGCTGTTGCCCTGGACCGGCTACGCCGCAGACCGTTTCGACCGGCGCCGGCTGCTGATGGTCACCCAGGCGGCCTCGGGCGTGCTGGCACTGATCCTCGGGTTGTTGACGGTGAGCGGACACGTGCAGCTGTGGCACGTCTACCTGCTGGCGTTGCTGTCCGGCTGTGTCAGTGCCGTGGACATGCCCGCCCGCCAGACGTTCGTCTCCGATCTGGTCGGCGACGACGACCTGTCCAATGCGGTGGCGCTGAACTCCGCATCGATGAACGCCGCGAGGATGATCGGCCCGGCCGTCGCCGGCGTGCTGATCGCGGCGGTCGGAACGGGGTGGGCGTTCCTGATCAACGCGGCATCCTTCGCCGCGGTGCTGGCCTCGCTCGGGTTTCTGCGGGTGGCGCAGCTGCATCCCAACGCCCGCGCCGGCCCGGCCCGCGGCAACCTGGCCGAGGGACTGCGCTACGTGCGGGGCCGACCCGACCTGATGGTCATGCTCTGGATGGTGCTGCTGATCGGCACCTTCGGGCTCAACTTCCCGATCTTCATCTCCACCATGTCGGTCTCGGTCTTTCACGGCGGGTCCGACCAGTACGGGGTGCTGTCCTCGGTGATGGCGGTCGGGACGCTGACCGGGGCGCTGCTGGCCGCGGGATGGGAGCGGCCGAGCCTGCGGTTGCTGCCGATCAGCGCCGCCGGGCTGGGCGCCGGTTTCGTGGTGGCCGCGCTGGCCCCCAACACCTGGGTGTTCGGCGCCGGCCTGGTGGTGATCGGGGTGGCCACCCTGACCTTCACCAATGCGACCAGCAGCCTGATGCAGCTGACCACCGAACCGGTGATGCGCGGCCGGGTGATGGCGTTGCGGCTGGCGCTGGTGGTGGGCACCACGCCGATCGGGGCGCCGCTGGTCGGCTGGATCGCCGACGCGCTGAGCCCGCGGTGGGCGCTGGGTGTCGGGGCGCTGTCCGGGTTCGCCGCGGCAGCCGTGGCGCTGGCCTACCTGATGCGGCACCGGCGCCGGTCGGCTTCGCGGTAGTCGTGGGATGCCGCGGCCCGATGCGGCAGGATCGGACGGTATGGACCTCCTCTGGGCAAACCGAGCCGAAAGTGCCGAGGCCGCCGTCACCGCCAGGCACCTCAAGCCGCTGTGGCACCTGCCGGGCACCCAGCTGGGCGTGGTGGCCTGGCCGCCGATCCGGCGTGCCCCGCACTGGCACTACTGGTGGCAGGCGCACCTGCTGGACTGCCTGGTCGACGCCCAACTGCGGGACCCGCAACCCGAACGGGCGACCCGCATCAAACGGCAGATCCGCACCCACCGGCTCCGCAACGTCGGCCGCTGGACCAACGCCTACTACGACGACATGGCCTGGCTGGCGTTGGGGATCCAGCGCGCCTGCCGGGTCACCGGGATCGACCGGCACCGCGCCCTGAGAACCCTGACCGCCCAGCTCACCGACTCCTGGATGCACGAGGCCGGCGGCGGCATCCCCTGGCGCAAAGACGAACAGTTCACCGAGCCCTTCTTCAACGCCCCCGCCAACGGCCCGGCCGGGATCTTCCTGGCCCGCGAACCCGCCTGGCTGCCGCGCGCCCAGGCGATGGGCGACTGGATCGACGACACGCTGATCGACCCGGAGACCCACCTGGTGTTCGACGGCATCCGCGGCGGTTCGCTGGTGCGCGCCGAATACACCTACTGCCAGGGCGTGGTGCTGGGACTGGAGACCGAACTGGCGGCACGCACCGGCGTGCAGGACCG
This sequence comes from Mycolicibacter sp. MU0083, assembly GCF_963378075.1. Taxonomy (NCBI): domain Bacteria; kingdom Bacillati; phylum Actinomycetota; class Actinomycetes; order Mycobacteriales; family Mycobacteriaceae; genus Mycobacterium; species Mycobacterium kokjensenii. The sequence goes on from NZ_OY726394.1 coordinate 315,540, forward strand.
CCCGCGTCACGCCCACCGGGTACACCGGCTGGTGGCCGCGGTGGCCGAGCAGATGGCCCCCGGCGGGGTGCTCAAGGGCGCCGGCGGCGGGGATGGCGGGCTGTTCGCCGGGATCACCGCCCGCTACCTGGCGCTGGTCGCCACCGACCTGCCCGGGGAGTCCACCGCCGACGTGCAGGCCCGCGAGACCGCGGCCAAGCTGGTGTTGACGTCGGCGAAGTCCGCGTGGGACTACCGGCAGTCGGTCGACGGCCTACCGCTGTTCGGGCCGAACTGGGATCAGACCGCGCAACTGCCGCACGCCGACAGCGGTACGGCGCAGTTCATCGGTGGCGCGGTCAGCGAATCGGAGATCCCCGAACGCGACCTGTCGGTGCAGTTGAGCGGATGGATGCTGATGGAGGCCGCGCACGCCGTCGCCGCCGCCCAGACCGCCTGCTGATCTCTGCGCCCCGTTGAGACTGCGCTCTCCGGCGGGGTCTACTCGGAGTTCTGCGCCGTGAGTGCCGCGTCGACGTCGGCCGGGGGAGTGCGGCGACGCGCCAGGAAGGCCTTGCCCGCCGAGTAGAACGCCGGCAGCAGCGACACGAACAGAATCCCGAGGATGATCAGTTCCAGGTGGTCGGTGATACCGGGCACCTTGGTGCCCAGCAGATACCCCGTCAACGTCATCCCGGCACCCCACAGGATGCCGCCGACGATGTCGAACGCCAGGTAGACCGGGTAGCGCATGTAGGAGACCCCGGCGATCGCCGGGACGAAGGTCCGCGCGAACGGCACGAAGCGGGCCAGGATGATCGCCGCCGGCCCGTACTTCTCGAAGAACGCGTGCGAATCGGTCACATAGTGCTTCTTGAAGAAGCGGGAGTCTTCCTTCTTGAACAGCGCCGGCCCCAGCCGGCGGCCGATGAAGTAGCCGGTCTGGTCGCCCAGCACCGCCACCACGGCCACCGCCGGCGCCAGCACCCAGATGTCGGGGTTGCCGGCGGCGGCCAGCAGCCCGCCGGTGACCAACAGGGATTCCCCGGGCAGCAGCGGAAACAGCAGACCCGTTTCGATGAAGACGATCACCAGAATGGCCGGCAGTACCGCGTGCTCGAATACGCCGCCCTGCCCGATCCAGTACATCGGGTCCAAGATGTGGGGCATCGCCGCCACCGTCATGCTCATGAGGCCCCAACATACCGGTGTCGTGGGCAAATAACCGTTGGGGATACTGGGAGGACACAGTCTGCACCCAGGAGGAGAGAGTTCCATGCCCATCGCCACCCCCGAGGTCTACGCCGAGATGCTGGGCCGCGCCAAGGAGAACTCCTACGCATTCCCGGCGATCAACTGCACGTCGTCGGAGACCATCAACGCCGCGATCAAGGGTTTCGCCGACGCCGGCAGTGACGGCATCATCCAGTTCTCCACCGGCGGCGCGGAATTCGGCTCCGGCCTGGGTGTCAAGGACATGGTCACCGGTGCGGTGGCGCTGGCCGAGTTCGCCCACGTGATCGCCGCCAAGTACTCGATCAACGTCGCGCTGCACACCGACCACTGCCCCAAGGACAAACTGGACGGCTTCGTGCGCCCGCTGCTGGCGATCTCCGCGGACCGGGTCAAGGCCGGCCAGAACCCGCTGTTCCAGTCGCACATGTGGGACGGCTCGGCGGTGCCGATCGACGAGAACCTGTCGATCGCCCAGGAGCTGCTGGCCGCCTCGGTGGCCGCCAAGATCATCCTCGAGGTGGAGATCGGCGTCGTCGGCGGTGAAGAGGACGGCGTGGAAGCCGAGATCAACGAGAAGCTCTACACCACCCCGGAAGACTTCGAGAAGACCGTCGCCGCCCTGGGTGCCGGGGACAAGGGCCAGTACCTGCTGGCCGCCACCTTCGGCAACGTGCACGGCGTCTACAAGCCGGGCAACGTGGTGCTGCGCCCCGACATCCTGGCCGAGGGACAGAAGGTCGCGTCGGCCAAGCTGGGCCTGGCCGAGGGTTCCAAGCCGTTCGACTTCGTCTTCCACGGCGGCTCGGGCTCGCTGAAGTCCGAGATCGAGGAGGCGCTGCGCTACGGGGTGGTGAAGATGAACGTCGACACCGACACCCAGTACGCGTTCACCCGCCCGGTCGCCGGCCACATGTTCAGCAACTACGACGGCGTGCTCAAGGTCGACGGCGAGGTCGGCAACAAGAAGACCTACGACCCGCGCAGCTACCTCAAGAAGGCCGAGGCGTCGATGACCGAGCGGGTCATCGAGGCGTGCAACGACCTGCACAGTGCGGGCAAGAGCCTGGCGCTCTGACCGAAACCACCGACGGACAGCCCTCGCATCGCGGGGGCTGTCCGCGTTTCAGCCGCCGTGGGACTGGCAGATCTTCCACTGGTTGTCGCGGAACTGCAGGTCGATGCTGCGGGTCGAGCGGACCCGCGGTTCGTAGGCCATGAACGCGGTGACGTTGGCCTCGGCGTGGCCGTCGTTGACCACGACCTCGTCGATGCTGGCGACCACCGGATACTGCTTGGCCTCCGAGATCCGTCGGTAGGTGTCGTCCCAGACCTTCTGGTCGTAGTTGACGTAGCGGTCGCGGAAGTCCCCGCAGGTGAGGCTGCGCAACGTGGCCAGGTCACCCTTCTGGGTGGCGAGGTCGAAGTTCGCGATGGTGTCGCGGACGTGCTCCTCCTGGGAGGCGGCCTCCCGGGTATCGCGGGTCAGCCACAAGGTGGCCAGCACCGCGATGGTCGCCAGTGCCAGGACGATCAGGACGATCGCCATCACCCAACCCCAGCGGCGGGACTCCCGGATCGGCGCCGGGCCGCCGCTGCGGGCCGGAATCTGTTGTGGGATCGCCTTTCCCGAGTCGTCGCCCGACGTGGTGATCAGTTCGGTGTTCTGGTCGCCCACCGTCGGGATGACCACCGTCTGACCGGCGTCGAATCCCGGCGCGGTGAACCGGCGTTCCGGGGACCCGTCGGCGCCGGGTTCGTCGGCGGGGACGTCGGTGGTGATCACCTCGGTGACCGCTTCGGTGTCGGCCGTCTCGGCGGCGTCGGAAATCGCGGTGGTCGAGGTGTCTTCTTCGGTCGGCTCGGTGCTGTCAGGTTCCGGTGGGTTCGTCATGAGCGGCTATTCCTCCGGCTGGTTGGATCGGCTGACGCTAATGGGCAGCTTACTGACCGAACCTGGCGGTTCCCGTCAGCGCGTGCCGGGTAGGGCCTCAGCGTTCGAGTGGACAACCACCGCCCTGCCCGGCGGGTTCCACCTGCACGGTGGCGTGGGTCAGGCCGCGGGCCGCCAGCACGGCCCGCGCGGCGCTCAGCACCCGGCCGGCGTCGGCGTCGGTACCCAGGTGGGCGGTGGCCATGTCCTGGCCGGGCACCAGAGTCCAGACATGCAGGTCGTGTACGTCGGTGACGCCGTCGACGGCCGCCAACGCCGCACGCAGTTCATCGACGTCGATATGGCTCGGTGACGCCTCGGACAGGATGCGCAGGGCGTCGCGGGCCAGGGCGAACGCCCGGGGCAGTACCCACAGGGCGACGAAGACCGCGACCACCACGTCGGCGTAGGGCCAGTCGGTGGTGACCGTGACGATGCCCGCGATCAGCACCGCGACGTTGCCGACGGTGTCGGCGACCACCTCCAGGTAGGCGCCGCGCACCGCCAGGCTGTGCTCCGAGTGCGACCGCAGCAGCCCGATGACCACGGCGTTGACCGCCACCCCCGCCAATGCGACGACGATCAGCGGCATGCCGGGCACATCCGGTGCGGTGCCGATGCGGCGGATCGCCTCGGTCGCGATGAACGTCGCGACGCCGATCAGCAACACCGCGTTGGCGACCGCGGTGAACACCTCGGCGCGGTGCCAGCCGTAGGTCCGCGACGGCGACGTGCTGCCGCGTCGGGTCAGCACCACCGCCGTCACCCCCATGAACAGCGCGGCCAGGTCGGTGAGCAGATGCCCGGCGTCGGCCAGCAGGGCGATCGAGTTGATGGCGATGGCGGTGGCGAGTTCGATGCCGAAGAACGTGGTCAGGATCGCGGCGGCGACCACCATGCGGGACAGCCGGCTGTCGGTATGACGGTGTTGGTGACCGGCGCCCATGGAAGGTGAATATAGGTCGCCGGCACCGGTGCCGGGTCAGAACCAAGAGCTCCAGAACTGGGTCAGGTGCAGACCCACCGCCACCAGCTCACGCGGCACGCCGAACAGATCGAAGACCCACAGCACCAGCCCGAAGAACTTCTGGTTCACCGCCGGCGACGCGATCAGCAGGGCCATCAGCACGAGCAGTCCGTAGGGCTGGAACGGCGCCACCGCGCGTCGGGTGGCCGGGCTCAGATGCGGCTCCAGCGCCCCGAAACCGTCCAGCCCCGGCACCGGCAGCAGGTTCAGCACCAGCGCGGTGATCTGCAGGAAGCCCAGAAACGCCACCGCCGACCAGAACACCGGATGCCGCGGGTCGTGCAGCGCCCAGGCGCCCCCGAGCAGCACGATCGCCAACACCAGGTTGGCCGCCGGGCCCGCCAGGCTGACCAGGGTGCGCCGGCGCGGGGGCATCGACGACGTCTGCACGAACACCGCCCCGCCGGGCAGCCCGATACCGCCGAGCGCGATGAACAGCAGTGGCAGCAGCAGAGACAGCCCCGGGTGGGTGTAGCGCAGCGGGTTGAGGGTCAGGTAGCCGCGCATCGCGACGCCGCGGTCGCCGAAGCGCCAGGCGGTGTAGGCGTGCCCGAACTCGTGCAGGCACAGCGAGACGAGCCAGCCGGCGATCACGAACACGAACACCCCGGCGTAGGCCAGCGGACGGATCGCGGTGCCTGCCGACCAGGCCAGCACGCCGCCGAGTGCGGTCACCGCGACCAACGCCAGAAAGACCGGGCTGGGCCGGACCGCTTGGCCCCGCAGGGGGTGCACGTTCACCCGACGAACCTATCGGACCAGCAGCCAGTCCTCGATGTGGCGATAGAACGTGGAGCGCTTCACCGTCCGGGTGCCGAATCTCCCGTCGCGCACCACCAGTGCACCCGTCGTGCCCAGTTGCGCCGCCCGGCCCGTCACCCAGCGTCGTACCCGGCCGCACCTCCGCGGAACCCCGGCGCGCAACCCCGGCGGCACCCCGATCGGCTCGATCAGCACTTCGGCCACGTCGCCGTCGAACACGGTGTCGTCGTCGACGACTCCCTCGCCGCGCAGCAGCGCCGTACCGTCCACCGGCAGCCACCGGCCCACCCCCACCAGCGCGGTGCCGGCGTCGTCGCGGATCAGCGGTACCGGGCCGGCAGCACCCCGGCGGGCCCGCCGCGCCGCGCGCCGGCCGGCCGGCAGCCCGTAGGCGCGGGTGGCCGGGGTACGCCGCGACGGCACGTAGCCCACCTCGACGTCGAGGCGGTCGGCGCGCAGCATCCGGGTCAGCACCTGCGCCAGATCCGGGTCGGCTCCCACCACCAGCACCCGGCCGTAGCGGTCCAGGGCGGCGTCGATGTCAGCGGTGCCCCTATCGGCTGTGACCTGCACCGATGGCAGGTCCCGCAGGGCGCGGGGCAGGGTCCGCCCGGCGCACAGCAGCACGACGGTTTCCGGGGGTGTCTCAGCGGGCATCAGCGGCTCTCCGGGCCGTTAGTGGCGTTCAACACGCTCCTTGTGAATCGCTTCGGATAGGCTCATTCCCCGGCTGGACCACAGTAAGCCAAGACAGTTAGCGAGAAATCCATGCCGGCAATCGTCGTCATCGGCGCCCAATGGGGTGACGAGGGCAAAGGGAAAGCCACCGACCTACTCGGCGAACGAGTTCAGTGGGTGGTGCGCTACCAGGGCGGCAACAATGCCGGCCACACGGTCGTTCTCCCCACCGGGGAGAACTTCGCGTTGCACCTGATCCCGTCCGGGGTGCTGTCGCCACACGTCACCAACGTCATCGGCAACGGTGTGGTGGTCGATCCGGGTGTGCTGCTCACCGAGCTGGACGGGCTGGAACGCCGGGACGTGGACACCTCGCGGCTGCTGATCTCCGCCGACGCCCACCTGTTGATGCCGTACCACGTGGCCATCGACAAGGTGACCGAGCGCTACATGGGCTCCAAGAAGATCGGCACCACCGGTCGCGGCATCGGGCCCTGCTACCAGGACAAGATCGCCCGGATCGGCATCCGGGTCGCCGACGTGCTCGACGAGGAGTCGCTGGCGAACAAGATCGAGGCCGCCCTGGAGTTCAAGAACCAGGTGCTGGTCAAGATCTACAACCGCAAGGCCCTGGAACCGCAGCAGGTCCTCGAGGACCTGCTCGAGCAGGCCGAGGGCTTCAAGCACCGCATCGCCGACACCGCGCTGCTGCTGGGCGGCGCACTGGACCGCGGCGAGAACGTGCTGCTGGAAGGCTCCCAGGGCACTCTGCTCGACGTCGACCACGGCACCTACCCGTATGTGACGTCGTCCAACCCGACCGCCGGCGGTGCCGCGGTGGGCTCCGGTGTGGGCCCGACCCGCATCACCACCGTGCTGGGCATCCTCAAGGCCTACACCACCCGGGTCGGCTCGGGCCCGTTCCCCACCGAGTTGTTCGACGCCAGCGGCGAGTACCTGTCCAAGGCCGGCGGCGAGGTCGGGGTGACCACCGGCCGGCAGCGCCGCTGCGGCTGGTTCGACGCGGTGATCGCCCGCTACGCCACCCGGGTCAACGGCATCACCGACTACTTCCTGACCAAACTCGACGTGCTCTCCAGCCTGGAGACCGTGCCGGTCTGCGTCGGCTACCGCATCGACGGCAAACGCACCGACGAACTGCCGATGACGCAGGAGGAGTTCGCGCGCGCCGAACCGGTCTACGAAGAACTGCCGGGCTGGTGGGAGGACATCTCAGGTGCCCGCACGTTCGAGGAGCTGCCCGCCAACGCGCGGGACTACGTCTCCCGGGTGGAGGAGATCGCCGGCGCGCAGATCTCCTGCATCGGCGTCGGCCCCGGCCGGGAGCAGACCATCGTGCGCCGTGACGTCGTCGGGAACCCCGCGTGAGCGAGCAGACGCCCGCCGACGAATCAGCCCTGGACCCCGACTACGCCAGTCACGGCGGGTTCCCCGACTACGCGGTCGTGGAACCCAGCCCCGGATTCGCCCGGTTCGTCACCACCATGCGGCGGGTGCTGGACCTGTCGGTGTCCAGCGACCCCGCCGACGACACCTGGGAGACCGCCGCCGACCGCGCCGAACAACTGGTGGCGCTGCTGGAGAACGATCAGGCCCCCGAGGGCGTCGCCCCGGCCGGCCGGGCGCCGTCGCTGCCGGGCATGGGCAGCCTGATGCTGCCGCCGTGGCAGATCACCCGGTTCGAACCCGACGGCGTGACCATGACCGGATCGTTCAGCCGGTTCCACGTCGGCGGCAACTCCGCGGTGCACGGCGGGGTGCTGCCGCTGCTGTTCGACTGGATGTTCGGGATGGTGGTGCACGCCGCCAACCGCCCGATCAGCCGGACCGCGTTCCTGCACGTGGACTACCGCAACGTCACCCCGATCAACACCCCGCTGGTGGTCAACGCCCGGATCGAGAAGTCCGAGGGCCGCAAGGCGTTCATCGGCGCCGAGCTCACCGACACCGAGGGCACCCTGCTGGCCGAGGCGCAGGGGCTGATGGTGCGCCTGCTGCCGGGCCAGCCCTGAGCCGCAAGTCCTAATCGGCTCCGTACCGGCGCGGTCCCCGTAGCGTCAGCGCCGCGAACAACGCCAGGAACGCCGCGGCCGGTGCACTGTTGGCGATGCTGTCCCGGACCCGGATGTGCGCGCCGACGGCCAGTACGAAATACAGCGTCAGCGCCGCGGTGGTCAGCCGGGCCAAGCCCGGGAACCGGTGCGCCGACAACAGGCCGACGGCCGACGCCGCCTTGACGGCCGGCAGCACCGGCCGAACCCGTTGCGGGCACTCGACGGTGTCGAGAGCCTTGGCGATGTAGGGCACCGGGATGGCACACAGCACCGCGTCGACGGCCTGGAAGGCGGCCAGGCCGGTGTAGGTCTTCGGTGAATCCAGCACGCTCATGGCACCCACTGTAGGCGCGGCCTCGCGGTGGGAACCGGGCCTCAGTCCAGGTTCAGCGACGCCTCTTCCAGATCCAGCCCGTGCAGCAAGCGGCGCAGCACCTGATCGTCGATGCGGCCGTGATCGCGCTCGGCGATCAGCGCCGCGCGTTCGGCGGCCAGCGTCTCCAGGCGCAGCCGGCGAAACGCGGCGGCGGCGGTCTCGTCGCTGTCGGCTTCGGCGTCGGGATCCAAGCGGCGCAGCCGTTCCCGGGCCGCGTTGCGCCGCCGGGTGTTCCAGCTGCGCAGTGCCTCGGCGGCGCGCTCGCTGGCCGGGGACGGCTCGGTGGCGGCCAGCACCTCGTCGAGTCGCTCGGCGGCGGCCAGCGCCGCCTTGTCCTGCGCGGATGTCGCGGCGATCGCGTCGGTGCGGTCCTGGTCGGTGGGCAGGCCCAACCGGCGGATCAGCCACGGCAGGGTCAACCCGTGCAGCAGCAGCGTGCCGACCACCACCACGAAGGTCAGGAAGACCAGCTGCGGGCGGCCCGGGAACGGTTCCCCCGACAGCGTCGTCAGCGGCACCGCGAATGCCGCCGCCAGCGACACCACCCCGCGCATCCCGGCCCAGGCCAGCACGAACACCTGCGCGGGCGTGGGCGCGGGCTCGGTCCGGCGGATCTTCGCCGACAGCAGCCGCGGCGCGAAGGCGAACGTCGCCACCCACACCCCGCGCACCGCGAGCAGCGTCGCGAACACCGCCAGCGATGCGACGGCCAGCGTGGCGAAGCGCACCCCGTGCAGGTTCGTCACCACCGCCGGCAGTTGCAACCCGATCAGCAGGAACGCCAGCGATTCCAGCACCAACTGCACCGCGCGCCAGACCGCTTGGTCCTGCATCCGGGTGGCGTAGTGCGCGCGGGTGAAGCGCTGCCCCAGGATCAGGGCGGCCACCACCACCGCGAGCACCCCGGAGCCGTGGACCTCCTCGGCCACCAGGTAGATCACGAACGGCGCCAGCAGGCCGACCGCACTCTCCACCACCGGATCGGTCAACCGGGCCCGGATGGTGACGATGACGGCCCCGAACGCCACCCCCACCGCCACCCCGCCGACTGCGGCCAGTACGAAGGTCACCAGGCCCATGCCCCAGCCGGTCGCCACGCCGATCGCCGCCGCCAACGACACCTTGTACACCGTCAGCGCGGTGGCGTCGTTGAGCAGGCTCTCGCCGCTGAGCAGCGTCATGATCCGCCGCGGCAACCCGACCCGACGGCCGATCGCGGTGGCCGACACCGCATCCGGCGGGGCCACGATCGCCCCGAGCGTCAGCGCGGCCGCCAGGGTCAGTTCCGGCACCGTGTAATAGGCGACCGCGCCGACCGCGACCGTGGTGGCCAGCGGGAGGCCGACCGCCAACAGCATGATCGGGCGCTTGTTGCGCCGCAGGCTGATCACCGAGCTCTCCAGTCCGGCCGACCACAGCAGCGGCGGCAGGATCACGAACAGCACCAGTTCCGGGCGCATCCTGATCTCCGGCACCGCCGGGATCAGCCCCACCAGCAGGCCGGCGATCACCAGCACCAGGGGGGCGGACAGTTTCCGGTGCCGGGCGATGGCTGCGATCAGCACTGCCGCCACCAGCGGGCCCAGCAGGGTGGTGCTCACCGTCGTTGAACCTCCGTTCAGATTTCGCCTTTATCCTTGAGCAGCATGCAACATAGCGGTGGCGCTGGAGGATGAGGCGGTGAACGGCCAGGTGGCGGAGTCGGTTACCGAGCAACTGTCCGGCAACGGACCCAGCCGCACGCGGGTCGCGCTGCTGGGCTCGGGGGATTTCAGTCGGGAGCTGGTCGGCGCGCTGCAGCGGCTGGGCGCCGAGGTGATCGCCGTGGACCGCTACGCCGACACCGGATTGGACGGGATCGTCGACCGTTCGGCGGTGGTCGACCTCAGCGACCGCGATGAGCTGGCCGCGGCCATCGGCTGGCTGCAACCGAGGTTCGTGGTGGTCGCCTCCGACACCGTGGCCACCGATGCCCTCAGTGATGCCGTCGAAACCGGGGTCACCACGGTGGTACCCGGAATCCGCGGCGCCCGGTTGGCCGCCGATGCCGAAGCGATGCGCCGGCTGGCGTCCGACGAACTCGGTCTGCCCACCGCGCCGTTCTGGTTCGCCGGGTCGCTCGAGGAACTCCGTTCGGTAGCCGAGCACGGCGGCTATCCGATGTCGGTCAAACCGGTGCGGGGCCTGCTCGGTGAGGGCCGGTCGGTGATGATCCGCGACAGCGACATCGAACCCGCCTGGCGGCGTGCGGTGACGTCGAACGCGGCCGGTGTCACGCCCCGGGTGCTGGCCGAGACGGTGGTGGACTTCGACAGTGAGGTCACGCTGCTGGCCGTCCACCGTGACGGCCCGGCCGGGCCGGCGCTGGATTTCTGCGCACCGATCGGGCATCGCAGCATCGAAGGACCGAATGGCCAACTGACCCGGGAGTTTTGGCAACCGCACCCGATGAGTCGGGTGGCGCTGGATGCGGCCCGGTCGATCGCGGCCCGGGTGGCGCGGGCACTCGGCGGCCGCGGCATGTTCGGGGTCGAACTGCTGGTGCACGGCGACGAGGTGTATTTCGCCGGGGTCGACGTGCGCCCGTACGACGCCACCCTGTTGACGACGCGCACCCAGCGGCTCTCCGGTTTCGAGTTGCAGGCGCGCGGGATCCTGGGCCTGGCCACCGACCCCCTGATGGTCTCGCCCGGTGCCGCCCGACTGATCTACTCCCGCCCCGGCGCACGCGCCACCGACCCCAAACCGGACAGTGCCGACGCCGTGGCCGAAGCGCTGGGCGTGGCCGAAAGCGACGTGGTGCTGTTCGGCCGCCACGAGGGCCATCCCCGCCGGCGGTTGGGCCTGGCGCTGGCCACCGGCCCGGATGTGACCGTCGCCCGGGACCGGGCCGAGCAGGTGGCCGCGGCGCTGGGCAGGATCTGGCCGTGACCCCCCATGGCGTGCGGCGGGTTCAGGTGCAAGACTTCCGCAGGTGAGCTACGCGGGCGACATCACACCGGAACAGGCCTGGGAGATCTTGCGGGACAACCCGGCGGCGACGCTCATCGACGTGCGCACCGACGCCGAATGGCGGTTCGTCGGCCTGCCGGACGTGTCCGGGCTGGGGCGTGACCTGGTCTGCGTGGAATGGGTGCACTCCGACGGAACCCCCAACCACGACTTCGCCCGTGAACTGGCGGCCCGGGTGACCCGGGGTCCGGCGATCTTCTTGTGCCGCTCCGGAAATCGCTCCATTCCCGCGGCCGAGACCGGGGAATCCCTCGGGTTGACCCCGTCCTACAACGTCCTCGACGGTTTCGAGGGCCAGCTCGACGAGCAGTCCCACCGCGGGCGCGGCGGCTGGCGGGCCGTCGGCCTGCCGTGGACCCAGTCATGAGCCGACCGGATCCGTCCCGCTCGGTCCGGACCCCGAAACCGTTGCCGGACGGTGTCGGTGCGGCCACCCTCGGGGTGCGCGGCGGACTGCTGCGCTCGGGGTTCGACGAGACCGCCGAGGCGGTCTTCCTCAACTCCGGTTACGTCTACGAGTCCGCCGCCGCGGCCGAGCGGGCGTTCACCGGCGAGGACGACCGGTTCGTCTACTCGCGCTACGGCAATCCGACGGTGGCGATGTTCGAGGAGCGGCTGCGGCTGATCGAGGGTGCCCCGGCGGCGTTCGCGACCGCGAGCGGGATGGCGGCGGTGTTCGTCGCGCTCGGCGCGTTGCTGAAGGCCGGCGACCGGCTGGTGGCCGCGCGCAGCCTGTTCGGGTCCTGCTTCGTGATCTGCAACGAGATCCTGCCCCGCTGGGGTGTGCAGACCGTCTTCGTCGACGGCGACGACCCGGCCCAGTGGGAGCAGGCGCTGTCGGTCCCCACCGCCGCGGTGTTCTTCGAGACGCCGTCGAATCCGATGCAGTCGCTGGTCGACATCGCCGCGGTCACCGCGCTGGCCCATGACGCCGGCGCGAAAGTGGTGCTGGACAATGTGTTCGCGACGCCGCTACTGCAGCAGGGGTTCCCGCTCGGCGTGGACGTGGTGGTGTATTCCGGCACCAAACACATCGATGGGCAGGGCCGTGTCCTGGGCGGGGCGATCCTGGGCGATCGGGACTACATCGACGGTCCGGTGCAGACGCTGATGCGGCACACCGGGCCCGCGCTGAGCGCCTTCAACGCGTGGGTATTGCTCAAAGGTCTTGAGACACTGTCGGTTCGGGTCAACCATGCCAACGCCGCGGCGCTGCGGATCGCGGAGTTCCTGGCGCAGCATCCGGGAGTGCGGTGGGTCCGTTACCCGTTCCTGCCGTCGCATCCGCAATACGACCTGGCGCGCCGGCAGATGTCCGGCGGCGGCACCGTCATCACCTTCGAGCTGGAGGCAGCCCGAAGCGCTTCCAAGCAAAGGGCTTTCGAGTTACTGGATGCCCTGCAACTGATCGACATCTCCAACAACCTCGGTGATGCCAAGTCGTTGATCACCCATCCGGCGACCACCACCCACCGGGCGATGGGCCCGGACGGGCGCGCCGCGATCGGGCTCGGCGACGGGGTGGTGCGCATCTCGGTCGGACTGGAGGACGCCGACGACCTGATCGCCGATCTGGAACAGGCGCTGGGATAGTTCCCGGGTCTCAGTCGTCCTCGACGACGCCGGTGGCGTGCTGGGCGCGGTCCTCGTAGGCCTGGCGGGCCGCGGCGTCGAACTGCAGGAACACCGTGTCGTTGCTGGTCTTCTTGTTGAGCCAACGCCGGCCGCCGTCGGGCAGCAGGCTCAACAGCATGGCGCTGCGCCGGCCGAAACCGGGTACCGACACCAGGGTCTTGGGCTTGTCGAGCACCTTGACCACCGCGGCCGCGACGTCTTCGGGTTCCACCGGTTTCTGCGCGGCCGACGGGTGGGTGCCGGAGATCAGTTCGGTGTTGGTGAACGTCGGCAGCACGCCGCTGATCGTGACGCCCTGCGGGGCGAACTCGTCGGCCAGGGCGGTGGTCAGGCCCACCACGGCGAACTTGGTTCCGGCGTAGAGCGCCTGGCCCGGTACCGCCACGATGCCGGCCATCGAGGCGATGTTGACGATCCGGCCGCTGCGGCGTTTGACCATCTCCGGCAGCACCAGTTGGCAGCCGTTGATCACGCCGTAGAAGTTGACCTCGGTCGCCGAGCGGATGGTCTGCGGCGTCTGGTCCAGGAACGGCCCGACCGGCATGACACCGGCATTGTTGATCAGCACGTCGATGTGGCCGTCGCCGTCGGCGCGGGCCTTGTCCAGGAACGTCGCGAACGATTCGCGGTCGGTGACGTCGAGCGGATGACCGCTGACCTGACCGCGCGACGACAACTGCTTGACCGCCGCGTCGAGAACATGGACCTCCCGGTCGCCGATCACGACCCGGGCGCCCCGCGCCAGCAGTGCGGTGGCGGTCGCCAGCCCGATTCCACGGGCGGCGCCGGTGATAGCGATGGTTTTGCCGCGAATGTTGTCCACGCCGACGAACTTAACAGGCGTCAAGTTTGCCTGTCGATGGTCCGGGGCGACGGATCAGCGCCAGCGGCCCAGGATCTCGGCGGCGTGCTTACCCAGCGCGGCCTGCAACAGCGGCCCGAAGCTGATCCGTGCGATACCGAGCGGGCCGTAGGAGGCCGGGTCCGCGGTGTCGGGCGCCGCCAGCGCGTTGACCGGCTTGGGCAGCGCCGCGGCAAGGGTCCGCAGGGTCTCCGCGTCGTGGAAACCGACCGGATAGAGCACGTCGGCACCGGCCTGCGCGCACGCGGTCAACCGTGCGATGGCGCGGTCGATCCGGTCGGAGTCGTCGCCGTCGTTACGCATGAACAGGTCGGTGCGGGCGTTGATCACCAGGTGGGTGCCCGCGGAATCGGCGGCGGCCCGCAGTGCGGCCACGTAGTCGGCGTGCTCGGATTGCGAACGCAGGCGCTTGTCCTCGCTGTGCACCGTGTCTTCGATGTTGCAGCCGACCACGCCGGCGTTGAGCAGCGCCTCGACCAGGGTGGTCGGGGATTGGGCGTAGCCGGATTCGATGTCGAGGGAGACCGGGACGTCGACGGCCGCGGTGATCAGCCGGGTCCGTTCCAGCGTCTCGGTGAACGACATCCCCTCACCGTCGTTACGGCCCATCGACAGTGCGACGGGTTTACTGCCGACCGTCAGTGCGGCGAATCCGACGTCGACGGCCAGTTTCGCCGACCAGACGTCCCACACGGTCGGCGCGACCACCGGATTGCCCGGTTGGTGCATCGCCAGGAAAGCTGCTGCCCGCTGTCCGAGAACCTCGTTATCCGTCATTTCTACAACCATTCCATGTGTTAAATGTCCCGACGTCGGCGGGGTCGGTTTTCCGGGGAGACCGGGCGCCAGTTCGGCGATGAGCGCGCGGACACGTTCGGCGATCTCGTCACGCACGGCGCGCACGATGTCCGGGGGCCGGCCCGCGGGATCGTCGAGGGGCCAGTCGCGGTAACTCACACCCGGGAAGTGCGGGCAGGTGTCGCCGCAGCCCATGGTGATGACGACGTCGCTGCGCGCGACGGTACCGGCGGTGAGCACCTTCGGGGTCTGTTCGGTGATGTCGATGCCGAGTTCGGCCATCACGGCGACGGCCGCGGGATTGATCTCCGCGGCGGGTTCGGTGCCCGCCGAACGGACGTCGATGCGGTCACCGGCGAAGTGGCGCAGCAGCGCGGCGGCCATCTGCGACCGGCCGGCGTTGTGCACGCAGACGAACAGCACACTGGGCGTGGCGCCGGCGACGGTCATGGCCGGCGGAAGCGGGGACGCAGCGCCAGGGCGGCGTAGACCAGCCCGACCAGGACCGGGACTTCGATCAACGGGCCGACCACGCCGGCCAGGGCCTGTCCGCTGGTGGCTCCCCAGGTGGCGATCGCCACGGCGATGGCGAGCTCGAAGTTGTTGCCCGCGGCGGTGAACGCCAGCGTGCTGGTGCGCGCGTATCCCAGCCCGAGCAGGGCGCCGAGGGCGGTGCCGCCACCCCACATGATCGCGAAGTAGGCCAGCAACGGCAGCGCGATCCGGGCAACGTCGACGGGTTGATGGGTGATCCGATCACCCTGCAGGGCGAACAGGATCACGATCGTGAACAGCAGCCCGTACAACGCCCAGGGGCCGATCCGCGGCAGGAACCGGGTCTCGTACCAGTCCCGACCGCGGGTCTGCTCGCCGAGACGGCGACTGGCGTACCCGGCGGCCAGCGGGATGCCGAGGAAGATCAGCACGGATTTGGCGATCTGCCCGGGTGAGACCTCGATGCTGGTCTGCGCCAGGCCGAGCCACCCGGGCAGCACCGACAGGTAGAACCAGCCCAATGCGGCGAACATGACGATCTGGAAGAGCGAGTTCAGCGCCACCAGCACGGCGGCGGCCTCGCGGTCGCCGCAGGCCAGGTCGTTCCAGATGATCACCATCGCGATGCAGCGGGCCAACCCGACCACGATCAGCCCGGTGCGGTATTCGGGCAGATCGGCCAGCGACAGCCAGGCCAGCGCGAACATCAGCGCCGGGCCCAGGATCCAGTTCAGCAGCAACGAGGACAGCAACAGCCGGCGGTCGCCGGTGACGGTGTCCAGCCGGTCGTAGCGGACCTTCGCCAGCACCGGATACATCATCACCAGCAGCCCGACGGCGATCGGCAGCGAGATCCCGTCGATCTGCACCGCGCCGAGGCCGGAGCCCAGGCCCGGGGCGACGCGGCCCAGCGCCAGGCCGGCGACCATGGCCAGCCCGATCCAGAGCGGCAGCAGCCGGTCGAGGGTGGACAAGCGCGGAGTGGCGGATGTGGTGTCAGTCATCGGAGCCGAAGGTATCGGTGTCGGCGAGCTTGGTGTAGATCTCCCAGCGTTCCCCGTCGGGGCCGCGGACCCAGATCTTGTCCTGCTCGGCGAAGCAGCAGGTGGTGTCGAACTCGGCTTCGGTGGGCATTCCGGCTCCGGTGAGGCGCTCGGATTCGGCCGTCACGGCCTCGGTGGCGGGAACCTCGATGCCGAGGTGGTTGAGAGAGCCGCCGGCTCCGGGGTTTTCGAACAGCACCAGCTTCAGTGGCGGGTCGACGATCGCAAAGTTGGCGTAACCCGGTTTGGTTTTGTCGGGTGCGGTGTCGAAGAGGGTGGAGTAGAACGCGATCGCGGCGTCGAGGTCGTCGACGTTGAGTGCGAGTTGGATGCGTGACATGACAATCCCCCGGGGGGTGCGACATATATCGAACTATTTGGACGACGCAAGCATGCACCTTGATTTCGATATATGTCAATGTTTTGTGGCAGGATGGGGTGATGCCCAAGGCGTTGCCGGTGATCGACATGACCGCCCCGGTGTGCTGTGCGCCGGTGGCATCGGGGCCGATGAGCGATGCCGATGCGTTGGCGGTTGCCCTGCGGCTCAAAGCGTTAGCGGATCCGGCGCGGGTCAAGATCGTGTCCTACCTGTTCAGCTCGAGTACAGGTGGGGAGATCTCGGGGGATTTGGCCGCGGTGCTGCAGCTGAGCGAATCGACGGTGAGTCACCATCTGACCCAACTGCGTAAGGCGGGGCTGGTGGTATCGGAGCGGCGCGGGACGACCATGTTCCACCGGGTGCGCCCGGAGGCGCTGCAGGCCTTGTGTGCGGCCCTGGATCCCAACTGCTGCGCCTGAACTCAGCGGAATGCGCCGATGCCGGTGAACGCCTGACCGAGCACCAACTGGTGCATCTCGGGGGTGCCCTCGTAGGTCAGCACCGACTCCAGGTTGACCATGTGCCGGATCACCGGATATTCCAGCGATATCCCGTTGCCGCCCAGGATGGTTCGCGCCGTTCGGCAGATCTCCAGGGCGCTGCGGGTGTTGTTGAGCTTACCGAAGCTGACCTGCTCGGGACGTAACCCGGCGGTGTCCTTGAGCCGGCCCAGATGCAGCGAGAGCAACTGTCCCTTGTGCAGTTCGACGGCCATGTCGACCAGCTTGGCCTGGGTGAGCTGGAACCCGGCGATCGGCTTGCCGAACTGGGTGCGCGCGGTGGCGTAGTCGCGGGCGGCCAGCCACGCCGACCGCGCCGCACCCATTGCGCCCCAGATGATTCCGTAACGCGCCTCGGACAGGCTGGCCAGTGCGCCCTTGACGCCGCGGGCCTTCGGCAGCAGCGCCTCGGCGGGCAGTCGCACATCGTCGAGCACCAGTTCGCTGGTGATCGAGGCGCGCAGTGACAGCTTGTGGTGAATCGTGTTCGCGGTGAAGCCGGGGGTGCCGGTGGGCACGATGAACCCGCGGATGCCCTCATCGGTGGCTGCCCACACCACCGCCACATCGGCGATGGAGCCGTTGGTGATCCACATCTTGCGGCCATTGAGAATCCAGTCGGATCCGTCGCGGCGGGCCCGGGTGGTCATGGCCGCAGGGTCGGAGCCCACATCGGGCTCGGTCAGCCCGAAGCAGCCGATCAGCTCACCGGCGGCCATCCCCGGCAGCCACTGCTGCTTCTGTTCCTCGGACCCGTTGTTGTAGATCGAATACATCGCCAGTGAACCCTGCACGCTCACCAGCGAGCGGATGCCGGAGTCGGCGGCCTCCAGCTCGGTACAGGCCAGCCCGTAGTGCACCGCCGACGCACCGCTGCAGCCGTACCCCTGCAGGTGCATGCCCAGCAGGCCGAGCCGGCCGAACTCCCGGGCCAGTTCGCGGGCCGGCAGGTCGCCGATCTCGAACCATTCGCCGAGGTGCGGTTGTACGTGCTCGGCACAGAACCGAGCGACGGTGTCGCGCAGTGCGATTTCGTCGTCGGAGAGCAGGGTGTCCAGGCTCAGCGGATCGATCGGGTCGAAGGACGCGGTGCTGCCGGTTGCCATCCGTTCATCCTGCCACCCGGACGGCGGCCCGGAACCGGTCAGTTGGCGGGTGCGCCCGGGGTTCCGTCGGTGCCGCCGGCAGAGCCGAGTGCTGGCAACGCCTATTACTCGGCCTGATTTTTTATGTCGACGCCGGCGGTTATTCGGCGGAAATCGTCGGCGGCGAGGAGTTTTAAGGATGCAATTAAATTATTCGCCGTGATTTTTAACCCGATCCATTGTGACGCCCGTCTCAATTATCTGCGCTACCTGGGGAAACGTCGGAATATCGACGGCCGGGGTCCGGCTGGAGGACGGCAGATGAACGGATTTTGAACATTGCCGTTTCGGCCTTTTCCGGGTCGTCCGATCGGGCGGAATTCGGCTACGTTCGTGCTCTGCCGAGCGGAGCGTCGTTCGGCGTGATCAGCGTGGAAGGACTCGGCAGATGAGTGGTCGCCGTCGTGGCGGTTCGGGTAGGGGCGTGGCTGCAGCGGTTCTGGCGCTGAGCTGCTGCCTGCTGTCCGCGCCCGCCGCGAACGCCGACTTCGACGACCTGTTCGACATCGTCTTCGGTGCGGCCGGCGGCGTCGACGTCGACCCGGGCGACCTTCCGCTGGACCCGGGCGGTTTCGACGTCTCGCAGGTGCTGCAGGATCCGCTGGCGCAACTCGACCAGCTGTTCCACGACGCCCCCGGAGAACCGGATGCGGGATCAGCGGCCGATCCCGGACCGGGCGATCACACCGGTTCCGACTCCGACGGCGAGGCCACCCCGCCCGCGGACAACACCGGGGCCCCGTCGGGATCGCCGCGCCACGACGGGAACTCCGAGAACTCCAACGGCACCTCCAACTTCCCCAAGATGCCCGGTGGCGGCGGCAGCGGTGGCGGTGGCAACGGCGGTGGTTCGGGGTCTCCCGCCAACAACGCCAAGAAGGCGAACGCCGCAGCTACCAAGCCCGCGGCGGACCTGCCGAAGGCCGACGGCGTAGGCGCCGGATAGCGTCGTCGCCGGGCCTGCTGGCAGGCTGAAGCGATGCCCGGTTCGATCAGTGACATCCTGCCGTCCGCGGCCGCGCTGCTCGGGTTTCCGGGTGCCGCCGACCCGCTCGGTCTGCGTGACCGCATCGGCGAGGTACCACGGGTGGCGGTGGTCTTGCTAGACGGGCTGGGCTATCACCTGTTGCCGGAGTTGACTCAGGATGCACCGCTGCTGGCATCGGTACTGGCCGGTGACACCGGCGAATTGGCCGAGCTGTCCTGCACCTTCCCCTCCACCACGCCGACCAGCCTGGTCTCCCTGGGCACCGGTGCGGCGCCGGGGGAGCACGGTGTTCTCGGCTTCACCGTCAACGTGCCCGGCACCGATCGGGTGCTGACGCACATCTTCTGGGGAGACGACCCCGCGCCGACGGCCTGGCAGCCGGTCCCCACCTGGTTCCAGCGACTGCGCGCCGCCGGAGTGGACTCCCGGGCGGTGCTGCCGGAGCTGTTCATCGGCAGCGGATTGACCGAATCCGCTTATCGGGGGGCCGAATTCCTGTCGGTGGCCCGCGGTGAGGACTACGGGCAGCGGTTGGCCGCCGAGTTGGCATCGCCCGGCCTGGTCTACGGCTACACCGCGGCACTGGACCATGCCGCGCACGTCTCGGGGATCGGTTCCGAGCATTGGCATGCGGCGGCCACCAAAGTCGATGCGCTGCTGCGGCAGCTCGTCGACGCACTGCCCGATGACGCGGTGCTCCTGGTCACCGCCGACCACGGCGGGTTGAACGTACCGGAGTCCGCGCGTATCGATCTGGACGCCGACCCGGTGCTGGCGGCCGGCATCCGGGTCGTCGCCGGCGAGCCGCGGGTCCGCTATCTGCACACCGAACCCGGTGCCACCGCCGATGTGCTGGCTGCCTGGACCGAACGGCTGGCCGGGCGGGCGCTGGTGCAGAGCCGTGAGCAAGCGGTGGCCTCCGGGGTATTCGGGCCGATGCGCGACGACCACCTGGCGCGCATCGGCGACGTCGTGGTCACCTGCACCGGGGATACCGCGATCCTGGCGACCGCCCACGAGCCGCCGCAGACGGCGCAGCTGGTGGGCTTCCACGGCGGGCTGACACCGGTCGAGACCGCCATCCCGCTCATTACCCTGCGTTGACTCTGAACTCAGGGCGCGGCCTACTCGCACTTTCCCGCCCTGGTCGCAGAGTCAACGGGGAGGGTTACTCCGACTCGCCGTACTCGTCGAACCAGTGCGCCAGCTTGCCGCGCCGGCTGACCGCCCGCAGTCGGCGTTCGGCCGCCAGCCGGGTCTTGCTGGTGGTGACGATCAGCAGTTCGTCGCCGGCGGTGATGCGGGTATCGGGCTGCGGCACAAAGGTGTGCCCCTTGCGGATGATCAAGGTGATGACGCTGGGGTCGGGCAGTCGCAGTTCGAGCACCGAGACGTTGTGCAGCTTCGACTCGGGCTGCACCGTCATGGTGAGCAGTTCGGCCTCCAGGACGTCCAGCGGTGCCGCCTCCACCTGGATCTCACGGGTGGTGTCGCGCGGAATCAGCCGCAGCCAGTGCGCGAACAGGCCCAGGCTGGGGCCCTGCACCACGGTGTAGACCACCACCAGGATGAACACGATGTTGAGCAGGCGCTCGGACTGCGGCACATGCTCGACGATCGGGAAGGTCGCCAGCACGATGGGGACCGCGCCGCGCAGGCCGGCCCAGGACAGGAAGACCTGTTCCCGCCAGGGCACCCGGAACCAGACCAGCGAGGCGACCACCGACAGCGGACGGCTCAGCAGCAGCAGCACCGCGCCGATGACCAGTGCCGGAACCAGTTCCCCCGCCAGCTGGCTCGGGCTCACCAACAGGCCGAGCAACACGAACAGGCCGATCTGCGCCAGCCAGCCCAGCCCCTCGGCAAACGACCGGATGGCCGCCCGGTGCGGCAGCCCGGAGTTCGCCAGCACCACCCCGGACAGGTAGGCGGCGATGAATCCGCTGGCGTGCAGCGAGGACGCGGCGGCGAACGCCACCATCGCCAGGCCGAAGGTCGCCAGCGGGTAGAGGCCCGATGCCGGCAGTGCCGCCCGACGCAGCATCATCGCCCCGAACACCCCGGCGAGCAGACCGATCGCCGAGCCGCCCACCAACTCGTAGACCACGCTGCCGATCGCGTGGACCGGGTCGATCGCCAGTGGGGTGGTGCTGAGCATCAGCACCACGATCGCCGCGGGGGCGTCGTTGAAGCCGGACTCCGCCTCCAGCAGGCCGGCCACCCGCCGGGGCAGCGGCAGCACCCGCAGAATCGAGAACACCGCCGCGGCATCGGTGGGCGAGACGATCGCACCCAGCAGGAACGCCAACTGCCAGCTGATCCCCAGCAGCAGGTGCGCGGCCACCGCGATCACCGCCATGCTGACCACCACGCCGACGGTGGCCAACACCGCTGCCGGCGCGAGCAGTCGACGGATGTTGGCGAACTTCGTGGTCAGACCGCCCTCGACCAGGATCACCGCCAGGGCGGTGGTGCCCAGATCGCTGGCCAACTGCACGTCGGAGAAGTCCAGGCCCAGCCCGTCGTTGCCGATCGCGACCCCGACGAGCAGGAACAGCAGCAGGCTGGGCAATCCGACCCGATCGGCCGCGCGGGTGGCGATGATGCTCGCGAGCAGAACCAGGCCCCCGATCAGCAGGGCCAGGTAGAGCTGCTCCAGCGTCAATCTGATCCCCGTTCGGGCAGGCGGTGGTGGTCGGACCCGTCCGTGTGATTCGCTCAGGTTCAGCGGGTTCGTGTTAGCTATCAGTAAATCAGGAGCCGCCGCCGCGGCTGTGGTACACCCGGAGCAGTTCGGTAACCGCGGGGATGAGGGGAGCCATCATGCGCATCGGGATCGCCGGTGCCGGCGCGGTGGGGCGGTCGGTCGCACGCGAACTGATCGGCGACGGCCACCGGGTGCTGTTGATCGAACGTAACCCGGCGCATTACCAGCCGCAGAGCGTGCCGGAGGCCGAATGGCTGCTGGCCGACGCCTGTGAGCTCAGCGCGCTGCAGGAATGCGGCATCGAGATGTGCGACGTGGTGATCGCGGCGACCGGTGACGACAAGGCCAACCTGGCGACCGCGCTGTTGGCCAAGGCCGAGTTCGGGGTGGCTCGGGTGGTGGCGCGGGTCAACAACGCGCGCAACGAGCGACTGTTCACCGAGGGCTGGGGTATCGACGTGGCGGTCTCCACGCCGCGCGCGATGGTGGCCGCGGTCGAGGGCGCCATCGACGTCGGGCACCTGGTGCCGGTGATGGGACTGCGGCGCGGCCAGGTCAGCCTGACCAAACTGACCCTGCCGGAAGACAATCCGCTGATCGGCCGGAAGGTCTGCGACGTCGAATTGCCCGACGGTGCGGCACTGATCGCCGTACAGCGCGGCGACCGGGTCATCCTGCCCCGCGCCGAAGAGGCCCTGCAGGCCGGCGACGAGATGCTGTTCGCCACCGCCAGCGGGATCGAGGACGAGATTCGGGCGGTGGTGCAGGGCGTGCCCTCCGGTCGGAGGACGCACTGATGCGGCGCCATCGCGCCGGCGAGCGATGAGCACGGCGCCCCACGACCGAGACGACGCCGGGAGCCTGGCCTCCGGTGCCGGGGTGATGGCCACCGTACTGGCGGCGGCTCGGGCCGCCGCGGCGTCCCGCGGACTCGTCAGCGACCCGTTCGCGGCTCCGCTGGTGCACAAGGTCGGCCTGGACTTCTGCATCCGGTTGGCCGACGGCGACCTCGACATCAGCCGCCTCGGCAGCGACGGGGGATTCCCCCGGCTGGCCGAGTTCGCTGCGGCGCGCACCAACTTCTTCGACGCCTTCTGCACCGACGCCGCCCGCTGCGGTATCCGTCAGGTGGTGATCCTGGGCGCGGGGCTCGACACCCGGGCCTACCGGCTGTGGTGGCCCGGCGGCACCACCGTCTATGAGGTCGACCATCCGCACGTGGTGGATTTCAAGACCGCCACCATGCGGGACTGGGGTGTTCCGCCGAGCACCGACCGGCGGGCGGTGGGCGTGGACCTACGCGGCGACTGGCCGACGGCGCTACGGCGGGTCGGCTTCGATTCCGCGGCGCCCACCGCATGGATCATCGAAGCTCTGCTGGTCTGGTATGTCCCGTCGGAGGCACAGAACAGGCTGCTGGACGGGGTCACCGCGCTCAGCGCGCCGGGCAGCCGGTTGGCCGCCGACCATGCGGTACCGCCGAGCCGGCCCCAGGCCGTGCATCACGAATCACTGGTCGAACGCTGGCGGCGGCGCGGGCTGAGCCTGACCGGGCCGGGGCCGGTCTATACCGGCGAGCACACCGACGTGGTGTGGCATCTGTCCGAGAGCGGCTGGCACACCACGCAATCCGGTATCGCCGAATTGTTCGCCGCGGCCCGGCTACCGGGACTGTCCGAGCGTGAACTCGACGGTGCGCCGGCGGCCATCCGCTACCTGGCCGCGGTTCAGGCGACGGCCAACTCGGGCGGTTGCGCCGGCGGCTGAATCCGTCGACCGCTGATCGGGGTGAGGCTGTCGCGGGTGGCCGGGACGGCCGGTGGGACGATGAGCGTGGCCGCGGTTCCACCCAGGAGTCCGGCACCGAAGCCCAGCTGCTTGAGCATGGTCAGGCCGTGGATCTTCGGCATGGTCGGCTCCTTCCGGGTGTGGGGGATCAGATCTTGTCTCCCGTCTGCCGCTCAAGCTACGCGCGGCGCTTCAGAGCGCCCTGTGACCTGGGTGGAGGCTTTATTCGGCGCACAGAAACCGATTTTGCAGATACGGTCATATAGCACAGATAGATCCGCAAACGCGGATATCGCGGGTAAGGCGGCTCTTAAACTGCCTGGTCGTCTTTTATCGGAATGTGACCTAAGGAGTTTCTGGCACTACCGGGCCCGGGCTCGGCGCGCCGCCGCTTCGGCCGCCTCCCTGATCGGACCGCGCCAGACCTCGCCGTGACCGGGCGCCAGGATCTCGGTCTCCAGCAACGCCAGGGCCCGCAGGCTGCGGATGCTGTCGGCCTGGCTGTGGCTGAACACCGCCGGCAACAACTGCGGTCCGGTGTGGGCCAGCACCGGGTGGCCGGTGATCAGCGCGTCGCCGCTGGCCAGCACCCCGTCGACCAGGTAGGAGCAGTGGCCGCGGGTGTGACCGGGGGTCGGGATGGCGACCGGCCGCCCGGGCAGGCCCGCGGCGATCTCGCCGGTCAGGGCCTGCACGGACGGGATACCCTCGCGGTTCAGGCCGCCGCTGCGCAGCACGTGCACGCCCCACAGCGCCCAACTCGGCCGCCACAGCCGCGGTGCCAGGGCCAGCGGCGAGGCCTGCTCCAGGTACTCGCGTTTGGCGTGCCCCACCTCGTCGGCGTGGCAGTAGATCGGCGTGCGGTGCGCCTTCGCCAACCAGATGGCCGCACCGAAGTGGTCGACGTGGGCATGGGTGAGCAGCACCGCGCGCACATCGGCCGCCTGAAAACCCAGCGCGCCCAGCGACGCCAGCACATCGGCGCGGTCGCCGGGGTAACCGGCGTCGATCAGCATCACCCCGGTGTCGTCGGTGACCAGCAGCCAGTTGACCGCTTCACCCCGGGCCAGATACACCCGCTCGGTCACCGGAACCAGTTCCACCGGCCTGTCACCCATGCCCGTGAGTCTAGGAAGACGGCGGGAGAGTAGAAAAGGTGGAATGGCGCAACTGAAACTCGGGTACAAGGCATCGGCGGAGCAGTTCGGACCGCGGGAACTGGTGGAACTCGGCGTCGCGGCCGAGGCGCACGGCATGGACAGCGCCACCGTCAGCGACCACTTCCAACCGTGGCGTCACGAGGGCGGACACGCACCGTTCTCGCTGGCCTGGATGACCGCCGTCGGCGAGCGCACCAACAGGATTCAGCTCGGCACCTCCGTGCTCACCCCGACGTTCCGCTACAACCCCGCCGTGATCGCACAGGCCTTCGCGACCATGAGCTGCCTGTACCCCGACCGGATCTTCCTGGGCGTGGGCAGCGGTGAAGCCCTCAACGAGATCGCCACCGGCTTCACCGGCGACTGGCCCGAGTTCAAAGAGCGGTTCGGTCGGCTGCGGGAGTCGGTGCGGCTGATGCGTGAACTGTGGCGCGGCGACCGGGTCGACTTCGACGGCGACTACTACAAACTCAAGGGCGCCTCGATCTACGACGTCCCGGAGTCCGGCGTCCCGGTCTACATCGCGGCCGGGGGTCCGGCGGTGGCCAAGTACGCCGGCCGGGTGGGTGACGGCTTCATCTGCACCTCCGGCAAGGGGGCGGAACTCTACACCGAGAAGCTGATGCCGGCCGTGCTGGAAGGGGCCGCACTGGCCGAGCGCGACGCCGCCGGCATCGACAAGATGATCGAGATCAAGATCTCCTACGACCCGGATCCCGAGCTGGCGTTGAACAACACCCGGTTCTGGGCGCCGCTGTCGCTGACCGCCGAGCAGAAGCACTCCATCGATGACCCGATCGAGATGGAGAAGGCCGCCGACGCGCTGCCGATCGAGCAGATCGCCAAGCGCTGGATCGTCGCCTCCGATCCCGACGAAGCGGTCGAACAGGTCGGCCAGTACGTGAAGTGGGGCCTGAACCACCTGGTGTTCCACGCCCCCGGCCACGACCAGCGGCGCTTCCTGGAGTTGTTCGCCAGCGATCTGGAACCGCGGCTGCGCCGGCTGGGCTGAGCCGGTTCAGACGTAGCCGCAGCCGGGATCGGCGGCGTCGTAGGAGAGCGGGGCGTCGATCGGCAGCAGATAGACGCCCTGCATCACCACCGGTGTGGCACCCAGATTGCGGCCGATGTGCACATCGTCGGGCCCGCCGGGCTCGGTGATCGGATCGCCGGGACCGTAGACGCCGTCCAGGCTGCAGTCGGCGCGTTGGTGGGTCAGCGTGCCCTGCCGGACCACGCCGAACACCGTGCCGGCATGCCAATGCCAGCCGGTGCTGCCGCCCGGCGCGATGGTGATCTCGCGCAGCAGATAGGCACGGCCGTCGACCGTGGTCTGCGACAACGTCACCGCGTCGACGCCGTAGTTCGGGGTGGCGGCGGCCACCGGTACCGATGCCGACGCGGCGACCAACGCCGCGGACAGCGCCGCCGTACGGCGGTAGGGGATGCGCACGCCCTAGAAGGTACTCATCGGCCGCACCGCGTTGGCCATGTCGACCAGCGCGTAGCGGTGCTCCTGGGTCGGTGCGAGCCGGGCCAGCGCGCGCAGCGCCATCTCCACGCCGAGGCGCAGGCCGTGGTCGGTGAAGGGGAACCCGAGGATGTGGTTGGTGCTGGCCTCGTGATCGTTGAGCCAGTCCATCGCCGCACCCAACACCAGGGCGCGGATCTGCAGTACCCGCGGCTCGGTGTCCGGCAGCGCCTCCACCCGCCGGGCGGCGTCGCGGATCTGCGCCTCGGTGATATCGGTGGTCGACGGCCCTGACAGCAGGGTCACCGCACTGGTCAGCCGAGCCGTGGTGAAATGCCTTGAAGTAGCAGGCACTTCGTCGAGAGTGCGCACCGCAGCGGTACGGTCGCCCTCCACCGAGAGTGCACGCGCCAGACCGAACGCCGCCGAGATCACGCTGTCGTCGGTACGCCACACCGACTCGTAGAAGCCGCGTTCGTCATCGGTGCCGGCCAGTTCGGCGGTGGCGGCCAGCGCCATCTTCGGCGCCAGCTCGCCGGGGAACATGTCGAGCACCTCGTCGAAGTCCTTGCGGGCCGCGTCGTAGTCACCGGTGAGCAACGCGGCCACCCCGCGGAACCAGACCAGCCGCCAGCGCCAGCCGACCTGCTCGGCGAGATCGTCGAGCTTGGCGGTGGCCTTGGTGACGTTGCCGAGGTCGAGCAGTGCGCGCACCTCCATCAACGGCAGCCCGATGGATTCCGACAGGTCGATGCCCTCGGACTCCAGCGTGCTGTTGCGCACGGCGCGCAGCGAATCCAGGGTCTGCACCGGCTCGCTGAGCTCCATCGACGACAGCAGCGGCGCGGCGACGTCGCCGGGGTCGATCAGCGGCACCTGCAGGGCGGTGATGATCTCGCGCGCGGTCAGATTGTGCGAATGCACATGGCCGTCCAGATAGACGTCGGTGTGCGCGACCAGCAGGTGTTCGCCGAAGGTGGATCGGGATCGGGTGAACACCGACGACAATCCGGGCCGCGGCGTACCGGTATCGCGGGCCACCACCTCGCGCAGCACACCCATCAACTGTGCCGACATCTCCTCCGCGGAGGTGAATCTGCGGCGCGGATCGGGATCGATCGCGCGGCGCAGCAGACGACGGTAGGAGTCGTACTTCGTCAGCACCGGATCGTCGTCGGGCAGTCCGTCGACGTAACGGCCGTCGCGGGTCTCCAACTTCAGCGTCAGCGCGGCCAGGGTGCGCCCGACGGTGTAGATATCGGTGGCCACGGTGGGGCCGGTGCGGACGATGTCCGGCGCCTGATAGCCCGGGGTGCCGTAGAGATAGCCGAACGAGTTGATGCGTGCCACCGCGCCCAGGTCGATCAGCTTCAGCTGCTCGGCGGTCAACACGATGTTCTCCGGCTTGAGGTCGTTGTAGACCAGGCCGAGCGAGTGCAGATAACCCAGTGCCGGAAGGATTTCCAGCATGTAGGCGATGGCCTGGGCCACCGGAAGCCGGCTGCCGCGACGCTGCTTGAGCGATTGCCCGCCGACGTACTCCATCACGATGTAGCCCACCGGGTCGCCGTGCGAATCCGGGTGCTGGACGAAATTGAAGATCTTGACGATCGAGGGGTGGGTGACCTCGGCCAGGAACTGGCGCTCGGCCATCGCGATGGCCTGTGCCTCGGCGTCGCCGGAATGCACCAGGCCCTTGAGTACCACCGGACGTTCGTTGACGTTGTGGTCGACGGCCAAATACACCCAACCCAACCCGCCGTGCGCCAGGCAACCTTTGATCTCGTACTGTCCGGCCACCATGTCGCCCGGCTTCAGCTGCGGCAGGAAGGAATACGGGCTGCCGCAGTGCGGGCACCAGCCCTCCGAGGCCCCCTCCGCGTCCCCGGTCGAGCGGCCCACCGGGCGGCCGCAGTTCCAGCAGAACCGCTTGGACTCGGCCACCACCGGATCGGCCATGAGGGCGGCTTCGGGATCGATCTCGGGTACCCGGGGGATCTCCACCAGACCACCGCCGAGGCGGCGCCGCGGGGCCACGGTGCGCACCGCGGTCGTGTCGTGGGAATCGCCCGCATCCGCGGGTCCGGAACCTTCGCGAGGCCGGAAGATCGCCTGGGTCGACATCGGCCGACGCACCGACGACGACTCGGCCAGCACGTCCGCGCGCTGGGTGGCCGGACCGTCGTCGTCCGGTTCGGTCACCGTCGGGTTCTCGGCGGCGGCTGCGTCGTCGTGGGCCATCAGTCCGAATACCTCGGCGCGGGGGGCAGCGGCGCCGGGCCCAGCACGGTCAACCACTTGCGGTACAAGGTGTTCCAGGTGCCGTCGCGGCGGATGCGGTCCAGGGTGCCGTTGACGAAGCGCACCAGTCCGGTGTTCTCCAGGTTGATCCCGATGCCGTACGGTTCCTCGTCCATGCTCGGCCCGACGATGTGCAGGTACGGATCCTGCGACATCAACCCGGCCAGGATGGAGTCGTCGGTGCTGACCGCGTCGACCTGACGCTGTTGCAGTGCCACCAGGCAGTCGGCCCAGTTCACCACCGAGACGATGATCGGCGCCGGGGTGATGCTGCGGATACGCCGCAGCGACGTGGTGCCCTGCGCGACACAGACCCGCTTGCCGGACAGGTCGGCGGCTTGGCGGATGGCGGAGTCGCGGGGCACCAGCAGACGCTGATTGGCGACCAGGTAGACCGTGGAGAAGTTCACCAGCTGGCGCCGACTGCAGGTGATGCTCATGGTCTTGACCACGATGTCGACCTCGGATTTCTGCAGTGCCGCAATCCGTTCGGCCGATGACAGGATCCGGTACTCGACCTGCGAGGGGGTGCCGAAGATGTCGCGGGCCACCTCGCCGGCGATGTCGACGTCGAATCCGGTGATCTCGCCGGTGATCGGATCGCGGAAGCTGAACAGGTTGCTGCCGATGTCCAATCCGACGATCAGCCGGCCGCGCTTGCGGATCGTGGCCACCGCGGCGTCGGCCTCGGCCTTGGTGCGGAACGGGTGCAGGCTGGCGGTGGCGTTGCAGTCCTGGTCACCGGGTTCGGGGGGCCGGGGCGGTTCGGGGGTAGCTCCTGCATACCGGCCGGGGTGGGCGGTGGCAGGGTGGGCGCGGCGGTGGTGCTGACGAATTCCGCGCGGCCGCAGCCGGTCAGACCGGACAGCACCAGCAGTGCGCTGAGTGCGCACAGCAGCAGCCGGGGCCGGCGTCGGTTCATCATCGGTACTCGCTCAGTCGTGGCCACAATCCCAGTGCGACCGCGATCGCGGCGCCCATGGACAGCACCGCGCCCCCGACCGGGGCCACCGACAGTACCCGGCGGGCGTTGAGGATGTCGCCGCGCAGTTGATTGCGGCTGTGCTGCAGCGCCTTGTCCAGGGCCGCGTCGAGCTGGTCGAACGCCGGCGTCGAGTCGTCGCCGCTGCCGCCGAGCGCCACCTGGGTCGCCGCCCGGTAGTTGCCGACGCCGATGTAGGAGTTCATCCGGTCGTTGGCCTGCCGCCACCGGGCCAGCAGCTGCCCGGCATCGGCCAAGTCGGCCTTGTCGACGGTGTCGCCGCGTTCCAGGTAGCCCTCCAGCTGGCTCTGCATGGTGTCGAGGCGCTGATGGAAGATCTGCTTGCGGCTCTCCTCGTCGCCGCGACGGATCAGCGACAGCGTCTCGTCGGCACGGGCCTGCTGCGCGGTGATGGCCAGGTTGGTGATCGCTTTGAGGGATTCCGCACCGGTGTCCTTGGCGCTGCGGCTGCCGGCGGTCGAGATCACCAGGACGGTGCCGACCCAGATGATCATCAGCAGAATCGCCAGTCCGCCGGCGACCAGGCCGGGATTGATCCGTCGCCGGGTGTGCTTGGCCAGCCAGCGGTGCGCGAACGCGCCGAACAGCACCGTGGTCGCCACCACCAGGATCACCGGCGCCGGCACCCGCGTCGACGCCGTGGTCTGGACGTCCACGGTGGCCGACGTGGCCTGGTAGAGCTGTTGGGCGTCGGGCAGGATCGTGTGCTGCATCAGCTCGGAGGCTTCCGACAGGTACGACGAACCGACCGGGTCGCCCGAGCGGTTGTTGGTCCGCGCCGTCTCGATCAGGCCGGTGTAGACGGCGAGCTCGGCGTTGATGCGACCCAGCAACTGCAGCAGCGGCTCGTCGCTGAGCCCCCCGGAGGCCCGGGTCACCGCGACCGCGGCGTCGGTGATGGCCTGCTCGTAGCGTTCGCGCACCGCCCGCGGTTCGCCCTGGGCGATGAAGGCGGTGGCCGCCGCGGCGTCGGCGACGCTGAGCGTGGTGTAGAGCTGACCGGCGGCGTAGGCCAGCGGCTCGGTGTGGTTGAGCACCGTGGTCAAGGTGTTCTGCCGGTTGTTGATCGTGGTGGCGGTGGCGAAGGCGCTGATGCCGCCCAGGGCGGCGAGGATGAGTCCGATGGCCAGGATCCGCCCGGGCGTGGTGGTGAAGAACCACCAGCGGGGTCGGGCCGATTCGGTCGGCGACCGCAATCCCGCCGGCTCGGTTGACGGATGCGCCAACTCAACGGTCACGTCTGTTCGTCACCCCATCCCTGCGGCTGCTCGCGTCACCAACGATAGTAAAGAGATTCTAAGAGCGCAGGAGATGTCCGGCCGCCCGTCGGAGCATTGGTGTCGAAAACGTCGCGGGATCTCTCCGGAACCGAGACCTTGCCCCTCCCGATACGCTTCCAGGCGTGCGAGGTGACGGAGATGGCTGGGCGTTTTCCGATACCGGCGCCCGGTTCTGGGGCCGGCATGGCGCGGCGGGGCTGCTGCTGAGGGCGCCTCGTCCGGACGGATCACGCACCGTGCTGTTACAGCACCGGGCCTGGTGGAGTCACCAGGGCGGCACCTGGGCGCTGCCCGGCGGGGCCCGGGACAGTCACGAAACCCCCGAACAGGCCGCCATCCGCGAGGCGCAGGAGGAAGCCGGTCTGCCGGCCGATCGGATCGTGGTGCGGGCGGCGGTGGTCACGGCCTCCGCCAGCGGCACCAGCTGGACCTACACCACCGTGCTGGCCGACGCCGACGAACTGCTGCCGGTGGTTCCCAACGGGGAGAGCACCGAACTGCGCTGGGTGGACGAACACCAGGTGGCGGAGCTGCCGCTGCACCCGGGTTTCGCCGCCAGCTGGGAGATGCTGCGCGGGCTCTAGTGGCTCGCGGCCAAGCCGGCCCGCAGGGCTTGCGCGGCCGCCCGCGGATCCGCGGCGGCGGTGATCGCCCGCACCACCACCACCCGGCCGGCGCCGGCCCGGAGCACCTCCGGCAGTCGTTCGGCGTCGATCCCGCCGATGGCGAACCACGGCTTCGCCGTCTGCCGCCCCGCGGCGTAGCGGACCAGCTCCAGCCCCGGTGCGGAGCGGCCGGGCTTGGTCGGGGTGGGCCAGCACGGGCCGGTGCAGAAGTAGTCGACCGGTTCGGCCAGCGCCGCATCCACCTGGCCGGGGTCGTGGGTGGACCGGCCGATCAGCATCTCCGGCCCGATGATCGCCCGCGCCGCGGCCAGCGGCAGGTCGTCTTGACCCAGATGCAGGATGTCGGCGTCGGCGGCCCGGGCGATGTCGGCGCGGTCGTTGACCGCCAGCAGTGCACCGTGCCGGCGTGCCGCGTCGGCCAGGATCTCGCAGGCGGCCAGCTCACCGCGGGCCTCCAGCGGACCGAACCGCTGCTCGCCCGGTGAGCCCTTGTCCCGCAGCTGGATGATGTCCACCCCGCCGGCCAGGGCGGCGTCGGCGAACTCGGCCAGGTCACCGCGTTCGCGCCGGGCGTCGGTGCACAGGTAGAGCCGCGCCCGGGCGAGCCGGTCGAGGCGATCGGAGCGCGGGCTGGCGGGTTGGCCGGAGCGTTTATGCACACCGCGACGCTAGCGGCTAGCTTGGTGAGTTGACAGGCGAGCAGGTGGAAGGGAGCAGCGCATGCCCGGACCCTCGCTCGGTTCGCTGGCCGTCATCGGCGGCGGGGTCATCGGGTTGTCGGTCGCCCGGCAGGCTGCCCGGGCCGGGTGGACGGTGCGCGTGCACCGGGCTGCTGATCGCGGTGCGTCCTGGGTGGCCGGCGGCATGCTGGCCCCGCACAGCGAGGGGTGGCCGGGCGAGGAAGCCCACCTGCGGCTGGGGCTGCGTTCGCTGGCGTGCTGGCACGACTTCCTCGACGGGCTGCCGGCCGAGGTCGTCACCGCCCGCGAATCACTGGTGGTGGCCGCCGACCGGGCCGATGTCGCCGACCTGCGGACCGTCGCCGATTGGCTGACCGCCCAGGGCCATCCGGTGATCTGGGAGTCGGCGGCCCGCGAGCTGGAACCGCTGCTGGCGGGCGGGATCCGGCACGGGTTCCGGGCGCCCACCGAACTGGCGGTGGACAACCGCGCCGTGGTCGGCGCGCTGGAGGCGGCCTGCGAAGAGCTGGGCGTGAGCTGGTCCGGGCCGGTCGGCGACCTGACGGAGGTCGCGGCCGACGACGCGGTGGTGATCGCCAACGGCATCGACGCCCCCGCGCTCTGGCCCGGTCTGCCGATCCGGCCGGTCAAAGGTGAGGTCCTGCGGTTGCGCTGGCGTAAGGGCGCGCTGCCCCCGCCGCAACGGGTGATCCGGGCCCGCGTGCACGGCCGGGCGGTCTATCTGGTGCCGCGCCCGGACGGCGTGGTGGTGGGCGCCACCCAGTACGAACACGGCCGCGACACCGCGCCCGCGGTCTCGGGGGTGCGGGACCTGCTCGACGACGCCTGCACCCTGGTCCCCGCTCTGGGCGAGTACGAGCTGGCGGAATGCGCGGCGGGTCTGCGGCCGATGACGCCCGACAACCTGCCCCTGGTACACCGCCTCGACGAGCGGACCTACCTCGCGGCGGGGCATGGCCGCAACGGTTTCCTGCTAGCACCGTGGACCGCCGAACAGGTTGTGTCCGAACTACTTCCGGTTGGAGTACAGCAATGATCATCAACCTCAACGAGAAACCGGTGGAAGTTGCCGAGGCGACCACCGTCGCGGCGCTGCTGGCATCGCTGGGCTACCCGGACCGCGGTATCGCGGTGGCCATCGATCACACCGTGCTGCCGCGGTCGGAGTGGGACACCGCGCTGTCCGACGGTGTCCGGATCGACGTGCTGGCGGCGGTGCAGGGTGGTTGACGAGGCGAAGCTGACCATCGCGGGCCGGGAGTTCAGCTCCAGGCTCATCATGGGAACCGGTGGCGCCCAAAGCCTTACCGCGTTGGAGGAGGCGCTGGTGGCCTCCGGGACCGAGTTGACCACGGTGGCCATGCGTCGGGTGGACGCCGAGGGCGGGACCGGCATGCTGGACCTGTTGAGCCGGTTGGGCATCACGCCGCTGCCCAACACCGCGGGCTGCCGCAGCGCCGCCGAAGCGGTGCTGACCGCGCAGCTGGCCCGCGAGGCGCTCGGTACCGAATGGGTCAAACTCGAAGTCATCGGTGACGACCGCACCCTGCTACCGGATGCCGTCGAGCTGGTGCGCGCCGCAGAACAGCTGGTCGACGACGGGTTCGTGGTGCTGCCCTACACCAACGACGATCCGGTGCTGGCGCGCCGGCTCGAGGACGCCGGCTGTGCGGCCGTCATGCCGCTGGGGTCGCCGATCGGCACCGGGCTGGGCATCGCCAACCCGCACAGCATCGAGATGATCGTCGCCGCGGCGGGGGTTCCGGTGGTGCTGGACGCCGGGATCGGCACCGCCAGCGATGCGGCGCTGGCGATGGAGCTGGGTTGCGACGCGGTGCTGTTGGCCACCGCGGTGACCCGGGCCGCCGACCCGCCCGCGATGGCCGCGGCGATGGCGGCGGCCGTCACCGCCGGGTACCTGGCGCGGCGCGCCGGGCGGATCCCGAAACGCTTCTGGGCGCAGGCGTCCAGTCCGGCGCTGTGAGTCCCCACCCCGGCGCGGCACCCCGCCACCACCCCGGCCAGCGTGCGTGTCTGCCCGCGACACGCCGCGGCAATCTGTACAACGGTGCACGCTCGCGGCCATGAATCGCTACGTCGCACTGGGAAGTTCGATGGCCGCCGGCCCCGGCATCCGGCCGCGCGCCGCGGGCGCACCCCGCGGGTCGGGCCGTTCGCGACGCAACTATCCGCACCTGGTGGCCGCGGCGGCGGACCTCGACCTGGTCGACGTCACGTTCTCCGGCGCCACCACGGCGCAGCTACTCGGCGAGCGCCAGCGCGGCGCGCCGCCGCAACTCGACGCGCTCGACGGTTCGGAAGCCCTGGTGACCGTCACCATCGGCGGCAACGACGTCGGCTACGTGCCGTTGCTGATGGCCGCGACCCTGCCCGCGGCGGCACGCCGACTGCCGGCCGTCGCCGCGCTGCTGGATCCCGGGCAGTGCGAGCAGGCGCTCGGGCAGATCGAGGCGTCGTTGATCGCCGTCGGGGCGGGGGTACGGGAGCGGGCGCCGCGGGCCCGGGTGCTCTTCGTCGACTACCTGACCCTGATGCCGCCGGCCGGGATTCGGGCCGGGCGGTTGCCCGGGCACGTCGTAGACCTGGCCCGGTACGTCGCCGACAGGTTGGAGCGGCACACCGCCGCGGCGGCGGCCGCCACCGGATGCGGACTCGTCCGTGCCGGGCAGGCCAGCCGGGAGCACCACCCGTGGTCGGCGCGACCGTGGACGGTGGGTGCGGGCCTGCCGCTGCCGTGGCGGCCGTGGCCGTTTCACCCCAACGCCGCCGGGATGGCCGCGGTCGCCGAGATGGTCGTCACGCAGCTGGGCGGCCGGGCCTGACCTCGGCCGCACCGGTTACCCGTTAACGTGGACACGGTGGAGTTCAAGTCGAAGTTGATGCCCGTATTCGGTGCAGTGCTGGTCGCCGCGCTGTTCAGTGCTGGCTGCAGCCGTAGTACGGAGAACGTCGAGCAGGATGCGGATGCCGCCGCGGCAGTCGAGTTCGCCACCGGCCTGCGCGACAAGGTCACCGTCGACGCCATGATGGCCCACCTGCACAAGCTGCAGGAGATCGCCGATGCCCACGACGGCACCCGCGCCATCGGTACGCCCGGATACGACGCCAGCGTCGACTACGTCGCCGGTGCCCTGCGGGACCAGGGCTTCGACGTGGAGACCCCCGAGTTCATCGCCCGGGTGTTCAAATCCGAGCCCGGTTCGGTGCAGCTCGGCGACAAGACCGTCGAGGCCCGCGCCCTGTCGTACAGCCTCGGCACCCCGCCCGACGGGGTGCGCGGTCCGCTGGTGGCCGCACCGGCCGACGACAGCCCGGGCTGCAGCGCCGAAGACTACGACGGACTGCCGGTCAAGGGCGCCGTCGTGCTGGTGGATCGCGGCACCTGCCCGTTCAAGGACAAGATGGCGGTGGCCGCCGAGTTGGGCGCCGTGGCGATGGTGGTCGCCGACAACGTCGACGAAGAGAAGATGGGCGGCACGCTGGGCGAGGCCACCGAGGTCAAAATGCCGGTGGTGAGCGTGACCAAGTCCGACGGCGCCGCACTGCGCGACGGGCACGGTGAGATGACCGTCAAGCTCGACGCGCACACCGACGACATCCCGTCGCGCAACGTGATCGCGCAGACCAAGACCGGATCGACCGAGAACGTGGTCATGCTCGGTGCTCACCTGGACAGCGTTCCGGAGGGCCCGGGCATCAACGACAACGGATCCGGCGTCGCCGCGGTGCTGGAAACAGCTCTGCAACTGGGAGATTCACCGCAGGTGCGCAACGCGGTGCGGTTCGGCTTCTGGGGTGCCGAAGAACTGGGTCTGATCGGCTCCACCAAATACATCGACTCCCTCGACGTCGAACAGCTCAAGAACATCGCGCTGTACCTGAACTTCGACATGCTCGGTTCGCCCAACCCGGCTTACTTCACCTACGACGGCGACCAGTCGCTGCCCGCCGACAAGCGCGGCCGTCCGGTGGTGCCGGAGGGATCGGCCGGCATCGAGCGGACCCTGGCCGCCTACCTCAAGTCCGCCGGCAAGGAACCGCAGGACACCTCGTTCGACGGGCGCTCCGACTACGACGCGTTCACCCAGGCGGGGATCCCATCCGGCGGGCTGTTCTCCGGCGCCGAGGTGAAGAAGACCGAGGACGAGGCCAAGCTGTGGGGCGGTACCGCCGATGAACCCTTCGACCCGAACTACCACCAGAAGGGCGACACCGTCGAGAACATCGACCGCGACGAACTGGCGATCAACGGCGGCGGGGTGCCCTACGCGGTGGGGCTCTACGCGCAGGATCTCAGCGGGCGCAACGGCGTGCCGGTGCGCGACGACCGCACCCGCCATGTCGTCACCCGGCCGTAATCGGTCCGGCGGTGGCCCCGCCGGCCGGCCCCGGTGCCGGAACGGCCGACAAACCCATCGGTGCGGCGCGTAAGCTCGCGGTAAGCCCGCTACACGGTCCGTTCATCTCACTGTGTTAGTAATGCTGTGCAAGTGACAAGACTGACCTGAGGTGATCGAGGGGTGGTTCCCACGCTTGGTGCAACGAACGACCCGGCCGGACGTGCGGGCACGCGGATAAAGCGGCGCCCCAAAGACCGCAAGGCGCAGATCACGCGCGCCGCCGCGGAGACGTTCAGTGCGCAGGGTTATCACGCGACCAGCATGGAAGCGATCGCTTCCAAGGTTGGCATTTCCGCGCCGGCGCTGTACCGGCACTATCCCAGCAAGTACGAGATGTTCGCCGTCGTCGTCGGCGCGCTCGGCCAGCAGTTGGTCGACTCGACCGCGTTCATCGATGAGCTTTCCGACGCCGAAGTGGAACACGACGCCGCCGCGATCCTGGACCGACTGGTCGACGGACTCATCGCATCGTCGCTGGTCAACCGTGAGGCCGGCGGATTGTTCCGGTGGCAGGCCCGCTACCTGCAGCCCGACGATCAGGTCAAGCTGATGGCCCAGTTGCGCACGGTCAGCCGGCGCGTGCAACGGCCGCTGTCGGTGCTGCGGCCGGAACTGAACAACCTGGAGCAGTGGACCCTGACGATCGCCCTGATCAGTGTCGCCGGCAGCATCATCGGCCACCGACTGCAGCTTCCCGACGACGAGATCCGGCCACTGCTCATCACCATCGCACGGTCGGTGACCGCGACCGAGCTCCCCCGCGGCGACGAAATCGGCATCAACCGGCCGTCGGTCTGGCGTATCTTCACGCCCGATGCCGGCCCGTATGAAGCGTTGCTGCATTCGGCGGTCCTGCTGTTCGGCCGACAAGGCTATGCCGAAACCGGCGTCACCGAGATCGCCGACGCCGTCGGCGTACCGGCCTCCGGCGTCTACCGATACTTCTCCAGCAAGAGCGACATCCTGACAACCGGTCTGCAGCGCGCCGTGGACCGCATCGCCGGCGAGATGTCGGCGATCGCGGGCGTCTTCGCCGAACCGGACGAGGCCCTGCGCCGGCTGATCGAGGCGTACGTCGCGACGGTGTTCGCCAATCCCGAGCTGGCGGCGGTCTATGACACCGAACGGGTCAACCTGGCCGCGTCCGAACGGGAACTGCTGCGCGATTCCGAACGCGCCTTCATCGAGACCTGGTCGCGTCCGCTGATGGAAATCAAACCCGAGTTGAGCGCGATGCAGTCGAAGTTCCTGGTGCACGCCCTGGCGGCACTGGTGGACGACCTGAGCCGGGTGGCCCGCGGCGGCGAGATCCCGGGCCGGGGTTTTATGGCCGGCGGTGCCGGTTACGCGCAGGCCTGTCTGCGCAAGCTGATGGAGTCCATCGTGTTCGACACGGCCGAGGACTGACCCGGCTCGGATTCGCCCGGCGGGCGTCGCCGTTCGCGCGGACAATGGGAGTTGCCCGCTGTTCGCGACTTACGGGAGGCGATGATGATCAGCCGCGATTTCGACGCCAGCGACGTGGATCTGGCCGACCAGGCGCTACCGGCCATGGCCGGCGACGAGTACGACGAGGCTCCGGGTCCCGAGATCTCGATCGGCGACCATGCCGACGTCGCCGACGTGATCGAGCAACATCAGTCGGTGCCGTCCGGGGAGGACGACTACGACCGGTGACGCTTCACCCCGGACGGTATGGTTAGACGATTTATCCAGTTGTCTACCAAACGAGAGACGGGTTCTTGAGCGAGATTCGTCATCCTGCGTCCACCCGACCGGTCGGCCTGCTCGGAGTCGGCGTGTGCCGGCCGGAGCGGGTGGTCACCAACGACGAGATCTGTGAGCGCATCGACTCCACCGACGAGTGGATCTATTCGCGCACCGGGATCAAGACCCGCCGGTTCGCCGAATCGACCGATACCGTCACCGGGCTGGCGATCGAGGCGGGCCGGGCGGCGATGGCGCAGGCCGGGCTGGACGGGGCCGGCGTGGGCGCGGTCATCGTCGCCACCAGCACCAACTTCCGTCAGACCCCGTCGTGTGCACCCAGCGTGGCCGTCGCGCTGGGGGCGGGCGGCGTCCCCGCGTTCGACGTGGCCACCGGCTGCGCGGGCTTCGGCTACGCGCTGGGGGTGGCGGCCGACCTGCTGCGCGGCCGGACCATCGACACCGCCTTGGTGATCGGCTCCGAGGTGCTCTCGCCGACCAT
Source organism: Mycolicibacter sp. MU0083 (assembly GCF_963378075.1). NCBI lineage: Bacteria > Bacillati > Actinomycetota > Actinomycetes > Mycobacteriales > Mycobacteriaceae > Mycobacterium > Mycobacterium kokjensenii. The sequence goes on from NZ_OY726394.1 coordinate 354,130, forward strand.
CGACATGGAGGACCGGTCGAACTGCTTCATCTTCGGCGACGGTGCCGGCGCGGTCGTGGTCGGCGAGACTCCGGCGCACGGGATCGGCTCGATCGTCTGGGGCAGTGACGGCGAGAGCTGCGACGCGATCCGTCAGGACATCGACTGGATCAGCTACACCGAAGAACCCGACGGACCCCGGCCGTACCTGCGCATGGACGGCAGTGCGGTATTCCGGTGGGCGGCATTCGAACTGAGCGACGTGGGTGCCCGCGCCATCACAGCAGCCGGCCTGGAACCGCACGACATCGATGTCTTCATTCCGCACCAGGCCAACGGCCGGATCAACGGGATCCTCGCCAAGAGTCTGCAACTGCGTCCCGATGTCGTGATCGCCAACGACATCGAGAACACCGGCAACACCTCGGCGGCGTCCATCCCGCTGGCGATGGAACAACTGCTGTCCTCCGGTGCCGCCCGCTCCGGCGACCTGGCGCTGCTGCTGGGTTACGGCTCCGGGCTCAGCTACGCCTCCAGCGTCGTTGTGCTGCCCTGATCCGGCCGGGGCCGTCAGCCGAGCAGCCGCAGCGCCGCATCCGCCGCCAGCGCCGGGACGTCGAGTGTCTTCGACGCCAGATCGTGACGGGCGCTGGCGATCTCGACGACCTCGTGCGGTGCCGGGATCAACGCCGCGGCGGCATGGATCTCGGCGAACGTGCCGAATCCGTCCGAACCGCCGTGGGTGAACACCGTCGGCACACCGATTCGGGGCAGGTGGTCGGTGCGGGTCCGCTCCGGCTTGCCCGGCGGGTGCAACGGGTAGGAGAACAGCGTCAGCGCATCGACCGGAACGTCGTCGTCGGCCACCACCATCGAGGTCTGCCGACCGCCGTAGGAGTGCCCGCCGACCAGCAGCGGTCCCTCGGCCAGGGTTCGGGCGTATCCGATCGCCGCGACGATGCCATCCCGGTCGCCGGCCCCGTTCCCGCCCGGCGGGCCCTTCGGGCGGCGCCGACGGAACGGCAGGTCATAGCGGATCGCCAGGAAGCCGCGCCGCGCCCATTCATCGCAAAGCCGTTGCAGCATAGGTGAATCCCGGTCACCGCCGGCACCGTGCGTCAACAGCACGATCCCGGTGGCGGTACCGTCGGGATAATGCGCGATACCGGCGATGTCGGCGAGTTCCGCGGAGCTCACCGAGTGCTCGCCGACAGCCGGAACAACGGCGAGACCGGGCCGTGCCCGCGGCCCAGCGGATAGGCGGCGCGCAGGCACTGTGTCACCCAACGTTTGGCGAAGGCCACCGCATCGGGAACGGTGAACCCGTGGGCCAGCGCCGACGCCGTGGCCGCGGCCAGCGTGTCGCCGGCGCCGTGATCGTCGGTGGTGGCCACCCGCGGCCCGCTGAACTCGTGAAAGTCGGTGCCGTCGAACAGCAGGTCCGGGCTGTACTGCGCCGACGGCAGATGCCCGCCTTTGACCAGTGCCCACCGCGGCCCCAGGGCGTGCAGCGCCCGGGCCGCCGCACGTTGGGATTCGGCGTCCACCACGTCGATACCGACCAGCAGTCGCACCTCGTGCAGGTTCGGGGTCACCAGGGTCGCCAGCGGAAACAGTTTGTCGCGCAACGCGTCCAGCGCCGAAGACGCCAACAGTGCATCACCGTGCATGGATGCCGACACCGGATCCACCACCAGCGGCACCGTCAGCCCGAGCCTGCGCCAGGTGTCCGCCACCGCGGTGATGATCTGCGCCGACGCCAGCATCCCGGTCTTGGCGGCCTGGATCCCGATGTCGGGCACCACCGCTTCGATCTGCGCGGCGACGGTATCGGCGGGAACTTCGTGAAAGCTGCTGACTCCCACGGTGTTCTGTACCGTCACCGCGCTGACCGCGACGCAGGCATGCACACCAAGCAGTGCGAAGGTGCGCATGTCCGCCTGAATGCCGGCCCCGCCACCGGAATCCGATCCGGCGATGGTGAGCACCCGCGCCGGGGTCGCCGCCGGCGGGGCCAGTGGCAGGAACTCCACTCGCTCGGCTCCGCTAGGACGAGATGGGCAGATACACCCGGTTGCCGTGGTCGGCGAACTCGGCGGACTTCTCGGCCATCCCCTTGGCGATGGCGGCGTCGATGTCCTCCTGGGTCTCCAGGCCGTGCTCGTTGGCGTACTCGCGCACGTCGTGGCTGATCCGCATCGAGCAGAACTTCGGCCCGCACATCGAGCAGAAGTGCGCCGACTTCGCCGGCTCGGCCGGCAGCGTCTCGTCGTGGTACTCGCGGGCGGTGTCCGGGTCCAGCGACAGTGCGAACTGGTCGTACCAGCGGAACTCGAAGCGCGCCTTGGACAGTGCGTTGTCGCGGTCCTGCGCGCCGGGATGCCCCTTGGCCAGGTCGGCGGCGTGTGCGGCGATCTTGTAGGCGATCACCCCGTCCTTGACGTCCTTGCGGTCCGGCAGGCCCAGGTGCTCCTTGGGGGTCACGTAGCACAGCATCGCGGTGCCGGCCTGGGCGATGATCGCCGCGCCGATCGCCGAGGTGATGTGGTCATAGGCCGGTGCGATGTCGGTGGCCAGCGGTCCCAGCGTGTAGAACGGCGCCTCGTCGCACCATTCCTCCTCCAGGCGCACGTTCTCCACGATCTTGTGCATCGGGACGTGGCCCGGGCCCTCGATCATCACCTGCGCGCCACGGGATTTGGCGATCTTGGTCAGCTCGCCCAGGGTGCGCAGCTCGGCGAACTGGGCCTCGTCGTTGGCGTCGGCGATCGAGCCGGGCCGCAGTCCGTCGCCGAGGGAGAACGTGACGTCGTAGCTGGCCAGGATGTCGGCCAGCTCCTCGAAATTGGTGTAGAGGAACGATTCCTGGTGCCGGGACAGGCACCACGCCGCCATGATCGAACCGCCGCGAGACACGATTCCGGTGACCCGCTTGGCGGCCAGCGGCACGTAGCGCAGCAGCACGCCGGCGTGCACGGTCATGTAGTCCACACCCTGCTCGCACTGCTCGATCACGGTGTCGCGGTACAGCTCCCAGGTCAGCTTGGTGGGGTCGCCGTTGACCTTCTCCAGCGCCTGGTAGATCGGCACGGTGCCGATCGGCACCGGCGAGTTACGCAGGATCCACTCCCGGGTTTCGTGGATGTCCTTGCCGGTGGACAGGTCCATGACGTTGTCCGCGCCCCAGCGGGTGGCCCACACCAGCTTGTCGACCTCTTCGGCGATCGAGGACGTCACCGCGGAGTTGCCGATGTTGGCATTGATCTTCACCTTGAACGCCTTGCCGATGATCATCGGCTCCAGCTCCGGGTGGTTGTGGTTGGCCGGGATCACCGCGCGCCCGCGGGCGACCTCGTCGCGCACCAGTTCCGCCGGCACGCCCTCGCGGGCGGCGATGAACGCCATCTCCGCGGTGATCTCGCCGGCCTGGGCGCGCTGCAACTGGGTGCCCCGATCCTTGACCACGCCGGGGCGCGGCGGCAGCCCGCGGTGCAGGTCGATCACCGCATTGTCATCGGTGTAGGGACCCGAGGTGTCGTAGACGTCGAAGTGCTCGCCGGTGGTCAGGTTGATCCGCCGGAACGGTACCCGCAGCGTCTCTCCCCCGGGCCCCTCGATCTCGCGGTAGATCTTCTCGCTGTACGGGATGGGCCCGGTGGTCACCTGCGGCTCGACAACGACGTCGGTCATGTTCTTCCTCTCCCTCGCCGGAATTACCCGGTCAGGTTCGTACGGTCGACGGCCCCGGCCGTCCTCTCAGCGCACTGGCTGCGCTCCCGCGGTCATGTGAGTTCTCTGCACTGCCAAATCCTGCACCGCCACGCTATCGCAGCACGGTCCCGCACGTAAGTGGCCCGGAACGGCGGTGCGAACGAGGCGTCGGCGTTACCGTCGAAACACCGGGGGAACGGAGGACGCCATGTCGTCGATACGTCAACACTGTGAGCGGACGGCGCGACTCGGATTCGGTGGCGGGCTGCTGCTGGCCGCGCTGCTACCACCGACGGCCCATGCCGATATAGACGAGTTGTTCGACCCGTTCGGCATGGAGATGCCGGGGCCGGCCGATTCCGGGATACCCGACGGTCTGGACTGGTCCCGGGATCCGGTCACCGCCCTGGACATGTGGCTGTTCCCCACCGTGATCGATCAGCTGTACCTGCCGATCCACGGCATGGTCGAGGATTGGATGCACGACAACCAGCAACTGCTCGACATCATCAACGTGCCGTTCGTCGAGGTGTTCGGCCGCAATCTGTTGGGCGACGGCATCGAGATCGGGGAGATCAGCGGCGCCACCGGGGAGGTCTTCGACGGCACCAATGACTCCCTGCTGGGCCCGCTGATGGCCGATCTGCACATCGACCTGGGCAGTCTGCACGACGGTGGGTTCCTCTTTGGTGACGGGGCCGCCGGTCTCGACGGCGGCGTGGACGGAAACCCGTCGGCGATGGGGATGACCGGAGGTAACGCCGGGTTGATCGGCAACGGCGGTGCCGGCGGCGACGGTGCGGACGGTGGCGCGGGATTCGTCGGTGGTGCCGGCGGTACCGGGGGACTCGGGGGCTGGCTGATCGGAAACGGTGGCGTCGGCGGCGCGGGCGGGACCGGCGGGCTCGGTGCCGGCGGCGGGGCCGGGGGGCTCGGCGGCGTGGCGATCATCGTGGGCAACAGCGGTGACGGCGGTGCCGGCGGCGTCGGCGGCGCCGGATATTCGGGCGTGGACGGCGACGGCGGTACCGGCGGGCCGGGCGGATTCGGCGGCAACGGGGGCAACGGCGGTACCGGGGGTGCCGGGCCGCTGCTGATCGGTTTCGCCGGTAACGGCGGGACCGGCGGTGACGGGGGTACCGGCGGCAGGGGTGGCGCCGGTGCCGGCGGAACCGTGGATCACCCGACCGGTTTCAGCGGGGAGCGGCCGGGAACGGGGGTACCGGCGGCGCCGGGGGCGGCGGTGGTTACGGCGGCACACTGGGCTACCTGCCGCACGGCCTGGCCGGGAAAGGCGGTACCGACGGGCAGGCCGGCGCCCCCGGTGAGCAGGGGGCCGACCTGTCGTGACCGGCTGTGGCCGGCCATGACCGCAGTACCGCGATTAGGCATCGAATATTTGCTTAGCTAACATAAGCGCTTTACGGGAGTCTTACGGCCGATGCGGTAGGTGATAGATGGCGGCGCAGATCCAGCGGGTGACCTCCGGCACCCGGGATCCCGGCGTCGTCGACGGAGCGGGTGCCGCACGCCGCCGGCCCCGCTACGACCGCGACCACCCGCGCTACAAGTGGATCGCACTGTCCAACACCACCCTGGGCGTGCTGCTGGCCACCATCAACGGCTCGATCGTGCTGATCTCGATGCCGGCGATCTTTCGCGGCATCGGCCTGAATCCGCTGGATCCGGCGAACGTCAGCTACCTGCTCTGGATGCTGATGGGCTATCTGCTGGTATCGGCCGTGCTGGTGGTGTTCTTCGGGCGGCTCGGCGACATGTTCGGTCGAGTACGCATCTACAACTGGGGCTTCGTGGTCTTCACGGTCGCAGCGATCGCGTTGTCGATCGACCCGTTCGACCTGGACCGCGGAGCGCAGTGGCTGATCGCCTGGCGGGTGGTCCAAGGTGTCGGCGGGGCGATGCTGATGGCGTCGTCGTCGGCGATCCTCACCGATGCGTTCCCGGCCAATCAGCGCGGCATGGCACTCGGCGTCAACCAGGTCGCCGCCGTCGCCGGATCCTTCGTCGGCCTGCTCATCGGTGGCCTGCTGTCGGAATGGGACTGGCGGGCGGTGTTCTGGGTCGGGGTGCCGATCGGGGTGCTGGGCACCGTCTGGTCGGTGCGCTCGCTGCGCGAACTCGGTGCAGCCGTGCCGGCCAAACTGGACTGGGCCGGCACGGTGACGCTGGGGCTGGGGCTGACGGTGGTGTTGACCGCGATCACCTACAGCATTCAGCCGCACGGCACGTCGCCGACCAGCTGGTCGAGTCCGGTCGTGCTGGGCTCGCTGGCCCTCGGGGTGGCACTGCTGGTGGCGTTCTGCTTTATCGAGTTGCGGGTGGCCGCACCCCTGCTGGACGTGCGACTGTTCCGGATTCCGGCATTCGGCATGGCCAACGTGGCCGGACTGCTGGCGGCGATCGGGCGCGGCGGCATGCAGTTCATGCTGATCATCTGGCTGCAGGGCATCTGGCTGCCGCTGCACGGCTACAGCTACGAGTCCACCCCGCTGTGGTCGGGTATCTATCTGCTGCCCATGACCGCGGGCTTCCTGCTGGCCGGGCCACTGGCCGGTTCGCTGTCGGATCGGCACGGCGCCCGCCCGTTCACCGTGGGCGGCATGGTGTTGATGGCGGCGACATTCGTGGGCCTGGTGCTGCTCCCGGTGAACTTCGACTACCGGGTGTTCGCGGCGCTGGTGTTCCTCAACGGTCTGGGCGGCGGGATCTTCACCGCACCCAACAGTGCCGTGGTCATGTCAAGCGTGCCGGCAGGTCAACGGGGTGCGGCATCCGGCGTACGGGCCACGTTCTTCAACGCCGGCACCTCGCTGTCGATCGGTATCTTCTTCTCCCTGATGGTGATCGGGCTGGCCAACACGCTGCCGGGCGCGATGGGTGCCGGCCTGCAGCAGCAGGGCGTGCCCGCGGCGGTGGCCGACCAGGTGGCGAACACCCCGCCGGTGGGCAGCCTGTTCGCCGCGTTTCTGGGTTACAACCCGATCGCCGAGTTGCTGGCGCCGTCGGGAGCGCTGACGGTGCCCGGGGTGGACGCGGCGACGTTGACCGGCCACCGCTTCTTCCCGCAACTGATCTCCGCGCCGTTCCATGCCGGTCTCGCGGTGGTGTTCGGGGCGGCGGCCGTGATGATGGTGCTCGGGGCGCTCACATCGTGGCGGAACCCGGGGCACTACGCAGTCGAGACAGTGCGTTCCGAGGACTGAAGAAAGCCCCCTTTTCGGTCGGCCCGCCGGTGTCGGCGGGTCGGGTGTGCGGGGCTTTCCCGCCTGGTGCGCAAGTGACTGGAGTGACAAGATTGCAGTTCGACCACGGCCGTTGTTTTCGAGTTGACCCAGCCCTGTCGGTCAGGCACTATGGGTCTTGCAAGCACCTCGTTAGGTGAGGCGTCTGCACGGACACAGGCCACTGACCCCGAACGTCGAAAGACGCCCCGGGTCAGGACAGCTCCTCCCGGCTTAAGGGTTGAGCCCAAGTGGCTTCCCGAAAGGGACACGCCGTGCAGTGCCAAAGCTCTGACGAGAGGGGTGCGGTCCTCCGGCGGTCAGCCGGAGCTACCTCCCCGAGCATGCGGTGAAACCGGCGCGCTGCGGCGCGCCCGCGACCGAGAGGAGGTGAGGGACGCATGAGTTCCGGTGATAGTCCGAGCCGATATCTGACTTCTGTTCCGTCCCCATCCGAACGGTCGCATACCGCCTCCAGCTGAGCCACGATTCGTCGCCTCCAGCTGAGCGCCTAGCGCCGTTACGCGACTAGGAGGCCATCATGGTTGCAATCGCCTACACCGACATCCAGGCTCCGGCTCCGCGTGCCGTCAGCACCGAGAAGAAGCTGGACCGTCGCCCCGCCGCGCCCGCCGGCGACCCCCTGGTCGACATGACCACCCGGCTGCTCAGCGGCCCGCTGCACCAGATGTATGCACTCCTGTGGCGCGTCGGAGTGCTGACCGTCAACGACTGAGCCCCGACCGAAGCCGGGCCCCGCTCAGGCTTCCTCCAGGGCCTCACCGAGTTGCTCGAGCACCTCATTGCGGTGGTTGCTGGCCAGCACGTGGCCGGCAGCCACCGCCACGGCCACCGGCCAGTCGATGATCTCGAAGGCGGCCAGCAGTGCCAGCCCGCCGTAGTAGGCCAGCTGCTCGGGCCGCGGGACAGTCACCTTGCCGAACACCGGCAATTCGATCGCGAATCCCTCCGCATCGCGGATATGGGCCACCGCTTCCCGCTGGGACGCGTTGCGTCGCGGCTGGTCCGCCATCATGAACCTCCTGGTGGCGACTGGTCGCCGGATGATCGGGCCGCGACCGTTGCGCGGCGAGAGCCAGTGTCCCCATTGTGCACAAGCCGCAGCCGTGGTGCCGAGTGGTCGTCGGTCGACTGCGCGCCATCGGCTCGCCGCGGCCCGGGAACGATGAATTCCTTCGGCTTCTCGGCCTGCTCCTGCAGACCGGACCACACCCGGGGGACCACGGCCGCGCCGAGGGTGGCCACCGTCGCCGTACCCAGCGCCTGAGCCCAGCCCAGCGGCCCGATCGGCGTGCAACCCAACAATTGGCTGACACCGGGGATGGTGATCAGCGTGCCCATCACGCCCAGTGAGCCGACCGCGGTCGCCACCACCAGCGGATCGTGCGAATCCAGCAGGGTCTGTCCCAGCTGCGTCGCCACCAGCGACACCAATGCCACCGTCGACGCCCGCTGCCGGCGCCCGGTGACCGAGGCCAGTCCCCAGGCTCCGACCGCAGCCGAGGCGGTCGTCACCCCGCGTACCGCCACGGTGCGCCACAGCGCGCGCTCATCGGGGCCGTGGCCGCCGGCCGTGGCCGACTCGCTGAGGGAGCTCACCGACAGCGCCGTGGCGGGCAGTGCATCGGTCAGCATGTTGACCAGGAGCAGTTGGCGGGCGTTGAGCGGCGACTGGCCGGTCAGGGCGCTCCCGATGATCGCGAACGCCACCTCACCGGCGTTTCCGCCGAGCAGCACCGCGACCGCCGCCTGCACCCGCTGCCACAGTTCGCGGCCTTCGTCGAGCGCATCGAGCAGCGTGTCGATCCGCTCGTCGAGCAGCACCACGTCGGCGGCGGTGCTCGCCGCCTCGCTACCGTGCGCGACCACCGCGATCCCGACGGTCGCGGCCCGGATCGCGGCGGCGTCGTTCGCGCCGTCGCCGACCATCGCCGACACCTTGCCGGTGCGCTCCAGGGTCTGGACGATCTGCACCTTGTTCTCCGGGGACATCCGGGCGAACACGACCTTGTCGGCCACCGCGCTCTCTTGCCCCTTGCGCGACAACGCATCCCACTGCGCACCGCTGATCACCTGATCGGCGCTGACATCCAGGCCCAGCTCCCGGGCGATCGCCGTGGCGGTCAGCGGGTGGTCACCGGTGATCAGCCGCACCGGGATGCGGCGGCGCTTGAGGTCGGCCAGCAGTTCGGCTGCCTCGTCGCGCGGAGTGTCGGAGATCCCGAGCAGTCCGACGAAGGTCAACCCGTCGCGGCAGAACGCGGCGATCTCGTCGGGCTCGGGATCTTCTCCCAACGACGCACGTTGCGCGGCAGTCAGTTCGCGGCGCGCCACCGCGATCACCCGCAGGCCGTTCCCGGCCAGCTCGGTGACCGAGTTCTTGACGGCCGGGCCGACACCGGTGCAGGCCAGCACCACTTCCGGTGCACCCTTGAGGGTCAGCTCGGTACCGCGGATCGAGGCCGAGAAGGGTCGGCCCGAGCGGAACGGCAGGTGCAGCGCCGGGCCGTCGGGAATATCGGTGCCCGCCCGGACGGCGGCCTCCACGATGGCGTTGTCGGTGGCGTGGATCTGCGGGGTGCCGTTGGACACCGGCGCCGCGGACGCGGCGAACCGCAGCACGTCGTCGTCGGTGCAGCCCGCCGCGGGGTGCACCTGCGACACCCGCAACCGGTTCTTGCTCAAGGTTCCGGTCTTGTCGAAGCACACCACGTCGACGCGGCCCAGTGCCTCCACCGAACGCGGTACCCGAACCAGCACACCGGCTTTCGTCAGACGGCGGGCCGAGGCCTGCTGTGCCAGGGTGGCCACCAGCGGCAGCCCCTCGGGGATGGCCGCAACGCTGACCGCGATGCCGCTGGCCACCGCCTGGCGCAACCCGATCCGGCGGGCCATGCCCAGGCCGGTCACCAGTGCGCCGCCGGCCAGGCTGATCCGCCACGCCTTGCTGGTGAGCAGGCTCAGCTGATGCTGCAACCCGACCGCGGACGCCTCGCCGGCCACCAGATCGGCGGCCCGACGGCCGTGGGTATCACCGCCGGCCGCGGTCACCAGCGCCACCGCCGTCCCGGTCACCACGGTGGTGCCGGCGTAGACCATGCACTCCCGGTCGGCCAGGTCGGCTCCCGGGGTGGCCTCGATCTGCTTGACCACCGTCAGGGACTCGCCGGTCAACGACGATTCGTCGACCTCCAGGTCGATCGCCTCGATCAGCCGGCCGTCGGCGGGCACCACCTCGTGCGCGCGCACCTCGATCACATCGCCGGGAAGCAACTGCTCGGCGTCGATCTCGCAGTGGCTGCCGTCGGGCAGCACCTTGCGTGCCGGGGGAACCTGTTCGTTGAGCAGGACGCTGAGCCGGCGCTCGGCGATCAGCCGCTGCGCGGCCGCCAGCATCGCGTTGCCGCCCAGCACCGATCCGACCAGCATGGCGTCCACCGGGGAACCCAGCACGGCACTGGCCGCAGCCCCCAACGCCAGCACGGGCGTGATCGGGTCGGACAGTTCACTGCGCACCGCCTGGGCGAACTGCCACAGCAGCCGTGGCGGCGCGGACCGCGCGACGGGTCCGTGCTGGGCGGTCTGCTGCCCCGCCGGCTCCGGCGTCGGCAACACCGCGCGCACCTGGTCGACCGACATCGCATGCCATTCGTTCACCGACGCCGGCCGGGGCACCGCGGCGTCGACGGCCCGCCGCGCCAGCCAATAGCCCGACAGCGCACCGGCCGCCGCGCCGGTGGTCACCGGACCCGGCCCGCTTCCGCGCACCCCCGGCAACAGCAGCAGTGACCCCAATATCGTTGCACCGGTGGACAGTTCCACGCCTCGGTGGCTGGCGGACCGGGCCGCCGGCAGGGCGTGCAGCACCCGCCACACCGCGGCCAGATCGGTCAGCAGCACGTCGGCGCACCAGGGTGGGGTGCCCTCGGTGGGCAGCAACCCCAGCGCCACGTCGGCGGCAGCCAACGCGTCCACCGCGGCCGCGGACAACACCGCGACATCGTGGCCGTCGCTCTGGTAGGCCGATACGGCGGCGGCCAGCGCCGCATCCACCGATGCGCCGTCCAGCGGCCGGATGTCGTCGAAGATCGGCCGGAGCTCGCCCAGCGCTTCGATCTCCACCGAAACCACCTCGACGTCGGCGCGCCGCGCCTCGGTGACCACCGCGGCGGCCAACGGCAGCAGCGCGGGCTGGAACGACGCCTGCACGCCGGCCCGGCGGCCGACCCGATGCCAGCCCGGTGTCAGTCCGGTGTCGTCGAGCAGCTTCTGGGCCTGCGCCCACACCGCGCGCAGTTCGTCGTCGTCGGCGCCGCGCACCTGCATCACCCGCAGCGTCTCGCCGCACAGCACCCGGGGATCGATGATCACCGTGTCGACCCGGTCGAGCTCACGCAGGCTGCCCGGTCGCAGCACCACCGTGTCGTGCTTGTCGGCCAGGCCGCGGCCCAGGGTCGCCGCGAAGGACTCGCGGGCGGTGCGGGTGGCCTTCGGCGCGGTCACCGCGGCGGCCGTACCGGCCAGGTCGGGATTGCTCGTCGCGGCCCCGATCACCCCGGCGCCCAGGACCTGCACCGCCGAACTGCGGGTCAGGTGCCGCTCCACCGGGCCCGGGGGTCGCGGCACCGGCCGCGGCGGGACGGTCAACGGCGGATGGTCGGCATGGACGGCGAGCTCGGGTTCGCGGCGCCGCCACGCGCGTGCTTCGGCACGTTCCTCCCCGGCGCGCATCGCCTCGACCGACAGTCCCACCGCCAGCGACGTCGGCGCCCGGTTGAGGGTGTGCACGCCGGCGCTGGCCAGCGCCAGCAGCGTGTCGGTGGCCTGCTTGCCGATGCTGTCCTCCAGCACGCGGCGCAGCCGCGGCTGGTAGTCGATGACGACGACACCGGCCTCCAGCCCCAACGGAAGACCCGGCAGTCGCAGCAGCCGGCCGACCGTGGCCACACCCAGACCGGCGAGGTTGGCCCCGACGGTCAGCGTGCGCAAAACCTGGGTCGTCCCGTCACCGGGGAGGCTGACCGGTGGCTGCGGGCGGCGCGGCGCCTGCCGGTACCGATTCTCGGTGTCGGACACCACCCGGCACAGTTCGCGCATGGTGACGACGTCTGCGGCGGCCGGGTCCAGGCCCACCACCAGACGTGCCAGCGGGTGGTTCAGCCGTGTCGAGACGACACCGGGCAGCGCCCCGGCCGCGGCCAGCACCGCTGTCGCCAGTTCCGCTCCGGCCGGTCCGTCGAGCCCGCGGACCTCGACCCAGGCCCGTCCGTCGCCGCGGAAACACCGCCGCGACAGCACCGGCGGGCCGTCGCCGTTCGGCAGGACGGCATTGGCCACCTCGTTCGCGGTCTGCACGGAGGCGTCGACGAGCGCAGAGGTCAGTTGGACACCGAAGTTCACTGCGCGCAAGGGCAATGAGTGCCTGACGGCACGACGTGAGTTCACTCGCACCCGATCAGTGGCGGGTGCGAGTGCTGCCGGCGCCGGTCCGCCGCGCCGCGGCCTTCTTCGGCTGCGGGCTGCGGCGTGCCGTGGTGGCCGAACCAGCCGGCTTGGTCGCCTTCGTCGCGGGGGTCGCCTTCGCTGCGGGGGTCGCCTTGACCGCCTTGAGCGGCCGGTCGGCTGCCGCTGCCGCGGTCGCGGGCTTGGCCGGTGCGGCGACCGGCGCCGCGCCGTTCCCGGCGCGGTTGGACAGTTGCTTGAGCGCCAGCGCGGTGCCGCCCACCGCCACCAGCACCGGCCATTCGACCAACCCGGCGACGCCGAGAGCGCCCAGGGTCAGTGCGGCCGCGGGCGTCGAGTGGCTGCCGGTGCTCAAGCCGCGCTGCGCGCCGCTGACCGCACCTTTGATACCGCCGATCGCTCCGTTGAGAGCGGCCCCGCCGATCGCGCCGGCCGCCTCGGTGGTCATGATGACCGCGCGGTTCGCCGCTCCGGCCACTTTCCGTACCGTCCCTGCGACGGCGTTCATGGGAATTCCCTGCCCTTCAAAATGAGCCAATTGGGTAATCCGACCATCCTATGCGCGATTTCGGTGCCGCCCCGAAATCCACACAGAATTCATAGAACCGTGACCGGGGTCAATCCCGGCGGATCTCGACCAGCACCGGCGCGTGGTCGCTCGGCGACTTGCCTTTGCGCTCGTCGCGCACGATCTCGCCGTGCGCGACCCGCGTCGCCAGTTCCGGGGATCCCAGGATGAAATCGATCCGCATGCCCTGCTTCTTCGGGAACCGCAACTGGGTGTAGTCCCAGTAGGTGTAGACGCCCGGCCCGGGGGTGAACGGCCGCACCACGTCCAGGTACTGCGCGTCGGTCATCGCCTGGAACGCGCGGCGCTCCGGTTCGGAGACGTGCGTGGAACCTTCGAAGAAGTCCATGCTCCACACGTCGTCGTCCTGCGGCGCGATATTCCAGTCACCCACCAGGGCGATCGGCGCGGCCGGATCGTCGCGCAGCCACCCTTCAGCGGAATCGCGCAGCGCGGCAAGCCAATCCAGCTTGTAGGTGTAGTGCGGATCGTCCAGGGCGCGCCCGTTGGGCACATACAGGCTCCACACCCGCACCCCACCGCAGGTGGCGCCCAGCGCCCGCGCCTCCACCACCGGGTCGGCGTCGGCCTTGGCCCACGCCGGCTGCCCGGGGAAACCGATCTCGACGTCGGCCAGGCCGACCCGCGACGCGATCGCCACCCCGTTCCACTGGTTCAGGCCGACATGGGCCACCTCGTAGCCCAACTCGTGAAACGGCAGCGCCGGAAACTGTGCGTCGGTGCACTTGGTCTCCTGCATCGCCAGCACGTCGACGTCGGCGCGGGCCAGCCAGTCGGTCACCCGGTCCACGCGGGTGCGGATGGAGTTGACGTTCCAGGTGGCCAGTCGCAGCGCAGTCACGCAAGCCACCCTAGAGCCCGTGCGTCGAGGTAGCGGGTGCGGTGCTGACCGGCGAACCCCACCGCCTCGAAGAACGCGAACGCCCCGGTCTCGGTGCTGGGCACCTGTGCGTAAGCGCGGGTGGCTCCGCGCTCGGTGCCCCAGACCCGCAACGCGGTGCAGATCCGGCGGCCGCAGCCCCGCCCGCGGTGTTCGGCGGCCACCTCGATCTGTGTCAGCCCCAGCCACCGGGTGCCGTCGGAACCGTCGGTGACCGCGCCGCGTCCCGACGCCGCCCCGGGTATCGAGGCCTCGCAGACGTCGCCGTCGGAGGTCACCACCACACCGTCGGGCGCGGTCCCGGGGCCGAGATCGCACACCAGGGTGCGGGTCTCGTGCATCACCGGAAGGTCCTCCGGTAGCCGGAGCAGGCGTTCGGGCACCGCCAGATACGGCGGCAGCCCGCGGTGGGCGTACCAGTCGATGATCGCCGGAACCGTGTTCACGTGGGCGAACATGTCCAGCGGAATGGCCGAGTTGGCGGCCGGCCCGGCGCCGGGTGCGGCGCGCAGCAGCCAGCCGTCGAGCCAGAGGTGGTCATCACCGGTGCAGGCCAGGGCGGCGGCGTGCTCGACGGAGCGGATCGCGGAGTTCTTCACCGGCCGGTCGGTCAGGCGCCGCACGTAGAGCACGTCGGCGTGTCGGCATTCGTGCACCACGCCGTCGGCCGAGCGGATCCGCACCAGCGGCCCGGACTGCACCAGATGTCCCACCACGTCGCCCATCGGCGGTTCGGATCCGGGCGGCCGGAGGTAGCGCAGGCTGACCCGGACCCCGATCTCGGGTAGTTCGGGTGGTCGGTCGGTCACCGCGTCGCCGCCGGTGCGATCAGTGGCCGAACGGGTCGGGTACGTCTCCCGGCATCCACGACAGGTCCGGAACCCCCCAGCCGTTGGACTTCACCATCCGCTTGGCGGCCCGTACATGCCGTCCCACCAGCATGTCCAGGTAGAGCAAGCCGTCCAGGTGTCCGGTCTCGTGCTGCAGCATCCGGGCGAACAGTCCGGTGCCCTCCAGCGTGATCGGCTTGCCGTCGGCATCCAGTCCGGTGACCCGCGCCCAGTCGGCCCGCCCGGTCGGGAACGATTCGCCGGGCACCGACAGGCAGCCTTCGTCGTCGTTGTCCGGATCGGGCATGGTCTCGGGTCGCTCGGAGGTCTCCAGCACCGGGTTGACCACCACGCCGCGGCGGCGCGGGCTGCTCGAGTGGCGGTCGTCGGCGCAGTCGTAGACGAACAGTCGCAGGCCCACGCCCACCTGGTTGGCAGCCAACCCGACCCCGTTCGCGGCATCCATGGTCTCGTACATCGAGGTGATCAGCTCGCGGACGTCGGCGGGCAGTGAGCCGTCATCGGCGACCGGAACAGGGCTGGTCGGTGTGTGCAGGACGGGATCACCGACGATGCGAATGGGGAGGACGGCCATGACCGCAAATCTTAGGCGTCCCGCAACGGCCGACTGCGGTGGCCACGGCGACTCGCGGGGCGGGCTCCCGGATTCACCCGGTCTGGCGTGATTCAATATTCGCTCAGAACACGCCGCCGAAAACACACGAACGTTTGCAGCGAGAAAACTTTCCGGAAGGGTCCAGGAAACGATATGGACGGCGCCATGGCGCAGGCGAATCGCTCAGGGGACGATTCGGAACCCACCGACGGCCTGAGCCGTCGCGAACACGACATTCTGGCCTTCGAACGGGACTGGTGGAAGTACGCGGGCGCCAAGGAAGAAGCCATCAAGGAGCGCTTCGCGCTGTCGGCGACCCGTTACTACCAGGTTCTCAACGCACTGGTGGACCGTCCCGAAGCGCTGGCCGCCGACCCGATGCTGGTCAAGCGGCTCCGCAGGCTGCGGTCCAGTCGGCAGAAGGCGCGTGCCGCACGCCGTCTCGGTTTCGAGATCACCTGATCCGCTGACCACGGTGTTTGCCGGGCGTTTGCCGGCATCGGCCGGTACCTCGATACAGTTGGCGCAATGAACGACCACGTTCCCGACTCCTCCCGGCTCCCGCTGCGGGCCATGGTGATGGTGCTGCTGTTCCTGGGCATCGTCTTTCTGCTGGTCGGGTTTCAAGCCCTCGGGTCGTCCGGTGGCGACGACGACACCGCACACTCGCCGGCCGCCAAACCGGCCGTCACCACGTCGGCGCCGACCAGCGCCGAACGGCCCCCGCACAAGGCCGAGGTACGGGTCTTCAACATCTCCGAGGTGGCCGGATTGGCCGGGCAGACCGCCGACCGACTGCGGGAAGCCGGCTGGAACGTGGTCGAGGTCGGCAACCTCGAGATCCCCGAAGTCACCCAGAGCACGGTGTACTTCACCGACGCCGAGGGCGAGCAGGACTCGGCGCACGCCGTCGCCGAGGTGCTGGGTGCCGTCGTGGAGCCGCGTATTCCCGACGTGGCCGACCAGCCACCGGGCATCGTCGTAGTCGTCGCGGGTTAAGCTCCTCGCATGGTCACAGGTCACCGCAGAGCTCTTACCGCCGTCGTCTTCGCCACCCCGGCACTGCTGCTGGCGGCGTGCAGTCCTCCCAACGAGGTGCCGTCCGATGCACCGGGCACCACGCCGTCGGTCTGGACCGGCGCGCCGGCCCCGTCCGGCGAGACCGCCGAGTCGGGTGAGTCGGGCAATTCGGAGAACCTGGTCGCGACGCTGACCAGCCCCGGCGGCGAGCAGGTCGCCACCGCGACGTTCGAGTTCGGCAAGGCCGGCGGCAAGGAGTTCGCCACGGTGACCGTGCGCACCACCGCCAGCGGTGTGCTCACGCCCGGTTTCCACGGCATGCACATCCACGGGGTCGGCAAGTGTGAGGCCGAGTCGGTGGCACCCGGCGGCGGCGCGCCCGGCGCGTTCCTGTCCGCGGGCGGGCACTTCCAGGCCCCCGGCCACGACCAGCACCCGCAGAGCGGGGATCTGACCTCGTTGCAGGTGCGTTCCGACGGCAGCGGGCTGCTGGTGACCACCACCGACGCGTTCACCAAGCAGGAGCTGCTGGACGGCGAGGGCACGGCCCTGATCATCCACGCCGACGACGACAACTTCGCCAACATCCCGGCGGATCGCTACACCCAGGTCAACGGCACCCCCGGTCCCGACCAGACCACGCTGACCACCGGAGACGCCGGAAAGCGGATTGCATGTGGTGTCATCCGCGCCGGATAGTTCGCTGAACAGCCGGGCCGCCAGCCGAATCGAGTTCGCCCACAGCGCGCGGCCCACCATCGGTGTGGAATGGGAACTGGCGCTCGTCGACGCCGGCACCCGGGATCTGAGCAACGAGGCCAGCGCGGTCTTATCCGAGCTGGGTGAGAACCCGCGCGTGCACCAGGAACTGCTGCGCAACACCGTCGAGCTCGTCACGGGCGTCTGTGCGGACACCGGCGAGGCCATCGAGGACCTGCGTCAGACCCTGGCCGCCACCCAACCCATCGTGCGCGGGCGCGGGATGGAACTGTTCGGCGCGGGTACGCACCCGTTCGCGCAGTGGTCGGCGCAGCAACTCACCGATGCGCCGCGCTACGCCGAGCTGATCAAACGTACCCAGTGGTGGGGCCGCCAGATGCTGATCTGGGGGGTGCACGTCCACGTCGGTATCTCGTCGGCCTACAAGGTGATGCCGATCATCTCGTCGCTGCTGCAGTACTACCCGCACCTGCTGGCACTGTCGGCGTCGTCGCCGTGGTGGGGCGGCCACGACACCGGCTACGCCAGCAACCGCGCGATGATGTTCCAGCAACTGCCCACCGCGGGCCTGCCGTTCCAGTTCCAGACCTGGGCGGAGTTCGAGGGTTTCGTCTACGACCAGAAGAAGACCGGAATCATCGATCACACCACCGAGATCCGTTGGGACATCCGGCCGTCGCCGCATCTGGGCACCATCGAGGTACGCGTCTGCGACGGGGTCTCGAATCTGCGGGAACTGGGCGCGCTGGTGGCGTTGACGCATTGCCTGATCGTCGATCTGGACCGGCGGCTGGAAGCCGACCAGCCGTTGCCCACGATGCCGCCCTGGCATGTGCAGGAGAACAAATGGCGGGCCGCCCGCTACGGTCTGGACGCCGAGATCATCCTGGACGCCGACAGCAACGAACGGTTGGTCACCGACGACCTCGATGACCTGCTGAACCGGATGGAACCGGTCGCCGCGCGGCTGAACTGCGCCGACGAACTGGCCGCCGTCTCCGACATCTATCGGACGGGTGCGTCGTATCAGCGGCAACGCCGGGTCGCCGAGGAACACGACGGCGATCTGCGTGCCGTGGTCGATGCGCTGGTGGCGGAGCTCAACATCTCGTGACCGAACTGCCGATGTTTCCGCTGGAGTGGGTGTTGCTGCCCGGCGAGGAACTGGCCCTGCGGATCTTCGAGTTGCGGTACACGGTGCTGGTCGGCGACCTGATGCGCAGCGGCGACCCCCGATTCGGGGTGGTGCTGATCGCGCGCGGACGTGAGGTCGGCGGCGGCGAGCAGCGCAACGACGTCGGCGCGATGGCCCGCATCACCCACTGCGACGAACTCGGGGCGGGCCGGTATGCGTTGCGCTGCCTGACCGGGGAGCGGATCCGGGTCCGCGAATGGCTGGCCGATGACCCCTATCCGCGGGCGATCGTGCAGGCGTGGCCGGACGAGCCGGGAGAACCTGTCGACGACAACGCCTTTCGTGAGTTGGAAGACCGCATCGTGTTGTTGCACAAGCGGATGGCCCAGGCCGGTCGCCGCTGGACGTTGCCGGGCCGCGGCAGCCTGGCGGGTGGCCGGCGACTGCGCTCACTGGACCCCGAGCAGCGGCTGTACTCGCTGGCCTGCCGGGTGCCGATGGGCGAGGCCGACCGGTATGCGGTGCTGTCGGCGCCGTCGTTGGCCGAGCGGATGGCAGCGGTGTACGAGGGGATCGAGACGGTGTCGGCGCGGCTCGACTTCGGCACATCCCGCTGACGTCGCCCCAGCGCAATGTCAACGGTCGGGCGGGGTGTTACTTGAGCATGCTGCCGGCATCGACGGTGACCGGGAGCCCGGTGATGTAGCGGGCCTCGTCCGAGGCCAGGAACAGCACCGCGTTGCTGATGTCCTCCGGCTCCACCCAACCCACCGGCAGGGTGTGCATGAGCTGCGCGACGACCTTCAGGTCATCGGGGCCGGGGTTCTCCAGGTCGGGCCGGAACAGTTTCATCGTCCCGTTGTTCATGAACATCGGCGTGTTCACGTTGGTGGGATGCACCGAGTTCACCCGGATCGAATGCTGGCCGAGTTCGACGGCGAAGCTGCGCATCAACCCGACCACGCCGTGCTTGGCGGCGATGTAGTGACCGGTGTGCGGGTAGGCCTTCAGTCCGCCCACCGAACTGGTCAGGATGATTGATCCGCCCCGTCCGCCGGAAAGAAGATGCGGCACCGCGGCTTTCACCGTCTTCCACACACCGGAGAGGTTGACGTCGATCATGTCGGTCCAGTCCGATTCGGAGGTCTTGTCCAGTGTCGCCCCGCCGTTGCCGATCCCGGCGTTGGCGACGACGATGTCCAGGCGGCCCAACTGCTCGACGCCGCCGTCCACCGCCGCGGTGAGCGCGTCGAAATCGCGTACGTCGACCTGTTCGGCGACGATGCGCCGCCCCAAACCCTTGACCAGGTCCACGGTTTCGGCCAGATCGTCGGGGGTCGACGGTGCGATCGGGCTATTGGCGCTGACCGGCCCGCAGAGGTCGACGGCGATGATGTCGGCACCCTCCTGTGCCAGGCGTCGGGCGTGACTGCGGCCCTGGCCCCGTGCCGCACCGGTGATGAAGGCGACCTTGCCCTCGACTCTTCCGCTCATCTGCGCACCTCCGTGAAATTGATCGATCGATCAGCAATGGAGGTAACGGTGGCACCGGGTCGGTGCGGTTGTCAACCGTCGGCGCCGAATCGGGGTCAGGGCGCGTCGGCGGGCGGTGCCAGGCGGTCGAGTTGGCGATCGATCAGTGCCCGCAGTTCCTCGTGTCCGCGCGTGACCCCGACGGAGCTCTCGTTGCCCAGGTTGCGGGCGGTCTGGGCGATCAGCATCGAGATCGCCACCGGCGGGAACTCCTCGAGGTCGACACCATTGGCCCGCAGCGCCACCGTGACGGCTGCGGTCTCGATGTCACGAACGCGCTCGGCGTAGGTCCTCAGCTCTGTGCGGATTGCCTTGCGGTGGTTGGCCAACGCCATGAACTCGGTATTCAGGCTGGTCATCCGGTCGTCGTTGTTGATGGTCCACAGGGCGCGCAGCGGGTCGTCGGCGGTCAGGGCGGCCCGCATCCGCTCCAGTGCGACGTCGGCGCCGGCGCGCAGCACCTCGACGAACAGGTCGTCCATGGTGGGGAAGTAGTAGTAAACCAGGGCCTGCTTCACGCCGGCCTCGGCGGCGACGCGCCGCGATGTCGCCGAGGCGTAGCCCTCGTCGCGCACCAGTCGCGCCGTCGCCTCGATCAGGCGCCGCCGGGTGGCGTTGTCGGTGGATTTGGCCTTGCGCGGCGCGCTCATTCAGGCCGTCCCGGGCCGCTGAATGCTTGACCGGCGTGCGCCGCGCGTGGTAGGCATGACGCATTCTAGCAATTTGATCGATCGATCAACACAGCCAGGCTGTGGCACGAGCGAAGGATGTGTTCGGAGCATGACGGATCTCGCGACGGTGGACTACTTCTCCGATGCAGCCGTCACCCAGGATCCCTACGCCTACTACGAATACCTGCGGGCCAACGGGCCGGTGTTCGCCGAGCCGCATCACGGCGTCGTCGCCGTCACCGGATATGACGAGGTGCTGGCCGCGTTCAAGAACCACGATTGCTTCTCGGCGGTCAACGCCATCGGCGGACCGTTCCCCCCGTTGCCGTTCGAGCCCGAAGGTGACGACATCACCGAGCAGATCGAGGCACACCGGCACCAGTTCCCGATCTTCGAGCACGTCGTCGTCATGGACCCGCCCGCGCACACCCGGGCCCGGTCACTGCTGACCGGGCTGCTCACTCCGAAACGACTGAAGGAGAACGAGGAGTTCATCTGGCGGCTGACCGATACCCAGCTCGACGAGTTCATCGGGACCGGGCGCTGTGAATTCCTGTTCGACTACGCGAAACCCTATGCGACCCTGGCGATCACCGACCTGCTCGGTGTGCCCGAGGAGGACCGCGCGGAATTCCGCAGGGCGCTGGGCGCCGGGTATCACGAGGGCCAGCACGTCGGATCCCTGGACGGGACACCGGTTGCGCTCAACCCGCTGGAATACCTCGACGAGAAGTTCAGCGGCTACCTCACCGAGCGGCGACGCGAGCCGCGCGGCGACGTGCTGAGCAGCCTGGCCGCCGCCACCTACCCCGACGGCTCCACGCCGGAACTGCTCGAGGTGGTCCACCCGGCCACGTTCCTGTTCGGCGCGGGCCAGGAGACCGTCACCAAACTGCTGGGGGCGGCGGTGCAGACCCTCGGGGAGCGGCCCGAACTGCAGCAGACGCTGCGTGCGCGCCCCGAACTGATCCCCGCCTTCATCGAGGAGGCGCTGCGCATCCAGAGCCCCACCAAGATCGACTTCCGCCTCGCCCGCAAGACCACCACGCTGGGCGGGGTACCGATCAAGGCCGGCACCGTGCTGATGCTGTGCCTGGGCGCGGCGAATCGGGATCCGCGCAAGTTCGCCGACCCCGACGAGTTCCGGCTGGACCGCAAGAACGTCCGTGAGCACATCGCGTTCGGTCGCGGTATCCACACCTGCGCCGGGGCCCCGCTGGCCCGGGTGGAGGGGCGGATCACCGTTCAGCGGATGCTCGAGCGGATGCGCGACATCCGGATCAGCGAGGACCACCACGGCCCGGCCGGGGCGCGCCGCTACACCTACGAGCCGACCTTCCTGCTACGTGGGCTGACCGAGCTGCATATCGAATTCGACCCCGTCGAGGGGTAACGCCTATCCGGCAGATTGAAAGGATCCCGATGTCTGTCAGCTCCGTCCTGGATGAACTGCGGATGCGTCCCGGATCCGGTGAGGTGATACCCATCATCGATCCGGCCACCGAGGAACAGATCGGCGAATTCAACGATGGGGGTGCCGAGGCCGTCGATGCCGCGGTCGAGCGCGCCCGGTCGTCCTTCGAATCGGGTGTCTGGAGCGATATCCCGGCCCGGGAACGCGCCAAGGTCTTGTGGCGGATAGCAGATCTCATCGATCAGCACGCCGGCGAGCTTGCCCAGATCGACTCGGCCAACACCGGGATGCCGCTGATGCAGGCCCAGATGATCGCCCCGACCTGCGCCGAGATCTTCCGTTATTACGCCGGTTGGTGCACCAAACTCAACGGCGAGGCCTACCAGGTGCAGATGACCGGTGGCATCTCCGGCGCGCACGCCGACTTGCACGCCTACACCCTCAAAGAGCCCTACGGGGTGGTCGGACTGATCTTCCCGTGGAACGGCCCGGTGTTCAACGCCTGCACCAAGTTGGCGCCGGCGCTGGCCGCCGGATGCAGCAGCGTCGCCAAACCCGCTGAAGAGACGCCACTGTCGGCGTTAGTGCTGGACCGGCTGCTCACCGAGGCGGGGGTTCCCGACGGCGTCGTCAACCTGGTCACCGGCTACGGACACACCGCGGGCGCGGCGTTGGTCGAACACACGGGCGTCGAGAAGATCGCCTTCACCGGGTCCACCGAGGTCGGCAGGCGGATCGTTACGGCGTCGGCGGGAAACCTCAAGCGTGTCAGCCTCGAACTCGGCGGTAAGTCGCCGGTGTTGATCTACGACGACGCCGACCTGAACACGGCTATCACGACGGCCGCGATGGGCATCTTCATCCACTCCGGCCAGGGGTGTATCTGTGGGTCGCGGATCTTTGTGCAGCGCGGCGTCTACGACCAAGTGGTCGAGGGAATCGCCATGGTGGCCAACAATCTTCAGTTGGGTGGGCCGAAGGATGACGGTGCCGTCATAGGACCGCTGATCAGCGAGAAGCAGCTCAACCGGGTGATGGGATTCATCGACGAGGGCAAGCGCGACAGGGTCGAGGTCATCACCGGCGGGCACCGCTTGGATCGCCGCGGCTATTTCGTACACCCGACCGTGCTGGCCGACGTCGACCCCGGCATGCGGCTGTATCAGGAAGAGATCTTCGGGCCGGTGGTCACGGTGCTGCCGTTCGAGGACGACGACGAAGCCGTCGCGCTGGCCAACGATTCCGAGTACGGCCTGGCCGCCACCGCGTGGACCAATGACCTGGGCCGCGCCCACCGGCTGGCCAAGCGACTGCGGGCGGGAACCGTCTCGCTGAACTGCCAGATGATCTTCGACCACTCGGTGCCCTTCGGCGGCTACAAGCAGTCCGGGTGGGGCCACGAGTGGGGTCGCGACGGCGTGGAGAGCTTCCTGCAGACCAAATCGGTGTACACGCAGCTGTAGCTGCTGTTCAGCCTATCCCGATACGAATGTTCTTGACCCGCAGGAATTCGTGCAGTCCTTCGACACCGCCGGTACGCCCGAATCCGCTCCGCTTGTAACCGCCGTAGGGGCCCTGCGGCGCGATATCGCTGAAGGTGTTGACCCACACCGAGCCGGCCTCCAGTTGCCGGGCGACCCGGTGGGCGCGCTGCAGATCTCGGGTGTGCACGAACGCGTTGAGCCCGTATCGGCTGTCGTTGGCGATACGCACCGCGTCGGTGTCGTCGCCGAACCTGATCAGCGACACCACCGGGCCGAACGTCTCGTTCTGGGCCAGCGGTGCGGAGTTGTCGACGTCGCCGAAGACCGTCGGCTCGATGTAGTAACCGGCCGCGAGATCACCGCCGAGTCGCCGGCCGCCGGTCAGCAGTTCGCCGCTGCCATCGGCGGCAGCGCGCTCGACCATGCCGAGGATGCGGTCGGCCGCGGGCTCGCTGACGACCGGACCGAACGTCACTTCCGGATCGAACGGGTCGCCGATGTGGGTATGGCCGATCACCGCCAGGAATTTCGCGGCGAAAGCGTCATAGATCGAGTGGTGTACCAGGATTCGGCTGGCGCAGGCGCAACTCTGCCCGGATTGCATCAGCGGCCCCTGGTGTGCGGCCATGACGGCCGCCGCATCCAGATCGGCGTCGGCGAAGACGATGTTCGCGGACTTGCCGCCGAGTTCGGTGACCACCGGGGTGAGGTTGGCCGCGGCGGCCTGCAGCACCGCGCGAGCGGTCGCATCCCCGCCCGTGAAATGGATTTTGCCGATCCCGGGATGGCGCACCAGTGCGTCACCGCCTTCCGCGGCGGCCGGCACCACGTTGACCAGGCCGGGCGGTAGGCCCACCTTCAGGCACAGCTCACCGAAACGCAGCGCGGCCAGCGGTGCCAGCTCAGAAGGCTTGAACACCACCGCGTTTCCGGCAGCCAGCGCGGGGGCGACGCACGATCCGGCGACCACCAGCGCACCGTTCCACGGGGCGATGACACCGACCACGCCGTACGGCTCGCGTTCGACCAGGTTGACGTCGAAAGAGCCGTCCACCGGCGTGCTCGAACCGTGCGGCTTGTCGACGTAGCCGGCGAAGTGGCGCAGGAATCGCTCCAGCAGGATCGCGTTCCCGGCGAACGACATCGGAACCGCGTAGTCGTGGACGTTGAGCACCGCGAGTTCCTCGAGGTGCTGGTGCACCGCATCGGCGAGGTCGATCAGCAGGTCGCGACGCCGGTCGACCGTCAGCGCAATCCATTCCCGCTGTGCTTCGCCGGCGACGCGTACCGCATGGTCGATCTCGGCGTGGCCCGCCAGCGTGACGGTGGCGTTCGGTCGGCCGGTTGCCGGATAGATGTGTGCATGTGATGACGCCGACGATGCGGTGATCCGGGCATCGCCGATCAGCAGTCCGACCGGTTCGCGGGGCAGTGTCATGGGGTGCTTTCGGCGGCCCACTCGGCGGCGACTCGCTGCTTCTGCTCCTCGATGGATTCCATCAGCCGGGACGCCTTCGCCCATCCGTAGTAGGCGCCGAAATGCAGGGCCACCTCGTCGATCTCGTCGAACGATACGTCTCGGCTCTTCAGGGCGGCATAGACGTGGCTCATGATCGGGTACGGCGCGTCCTGAAACGCCACACACGCCACGGTGATCAGCCGGCGCTCCTTCATGCCGAGCCCCGGGCGCAGCCACATCTCCCCGAAGACGAAATTCAAGATGCCCGCGCCCGAATACGGGTCGTCGCGGGTCGGGACGAAGGGCAGGCAGTTGACGTCACGGAAGGCCTGCTCGCCGGTACGCAGCCGTTCTTCGGGATCGCTGGGGGTGGTCAACGGCAGCAGTGGCGTCGGGGGCGGGACGGGATCGCCGCGCTCGGTGTGGATGCGCGCCCACACCTCGTCGACGGTCATGCTGAACTGCGAGGCCTTGGGCCAGCCGGAGTAGACCGCGAAATGCAGGACGGTCTCCCGCATTTCGTCGATGGTCAGGTCGCCGCCGACCAGCGCGGCATGGATGTGCTCGCGTAACGGCACTTCGGTGTCGGCCGCCGCGACGCAGGGCAGCGCCACGAACCACCGATCGCGGCGGCTCAACCCGGGGCGTCGCCAGACCTCGGCGAAGACGAAATCCAGCAGGGTCCCCGCCGCGGCGCCGGCCGCACCGGGTGCGGGCCTGCCCATCAATTCGGCGAAGGCGCGGGCGCCGCGCCCGGGCTCATCGGATGGTGACACCGGCATCCACCTTGAACTCCAGCCCGGTCACATGCCGGGACTCGTCGGAGACCAGGAACAACACCGCGTTGCTGACGTCGCGGGCCTCGGTCATCACGATCGGCAGAGCGTTCTGGAAGATCGGGCCCAGGTCGGACCGCGACCCGTGCAGCAGGGCGTGCAGCGCGTCCGGTCGCATCCCGGTCTCCACCCCGGTCGGATGCACCGTGTTGACCCGGACGTTCACCCCGGCAAGCTCATTGGCCAGCGCCCGGCTCATGCCGACCACGCCGTGCTTGGACGCGGTGTAGGGGGTGTGCAACGGGCTGCCCTTGATCCCGGCGACCGAACTGATATTGACCAGGCTGCCGCCGTGGTCGACCAGATGGGGCAACGCCGCAGCGCAGGTGTTCCAGGTGCCGATCAGGTTGACGTCGACCACGGTGCGCCACTGCTCGCCGGTGGTGGTGTCCCAGGTGCCGCCGGTGATCACCCCGGCGTTGGCGACCGAGGCGTCCAGCCCGCCCAGTTGCGCCACTCCGTCCTCGACCGCCGCGGTGAGCGCGGCCGCGTCCCGGACGTCGACGACGTGGGTGACCGCGCGGCGACCCAACTGCCGCACCAGGTCCGCGGTCTCGTCGAGGTCTTCGGTGCCGGCCAGCGGATAGTCGATCTCCGGCAGCGATGCGCAGATGTCGACCAGGATCAGATCGGCGCCTTCTTCGGCCAGGCGGACGGCGTGGCTGCGGCCCATCCCGCGGGCGGCGCCGGTCACCAGCACCCGCTTGCCCGATACCCGCCCGGTCATAGCTTGTTGCAGAAGCCGGCGTCGACGGGGAAGGTGACCCCGGTGACGTACTGGGCGGCGTCGGAGACCAGGTAGGAGATCGCCGCGCTGATGTCCTCGGGTTCGAGCATCCCGACCGGCATCGGGTTCTGCAGATGCGGACCGCCATCCGGGTAGTTCTCCAGGAAGGACGTCATCGCGGGGTTGACCGCCATCATGGTGTTGACCGCTGTCGGGTGCACTGTGTTGACCCGGATGCTATGGGGTGCAAGGGCGTTGGCCAGGGTGCGCATCAGGCCGACGATGCCGTGCTTGGAGGCGGCATAACCCAGGCCGCCGCCCTGCAGGCCGCCGAAGCCTTTCAGCCCGGCGGTCGAACTGGTGAACACGATCGACCCGCCGCGGCCCCCGGCGATCAGGTGGCCGATGGCGGCCTTGGCGGTGTGGAACGAACCGACCAGGTTCACGTCGATCACGTCGGTCCACATCTGCAGGTCTTCGTCGTCGGTGAGTTCGCGGAACGCCATCGCGGCGATACCGGCGTTGGCGCAGACGATGTCGAGGCGGCCGAACCGCTCGACCCCGGCGTCCAGTGCCGTCTTGAGCGCCGCGAAGTCGCGGACGTCGGCGACCGAGGCCACCATCTTGCCGCCCGCGGCCTCCACCAGGGCGACGGTCTCGTCGAGTTCCTCGCGGGTCGCCATCGGATACCCGTTGGAGGTGATGTCGGCGCAGATGTCCACGCCGATGATGTCGGCGCCGTCGGCGGCCAGGCGCACCGCATGGCTGCGGCCCTGGCCGCGCGCCACCCCGGTGATGAACGCGACTTTCCCGTCGAGTGAACCCATGCGGGTACAGTAACCGTGTTACTCAACGTCGACAAGGGGGTTCATTGGACGGGCCGGAAGAACGGATTCTGGGCATCGTCGTCGAGATCCTTGAATCGCAGGGCTACGACGCGGTGCAACTGCGGGAAGTCGCCCGACGGGCCCGGGTGTCCCTGGCGACCATCTACAAGCGCTACGCCACCCGCGACGAGCTGATCCTGGCCGCCCTGGACACCTGGATGGCCCGGCATCGCTACTCCGGGATCGCACCGCATGCCCGCGAGCCCGGCGAATCGGTGTATGCGGCGCTGATGCGCTTGTACCGCACCATCTTCGAGCCGTGGGAACGCCATCCGGCGATCCTGGCCGCCTATGTGCGGGCCCGCTCGGCGCCGGGCGGCGAACAGTTGGCCCGGCGTGGCTTCGATGTGGTGGTGCCGGCCGCGCAGGCGCTGCTCGCCGACGTCGACGACGCCTTCATCGCCGACCTGGACATCATCATCACCAACCTGGTCTATGGGCTGTCCGCGCGGTTCGTCGCCGGCGAGATCGCCATCACCGAGGTACTGCCCAGCCTGGAACGGGCGGTGTACCGGCTCACCGAGGCATACGGTCGGGACACCGGCGATTGACCCGTGGCGAACCGACGTAACCTGGCGTTATGGCCGACATCGAGTTCACCTCGGTCGCCCCGATCATCGGAGTGCGAGACCTTGACGGCACGCTGCAGCGCTACGAACTGCTGGGCTTCACCGTCCGGGCCTACAACGGTCCGGCGCGATACGGATTCGCCGATCGTGGCGCGGTGTCGCTGCACATCTCCGAATGGGCCGAACATGATCCGAAACGCACCGCCGCCAGCGTCTACATCTACGTCGACGATGCCGATGCGCTCTTCGCGGAGTGGACGGCCTCGGGGGTTCCGGGATATTTCATCGAACCGGCCGACACCGACTACCGGCTCAGGGAGTTCGGCTATGTCGATCCCGAGGGCACCCTGCACCGGGTCGGCTCGCCGCTGCCGGTCAAGGTTGTCAGTTCCACTCGGGTGATCGGAGCGTCGGCGAAACGGATCTTCGGCTACATCGCCGACCCGGCGTGGCAGCCGCGCTGGGACGGCAACGCCAACCTCGCCGAAGCCGCACCGGGACAACGGGTTCATGCCGTCGGCGACGTCTTCACGATGGAGCTGACGACCGGCGGGATCCGGGAGAACCACGTCGTCGAATTCGAGGAGGCCCGCCGCATCGCCTGGCGTCCCGCCGATCCCGGCCGTCCGCCGGCCGGGCACCTGTGGCGGTGGGAGCTCGAACCGGTGGGGCCGGCGCGCACCCGGGTCACCCACATCTACGACTGGTCGGCGCTGACCGACCCGAACCGGCTGCCGCGGGCGCAGGCCACCACGGCCGCAACGCTTGCCGCGTCACTGTCGCGGCTGGCCACCCTGGCCGAGATCTCCTGACGGCCGCGACGCTACCGGTTGTCGGCGAAGGCGCGCAGCGCGTCGACCTGCTCGGGATCCAGTGAGGGGCGCACGTTTTCGCGGGCAGCGGCGACGTCTCCGGTGGTGACGTCGGCGGCGTCGATATCGCGACGCATCGCGGTCAGCGCAGCCTCGCGCAACAGTGCCACACAGTCCGCGGCGCTGTAGCCGTCCAGGTCGGCGGCCAGCGCGTCGAGATCGACGTCGGCATGCAGCGGCACCGATTTCCCGGCCACCTTCAAGATCGCCCGGCGGGCATCGGCGTCCGGCGGTTCGACGAACACCAGCTTCTCCAGCCGGCCCGGCCGGGTCAGCGCCGGATCGATCAGATCGGGACGGTTGGTGGCGCCCACCACCACCACGTCACGCAGCGGGTTGGCGCCGTCGAGTTCGGTGAGCAGCGCCGCCACCACCCGGTCGGTCACGCCCGAGTCGAAGCTCTGCCCGCGCCGCGGCGCCAGCGCGTCGATCTCGTCGAGGAACACCAGCGACGGCGCGGAGTCGCGGGCCCGCTGAAACAGATCCCGCACCGCGCGTTCGCTGCTACCCACCCACTTGTCCATCAACTCCGCGCCTTTGACGGCATGCACGCTGACCCGGCCGGACCCGGCCAGGGCGCGCACCACGAAGGTCTTGCCGCATCCGGGCGGGCCGTAGAGCAGCACCCCGTGCGGCGGCTCGACGCCGAGCCGGGTGAACGTGTCCGGGTGCTGCAACGGCCACAGCACCGCCTCGGTCAACGCCTGTTTGGTGGCCACCATGTCGCCCACGTCGTCGAGGGTGACCGAACCGACCGACACCTCGGCGGCCGCCGAGCGGGACAGCGGGCGGATGACGCTGAGTGCCCCGACCAGGTCTTCCTGGGTGAGCTGAGGCTCCTCCTCGGTGTCGCTGGCCCGCGATGCCGCCCGCAACGCCGCCTCCCGCACCAGGGCGGCAAGGTCCGCGGCAACGAAACCCGGTGTGCGCTCAGCGATCTCGCTCAAACTCAGCTCCGCGGTGGGCACCGAGACGAGCAAGGTGGTCAGCAGGGCCGCCCGGGTCGCGCCGTCGGGCAGGCTCAACCGGATCTCCCGATCGCACAGCTCCGGTGCCCGCAACCGCGGATCGACGCGATCCGGCAGCGCCGAGGTCGCAACGAACGCCACCCCCTCGGTGGCCACCACGTTGCGCAACTCGGCCAGGATCAGCGTCGCCACCGGCTCGGCCGGCTCGGGCAGCAGGGTGTCCACATCGGCGATCAGCAGCACCCCGCCGCCGTCGCAGACCCGCCCGGCCGCCGCACGGACCGCGGCCAGCCGGTCATCGGCGCCCAGCGCCCCGACCTCGGGGCCGTCTAACTCGATCAGACGGCGCCCCTCGCAGACCGCACGCACCAGCGTGGTCTTGCCGACACCGGCCGGACCCGACACCAACACCCCCAGATTCGTCCCGGCCTGCAGGGTCTTGAGCAGTTGCGGTTCGTCGAGGGCCAGCTTGAGCCATTCGGCGAGCTTGGCCGCCTGCGCCTCGCAGCCCTTGAGCTCGTCGATGGCGATCCGGGCCGGAGCGACGGACTTGGCGGTCGTCGCCACCGGTGCCGGACTGCCGTCGCCGAAGGTCACCAGCGAATTCGGTTGCACACTGACCGGGCCGGCCGGGTCCACCCCGGTGACCGTCAACAACTCCGAGGTCCAGCTGATGCCCACCGCCGATGCCAACGCCGAGGTGGCCGCCGACGTCGAGGTGCCCGGGCCCAGATCGCGCGGCAGCAGGGACACCGCGTCGCCGACGGTCATCACCTTGCCCAGCAGGGCCTGGCGCAGCGTGGTCGGCGACAGGGTCTGGGCGGCCAGCGCCGAACCGCTCAGGGTCACCGACCGGGCGCCGTAGACCGTCACCGCGGACACCACCACCTCGGTCCCGTCCCGCAGTCCGGCGTTGGACAACGTCACGTCGTCGAGCAGCGCCACTCCGGCAGGAGCGTCGGGTCCGGTCAGGCCGGCCACCGCCGACGTCGTACGGGAACCGGTCAGCGACACCGCATCCCATTCCCGGATGCCCAGGGCCGCAACGGCTTCGGGGTGCAGCCGTACCACGCCGCGACGGGCGTCGACGGCGGAGGTGTTGAGCCGGGCGATCAGCGTCAGGTGCCGGGAGGAGGCCCGGGAAGCGTCGCCGTTCCGGTGCTCTTCAATAGAACCCATGCGGTCATTATCGACATACGCAGCGGGGCTGACGTCGGCGATCGGCGTGGTCGCCCTGCTCGCCGCGGTACCGGCGGCCCGCGCCGACGACCCGCCGCCACTGACCGAACTCGTCGACGCCGCCGCCCAACGGCTACTGGTCGCCGACGACGTGGCGGCCGTCAAATGGCGGACCGGAGCCGCCATCGAGGATCCGGCCCGGGTCGCCCGACAACTGGAGGCGCTGACCGCCGACGCCGCCGGCGCGGGCCTGGACCCCGACTATGTGCGGCGGATCTTCACCGACCAGATCGCGGCGACCGAAGCCGCCGAGCACCACCGATTCGACCAGTGGACCCGGGATCCCGACGCCGCCCCGCAGACCGGCCCCGAACTGGCGGACTCCCGGGCCCGCATCGACGGATTCAACCGGGCCATGCTCGCCCAGATCGGGGCACACTGGGAGCTGCTGCACTCCGCGGACTGCGCCGCCGAACTGGACGCCGCGACCCGAACCGTCGGCGACGCACATCATCTCGAGGAGTTCTACCGGCAGGCGCTGTCCGCGGCGACGCGGGACTACTGCCCGCGCTGACCGCGCCGCTACCGCCCGGGTTTGCGCAGCCGCAGCCGGGCCATCGACTGCCCGTTGGGCCGCCGGATGCGCCGTACCCCGGGACGGCGACTCGGCTGCGCCCGGCGGATCGCCCGCCGGGCGGCGCGTCGTTCTTTGGGGGCGTCCTCCCAGGCCTCCGGATGCGCCGCCACCCAGCGCTGGCTGCGGATCGAGAACGGAATGGTGCACAGGTAGGCCACGATCAGCACCAGCACCAGCACGTAGGGGAACAGGAACGCCGCGGCCGCCACCAGGGCCAGCACCGCCAGCAGCACCGCCGCCAGATGCGGCGGCACCGCCACCGCGTGCATCTTGCGCATCGGGATCCGGCTGACCAGCATCATCGAGGTCCCCACCACCCAGGCGCAGGTGAACCACTGCGACGTCCACCAACCCTCGCCGAACTGCAGCTTGGCGGCCAGCAGGCCCAGCAGCGTGATCGCCCCGGCCGGCGCCGGCATCCCGACGAAGAACTCCCGGGTGTAGGCGGGCAGGGTGGCGTCGTCGAGCAGCGTGTTGAAGCGGGCCAGGCGCAGCACCACACAGACCGCATACAGCAGCACCACGATCCAGCCCGCCGGCTGCGTGGACAGCAGCGTCACATAGATCACCACCGCCGGCGCCACCCCGAAGTCGACCGCGTCGGCCAGCGAATCGATCTCGGCGCCCATCCGGGACTCGGCGTCGAGGATCCGCGCCACCCGCCCGTCCAGGCCGTCGAGGATGGCCGCCGCCGCGATCAGGGCCATCGCCAGGTGCGGCTGCCCGTCCAGGGCGTACTTGATCGAGGTCAGGCCGGCGCAGATCGCCAGCACCGTCATGGAACTGGGCAGGATGTGCAGCCCCACCCGGGGGCGGTCCGTGGCGCGGTCCGGGAGGGCTGACTTCGTCATGACAGCTCGGCCAACACGGTCTCGCCGGCAACCATGCGCTGGCCGATACCGACCAGCGGCCGGGTGCCCACCGGCAGGTAGACGTCCAGTCGCGACCCGAACCGGATCAAGCCGTAGGTGTCACCGATCGCCAGATGATCGCCGGGCCGGATATCGCAGCGGATGCGGCGCGCGACCAATCCCGCGACCTGCACGGCGATCACCTCGGCGCCGCCGGCGGTGCGGATGCGCACACTGTTGCGTTCGTTGTCCTCGGTGGCCTCGGGGCGGTCCGCCGACCCGAACCGGCCGGCCCGGTGCAGCACCTCGAGCACCTCGCCGCCGACCGGGGCGCGCTGCACGTGCGCGTCGAAGACCGACATGAAGATGCTGATGCGCTGCAGCGGTGCGTCGGGCAGGTCCAGTTCCGGGGGCGGAGGAGCGGTATCGACCAGGCAGACCACGCCGTCCGCGGGCGCGACCACCACGCCGGGACGCGTCGGCGGCACCCGATGCGGATGCCGGAAGAATCCCGCGCAGGCACCCGCGGCCACCAGACCGGCGCCACGCAGCCACGGCAGCCGGTGACCCACCAATGCCAGCCCCAGCGCTCCGCCGACGAACGGCAGACCGGCGGGGTGCATCGGCGGCACCGTCGAGCGCACCAGCTCGATCAGATGTCGAAGGCCGCCGGGATCATCTGCTGCGCGGGGGCGTCGGGCCATTGGGCCATCTTAGAAGCTGCCGGTGACACCCGGCGGGGTCAGCGTCGGACTCACCCGGTCAGGTCCCAGACCTCCACCTCGGTCCCCGGCGGCAATTCGGTCACTTCGTCGGCGATGTCCAGCAGACAGTTCGCCGACGCCAGGTACCGCAGGTGATGGGAGGCCGGCGGGCCGTAGTTGGTGACCGTCCCGGTCTCGTAGTCGAGCAGGCCGCGACGGAACTGCCGCTTGCCGGCCGGCGACACCAGCTTCTCGCTGAGCACCGCGGTGCGGCGCGGGCGCTCCGGATGGGGGAGATCCATGGCGCGGCGCAGCGCCGGCCGCACGAAGACCTCGAAGGACACCTGGGCGCTGACCGGGTTGCCGGGCAGCGTCACGATCGCGGCATGCCCGACCCGACCGATGCCCTGCGGCATGCCGGGCTGCATCGCCACCTTGACGAAGTGCACGCCCTGGTCGCCGTCACGGCCGAAGACGTCCTTGACCACCTCGTAGGCGCCGGCGCTGACCCCGCCGCTGGTGATGATCAGATCCACCGCGCCGTCGCGCACGCCGTAACGGTCCAGCACCCCGGTGAACGCGGCGGTGTCGTCGGCGACGGTGACCGCGCCCACCACCTCGGCGCCGGCCTCGCGGACCGCGGCGGCCAGCATCACCCCGTTGGATTCGTAGATCTGGCCCGGTTGCAGCGGTGTGCCCGGCTTGATCAGCTCGGTGCCGGTGGAGATGACCAGCACCCGCTGCCGGGGACGCACGGTGAGTTCGGCCAGGCCCAGCGCCGAGACCAGCCCGGCGGCTGGCGCGCTGACCCGTTGCCCGGCCCACAGCACCGTCGAGCCCTCGGCGACGTCGCCGCCGGCCCGGCGGATGTGGCGACCCCGGGCGGTGGCGGCGCTGATCGCCACGGTGTCCACACCGCCGTCGGTGGACTCGACCGGGATCACCCCGTCCGCGCCGTAGGGCAGCGGTGCGCCGGTCATGATGCGGTGCGCGGTGCCCGGCGTCAGCGTCGGGATGTCGGTGCGCCCGGCCGGGATGTCCTCGGTCACCGGCAACCGCACCGGCGCTTCGGGAGTTGCCGAGGCGATGTCGTCGGCCAGCACCGCGTAACCGTCCATGCCGGAGTTGTCGAAGACCGGCAGTGAGATCGGAGCGATCACGTCGGCGGCCAGCACCAGGCCCTCGGCGTCGGACAGGGGGACCGTGATCGGCGGGCGGCCCTGGATCAGGTCGGCGACGGCCCGCTGGTGCTCTTCGACGGAACGCATGTCGACAGTCTGGCCTAGACGGGGAAACGGATTCCTGTCAGCTCCTGCGAGACCGCCCAGAGTCGCTGCTGCAACTCGATGTCGTGCGCCTGCCTGCTCGCTTCGACCGGTTTGGGATGTCCGCGCTGCTCGCCGATGCCGCCCGGGCCGTAATACTGGCCGCCGGTGACCTCGGGATCGGTGGCGGCCCGCA
Organism: Mycolicibacter sp. MU0083; assembly: GCF_963378075.1. Classification (NCBI taxonomy): domain Bacteria; kingdom Bacillati; phylum Actinomycetota; class Actinomycetes; order Mycobacteriales; family Mycobacteriaceae; genus Mycobacterium; species Mycobacterium kokjensenii. Next base: position 388,588 of record NZ_OY726394.1, read on the forward strand.
ACGTCGGCAGCGCGCCCATGGCGGCGCTCTGGATGACCAACGGCATCAGCAGTCGGTCGGCGGGCCGGAAGAACGGCGGCAGATAGCGGGTCAGCTCGGTGTTGGCGGTGCCGGGATGCGCCGCCACCGCGATGGTCGGCTTGCGCTTGGCGGCCAGCCGCCGCTGCAGCTCGTAGGTGAACATCAGATTGGCCAGTTTGGACTGCCCGTAGGCCGCGATCCGGTTGTAGCCGTTCTCCCACTGCAGGTCGTCGAAGTGGATCGCCGCCATGATCCGATGCGCCATGCTGCTGACCGTCACCACCCGGGAACCCTTGACCCGGATCAGCTGCGGTAGCAACAGTCCGGTCAGCGCGAAATGTCCCAAATGATTGGTGCCGAACTGCAATTCGAACCCGTCGACGGTGGTCTGCTTGGGGGTGTACATGACGCCGGCGTTGTTGATCAGCAGGTCGATGCGCCGGTGGGCGCTTTTCAGTGCGGCAGCGGCGGCGCGGACCGACTCCAGTGAACTCAGATCCAGTGGCTGCACTTCCACCGCTGCCTGCGGGCAGGATCGCCTGATCCGGTCGGCTGCCGCGGCGCCCTTGTCGGCGTCCCGCACCGCCAGCACCACCGTCGCACCGTGCTTGGCGAGTGCGAGGGCGGTGGGATAGCCGATTCCGGTATTGGAGCCGGTGATTACCGCGACGCGGCCGGTCTGATCCGGTACGTCGGAAGCCGTCCACCTGCTCCGGACACCCATGCATCAAACGATACGCACGCCCGCGACGATGCGGTCCGTCCCGAGTCCTGACATCCTCTCCTACATGGCCGAGCACGCAGACCGCCCGACGGCGATCACCCTGGTCGATCCCACCAATCCTCCCAGTTCCCGTGCCCCGCTGGTCTGGGCGATGATCGGCGCGGTGCCCTGGCTGATCCTGGCCGTGCTGCAACTGGGTTGGGCGGTCGCCGACGAGCGGTTCGCCTGGCTGCACGTCGGCGCGCTCGTCGTCACCGCACTGGGACTGGTGGTCTCGACGGTGGTCGCGCCGCTGTGGCGTTATCGCGTACACCGCTGGGACATCAGCGATCAGGCGGTCTACACCCGCACCGGCTGGCTGGTGCAGGAGCGCCGGATCGCACCGATCTCGCGGGTACAGACCGTCGACACCTACCGGGGACCGCTGGACCGCCTGTTGGGGTTGGCCAACGTGCGGGTGACCACCGCGTCGTCGGCGGGCGCGGTGCACATCGTGGCGTTGGACACCGCGGTCGCCGACTGGGTGGTGGCGCAGTTGACCGACAGCGCCGCCCTGGGCATCGAGGACGCCACCTGATGGCCCGGGAGCCGGGCTGGCTGCGGCTGAGCCCGCGGATGCTGCTGGTGCATCCGCTGCACGAGGCGCTGCGCGAACTGCCGCTGCTGATCGCGGTGGTGGTGTTCGGCTCGGCGACCGATAACAGGTTCTGGCTGCCGGTGGTGATCGGCGTGATCGCCGTCGTGGGTGTGACGCGCTGGTTCACCACCAGCTACCGCATCGACCCCGACCCCGAAGGCCGGGTGCAGTTGCGGACGGGCTTGTTGGGCCGCAAGGTGCTCTCGGTGCCGCGCAACCGGATTCGCTCGGTGGAGACCGACGCCCGGCTGTTGCACCGGCTGCTGGGTCTGACGGTGCTGCGGGTCAGCACCGGCCAACACGCCGCCGGTGACGGCGCCTTCGAACTCAACGCGGTCGACAGCACCCAGGTGCCGGTATTGCGTGCGGCGCTGCTGGCGCACACCGGACAGCCCGAGCGCACGGCGGCGCCGGCGCGCTCGAAGGTGCTGGCCCGGTGGCAGCCGTCGTGGCTGCGTTACAGCCCGCTGAGCCTGTCCGGGCTGGTGATGGTCGCCGCGGCGGTGGGCGCGCTGCTGCAGAGCGGAGTCTGGGCGGCCCTGCAGGATTCGCCGGTGACCGGCTCCTGGGTGCTGGCCGCCGAACGGTTCGGCGTCCAGCAGGGCATCGCGGTGCTGGCCGCCCTGCTGGTGGTGATCTCGATGCTGTTGGCCGTGCTGCGCTCGTTGGTGACCTACGGAAACCTGGTGCTGTCCAGGCGTTCCGGTGCGCACGGCGACGTGCTGGCGCTGAGCTACGGCATGCTGCGGGTGCGCGAGCACAACTACGACATGCGTCGGCTGCGTGGCGGCACCCTGCGTCGACCGCTGCTGGTGCGTCTGTTCGGCGGCGCCCGGCTGGATGCGGCGATGACCGGTGTCAACGGTGAAGGCGAGTCCTCGATCCTGTTGCCGCCCTGTCCCCGCGCCACCGCCGAGGAGGTGCTGACCGGATTGGTGGGAGATCGGGTGGTGGTCGCCGGCCCACTGCGCCGGCACGGCCCGGCGGCCACCCGTAGGCGCTGGACCCGGGCCCTGCTGCTGCCGGCGGCGGCAGGGATCGGTCTGCTCGTCGCGCAGGTGGTCGGAGTGGCCCCGTCCTGGGGTTGGCCGACGTGGGCGGCATTGACGGTGGGCGCGGCGCTGCTGGCCGCCGACCGGGTGCGAGCCCTGGGGCATCGGGTCGACTCGCGGTGGCTGACCGCCCGTACCGGCAGTTGGGAGCAGCGCCGGTACTGCATCGAAACCGCGGGCATCGTCGGCTGGACGGTCCGACAGAGCTGGTTTCAGCGCCGGGCCGGGGTGGCCACCCTGATCGCGGCGACCGCCGCGGGCGTCAAGGCCTACCGGGTGATCGACGTGCCCGCGGAGTGGGCCTGGTCGGTGGCGGCCGAAGCCTCGCCGTGGGTGGCGGGCAGTCACTGGGTGCGCTAGCGACGCGGCGCCGGATCGGGCCAATCGAAGGCCCTTCGTGGAAGATTATGCGCTAAGGCGGAATCTGAGAATCGCATAGTAAATCGGCGTGCACGTTAAATTCGCCTGGGGGCACTGAAGCGCAAAGAGGCTACCCGCGGACTCGGGCGAAGCGGCAGATTTCGTGCGGCGCGTGTCGCGTCAATGTTGTTCGACTCAAGCACTTTTGGCGCTAACAGTGCGCCGGAGCGCGCCTCGGGCGGGGCCGGCGCCAAGCGGCGACGGGCTGAATTCGGCAAAGCGACCCGGGGTCGGCATAACATCATTTATGGTCCCTAACTAATATTTGGCTGAGTTTTCTATCGCAGATAGGGGTGCAGGGATGAGTGGTTCTCGGCGTGAAGTGCGGTCCGGCCGGGCGGGGGCGGGTCGACGGGAACGGGCCATGGGTGCCGCCGCGTCGGCGGGGGCGTTCCTGGCGTTCGGCCTGATGCCGTTGAGCGCGGCGCCGGTGGCACAGGCCGACATCGACGACTTCCTGACCGATCTGCTGGACCCCACTTCCTGGAGCGCGCCGTCCGGCGGGTTCGACGCCCTGTTCGGCGACTCCGACGGGATCGCCGGCGCCGCCGACGAATCCGGAGCGGAACTGGCCCAGATGTGGGACACCTACTTCTACACGCCCCTGCACGACAGCCTGCAGGATTGGATCAACTCCGACTTCGGGGCCCAGGTCAACGGCGTGATCAATGCGCTGTTCGCGCCGCTGACCGAGGGAGCGTGCGGCCTGATCTGCAACGGTGCCGACGGCACCGAGGACAGCGTCGACGGCCAGACCGGTGGGCTGTGGTTCGGCGACGGCGGCAACGGCTGGACCTCGGACGTCGAGGGGGTGGCCGGCGGTAACGGCGGTCATGCCGGTGGTTGGGGCAACGGCGGTGACGGCGGTGCCGGCGGCCTGGGCGCCGACGGCGGCAACGGCGGTCACGGCGGCGAGATGTGGGGTCACGGCGGCCGCGGCGGCGACGGCGGTGCTGCCACCGCGACCCTGGCGGCCGGCAACGGCGGCGACGGCGGTTCGTCGGGTCAGGCCCAGGACTTCTTCGGTATGGGAGCGGTGGGCAACGGCGGCGACGGCGGCATCGGCGGCGCGGGCTACACCGGAGCCGCCGGGTCCTTCACCAACGGAGACGGCAACGGCGGCAACGGAACCAACGGCGGCAACGGCGGCAACGGTGGCGCCGGCTCGTCGCTGTTGGGCATCGGTGGCAACGGCGGTGCCGGTGGGGCGGCGGGCAACGGCGGTGCGGGAGCAGCGGGGACGGCGACGAACATCAACGGCGGCAACGGCGGCAGCGGCGCGGCCCCCGGCACCGGGGGCGCCGGGGGCACTGGAGCGACCCTGTTCGGCGCCGGCGGTAGCGACGGAACCCGCGGCGGCGGCGGTAACGGCGGCAACGGCGGTGACGGCTACGACGCGGCGACCGACGCCGACGCGGCGGCCGGCGCGATCGGTGGCAACGGTGGGGCCGGCGGTGACGGCGGTGAGTACGGCGACGGCGGTAACGGTGGCGCCGGCGGCAGCGGTGCCGACGGCGCCGCGGGCAGCGCGGGAACCGCGACCGACATCGACGGCGGGAACGGCACCGACGGCGGCCGCGGCGGCAGCGGCGGTGACGGCGGTGCCGGCGGGGCCGGCGCCGGTAACGCGGGGGCCGGCGGCGCGGGCGGCAACGGCGGTAGCGGTGGTGCCGGTGGCGACGGTGTAGAGGGCACCGACGGCGCCGACGCCGACGCGGGAACCGGTGGCGACGGCGGCAACGGCACCGACGGCGGCAGCGGCGGCAACGGTGGCACCGGTGCGGCCGGCGGCAACGGTGGTGCCGGTGGCGTGGCCCAGGCCGACGGGTACAGCGACGGTGCGGCCGGCGCGGGCGGCCGGGGCGGCGACGGCGGCGCCGCGGGTAATGCCGGCGACGGCGGCGACGGCGGCGCGGGTGCGGCCGGCGGCACAGCGGACACCGCCGGCAACGGTGGTGACGGCGGCAATGCGGGCGACGCCGGTACCGCCGGCAGCGGCGGCAGTGGTGGGGTCAGCGGTGACGGCAGCAGCACCGCTGCGGACGGGGCGGCGGGTGCCGCCGCCACCGCAGTCGGCAACGGCGGCAACGGTGGTGACGGCGCGAACGGTCAGGTCGTCGACACCGAGGACGGCGCGATCGCCCAGGACGGCGGCAACGGTGGCGCCGGCGGGTCGGCCGGCTTGGTCGGCGACGGCGGTAACGGCGGCAACGGGGGGCGCGGCGTCGACGGAACCGGCGGCAACCCGCCGGCGCAGAACATCCCGCCGGCCGCCGACGCCGGTACCGACGTGCCCGCCAGTGAGGGGGAGCCCGGCGGTATCGGAGCCGACGGCGGTGACGGCAGCAATGGGGCCACCCCCGGGCAGGCCGGCGGCCGCGGCGGCAGTGGTGGCACGTTCTTCGGGCCGACCGACGACGCCATCGGTGGCAACGGTGGTGACGGCGGCGACGGTGGTCTCGGCGCCGCCGGTGGCCACGGCGGCTTCGGTGGCACGGTGTTCGACGGCGAGCCGGGGGTCAACGGCACCGGTGGGATCGGCGGTGACGGCGGTGACGGTGGTGCCGGCGGCGTCGGCGGTAACGGTGGCAACGGTGGCAACGGCGACGTCGGCGCCGGCGGTGACGGTACCGGCGGTGCGGGCGGTAACGGCGGTAACGGCGGTACCGGGGCCGCCGGTGGAAACGGCGGTGACGGCGGCTACGGCGACACCTCCGGCGTCGGCGATGCCTTGGGCGGGGCCGGCGGCCAAGGCGGTAACGGCGGGGACGGCGCCAGCGGAACCGGCGGCAGCAACGGCGGCGCCGGGGGTGCCGGAGGTGCCGGCGGAACGGTGAGCGGTGTCGGCGGCAACGGCGGGATCGGCGGCGACGGCGGCAACGGCGCGGACGGTGACGTCGGCGGTGTCGGCGGCAACGGGGGCAGCGGCGGCATTGCCAGCAACGGCGAGACGTCCATCGGCGGTGACGGCGGTGATGGCGGCGATGGCGGTGCCGGCGGCGACGGCGGTGATGGCGGCGACGGTGGTAACGGCGGGATCGCCGGCACCGGTGCCGACGGCGCCGGTACCGCGGGTGACGGCGGAAGTGCGGGCACGGCCGGCGCCGGCGCGGCGGGCGGCGCCGCAGGATCGGGCGGATCCGGCGGGACCGCGGGCAGTCCCAGCGGTGCGATTGTCGCCGACGGCGCCGACGGTGCCGACGGCACCGCCGGGGCACATGGCGCCGACGGCACCGCGGGGCAGGCCGGAACACCCGGCCAGCCCTGACCCGCGGGTGGCACGCCGAACCCCGACGCGCGCTTCGGCTAGGGCGCGTCGGGGGTTCGGCGGGCCGGGAACGAGAAGATGGTCCAGTACAGGATGCCGATCATCAGCCCGCCGCCGACGATATTGCCCAGCGTCACCGGGATCAGGTTCTCGGTGACGAAATTCGACCAGGTGAGGCCGGCGAACTTCGCCGGGTCCAACTCGGTGGCCGCCCAGAAATCAGCGCCGGCGCCGCCGCGGATCGCGATGCCCAGCGGGACCATGAACATGTTGGCCACGCAGTGCTCGAATCCGCAGGCCACGAACAGCGCGATCGGCATCGTCACCGCCAGCACCTTGTCGGTGGTGGTGCGTCCCCCGTAGGCCACCCACACCGCCAGGCAGACCATCAGGTTGCACAGCACGCCGAGACAGAACGCCTCGAGCCAGGTGTGATGCAGTTTGGTCAGCGCGGTGTTGAGCACCACCGCACCCCAGGCGCCCTTCGCGTTGTGCCAGCTCCCGCCGAAGTAGACCAGCGCGACCATGGTCAGCGCGCCGAGGAAGTTCGCGAAGTACACCACCACCCAGTTCGTCAACAGTTGGCGCGTGTTGATCCGGCCGCTGGCCCGCGCGGTCAGTGTCATGGTCGAGGAGGTGAACAGGTCCGCCCCGGTGAGCACCACCAGGGCCAGGCCGGTAGCGAAGACGAAACCGCCCAGCACCTTGGCGACTCCCCACGGCAGCGTCTCGGCGCCGACTTGACTGGTGACGTAGAAGATGAAGCCCAGCGCGATGTAGCCGCCGGCGGTCAGTCCCAACAGGAACGACTTGTGCGGCGGGTAGGTGGCCTTGGCGAACAGCGCGTCCTCGGCCGCCTGGGCCATCTGGGCGGGGGTGAGCATCGCGACGTGGCGGGGCTCGGTCGAATTCGGTGTGGTGGGCAAAGCCATCTCCCAGGCCCTTTCGGATGCGATCAGCTGACCGCCCGAGACTTTAACGATGTTTGGTCCGTTAAATCCGGGCCCGGAGCGTCATCGCAGCCGTTTGGTAACAAGCTCCCAGTAACGAGCGATACCGGTTACAGCTGCCGGATCGCCTCGATGCGGGCCTTGAGCTGATCGGAGGTGGCCGCGGCCACCGGCGGACCGCCGCAGATCCGGCGCAGCTCGTTGTGAATCCAGCCGTGCGGCTTGCCGAGCCGATGGTGTGCCGCCGACACCAGCGCGTTGAGCTCATGGCGCAGTGCACGCAACTGTCCGTGCGTGGTCACCGGCGCCGGGTTCGGACCGGCCCCACCGGACGCGACGGCCTTCGATCGCCGGTCCAGCTGCTCTTCCTGGCGGCGCCGCAACAGATCTCGCATCTGATCGGCGTCGAGCAGCCCGGGGATGCCAAGGTAGTCGGCCTCCTCCTCGCTGCCGGCCGGGGTCGCGGTGCCGAACGAGGCGCCGTCGAAGATCACCTGGTCCAATTCGGCGTCGGCGCCCAGCGACTCGAAGCCGTTCTCCATCTCCGACGGCTCGTCGCGCCGGCGCTCGGCTTCGGCGAATTCATCGCGCTCGGACTCCCGATGCGGCTTGCCGAGCACGTGATTGCGCTGCTGCTCGAGTTCACTGGCCAGGCCCAGCAGTGACGGCACCGACGGCAGGAAGATGCTCGCGGTCTCGCCGGGGCGCCGCGACCGCACGAACCGGCCGATGGCCTGGGCGAAAAACAATGGGGTGGACGCACTGGTGGCGTAGACCCCGACCGCCAGCCGCGGCACGTCGACGCCTTCGGAGACCATCCGCACCGCCACCAGCCAGCGACTGGTGGCCTTGGAGAACTGCTCGATCTTGTCCGAGGCGGTCGGATCGTCGGAGAGCACCACGGTGGGTTCCTCGCCGGTGAGGGTGGTCAGCAGTTTGGCGTAGGCCCGCGCCGTCTTCTGATCCGAGGCGATGATCATGCCGCCCGCGTCGGACATGCCGCCATCGCGCAGCTGCCGCAGCCGGGTGTCGGCGGCGGTGATCACCGCCGGCATCCACTCACCGTTCGGGTCGAGCGCGGTGCGCCACGCCCGGGCGGTGTGCTCGGCGGTCAGCGGCTCGCCGAGCCGGGCCGAGTACTCCTCGCCGGCACTGTCGCGCCAACGGGCCTCGCCGGAATAGGCCATGAACACCACCGGGCGCACCACGCCGTCGGCCAGCGCATCGGTGTAGCCGTAGCTGTCGTCGGCCACCGAGCGCAGATGGCCGGTGCCGTCGGGTTCGTAGTTGACGAACGGGATGGGGCTGTCGTCGCTGCGGAACGGGGTGCCGGTCAGCGCCAGCCGCCGGGTGGCGTCGTCGAACGCCTCCCGGATGCCGTCGCCCCAACTCTTGGCGTCGCCGCCGTGGTGGATCTCGTCGAAGATCACCAGTGTCTTGGCCGCCTCGGTGCGCACCCGGTGCCGTGACGGGTGGCTGGCGACCTGGGCGTAGGTGACCACGACTCCGTGGTACTCCGAACTGGTCTGTGAGTCGGAGTTGGAGAACCGCGGATCCAGCGCGATGCCCTGCGCCGCGGCCGCCGACGCCCACTGCACCTTGAGGTGTTCGGTGGGCACCACGATCGTGATCCGCTCGACGGTGCGATCGGCCAGCAGTTCGGCGACGATCCGCAGCGCGAACGTCGTCTTACCGGCGCCGGGGGTGGCCACCATCAGGAAATCTCGTGGCTTGGCGGTGAGATACCGCACCAGAGCCCGGCGTTGCCAGCCCCGCAAAGCCCGGGTGCTGGGCGCTGCTTCAGCCCGCACCCGGTCTCCTATCTGATCGGTCTGTGAGTCTAGGGCAAGCCGCTAGCATCGTCGGTGTGTCCACCCCGGGTGAGCCGGAATCCGTCCGCGTCGAGCGCCTCCGCGATGCGGAGGCCAAGGCCGCCGCGCTGTTCGACGAGATCGAGCGCCGCGGGCTGGTCCGTCCGGGGGTCGGCGAGCGTGCGCTCTCCGACGAGATCCGTGATCTGGCCGCCGACATGTTCGGGGTGACCCGGCACTGGCATAAGCGGGTGGTGCGGGCCGGGGAGAACTCACTGCTGCCGTTCCACGCCGACCCGCCGGACCGGGTGCTGGTCGACAACGACATCGCCTACCTGGATCTGGGGCCGATCTTCGCCGACTGGGAAGCCGACTTCGGCCGCACCTTCGTGCTCGGCGACGACCCGGCCAAGTGCGCGCTGCGCGACGCGCTGCCGCGGGTCTGGCACGGCGGCCGGGAGTTCTTCGAGGCGCACCCGGATGTCACCGGCGCCCAGCTCTACGACCACGTCGTGGGGCTGGCCCGCGATGAGGGCTACCGGTTCGGCGCGCCGATCGCCGGGCATCTGCTGGGGGAGTTCCCGCACAAGAAGATCTCCGGCGACGACGCCCGCTTCTACGTCGCGCCCGGATCCGACGAGCCGATGCGCCGCACCGATCCCACCGGCCGGGTCTGCCACTGGATCCTCGAGATACACCTGGCCGACACCGAACGCGGGTTCGGCGGGTTCTACGAGCAACTGCTCGACGTGTGAGCGGCCCGGATCAGCCGACCGGGTAGCGCACGCCGGTCAGCTCCTCGGAGACCGCCCAGAGTCGACGTTGCCGTGCGACGTCGTGCGACCGGCGGCTGGAGCCCACCACCTTCGGGTAGCCGCGGCCCTGGGCGAAGCCGTCCGGCCCGAAGTACCGCCCGCCGAGCGCCGCCGGGTCGGCGGCCGCGCGCAGTGTCGGCAGGGCGCCCATCGCCGGATCCTGGAACAGCGGCGCGATCAGCGGATAGCCGGCCGCCGCCCAGCGCGGCAGGTGACGCATCAACTCGGTGTTCGAGCCGCCGGGGTGCGCGGCCACCGCGATCGTCGTCGCGTGCGGTGCCAGCCGCCGCTGCAGTTCGTAGGTGAACAGCAGGTTGGCCAGCTTGGACTGCCCGTAGGCCTCGAAGCGGTTGTAGCGGCGCTCCCACTGCAGGTCGTCGAAGTGGATGTCGGCGCGGAATCGGTGACCGATGCTGCTGACGGTCACCACCCGGGAGCCGGCGACCGGCAGCAGCCGGTCCAGCAGCAGCCCGGTGAGCGCGAAATGCCCCAGATGGTTGGTGCCGAACTGCAACTCGAACCCGTCGACCGTCGTCGACTTGGGCGGGAACATCACCCCGGCGTTGTTGATCAGCAGGTCGATGCGCTCATGAGCGGACCGTATCTGTGCGGCGGCGTCTCGGATGGAGGCCAGCGACGCCAGGTCGAGTCGCTGCACCGACACGTCGGCGTCCGGGTTGCGACGACGGATGAGGGACTCGGCCTGCCGGCCGCGATCCGGGTCGCGTACCGCCAACACCACCCGGGCGCCGTGCGCGGCCAGGGCGGCGGCCGTCTCGAAACCCAGGCCGGTGTTGGCCCCGGTGACGACGGCGACCCGGCCGCTCTGGTCGGGGATGTCGCTGGTAGTCCACGTGGCCACGGAACACTCCTGAGCTGCCCTGGGGGGAAACGACGGCGATCGCCGGGATTGGGCGTGACTATACGGACCGGGCACCGCGATCGACCTTGCACTCTCCATAGGCGAGTGCTAAAAATGACGTTGGCACTCGCGACCGGTGAGTGCTAGGTCGGGACGGTGAGGCACGGGGCCGCACCTGCGGAGCACACCCAACGCCGTCCGTCGCGGGCACTGCACCCGACCGACAAGACGTGCACCCCCTAACCGGAGGAATCACTTCGCAATGGCTAAGCAAATTGCGTATGACGAAGAGGCCCGTCGCGGCCTCGAGCGGGGCCTGAACGCCCTCGCCGACGCGGTCAAGGTGACGCTGGGCCCCAAGGGCCGCAACGTCGTCCTGGAGAAGAAGTGGGGCGCCCCCACGATCACCAACGATGGTGTGTCCATCGCCAAGGAGATCGAGCTGGAGGACCCGTACGAGAAGATCGGCGCCGAGCTGGTCAAAGAGGTCGCCAAGAAGACCGACGACGTCGCGGGTGACGGCACCACCACCGCCACCGTGCTGGCCCAGGCCCTGGTCAAGGAAGGCCTGCGCAACGTGGCCGCCGGCGCCAACCCGCTCGGTCTGAAGCGCGGCATCGAGAAGGCCGTGCAGAAGATCACCGAGGGTCTGCTGGCCACCGCCAAGGAGGTCGAGACCAAGGAGCAGATCGCTGCCACCGCCGGTATCTCCGCGGGCGACCAGACCATCGGCGACCTGATCGCCGAGGCCATGGACAAGGTCGGCAACGAGGGTGTCATCACCGTCGAGGAGTCCAACACCTTCGGCCTGCAGCTGGAGCTCACCGAGGGTATGCGCTTCGACAAGGGCTACATCTCGGGCTACTTCGTGACCGACGCCGAGCGTCAGGAAGCCGTCCTGGAGGACCCCTACATCCTGCTGGTCAGCTCGAAGATCTCGACCGTCAAGGACCTGCTGCCGCTGCTGGAGAAGGTCATCCAGTCCGGCAAGCCGCTGCTGATCATCGCCGAGGACGTCGAGGGCGAAGCCCTGTCGACCCTGGTCGTCAACAAGATCCGCGGCACCTTCAAGTCCGTGGCCGTCAAGGCTCCGGGCTTCGGTGACCGTCGCAAGGCGATGCTGCAGGACATGGCGATCCTCACCGGTGGCCAGGTCATCAGCGAAGAGGTCGGCCTGTCGCTGGAGAGCGCCGACGTCGCCCTGCTGGGCACCGCCCGCAAGGTCGTCATCACCAAGGACGAGACCACCATCGTCGAGGGCGCCGGTGACTCCGACGCCATCGCCGGCCGGGTGGCCCAGATCCGTTCCGAGATCGAGAACAGCGACTCCGACTACGACCGCGAGAAGCTGCAGGAGCGCCTGGCCAAGCTGGCCGGCGGTGTTGCGGTGATCAAGGCCGGGGCTGCCACCGAGGTGGAGCTCAAGGAGCGCAAGCACCGCATCGAGGACGCCGTCCGCAACGCCAAGGCCGCCGTCGAGGAGGGCATCGTCGCCGGTGGTGGCGTGGCCCTGCTGCAGGCCGCTCCGTCGCTCGACGAGCTCAAGCTCGAAGGTGACGAGGCCACCGGTGCCAACATCGTGCGTGTCGCGCTGTCGGCTCCGCTGAAGCAGATCGCCTTCAACGCGGGCCTGGAGCCCGGCGTGGTCGCCGAGAAGGTCGCCAACTCCGCCTCGGGCACCGGCCTCAACGCCGCCTCGGGTGAGTACGAGGACCTGCTCAAGGCCGGCGTCGCCGACCCGGTGAAGGTGACCCGTTCGGCGCTGCAGAACGCAGCCTCGATCGCGGCGCTGTTCCTGACCACCGAGGCCGTTGTCGCCGACAAGCCGGAGAAGGCCGCCGCACCTGCGGGCGACCCGACCGGTGGCATGGGTGGCATGGACTTCTAAGTCGGGTTGCACGACAACTGTTTGAACGACAAGGCCCGGCCTGCCCTCGGCAGGTCGGGCCTTCGTCGTTTACGTTGACTCTGCAGCTATGGCGGGAAAGTGCGAGTGGACTGCGCCGTAGATGCAGAGTCAACGTGGGAGATGCGAGTGGAGATTCTGCTGCTGGGCACCGGCAGCGCCGACGGCTGGCCGAACCCGTTCTGCCGGTGCGACTCCTGCGCTGCGGCGGCCGCCGCGGGGGAGATCCGCGCCCAGACCGCCGCACTGGTCGACGACGTGCTGCTGCTGGACTGCGGGCCGGAGGCACCGCGCGCCGCGCTACGCCACGGCCGGACGCTGGCCGACGTCCGCTACATCCTGTTCACCCACGGCCATCCCGACCATGTGGGGCCGATGGCGCTGCTGATGCGCCACTGGCTGCGCACCGACCGCCCCCTGGAGGTGCTCGGCCCGGCCAGCGCGCTGGACCAGTGCCGGATCTGGATCGGCGACGACGACCCGGTCACGTTCCGGGCGGTACAGCCCGGCGACGACGTCGTACTCGGTGACTACCGGGTTAGGGTGCTGGCAGCCGCGCACGGCGCCGACCTGGCCTTCGCCGGCGAGGGCGCGCACGCCCTGCTCTACGACCTGAGCAAAGGTGACCGCCGAATCCTGTGGGCCACCGATACCGGTCCGCTGCCGCAGGCCACCCACGCCGCGATGGCCGGTGCGTCCTACGACGCGGTGTTCCTCGAGGAGACCTTCGGGACGTTCACCGACCACGGCACCGAGCACCACGACCTGCCGGCATTCACCGCGACGCTGACCGCACTGCGCGAATCCGGTGCCGTCACCGCGACCACCGATGTCGTCGCGATACACCTGAGTCACCACAACCCGCCGGAGCCCGAATTGACTGCCGTACTGTCGGATTCGGGAGCCCGCCCGGGACGCGACGGTGAGGTGGTTTCAGTGGGGATGGCCCGCAGACCGGTTCACACCCTGGTGCTGGGCGGTGCCCGCTCGGGCAAGTCCGCCTACGCCGAGGCGCTGCTGGCCGCCGAGCCGGCAGTGACCTACCTGGCCACCGGCGGGCTGCGCGAAGGCGACCCGGAGTGGGCCGAGCGGGTGCGCCTGCACCGGGTGCGGCGCCCGGACTCCTGGCGCACGGTGGAGACCGCCGACGTCGCCGAACAGCTACGCGCCGCGCAGACCCCGCTGCTGCTGGACTGCCTGGGCACCTGGCTGACCGCCCGGATGGACCGGCACGGGGTGTGGAACGACGGCGCGCTGGATGGCGTTCACGCCGACATCGACGAGTTGGTGACCGCCTGGCGATCCTGCCCGGTCGCGGTGGTGGCGGTGAGCAACGAGGTGGGCAGCGGGGTGGTGCCGGCCACCGCGTCGGGTCGACTCTTCCGGGACCTGCTCGGGGTGCTCAACGCCCGCATCGCCGCGGCCTGTGACGACGTGGTGCTGATGGTGGCCGGGCGGCCGCTCAGGCTTCCCGCGCAGTGACCTTGAGATCGACGCAATCGCTGTAACACGGTGTCTCGCCGGGCGATTCGGGCGTGGCGATCCGGATCAGCACCGCCCGGCTGGCGGTGACGGCGACGCTGGCCAACTCGCCGGCGTCGGTCACCTCGGCGGTGCCGTCGACGATCACGGTGTAGCCGCCCGGTACCGGAGGCGGCCACATCACGGTGACTTCGGGGGTGCGGGCCAGATTCGCCCGGCTGCGCCGGCCGCCGAGCGCGCCGATGCGCACCGTGCGGCCGTCCAGCACCGGCATCACCGGCACCGGGTGCGGACGGTTCTGATCGTCGACGGTGATCAGGTAGGCGTACTCGTGGCCCACGAGTTTCTCGGCGAGGCGGTCGAAATCCACGGCGGAGGTCATGGATTCGACCCTAGACCCGTATCGCGGTGTGGGAGCTGTCAATCCGCTTTGAGCTGCACGCAGTCATGCACCGTGCCGACCGCACGCCCGTCGTCGCCGAACACCGGACGGTGCAGCAGCGCCTTGGTGGGCGTCACCGACACCGAACCGTCGGGGTCCTCGGGAACCTCGGCTCGACCGTCGACCAGCAGCGAATAGTCGCCGACGTCGCGCGCCGGGTAGATCACGGTGACACCGGTGCGGGTCGCGAGGTTGTCCCGGCCGTGCGACCCCACCGGCCCGATATCGAGTCGGGTGCCGTCGAAGGTCGGAGTGATCGCGGTGGTGCGCACCCGGTAGTCGTCGCCGACGGTGACCAGGAACGCGAAGCCGTAACCGGGCAACAGTTCCGCCAGGCGGGCGAGGTCGACGGGCTTGGCCATGGCATCGAGGGTAGGCGGGTACCGCTACCGCCCGAGTGCCGGACCGACCGTGGTGTTCCAGGACTCCTGCATCTCCGATTCGAACAGACCCCAGGTGTGCGAGCCTTCCGGGCGGGCGACGTAGTGCACCGGAACTCCGGCTGCCTTCGCGGCGTCGGCGAACTGACGGGTGCTGTCGGCGACGATACGTTCGATCAGCCCGCCGGTGAGGTTTGCGGATCCGTCCGGAAGTCGATCCACCGAGCCGACGTCGCCGGTTTCTGATGCCGCCACGTAGACGGCCACGCCGCGCAGCTTGTCGAGGTTCTTCGAGGGGTCGTGGGCGGCCCACAGCGGGCCGTCCTTCGGGCCCCACATGTCCTCGGCGCTGGCACCGCCTCCCATCAAGGTCAACGACACCTTCTGTGCGGAATCCGGGTCGGAGGGGGTGAGAAATCCGCTGTAGGACGCAACGGCTTTGTAGAGCCCCGGTGCTTGAACGGCATAGTCGACCGCGGTGCCGCCCGTGCTGGACAGACCGCCAACCGCGTTACGGCCGTTCGTCTTGTACTGCGTGTTGATCAACGGGGGCAGCTCCCGGGTCATGAAGGTCTGGTACTGCTTGCCGGGGTTGTTGACCCAGTCGGTGAACCAGCTGAACTGGCCGCCGAGTGGGGAGACGACATTGACGTTCTTATCGGCGAAGAAACCCTGCACATCGGTGAAGCCGAACCAACTCTTGGTCCCCGGAGCCCAGCTCCCGCCCGGATCCAGATTGTCGCCGCCGTCGATGCCCGGCAGCAGGTAGAACGTCGGTGCGTTCGAGCTCGAAGCCTTGAAGACGTCGGTGACGATCTCCTTGTTCATCGACGGCGAATACACCGAGACCTTGTCCCACCGGTCGTTGACGTGCTCGATATTGGTGATCCGGGCAGCCGCCTCGTTCTCGGCGGCGGCGATGTGCGGAGGAGCCAGCCACAGCAGGCAGGCCACAGTCATGCATGCGGCACTCAATCGGTGCGTGAAAGGGGTCACAGTCCGAAGATGTTACGTGGACAATGATCCGTTTAAAAGTACGGATAGTCTTTAAATATAGACTCATGTCTGATTCTCGATGTCTGGGAGGATGGCCCTATGGAATTCCGCTACCTGGGCAACTCCGGCCTGCAGATCTCGGAGATCACCTACGGCAACTGGCTCACCCACGGTTCGCAGATCGAGAACGACGTCGCCACCGCCTGCGTGCACGCCGCACTCGACGCCGGCATCACCACCTTCGACACCGCCGACGTCTACGCCAACGGGCGTGCCGAAGAGGTGCTGGGTGCGGCGTTGGCGGGCCGGCGCCGCGAATCGGTGGAGATCTTCACCAAGGTGTACTGGCCGGTCGGCCCGGCTCCGTTGGGCCGCAACGACACCGGCCTGTCCCGCAAGCACATCATGGAGGGCATCGACGGGTCGCTGCGCCGGTTGGGCACCGACTACGTCGACCTGTATCAGGCGCACCGCTATGACTCCTTCACCCCGCTGGAGGAGACCATGCAGGCCTTCGCCGATATCGTCCGGGCGGGCAAGGCGCTCTACATCGGGGTCAGCGAGTGGACCGCCGAACAGATCCGGCACGCCCACGGGCTGGCCCGTCAGCTCGGAATCTCACTGATCTCCAGCCAGCCCCAATACTCGATGCTGTGGCGGGTGATCGAACCCGAGGTGGTGCCGGCCTGCCAGGAGTTGGGGTTGAGTCAGATCGTGTGGTCGCCGATGGCCCAGGGCGTGCTGTCGGGCAAGTACCTGCCGGGTCAACCGCCGCCGGCGGGCTCGCGGGCCACCGACGACAAGGGCGGGGCGAACTTCGTCAAACGGTTCATGACCGACGACGTGCTGACCCGGGTGCAGCAGTTGCGCCCGATCGCCGACGAGCTGGGGTTGACCACCGCACAGTTGGCGATCGCCTGGGTGCTGCAGAACGACAACGTCGCCGCGGCGCTGGTCGGAGCCTCGCGTCCCGAGCAGGTCACCGAGAACGTCAAGGCGTCGGGGGTGCGTATCCCGGCCGAGTTGATGACCCGCATCGACGAGGTGCTCGGCGACGCGGTGACCGCCGATCCCGCGGTGGTCGCCCGCTCCACCCCGGAGAAGCGGATGCTCTAGCGCGCCGCGTTCTGCGGCCGGGTGGGGCCGCGCTCGCCGGCCGCGGCTGTCCTAAGACGTGGTGACGGTGCGATCTGATCCGCCGGAGCCGACGTGTTGCGGAGGAAACGGCACGTTCGGCGGAATGGGGGACGGCGCCGACCGGCGACCGCGCACCAGCTTGCCCGGCCGGGCGGCGGTGGGCCGACCGTTCTCGGCGATGACCTCGCCGGCAACGACGGTCGCCACGTAGCCCTCGGCGGTCTGGTCCAGCCGCCGGCCGCCGGCCGGCAGGTCATAGGTGACCACCGGCTTGTGCAGGCGCATGTTCTGATGGTCCAGGACGTTGAGATCCGCCTTGTAGCCGACCGCGATGCGGCCCCGGTCCTCAAGACCGGCGACCCGCGCCGGCACCGACGTCAGCTCCCGGATCGCCGCTTCGATGGTCAGCCGGTCCGAGCTGCGGTCGCGGGCCCAGTGGGTCAACACGTAGGTGGGGTAGCTGGAGTCACAGATCATGCCGTAGTGCGCGCCCCCGTCGCCCAGGCCCAGCACCACGTCGTCGCGGTGCATCAGGGTGCCGACGGTGTCCAGGGAGTTGTTCTCGAAGTTCGCCAGCGCGTCGAGCAGGATCGCGTGCCCGTCGTCGTCGAGCAGCCGGTCGTATGCCTCCTCCATCGGCGACACACCGCGCGCCCGGGCCCGCGCCGCAATGCTTTTCGACCGCTCGGGCTCATAGTCGGCGTCGTCGCCGAGCGGGAAGGTCCAATCCCAGGACTGCGCCAGGTACGCGAGCGGGTTGGCCGGGACGATGCTCGGTTCGTCGTCGAGGATCTGTTGCCGCACTTCCGGTTTCCGCATCTCGGCGACCCGCTCCGCCAGCGGAAGGTGGGCGATCTTCTGGTAACTCGGATACAGCACGAACGGGTGGATGCTCAGGTCCAGGCCGACCATCAGGCCGATCGGCCGGGGGAAGACCTGGGCGGTGATCGCGGCACCGGCGGCGTTGGCCCGCTCCACCATGGTCATGGCGTCCTGCCACAGCGGCATGCCGGCATTGCCGATCAACAGACTGAACGTGACCGGCAGGCCGGAATCGGTGGCCGCGTCGAAAACCTGTTGCAGCACCGGCTGATAGGCGCCGGTGGGAAGATCCGGCACGAACTGGATCAGGCCGCCCCCACCGTCGGCCAGCCCCCGGCTGATCTCGAGGATCTCGGTGTAGGCGGCGTCGTAACTGGGAATCCGCGCGCCGGTGCTGGTGCGGTGCGTCATCAGCCGCGACGAGGAGAACCCCAGGGCACCGGCTTCGGCGGCCTCCCGGGCCAGCTTGCGCATCTGGGCCAGATCGTCTGGTGTCGGCGGCTGCCGATCCACGCCGCGCTCGCCCATCACGTAGACCCGCAACGGCGAATGCGGCAGGAACGCCGCCACATCGATGTCCCGCCGCTGCGCATCGACGGCATCCAGGAACTGCGGGAAGGTCTCCCAGGTCCACGGCAACCCGTCGGTCATCACCACCCCGGGAATGTCCTCGACGCCGGCCATCAGATCAACCAGCACGTCGTGGTCGGCCAACCGGCAGGGGGCGAAACCGACCCCGCAGTTGCCCATCAACGCGGTCGTCACGCCGTGCGCCGAGGAGGGATTGAGTCGATCCGACCAGATCGACTGGCCGTCGTAGTGGGTGTGCAGGTCGATGAAACCGGGGGTGACCAACAGGTCGCTCGCGTCGATCACCCGGGAGGCGCCGCCGACGACGGTCCCGATTTCGGCGATGATCCCGTCACGGACGGCCACGTCGCCGACGTACGGTTGCCCGCCCATGCCGTCGACGATCGTGCCGTTACGGACCACGAGATCAAAGTCCATCTAGAGAATCTACGCCGATCACGGGGGTAGCGTCATCGGATATGCAGACGGATACCTCCGCGGTACGCGACCTGCTCCGTGATGCGTTCACCCGACTGGTCGAGCATGCCGACGAGCTCACCGACGGGCTCGCCGACGAGGTGGCGGACTACCGGCCGACGCCGGCGGCCAACAGCATCGCGTGGCTGCTCTGGCACAGCGCCCGGGTGCAGGACATCCAGGTCGCTCAGATCGCCGGGGTCGAGCAGGCGTGGACCCGCGACGGCTGGGTGGAGCGGTTCGGCCTGGACCTGCCGCGCAACGACACCGGATACGGCCACGACGCCGCCGCGGTGGCCAAGGTCCGGGCGCCCGCGGAACTGCTGGGCGGCTACTACCGCGCGGTGCACGGGCTGACGCTGGACTACCTCGCCGGCATCACCCCCGACGAGCTGGCCCGGGTGGTCGACACCCACTGGGATCCGCCGGTGACGGCGAGCGCGCGACTGGTCAGCATCATCGACGACTGCGCCCAGCACCTGGGTCAGGCCGCCTACCTGCGCGGCATCGCACCGCATACTTGACACGTGTCGAGGGCCGGTGCGACGCCGGTCACAACCGGGACTAGCATGGCGCCATGACCGCCACCAACCCCGCCGTGACGTTCTCCGGCACCGGTACCGTGTACAGCCCCGCCACCGGGGAAGCCGCCGGTGAGGTCCGGTGGACAGACCCCGCCGACGTCGAGACGATCGCCACCGGGCTGCGCGCCGCGCAGCGGGAATGGGAACGCCGCGGCGCCAAGGGCCGGGCCAAGGCGCTGGCCCGGTACGCGGTGTGGCTCGGCGACAACCGGGACGAGATCGAGAAGCTGCTGATCGCCGAGACCGGCAAGTCCGGCACCGACGCCGCCCAAGAGGTCCCGCTGCTGATCATGATCCTGTCGTACGTGATCAAGGTGATGGACAAGGCGGTGGCCCCCGAGACCCGGCCGGCGTCCACGCCGCTGCTGAAGATCAAGAAGATCACCGTCCACTACCGGCCCCGTCCGGTGGTCGGGGTGATCGCGCCGTGGAACTACCCGGTGGCGAACGCGTTGATGGACGCCATCGGAGCGCTGGCGGCCGGGTGCGCGGTGCTGCTCAAGCCGTCCGAGCAGACCCCGCTGACCGCGGAACTGCTGCGCCAGGGCTGGCTGGCCTCCGGTGCGCCGGACGTGTTCGCGGTGGTGCAGGGCGCCCGGGAGGTGGCCGAAGCCGTCATCGACAACTCCGACTACGTGCAGTTCACCGGTTCCACCGCCACCGGCCGCAAGGTCGCCGAGCGGGCCGCGAGCCGCCTGGTGCCGGTCAGTCTCGAACTGGGCGGCAAGGACCCGATGATCGTCTGCGAGGACGCCGACATCGACCTGGCCGCGCATGCCGCGGTGTGGGGCGCGATGTTCAACGCCGGCCAGACCTGTGTGTCCGTCGAGCGGGTGTATGTGCTCGAACCCGTCTACGACAAGTTCGTCGCCGCCGTCGTCCGCGATGTCGAGGCGCTGCAGATGGGTGTCGGCGAGGGCAACCACTTCGGGGCGCTGATCAGCGATCAGCAGCTCGCCGTCACCGAGCGGCACGTCAAGGCGGCACTGGCCGCGGGGGCGCGCGCACTGACCGGCGGACAGCGCCGCAGCGGCCCGGGCAGCTTCTACCTGCCCACCGTGCTGGTCGACGTCGATCACTCGATGGCCTGCATGACCGAGGAGACCTTCGGCCCCACCCTGCCGATCATGAAGGTCGCCAGCGTCGAAGAGGCCATCCGGCTCGCCAACGACAGCGCCTACGGGCTCAGTGCATCGGTGTTCTCCGCCGATGTCGCACGCGCCAAAGACATTGCACTGCAACTCGACTGCGGAGCCGTCAACGTCAACGACGTGATCTCCAACCTGATGTGCACCACCGCGCCGATGGGCGGCTGGAAGACGTCGGGCATCGGGGCGCGCTTCGGCGGCGAGGACGGCATCCGCAAGTTCTGCCGGCAGGAGACCGTCGTCGCGCCGCGGACCAACGTCGGTGCGGGCGGCAACTTCTACCACAACTCGCTGGCGACCCTGGCTCGTACCAACCGGTTGCTCACCCGGATCGTGTCGGCGCGTCCGCGACGCACCGCGAAATAGTGCGGTTCCTGTCTGCGACGCTGTTGTGGTTGTTGACCACCGCGGCGCTGGCGGTGGCACTGCCGACGGCCTGGGTGCAGTACAACCTGCTCGACGCCGACGGCTACGCGCGGCTGGCGGAACGGGCGGCGGCACAGCCGGCCCTGCAGAACGCGGTGGCAGCCGAACTCAGTGCGCAGGCGGTGCAGTTGATCCGCGGCAGCGGCTATGGCGTCGAATCGTCGGCGGTGCTCGAAGCGGCCCGCGACTACACCTCCGGTCCGTCGTTTCCGGGTGAGTTCGTGAAGGTCAACCGGGACGGGCACGCCTGGCTGTTCAACATCGGCGATCCCGGGCCGTGGGAGATCGACGTGGCCCCGATGCTGCGCGACGAGGCGTTCGGCCAGCTGCTGTCCGACTATCCGGTGGTGTTGCCGGCTTCGCTGACGGTGCCGCTGACGTCGACGTCGACGGAGGTGATGCGGCCCGACGGGTTGCAGCGGCTGGCGGTGTGGGGGCCGATGCTCAGTGTCGTCATGGCCGCGCTGGCCGGGCTGTGCGCGATCCTGACGCTCGTCGCGGCCCGTCACCGGGGCCGGGCACTGGCCGGCCTGGGGGTGTCGGCGCTGCTGGTCGGCGCGGCGGGCTGGTCGGGGGCCGAGGTGGCGCGACGCCATCTCGACGGGGCCCTCAACGAGGCCACCGGTGATATTCGCCGGATCGCCGAAGCGCTGGCCGACGTCGTTCAGCACAGCCTGCACCTATGGCTCAATGTGACGCTTGGTGCCGGTGCCGCGTTGGTTTTGCTGGGGGTTGCGCTGGCATTGCTGGGCGGTTTCCGTAAGTCGTAATATGTCGACCGAACGGGCGATGGTGGGTCCGCGTTAACGTCTGCGATGATAGCCGTTAACTTGTTGTTCCTCGGAGAGGCGGATACGCGGAATGAGCGATCAGGATCTGCCGTCGGCCGACGCCGACGCCGACAGGCCTGATCTGCCGGATTCTCCGTCGTATCCGACGGTCCGGTTCGACTTCCAGCCCCAGCACCTGCTGCGAATCCTGGCGGTGCTCTGGGCGGTGCTGGCGCTGCTCTGCTGGCCGGGTGTGGGCTGCTGGGTCAGCGCGGCGACGAGTGCGCTGGGAGCCTGGTACGTCCGCCGGCAACGTGCCGGGTGGCCGATCGACGTCGAGGACTACCTGGTGGAGCGGGGATGGGCGCTGCGTCGCCGACGCCGGATGTCCGACAGTGGTCCACCGATCCCCTTCCGGCCCATGACCATTCCCGAGCTTTACGGTGCGGCCGCGAAGATCTTGCTGCGGAACTGGCCGGTCCTGATCGGTTTCGCCGCGGTCGTTTTCGCCGGATTCGGGGCGGTCCTCGGTGTGGCCATGCGCAGTCTCGACGCGCCCACTCCGCGACACCTGGCCGAAATGTTGTTCAGCGGTCACGACAGCCTGATCGGTGTCGCGGTCCCGGCCGTCGGGTTGCTGGCGTTGCTCTTTCTGGTGTTCATACCGGTGGACGCGCTGCTGATCGTGCTGGGTGTGCAAATCGCGGAGCGCGCGCTACGGGGTCAGCGGATCGGGTTCGACGGGTTGTTCGTCCGGGCCACCGGCAGGGTGTACGCCGTGAGTCGGCTGAACTCGCTCTACTACATATTCTGGGGCGTCATGGCGGCGGTCCAGGTCATGGCGCGTGGCAGTGGCTTCTTCGCGGCGCTGATTCCGCTGATGGTGGTGTGCGGCATCGTCATGTTCCTGGTGGGAATGTTGGTGAGCGTGTCCCCGGTCGTGATGATCCTGGAGAATCGGGGCATCAGGGAGTCGTTCGCCCGCTCGATCCAGCTCTGCCGACCCGCGGTGGGCAGGATCGCCTGTATCCACACCCTGGGGATGGGGTGCATGTCTCTGGTGGTGGTGTCGGCCTCGATCAGCTGGGTGAGCGTGCTCATCTGCTACCCGGTGCTGACCGGCTTGGTCCGATGCCTGCCGGTGTTGATCTACGCCGACCTGCGGATGCGGCAGGAGGACTACGGAGCCGAACTGCTCGGTGACTGGTGCCGCAACAAGGGCCGGGAGGGACTGGCCAGCGGCTGATCCGTCAGTCGCGCCCGCCCAGCATCCGCCACAGGAACGAGAAGCTCAGCGCGGACTTGAACGCCGCCTGTGCGTTGTCGGCGGCCCCGCCGTGCCCGCCCTCGATGTTCTCGTAGTACCAGACCCGATGCCCGGCATCCTGCAGCGCCGCGGTCATCTTGCGGGCGTGGCCGGGATGCACCCGGTCGTCGCGGGTGGACGTGGTGATCAGCACCGGCGGGTACTGCGCGTCCGCCGAAATATTCTGGTACGGCGAGTATTTGCTGATGAACTCCCATTCCGCGGGGTCATCCGGGTCGCCGTACTCGGCCACCCAGGACGCGCCGGCCAGTAGCAGGTGATAGCGGCGCATGTCCAGCAGCGGCACCTGGCAGACCAGCGCCCCGAACAGCTGCGGGTAGGCGGTCAGCATGATGCCCATCAGCAGCCCCCCGTTACTGCCGCCCACCGCACCGAGCTGCTCGACGGTGGTGATGCCGCGGTTCACCAGATCGGCGGCCACCGCGGCGAAATCCTCGGCCACCAGGTGCCGGCCCGCGCGCATCGCCTGGGTGTGCCAACCGGGCCCGTATTCGCCGCCGCCCCGGATGTTCGCCAGCACGTAGGTACCGCCGCGGGCCAACCACAGCCGTCCCAGGACGCCGTCGTAACCGGGGGTGCGGGCCACTTCGAAGCCGCCGTAGCCGCCCAGCAGGGTCACGCCGGTGGCGTCCGGCGGGCGCACCACGAAGTACGGGATCGCGGTGCCGTCGGCGGAGGTGGCGAAGTACTGGGTGACCTCCAGCCCGTCGCCGTCGAAAAACTCCGGAGCGGACTTGATCTCGGTCAGCGGACCGTCCACCGGTCCGTGGAGCAGCCGGGACGGGCGGTCGAATCCGCTTGAATCCAGGAAGATCTCGTCGCCGGTGTCGTCGGCGGCCGCGATCACGGTGTTGGTGTTGGCGGGCACCTCGGCGACCGGCCGCCGCCGCCAGTCGCCCGGCGTGACCACCTCCACCCGGCTCGCCACGTCGTGCAGGGTGACCAGCACCAGCCGGTCGCGGGTCCAGGCGTAGTGGTGCAGGGCGGTGTGCGCGTCGGGTTCGAAGACGACGCGGCATTCGGCGGTGCCGGCGAGGAATTCCTCGTAGTCGGCGGCCAGCAGGGACCCGGCCCGATACGACGCGGTGCCGATGTACCAGTCGGTGCGCAGGTCGATCAGGATCCACTGCCGATGAACCGAGACCGAGGCGTCGGTGGGCGCATCGATCCGGATCAGTTCACCGTCGCGCAGCTCGTAGACCTCCTCGTTGAAGAAGTCGATCGCCCGCGACAGCAGGGTCCGCTCGAATCCCGGGGTGCGGTCACAGCCCGCGGCCACCACCACATCGGTGCTCGCCCCGGTGAACAGTGTCTCGGCCTGAGCCAGGTCTTGGCCGCGACGCCACCGCTTCACCACCCGGGGGTAACCGGATTCGGTCAGCGAGTCGGCGCCGAAATCGGTGCCGACCAGAACGGTGTCGTCGTCCTCCCAGCCGATCCGGGTCTTGGCTTCGGGGATCTCGAAGCCGCCGGCAACGAATTCCCTTTTCACCATGTCGAATTCACGCACCACCACGGCGTCCGAACCACCGCGGGACAGCGATACCAGTGCCCGGTTGTGGTGCGGACGGATCACGTTGGCGCCGCTCCACACCCAGTTCTCGCCGTCGGTGCGGGCCAGCTCGTCGAGGTCGATCAGCACGTCCCAGTCCGGTGCCGCCCCCCGGTAGCTGTCAAGAGTGGTGCGCCGCCACAGCCCACGCGGGTTGGCCCCGTCGCGCCAGAAGTTGTAGAGGTATTCGCCGCGGCGACGCACGTAGGGGATGCGGGCGTCGGTGTCGAGCACCTCCAGAGCGGATTTCCGCATCGCCTCGAACCCGTCACCGGCGAACTCGTCGACCGTCGGGGTGTTGTGGGCGCGCACCCACTCCAGTGACCGATCGGCGGTGACGTCTTCCAGCCACAGGTACGGGTCGGTGGCGTCTTCGGCAGGCATGGAAGCCATTGTGACGGCGGCGGTACTGTGAGTTGAGTAACACCCACCGGTAAGGAGCATTTTCGATGACCGTTTTCGCACGTCCAGGCGCCGCAGGCGCGCTGATGAGCTACGAGTCCCGGTACGGGAACTTCATCGGCGGGCAGTGGGTCCCGCCGGTGGACGGTGCGTACTTCGAGAACACCACGCCGGTCACCGGTCAGCCGTTCTGCGAGATCCCGCGTTCCACCGCGGCCGACATCGATCGTGCGCTCGACGCCGCACACGCCGCCGCCCCGGCCTGGGGCAAGACCTCCCCGGCCGACCGGGCCGAGATCCTGGGCAAGATCGCCGACCGCATCGACGCGCACCGCGAACAACTCGCGGTCGCCGAGGTGTGGGACAACGGCAAACCGGTTCGCGAGACGCTGGCCGCCGACATCCCCTTGGCCGCAGATCATTTCCGTTACTTCGCCGCCGCGATCCGCACCCAGGAGGGTGCGTTGAGCCAACTCGACGACGACACCGTCGCCTACCACTTCCACGAGCCGCTGGGTGTGGTCGGGCAGATCATCCCGTGGAACTTCCCGCTGCTGATGGCCGCCTGGAAGCTGGCGCCCGCACTGGCCGCCGGCAACGCCGTGGTGCTCAAGCCCGCCGAGCAGACCCCGGCGTCGATCCTGTTCCTGATGAGCCTGATCGGCGATCTGCTGCCGCCGGGAGTCGTCAACGTGGTCAACGGATTCGGCGTCGAAGCGGGCAAGCCGCTGGCATCGAGCAACCGGATCGCCAAGATCGGCTTCACCGGCGAGACCACCACCGGTCGGCTGATCATGCAGTACGCCAGCCAGAATATCATCCCGGTCACCCTGGAGCTGGGCGGCAAGAGCCCGAACATCTTCTTCTCCGACGTGCTGGCCGCGAACGACGACTTCTCCGACAAGGCGCTCGAGGGATTCGCCGGGTTCGCACTCAACCAGGGTGAGGTGTGCACCTGCCCGTCGCGCGGTCTGGTGCAGGCCCCCATCTACGACGAGTTCCTGGAACTGGCCGCGATCCGCACCAAGGCGATCCGCCAGGGCGACCCGCTGGACACCACCACGATGATCGGGGCGCAGGCCTCCAACGATCAGCTGGAGAAGATCCTGTCCTACATCGCGATCGGCAAGGAGGAGGGCGCCACCGCCGTCACCGGCGGGGAGCGGTCCGACCTGGGCGGTGATCTCTCCGGCGGCTACTACGTGCAGCCGACGATCTTCGCCGGGCACAACAAGATGCGGGTCTTCCAGGAGGAGATCTTCGGCCCGGTGGTGTCGGTGACGTCGTTCACCGACTACGCCGACGCCATCGGCCAGGCCAACGACACCATCTACGGACTGGCCGCCGGAGTGTGGAGCCGCGACGGCAACACCGCCTACCGGGCCGGCCGTGACATCCAGGCCGGGCGGGTCTGGGTCAACTGCTACCACAACTACCCGGCGCACGCGGCGTTCGGCGGCTACAAGCAGTCCGGTATCGGCCGGGAGAACCACAAGATGGTGCTCGACCACTACCAGCAGACCAAGAACCTGCTGGTGTCCTACTCCGATCAGGCGCAGGGCCTGTTCTGATGGGCGCACCGGACCGGGTGCTGATCACCGAGGCGGCCGCCGAACTGGTGGCGAGCCTGATCCGGCGCCACGGTCCGGTGATGTTCCACCAGTCCGGCGGCTGCTGCGACGGCTCGGCGCCGATGTGCTACCCCGAGGGGGACTTCCTCATCGGTGACCACGACGTGCTGCTCGGGGTACTGAAAGCGGCCGGCGCGCGGGTGCCGGTGTGGATCTCGGGGCCGCAGTTCGCCGCCTGGAAGCACACCCAGCTGACCATCGACGTGGTGCCCGGGCGTGGGGCCGGGTTCAGCCTGGAGGCACCCGAGGGCATGCGGTTCCTGACGCGCAGTCGAGCGTTCACCGACGCCGAGAACGCCGCGCTGGAAACGATGCCGGTCATCACCGGGTCGTTACCGCGCTGACCGGCGCCGTCGCCGTAAAATCTGCTGGTGTGATTCCGCTGCCACGCCCCTGGTCGTTGAGCAGCGCCATGCTGGTCGGGGTGGCGGCCGGGATCCTGGCGGGTATCGGCGTGAGCCTGCTCGTCACCGCGCCGCTGCGCCCGGATATCGCGATCGCGCTGGTGCTCGGGGTGCCCAGCGTCGCCGGGATGGTGCTGGTGTTCGTCTCCTCGCGCAGGTGGGTAACCGCCCTGGGCGGATTTCTGCTCGCGTCGGGGGTCGGCTGGTTCGGCGCGCTGGCCGCGATCCAGGCGGTGTCGGGTGCCTGAGACCGCCGACACCGGATCGCTGCCGATGACCGAGCCGCACATGGCCCCGATCTTCGACACCGGCCCGCACCCGCTGCCACTGCCCGCCGACGCCGGGCCGACTGCGGCCGACGAACCGGCCGCCTTCTCGGAGCTCGACGCCGGCGACCCCGAGGCGTCGCGGTCGGTGGTGCCGGCTAAGCCGGTGGTGGTGGCCGGTGAGTTCCGGTTCCTCAAGTGGTGGCAGTTGGCACTGGTGCTGGCCGGGGTGTGGATTCCGGCGGCCGGGATCGGGCTGGGCCTGTTCTCCTGGTGGTATTCGCTGGCCGACAAGACACCGGCGGTCTTCGTCGTCCTGGTCTATGCGGCGGTGTGTGTGGTGGCCGGGCTGATCGTGGCGATGGCGACCGAGCGACCGCTGGGTGCTGCGGTGGCGCTGGCGTTGATGTCGGCGGTGTTCGCGTCCGCGCTCGCCGCGGCGCCGCTCTACGGGCACAACTACTGCCAGCACGTGTCGCGCTGCGTCGGCGGAGTCCTGCCGTACTGACGCGGCTCGGATGTCCGGCACCGTGCGTTCCCGCCGCCGCCCGGATTCCCCATCGGCCGGTAGGCGGAGAAGTCGTTCCCGGCGGTCCCGGCGCGGGTCCGCGCCACCCGATAGGGTGGCGTAGTGACCCACTTTGACGTCGTAGTCCTCGGAGCCGGCCCCGGTGGTTATGTCGCGGCCATTCGTGCCGCCCAATTGGGCCTGAACACCGCGATCATCGAACCGAAATACTGGGGCGGGGTCTGTCTCAACGTCGGCTGTATCCCGTCCAAGGCGCTGCTGCGCAACGCCGAACTGGCCCACATCTTCACCCGGGAGGCCGCCGCCTTCGGGATCAGCGGTACCGCCACCTTCGACTACGGCGCGGCGTTCGACCGCAGCCGCAAGGTCGCCGACGGCCGGGTGGCCGGCGTGCACTTCCTGATGAAGAAGAACAAGATCACCGAGATCAACGGCTACGGCACGTTCACCGACCCGCACACCCTGTCGGTTGCCCTCAACGACGGTGGCACCCAGACGGTTACGTTCGGTCACGCGATCATCGCGACCGGGTCCAGCACCCGTCTGGTGCCGGGCACCTCGCTGTCGACCAACGTGGTCACCTACGAGCAGCTGATCCTGAGCCGGGAGCTGCCGAAGTCCATCGTCATCGCCGGCGCCGGCGCCATCGGCATGGAGTTCTCCTACGTGCTGGCCAACTACGGCGTGGACGTCACCGTGGTGGAGTTCCTGCCACGGGCACTGCCCAACGAGGACGCCGAGGTGTCCAAGGAGATCGAGAAGCAGTTCAAGAAACTGGGCGTCAAGATTCGCACCGGAACCAAGGTGGAGAGCATCACCGATGATGGCTCGACGGTGTCGGTGGTGGTCAGCAAGGACGGCCAGACCGAGACGCTGCAGGCCGATAAGGTGTTGCAGGCCATCGGCTTTGCCCCCAACGTGGACGGCTACGGGCTGGAGGCCGCCGGCGTCGCACTGACCGAGCGACGTGCCATCGGCGTCGGCGAGTACATGCAGACCTCGGTGCCGCACATCTACGCGATCGGCGATGTCACCGGGCTGCTGCAGTTGGCGCACGTCGCCGAGGCGCAGGGTGTGGTGGCCGCCGAGACCATCGGCGGCGCCGAGACCATGCCGCTGGGCGACTACCGGATGATGCCGCGCGCCACCTTCTGCCAGCCGCAGGTGGCCAGCTTCGGGCTCACCGAGGAGCAGGCCAAAGCCGAGGGCTACGACGTGAAGGTGGTCAAGTTCCCGTTCACCGCCAACGGCAAGGCGCACGGGGTGGGCGACCCGAGCGGCTTCGTGAAGCTGATCGCCGACGCCCGCTACGGCGAACTGATCGGCGGACACCTGGTCGGCCACGACGTCTCCGAGCTGCTGCCGGAGCTGACGCTGGCACAGAAGTGGGACCTGACCGCCAATGAGCTGGCCCGCAACGTGCACACTCACCCGACCATGTCCGAGGCGCTGCAGGAGTGCTTCCACGGCCTGACCGGCCACATGATCAACTTCTAACTGCGATTTCGGCGCGCTCAGTCCCGCTCAGCGGGCATCAGCGCGCCGAAATCGCGAACAGGGCTGCCCCGACGAGCATCCCGGTGACGTTGGCGCAGGCGTTGACCACGTCGTTGCCCACCCATCGCCAACCGTGCGACGGCCGGGTCGGCAAGCCGCAGTGCATCGCGTCCTCGACCGTCGCCCCGCAGGATCCGCAGTCGAACCGGGCCTGCACGGTCGCCCCGATCACGGTGTCGACCAGGGATCCGGCGACACCGGCGGCCAGGCCCACCGGCAGCATCGCCCACCCGCCGAACAGGGTGCCGAACGCACCGACCGAGGCCGCCCCCAACACCGTCGCACCGGTGCCGAGCGGGGAGACCGCGCCCGAGGTGCCCTTGGGGACGCGGCCCCGGGTGCGCAGTGACAGCGGCTCGCGGGCGGAGAAGCGGCCGATCTCCGAGGCCCAGGAGTCGGCGATTCCTGCGGCGATCCCACCGATCGACACCGCGTACCACAGCGGGTCGCGGGTCACCGCGTAGCCGATAACCGGGATCAGCACCGGCAGGCCGGCGTTCACCGCGACCTGGCTCATGGTGCGCATCCCGGCGGTCCGGCCGGGCCGCCGGTAGGCGGTCAGCAGGCTGGTCAACGAGAAGAACACCGCGGCCGGGATGATCCACCCCCAGCCGCCCAGGCCGACGGCCACTCCGGCGATCAGCCCGCCGGATAGGGCGCCCGGCAGGTCCAGCCAGCGCATCCGCAGCATGAACGGCACGATGGCGCAACCGAATACGGCCGCGGCCAGCCAGCGCATGGCGTCGTCGGTGGACAACTCCCGGGCGGTGTGCAACAGCAGCGCCACCCACGGCGTGATCAGTAGATTGTCGGCCGCGGGCAGTACCAGTAGTTCCAGACAGGCCGTGGTCAGGGCGACGAACAGCGACACCGCCAACGCCATGAACGACGTCAACTCCAGGCCCAGCCGGCAGAACGCCCAGGACACGGCGAAGGCGATGACCACGAACGCCACCGACCCCTCCAGGGAACGCACCCCGCCGCCGGCGGTCACCCGGTGTCGGCCGTAGCGGTCCCCGACCAGTGCCGCACCGGCGTCGGCCAGGCCCAGCACCACCACACCCGCGGCGATCGCGACCCGGTCCGGCCAGAACGCCAGCACCGCCAGCAGTGCGCCGGCGGCGAACCCCACCAGCCCGTAGTCGCGGGAGCGGGTGCCGTCGAAGACGCCGGGTACCGGCACCAGGCCGCGTTCCACGATGAACGCCAACGCCAGCGTCGCGGCGGCCAGCACCCCGGCCACCACCACCCCGTTGGAGAGCTGGAACGCGGCCAGGGCGGCGAACAGACCGCAGAGGGCGTGCGGGATCTTGCGGGTGACCAGCGGCCCGGCGCCGCGGCGCGCCAGGGCCCGCCCGACGACGATCAGCACGGCGGCGATCAGCAGGACCCCGCCGCCGGCGACAGCCAGGTCATGGACGATGGTGTCGGTCACGCCGCGCTACTCATCGAAGTCCAGCGGCACGCGCAGTGCACTCAAGGTGGCGGCCAGGGCGTCGTATTGGCTTGTCAGCATGACGAATTCGATCAACCGGGGCCGATCCAGGTGCTCGGCCAACCGGACCCAGGTCTCGTCGGACAGGGTCCGGGTTTCCACCAGCTCGTCGACCGCGGTCAGCAGCACCCGCTGCCGGTCGGTGAGCCCGGAGGCGCCGGGTCCCTCGAAGATACGGGCCTGGGTCGCGTCGTCGAGGCCGACGGCCCGCGCCATCCGGGTGTGGTGCTGCAGTTCGTATCGACTGTTGCGCAGGTGCCCGACGCGCAGGATCACCAGTTCGGTGTCGCGGGTGGGGAATTTGCCGCCGCGCATCAGCACCCCGCCGAACGGCAGCCAGGCCCACATCAGCCGCTTGTGCTGGCCCAAGGTGGTGAACAGGTGTGCCCGGGGCACGTGCTGGCGGCGTGCGGCGATCTTGCAGAACAACCAGTTGGCGACGCCGAGGTCGCGCAGGCCGGGGGAGGCGGGGATGCGAGCGGTCACCGCTGTTGCTTTACCAGATATGGCGAAACCGTGCTGCGGTGTTCGTTGAGATCGAGGTCGCGACCGAGCGCGGGGAACGCCCGTTGCGGACAGTTGTCGTGGTCGCAGACCCGGCAGCCCACCCCGATCGGGGTCGCCGGGACGTCGTGACCGGCGGCCAGGTCCAGTCCCTCGGAGTAGACCAGCCGGTGGGCGTGGCGCAGTTCGCAGCCCAGCCCGATCGCGAACGTCTTGTCCGGTTGGCCCCAGCGCGCCGCCCGGCGCTCCACGGTGCGCGCCACCCACAGGTATTTGCGGCCGTCGGGCATCTCGGCGATCTGCACCAGGATCTTCCCGGGATTGCCGAACGTCTCGTAGACGTTCCACAGCGGGCAGGTTCCCCCGCTGGATGAGAAGTGAAAACCGGTGGCCGACTGCCGTTTCGACATGTTTCCGGCCCGGTCGACGCGGACGAACGAGAACGGCACACCCCGCATCGACGGCCGCTGCAGGGTGGACAGCCGGTGTGCGATGGTCTCGTAGCTGACCCGGTAGAACGCCGAGAGCCGTTCGATGTCGTAGCGGAAGTTCTCGGCGCTGTCGTGGAACTGCCCGTAGGGCAACACGATCGCCGCGGCGAAGTAGTTGGCCAGCCCGAGCCGGGCCAGGGTGCGGGAGTCCTTGGAGGTGAACTTGCCCTCGTCGACCATCGCCGCGATCTGGTCGTCGTACTCCAGATAGGCCAGCTCGGCGGCCATCTTGAACACCCGTTGGCCCCACGACAGGTGGTTGGAGATGTCGAGTGTCTTGGTCGCCGCGTCGTAGCGGTGCAGCACCGTCTCGCCCAGGTCGATCCGGCGGTTGATGTGTACGCCGTGCACCTCGGTCAGCCGGTTGGCCAGTTCGACGGCCAGTTCACCCTGGTGCCGACGCATCCGGGTGGCGAGTTCCTCGGCGGCGGTGTCGAGTTCGTGCAGATAGTTCTGCCGCTCGTAGAAGTAGTCGCGGACCTCTTCGTGCGGCATGGTGATGGCGCCGGTGCCGCTGCCGTCGGAGAACCGCTCCTCGGTGGCCGCGGCCAGTTGCGCCGCCGTGTTGCGGTAGCGGCGGTGCAGGTTGACCATCGCGCGGGCCAGTTTCGGGTGGGTGCTGACCAGTTCGGCGACCTCGGACAGATCGACGTCCATGTCGATGTCGCGGTCCATGGCGACCTCGCGCAGTTCGGCGACCAACCGGGTGTCGTCCTGGGAGGCGAAGAAACTGGCGTCCACGCCGAACACCTCGGCGATCCGCAGCAGTACCGCCACGGTCAAGGGCCGGACGTCGTGCTCGATCTGATTGAGGTAGCTCGGGGAGATCTCCAACATCTGGGCCAGTGCGGCCTGGCTGAACCCGCGCTCGCTGCGCAGTTGGCGCACTCGGGAGCCGACGTAGGTCTTGGCCACCCACCCGACCCTACCTGCTGCGAAGGCGGCATTCGCATTGTTGGCATGGCATGATCCGCTCAGGCAAGAACGACGGGGAGCGGCGATGCAGCAGATACCGGAGCGGACCGGCTTGGCCAAGGTGATGATGCCGGTGCCGGATCCCCATCCGGACGTGTTCGAGCGCCAATGGCCGCTGCGGGTCGCCGACATCGACCGCACCGGCCGGCTCCGGATGGACGCCGCCGCCCGGCACATCCAGGACGTCGGCCAGGACCAGTTGCGCGAGATGGGATACGAGGCGACCCATCCGCTGTGGGTCGTCCGGCGCACGATGATGGACCTGCTCGCACCGATCGAGTTTCAGGACATGCTGCGGGTGCGCCGCTGGTGTTCGGGCACCTCCAACCGCTGGTGCGAGATGCGGGTGCGCGTGGACGGGAAGCGCGGCGGCGGCCTGATCGAGTCCGAGGCGTTCTGGATCAACATCAACCGGGAGACCCAGGGGCCGGCGCGCATCTCCGAGGACTTCCTGGCCGGGTTGAAGCGCACCACCACCGTCGACCGGCTGCGGTGGAAGGCCTACCTGAAGGCGGGCGGCCGCGCCGACGCCGACGAGATCCACGAGTTCCCGGTCCGGTTCACCGACATCGACCTGTTCGACCACATGAACAACTCGGTGTACTGGAGCGTGGTGGAGGACTACCTGTCGAGCTATCCGGAGCTGCTGACCGCGCCGTTGCGGGTCACCCTGGAGCACGACGCCCCGGTGGCGCTGGGCGACAAACTAGAGATCGTCTCGCATGTGCACCCCGCCGGGTCGACCGAGATGTTCGGGCCCGAGCTGGCCGATCGCACTGTTAGAACGCTCACATACCTGGTGGGCGAAGAGGTCAAAGCGCTCGCCGCGATCTTCCCGCTGTAACACGTTCTCGTCAGTACGCGCGTACTGCTGAAACAGGCGCTGACCTGTGCGGATATGTTACCGATCGGTAGCTTTTCCGGCCTCGGACGCGACGGCGCGTTCACCGGATTCTTCGCAAACTTCGCATAACGCACGTACTGTTTTGCCAAACTTGGCAATAGAAACGGCTGGACCAGGGCATATCGCCTGTGCCAAGGTCGCTTTAACACACCAGTGAATCGATCGGGGTGTTAGCAAAGCCGGGAAGCTGGACCGCCGGCTTCGAGGGGCCTCGACGATCGAAAAACGCAAAGGAGCGGATCCTATGTCGACTGTCGGCACTCCGAAGAGCCCCGAGCAGATTCAGCACGACTGGGACCACAACCCCCGGTGGAAGGGCGTCAAGCGCACCTACACCGCCGAGGACGTCGTCGCGCTGCAGGGTCACGTC
This sequence comes from Mycolicibacter sp. MU0083, assembly GCF_963378075.1. NCBI lineage: Bacteria > Bacillati > Actinomycetota > Actinomycetes > Mycobacteriales > Mycobacteriaceae > Mycobacterium > Mycobacterium kokjensenii. The sequence continues at coordinate 422,695 of NZ_OY726394.1, forward strand.
GTCGAGGAGCACACCCTGGCCCGCCGCGGCGCCGAGGTGCTGTGGGAGCAGCTGCACAGCCTGGACTACATCAACGCCCTGGGTGCGCTGACCGGCAACATGGCCGTCCAGCAGGTCCGGGCCGGCCTGAAGGCCATCTACCTGTCCGGGTGGCAGGTCGCCGGTGACGCCAACCTGAGCGGCCACACCTACCCCGACCAGAGCCTGTACCCGGCCAACTCGGTCCCGCAGGTGGTGCGCCGGATCAACAACGCACTGCTGCGTGCCGACGAGATCGCCAAGGTCGAGGGTGACACCTCGGTGGACAACTGGCTGGCCCCGATCGTGGCCGACGGTGAGGCCGGCTTCGGTGGCGCCCTCAACGTCTACGAGCTGCAGAAGGCGATGATCGCCGCCGGTGTCGCCGGTTCGCACTGGGAGGACCAGCTGGCCTCGGAGAAGAAGTGTGGCCACCTGGGCGGCAAGGTGCTGATCCCCACCCAGCAGCACATCCGCACGCTGACCTCGGCCCGGCTGGCCGCCGACGTGGCCGGTGTGCCGACCGTGGTGATCGCCCGCACCGACGCCGAGGCCGCCACCCTGATCACCTCCGACGTCGACGAGCGCGACCAGCCGTTCATCACCGGTGACCGGACCGCCGAGGGCTTCTACCGGGTCCGCAACGGCGTGGAGCCGTGCATCGCCCGGGCCAAGGCCTACGCGCCCTACGCCGACCTGATCTGGATGGAGACCGGCAAGCCGGACCTGGAGCTCGCGAAGAAGTTCGCCGAGGGCGTCAAGGCCGAGTTCCCCGACCAGATGCTGGCCTACAACTGCTCGCCGTCGTTCAACTGGAAGCAGCACCTCGACGACGCCACCATCGCCAAGTTCCAGAACGAGCTGGGTGCGATGGGCTTCAAGTTCCAGTTCATCACGCTGGCCGGCTTCCACGCGCTGAACTACTCGATGTTCGATCTGGCCCACGGCTACGCCCGCAACCAGATGAGCGCCTACGTCGAGCTGCAGGAGCGCGAGTTCGCCGCCGAGTCGCGTGGCTACACCGCCACCAAGCACCAGCGCGAGGTGGGTGCGGGTTACTTCGACCGGATCGCCACCACCGTCGACCCGGCGTCGTCGACCACCGCGCTGGCCGGCTCCACCGAAGAGGGCCAGTTCCACTGAGCTTCAGTGGCGCCATCCACGAGGCGAAGTGGAACCGAAAGTGTGAGCCACTGAGCCGTTAACCCGCCGCGAGCGTGCGTAGTTGTACGCCTGGCACGGCGTGTCGACGTACAGACACGCACGCTCGCGCAAAAGGGGGGAGTTTCCTGCGGTGGAAGTCGGATTGCGCCGCAGGGGAGTTGACAGCACAGGCCCCGCCCGGCCAGCCTGGGCGGGGCCTGTTGCTGCCGTGAGCCGTGAATCGAAAGGGAACACACAGTGTCGATCCAACGAGTAGGTGTCATCGGAGCCGGCCAGATGGGCGCCGGCATCGCCGAGGTGTCGGCGCGGGCCGGCGTCGAGGTCAAGGTCTTCGAGACCACCGACGCACTGGTCACCGCCGGCCGCAACCGGATCGTCAAATCGCTGGATCGCGGTGTGAGCGCGGGCAAGATCACCGAACGCGAGCGCGACGACGCCGTCGGCAACCTGACCTTCACCACCGACCTGGGTGAGCTGGCCGATCGGCAGCTGGTGATCGAGGCCGTCATCGAGGACGACGCCGTGAAGTCGAAGATCTTCGCCGAACTAGACCGGGTCATCACCGACCCCGACGCGGTGCTCGCATCGAACACCTCCTCCATCCCGATCATGAAGATCGCCGCCGCCACCGCCAACCCGCAGCGGGTGCTGGGTCTGCACTTCTTCAACCCCGTTCCGGTGCTGCCGCTGGTCGAGCTGGTCAGCACGCTGGTCACCGACGCCGGCGCCGTCGACCGAACCGAGCAGTTCGCCAGCGCGGTGCTGGGCAAGCAGGTGGTGCGCTGCAACGACCGGTCCGGCTTCGTGGTCAACGCCCTGCTGGTGCCCTACCTGCTCTCGGCGGTGCGGATGCTGGAGTCCGGATTCGCCACCGCCGAGGACATCGACAAGGCCATCGTGGCCGGGCTGTCGCACCCGATGGGCCCGCTGCGGCTGTCCGACCTGGTCGGCCTGGACACGCTGAAGCTGATCGCCGACAAGATGTACGAGGAGTTCAAGGAGCCGCTCTACGCCGCGCCGCCACTGCTGCTGCGCATGGTCGAGGCCGGCCAGCTCGGCAAGAAGTCCGGCCGGGGTTTCTACACCTACTGAGTATCGGGCTGCGGAGCGTCGTCCCCCCGTCGCCACGGCAGCGTCGGCGACGGGTGGGATCCCGCGTTGAAGCCCTTCAGCGAGCCGCCCGCCTCGACGATCCCGTACAGGGCGCTCCAAGCGAACATGGTCAGGTAGTCGATCAGCTCGTCGGCACTCATCCGCGGGTTCAGCAACCACGAGTGCGTGGCCAGTTGCACCGCGCCGACGATCATGTACGACCACGGTTCGACACCGCCGGTGTCCATCCCGACGGCGTTCATCCGCAACCGCAGCATCACCGCGAGCATCCGGGCGATGATCCGTTCGGAGTCGGCGATCACCTTGCTCTTGGCCGCCGAACTGTTGGCCATCACGAACCGGTACGGCTCGGGCTCCGATGCCACGGTGTCGACGTAGACCCGGATGATCTCGCGGGTCAGGTCGAAGCCGTCCATGTTCGACGACAGCGCCTTGGCCATGTTGGGGATCAGGGTGGCCTGGGTGAACCGCATCATCACCGCGGTGGTCAGGTCGTTCTTGTCGACGAAATACCGGTAGAGGACGGTTTTGGACACGCCGATCTCGGCGGCGATCTCGTCCATGCTCACGTACTGGCCACGACGCCGGATGGCCTCGATCGTGCCGTCGATGAGGTCGTTTCGACGGTCGACCTTGTGCTGGTGCCAGCGCCGCTTCCGACCGTCGGTCTTGGCGGTGCCGACCTGGCGCTGTTCTGCCACGATCCCGGATTCCCATTCCCTAGACCCCGTGAATAATACGGCCCGGTCCTGCAAGGTTCGTGGTGCGGTAACAGTTACCGCCGGTTCAGCGCATATACCCGCCCGCGCCGATGGCGGATGATGGTGGCGTGGTGCAGCCAGAGAACCAGTCGAGTTGGTCCGGTGCCGTGCAGGCGGTGCACTCGTTGGCGGAGTCCTTCGCCGGTGCCGATCCCGCCGCGGACGCCGTGCGATTGCGTGACCTGCGCCGGATGAAAACGGTGGCCCTGGGCTTCCTGCTCGGTGCGACCGTCGTCTTCGCACTGTGCCGGTGGGCGCAGTCGGACGGGACGGCCGCCGACTGGGTGGGCTACGTCGGGGCCGCCGCGGAGGCCGGCATGGTCGGCGCGCTGGCGGACTGGTTCGCGGTCACCGCGTTGTTCAAGCATCCGCTGGGGGTGCCGATCCCGCACACCGCGATCATCAAGCGGAAGAAGGACCAGCTCGGGGAGGGGCTGGGGACGTTCGTGCGGGAGAACTTCCTGTCGCCGCCGGTGATCGAGACCAAGCTGCGCGATGCGCAGATCGCCGGCCGGGTCGGCAAGTGGCTGGCGGAGCCGGCGCACGCCGAGCGGGTGGCCGCCGAGACCGCGACGGTGCTCCGGGTGCTGATCGAGATGCTGCGCGACGACGACGTGCAGGACGTGATCGACCGGATGATCGTGCAACGCATCGCCGAACCGAATTGGGGGCCGCCGGTCGGCAGGGTGCTGGGCTCGCTGCTGGCCGAAAACCGCCAGGAAGCCCTGATCCAGCTCCTGGCCGACCGGGCCTTCCAGTGGTCGCTCAACGCCGGTGAGGTCATCCAGCGGGTGGTCGAGCGGGACTCACCGACCTGGTCGCCGCGCTTCGTCGACCACCTGGTCGGTGACCGGATCCACCGGGAGCTGATGGACTTCACCGACAAGGTGCGCCGCGACCCCCAGCACGAGCTGCGTCGCAGCGCCACCCGCTTCCTGTTCGAGTTCGCCGACGACCTCCAGCACGACCAGGCGACCATCGCCAAGGCCGAGGCGGTCAAGGAGCAGCTGATGGCCCGCGACGAGGTCGCCAACGCCGCGGCGACGGCCTGGCGGACGCTCAAGCGGCTGGTGCTCGACGGCGTCGACGACCCCTCCGGTGCGCTGCGCACCCGGGTGGCGGCGACCGTGGTGCAGATCGGAGAGTCCTTGCGCGACAAGGCCGAACTGCGCGACAAGGTGGACAACTGGATCGTGCGCGCCGCGCAGCATCTGGTGGGCCACTACGGGGTGGAGATCACCGCCATCATCACCGAGACCATCGAGCGCTGGGATGCCGCCGAGGCCAGTCGGCGCATCGAACTGCACGTCGGACGGGACCTGCAGTTCATCCGGATCAACGGCACCGTCGTGGGTGCGCTGGCCGGGCTCGCGATCTATTCCATAGCCCAACTTATGTTCTGACCTGCGCTAGCAAGTGCTTGCAAAAGTTAGCACTAGGCCTTATCGTGATACGTGTCAGCAGTTGGCACGTCCACGAAAGGGGTCACCGGTGTCGCAGGACGACAAGCTCACCGCAGTGGTCTCCACGGCGGCCGCGGATATCGGTAGCTTCATCCGCGCCCAGCGCGAAGCCGCGCAGGTGTCCATCCGGCAGCTGGCCGACAAGGCCGGCGTCAGCAACCCGTATCTGAGCCAGGTGGAACGTGGGTTGCGCAAGCCCTCTGCCGACGTCCTCAATCAGATCGCCAAGGCCCTGCGGGTCTCCGCCGAGGTGCTCTACGTACGGGCGGGAATCTTGGAGCCGAGCGAGAAGAGCGAGGTCCGCGACGCCGTGATCTCCGATGCGGCGATCACGGAACGGCAAAAGCAGGTTCTGCTCGACATCTACACGTCGTTCGTCCAGCAGAACGAAGCCGAGGGTGAGGAGACGACAACTGACTGACCTTCCTTCGCCCTCCCGACCGTCATACCGACGCAAATTTCTCATCTGAAAGGAACCCGACATGGCCGAGAACCCCACCATCGAAGAGCTGAAGGCCCCGCTGCTCGCCGCGATCGGCGCCGCCGACCTGGCCCTGGCCACCATGACCGAATTGGTCGCCAACCTGCGCGACCGCGCCGGTGAGGCCCGCGAGGACGCCAGCACCCGCGTCGAGGAGAGCCGTGCTCGCCTGAACAAGCTGCAGGAAGAGCTGCCCGAGCAGTTCGCCGAACTGCGCGAGCGTTTCACCGCCGACGAGCTGCGCAAGGCCGCCGAGGGCTACGTGGAGGCCGCCAGCGACCGCTACAGCGACCTGGTCGCCCGCGGTGAGGCCGCCCTGGTGCGGCTGCGCAACCAGTCCGGTCTCGACGACGCCGCCGAGCAGGTCGAGGGCTACGTCGAGCAGGCCGTCGAGCTGACCCAGGAAGTGCTGGGCAACGTCGCGTCGCAGACCCGCGAGGTGGGCGAGCGCGCCGCCAAGCTGGTCGGCATCGACCTGCCGGTGAAGGACGAGGACGCCCCGGCGCCTGCCGCGCCGGCTCCGGCCGCCAAGAAGGCGCCGGCCAAGAAGGCCGCGGCTCCGGCTGCCAAGAAGGCGCCGGCCAAGAAGGCCCCCGCCAAGAAGGCGCCGGCCAAGAAGGTCACCCAGAAGTAGTCGCGGTTCGACGCCGGGGACGGCACCCGCCTAGGCTTGCAGCGTGCTCGCTGATCAGCTTATGGGTGCCGTCCTCGGTGTTTTGACGATCGCCGTCCTGGCGGCGTCGGCGTACGCGTTCGTCCACGCGGCCATGCAGCGCGCCGATGCCTACCCCGCCGCCGACAAGCTCACCAAGCCGGTCTGGCTGGCGATCATCGGCGGGTGCGGGGTACTGCCCGTGCTGCTGCCGATGATGGGGTTGGTCATCGCGGCCTGCGCGTCCAGCATCTACCTGGTGGACGTGCGGCCCCGACTGCTCGAGGTGCAGGGCAAGTCCCACTAGCGCCATGCTGCGTCGCATCCTGTTTTCCGCTGCGGCGGCCGCGCTGTGGTGCGCGTCGCCGGTCTCCGCCGACACCGGGGCACCCGGATTGGTCGACCACGTCGAATGGGTCGACTACGGCGGCCGCGCGAGCCTGCGGATCTACCCGACCCCGGCCGCACGGGCGGCGGCTTTGCGGCTCGACTCCGGCGCGGTGGCCGAACAGGCCTGGCGCGAGGTGCTCGACCGTGCCCCCGAAGCCGACACCGCGAGCATGCGCGACCAGTTCCGCTGCCACTGGAGCTACGCCGAATTCGCCCGGCCCGGCAAGACCAGCTGGAACCTGGAGCCGTGGCGACCGGTCGTCGACGACCTGACCATGATCGGATCCGGGTGCAATCCCGGTGGTGCTGAGGAGGCCTTCTGATGTCGTCGATATCCGCACACCGGTGGGGCCGCGACCGGGTCGCCGGACTCGTCGACCACACCCTGCTCAAACCCGAGGCCACCGCCGATCAGGTGGCCGCGGTGGTCGCCGAGGCCGCCGAACTCGGTGTCGCCGCGGTCTGCGTCTCGCCGTCGATGGTGGCGGTCGCCGCGGCGAGCAATCCGGCCGGCACACCGATCGCCGCGGTCGTCGGATTCCCTTCCGGCAAGCACCTTTCGGCGGTCAAAGCCCGGGAGGCGGCGCTGGCGGTGGCCGACGGCGCGATCGAGATCGACATGGTCATCGACATCGGTGCGGCGCTGACCGGTGACTTCGACGCGGTGCGCGCCGACATCGCCGCGGTGCGCGCCGCGGTCCCCGACGCCGTGCTCAAGGTGATCCTGGAATCGGCGGCGCTGCTGGAGTTCGGTGATGACGCGGTCCTGGTCGAAGCCTGCCGGGCCGCGGAGGCCGCCGGTGCCGATTTCGTGAAGACCTCCACCGGGTTTCACCCGTGCGGCGGTGCATCGGTCCATGCGGTGGCACTGATGGCCGACACCGTCGGCGGCCGGCTCGGGGTGAAGGCCAGCGGCGGTATCCGCAGTGCCGCCGATGCGCTGGCCGTGCTCGACGCCGGTGCCACCCGGCTGGGCCTGTCCGGGACCCGCGCGGTGCTCGACGGCCTGGGATAGCCGCGTCGGCGCGCCGAGCCGTCAGTCCGGGATCGAGGCCGGGTTCGGAACGACCACCGCGAACAGGTCGGCCATCGCGGCCAGGCTCGCCGACTGCATGGCCGCCGCCGAAACGGGTCCGTCCGCACCGGGAAGTGCGCGGGTGGCGGTCGCCGAGGCGACCACGGCGGGCGCGTAACCGAGGTTGAACGCCCCACGGGCGGTGGAGTTCACGCACATGTGCGTCATGAATCCCGCCAGAATCAGATTCGTCGCGCCGCGTTGCTGCAACAGGTCGTGCAACTCGGTGCCGACGAACGAGTTGGGGTAGGCCTTGACGACCACCGGTTCGTCGGCGCGCGGGGCGACCTCGGCGACGATGGCACCGGACTCGCCGTCGATGTCGTAGGGCGACCCGGGCCCGGCGTTGTGTTGGATGTGGATGACCGGGATGCCGGCGCCGCGGGCCCGGTCGAGGAGGGTGGCGGCCTCGGTGAGTGCGGCCCCGACGCCCTCGAGCTCCATGACGCCGCGGGTGTAGGTGGTCTGGCAGTCGATGAGAATCAACGCGGAATCACCCAGTGTGGCAGGGGCGTCGGGCAATCCGGTCAACGTGCGCAGGGTCGTGGTCATCGATGCTCCTCCGGTCACAGTGCTGCGAAGCAGTCGCTCGACGATGACGCCGGGATGCTGGCGTTGCGGCTGGAGAACTTCAGCTCCACACCGGAATCGGTGACGGTCACGCTGTCGAGGTGGATGCCGAGCGGAAGGTCGTCGGTGACCTTCGCGGTGAGGTCGTCGAGGTTGCGCTGCACGCTCTCGGTGTCCAGGTCGTGGCCCAGCGCCTCCAGGCTCACCACCTGCAACGTCAGGCCGTTGTTCACCAGCTGCGGCTTGACGGTCGCCTTGTTCAGCAGGCCCTTGAGCCCGATGGTGCCGGCGGCGGCGTCCGCGGTGACGGTGCCGGTGACGATGCTGCCGATCACCGGGACCACGTCCTGGATCGACCGCTTGATCCCGTCGGCCGGCCAGGTGATGGTGCCGTCGATCGAACCGATGGTGCCCTTGGAATCCGGCGTCGAGGAGTTCTTCGTCAGCCGGATGTCGCGGATTTCGAGGTCGAGTCGCATGCCGAGGGCCTGCCGGATCTGGTTACCGGCGGTCTGCACCGAGATGTGCGAATACTCGCCGTTGAAGTATTGCGCCAGCACCGGGGGAGTCGTGCCGAACGACACCGTGGCGGTGTCCTGCGCCTCGCACTCCACGGCCTCGGCGACCAGGCTGTTCGCCCGGTGGCGGGCGTAGGCCTCACCCCCGAACATCGCCACCAGGGCCAGGGCCAACACGGCGGTCACCACCAGCAGGACCGCGGGCAGGCCCGAGAACCGATGGGGCCGATGCGCGGGCTCGGGAGAGTTCATCGTGCAAGATTACAGATTTGCGAAGCAGGGGTCATCCGACCGCGGAATCGACGCGTTGCGGGTGGAGAACCGGGCCACCACGCCGGTGTCGGTGACCTCGATGCTGTCGGCACGCAGGCCGAGTGGGTACCGCTTGGTCAGCGCCGCGGCGAACCGGTCCAACTCGGGCTGCAACGTTTCGCGGGGCAGGGTCAGCGCGCCCAGCCCGGTCAGCTTCTGCACCTGCAGCGACAATCCGCCGTTGACCACCGTGGGTTTGACCACGACGGTGGCCAGGCCGAACGCACCGCCCAGCTCGACCGTGCCGTCCTGGGCATTGGTCCGCAGGTCGGAGACCAGGTTGCCCAGGATCGGCACCATGGACTGCACGGTCTCCTTGATTCCGGCGGCCGGCCAGGTCAGCGTGGCCTGCAGCAGGCCGATGGTGCCCTTGGAATCGCCGCTGCCGTGCAGATCGACGTCGGAGATGCTCAGGTCCGCGGTCATCTGCTTGGCGTCCTTGACCTGATTGCCCGCGGTGTGGATGGAGATGTTGGTGTAGTTGCCGGTGAGGTGCTGCCACAGGAACGGCGGCGTCACCCCGAACGAAGCGCTGGCCTTGTCGTGCACCACGCACTCGGTCGCCCTGGCCACCTTGCCGTCGGCGATCCGCCGGGCGATCAGTTCGGCGCCGATCACCCCGGCCAGGGCCAGGGCGATCACGGTGACGAAGATCAGCGTCAACGCCAGGGGATCCCGCAGCATCGACATCGACATCGACATCGACGCCGACGGCGACCGGTCGGCCGGTGCCTCGAGTCCACCGGTGGGCGCCGGTCCGGCGGCTTGCGGTGCCGGACCCGGCGGCGGGACCGAATCGGGTGCGGACGGCTCCGGGGGCGGGGGTGCGTCCCCGGAGTGCGAGTCGGGGCGAGCCCAGGGTGACTCGCCGGGGGGAGGGCCGGGCGGAGTGCTCACCCGCGCGATTCTGCCCTACCCGACTGAAGGAAGTCCGCGCGATTGCTCAACACGGCCAACGTCCGGCGGGCGTCGGCCACCACGTCGAGGTCGACGTCACAGATCATCAGCTGCGGTGTGGCACCGGCTTCGGCGAGCACCTCGCCCCAGGGGGAGACGACCAGACTGTGCCCCACGCCGGTCGGGGCGCCGGCGGGCTGCGCCGCAACGCCCGGATCGGCCTGCCCGGCCGCCGCGACATAGCTGGTCGAATCCAGCGCGCGGGCCCGTGCCAGCAGTTCCCACTGGGCCAGTTTTCCCGGACCCGCGCCCCAGGACGCGCAGACCGCGATCACCCGGGCGCCGCGGTCGGCGAGTTCGGAGTACAGCGCCGGGAACCGGATGTCGTAGCAGGTGCTCAACCCGACGCCCACCCCGTCGACGTCGATCACCACCGGCTCGAATCCCGGTGCCACCGTGCGTGATTCGGTGAATCCGAACGCGTCGTACAGGTGAATCTTGTGGTAGTGCGTATCGGTTCCGGGGCCGACGGCCAGCAGCGTGTTGGTGACCCTGCCGTCCCGCGCGGGGGTGAACATTCCGGCGATCACGGTGACCCCGACCCGGGCGGCCGCGGCGCGGACACCATCGGCCCACGGCCCGTCCAGCGGTTCGGCGACCGGACCCAGCGGCACCCCGAACCGGCACATCGCGGCCTCCGGGAACACCACCAGCGTCGCGCCCCGGTCGGCGGCCCGCTCGGTGTATTCGGTCACCAGGTCCAGGTTGGCGGCCGGGTCGGTGCCGCTGAGGATCTGCGCACACGCAATCCGCATGCCGTCAGCCTAGCGGCGATCGCGAATGCGGCGGTCAGTAGTGGTAGCGGGCCGTGACTAGTGTTTCTCCGCTTGCAGCCAGGTGGCGGTGAAACGCTGCTCGGTGGTCATCAACTCGGCCAACTGACCGCCGATGAAGCTCTCGATCTTGCCGCCCACCAGCGGGATGTCGACCTGCACCGTCGCGGTCAGTCGCAGTTCACAACCGCCGGCGGCCGGTTCCAGCACCGCGTCACCCGCCAGCTTCGCCGGCGCCCCGACGATCTGGCCGGTCACCTGCCCGCGGGTGCGGCCGTCGCGCACCGGTCGCCAGGTCTCGTGGCGCGCCACTTCGAGGTTTCCGGGATGGAACTGAGCCGCCAGCGCGGGCAGCTTCTCCCGGTGGATGCCCTGCGTGGTGACGATGTCGACGCCGCCGTCGGCGCCGACGGTCATCGAGTCCAGCATCACCACGTCGGCCCCGGAATCGGCCAGCCGGGCCCGCCAGTAGCACTCGTCGGCGAACGCGGCATACACCTGCTCGACGCTTGCCGGATAACGCTCGGACAGCGTGAATGTACGCGGCATAGCCGGTCACGCTACCGTTACCGGCCGTGGCGGGTTCCGAGTTCGCGGGCGCGCGTGTCGCCGAGGCGGTGCCGCTGGCCCCGTTGACCACCCTGCGGGTGGGTCCGGTCGCCCGACGCCTTTTCACCTGCACCGACACCGAGCAGGTGATCGCCGTGCTGGGGGCACTCGACGCCGCCGGGGAGCGTCCGCTGCTGTTGGCCGGCGGCTCCAATGTGGTGATCGCCGACGACCTGACGGACCTGACCGTCGTACACCTGGCCAACGACGGCGTCACCGTCGACGGCGAGTTGCTGCGGGCCCAGGCCGGCGCGGTCTGGGACGACGTGGTGGCCCGCGCGGTCGCGGCGAACCTGGGCGGGCTGGAGTGCCTGTCGGGCATACCGGGCTCGGCCGGCGCCACCCCGGTGCAGAACGTCGGGGCCTACGGCGTGGAGGTCGCCGACCGCCTGACCCGCGTGCTGCTGCTGGACCGGGGCAGCGGGACGGTGCGCTGGACGCCGGCCGCCGACCTGGGCCTGGGCTACCGCACCAGCGTGCTCAAACACTCCGACTCCGCCGTCGTGCTGGAAGTGGAGTTCGCGCTCGACCCCACCGGCCGCAGCGCGCCCCTGCGCTACGGCGAACTGACCGCCGCACTCGACGCCGACGACGGCGACCGCGCTGACCCCGCAGCGGTACGCGCCGCGGTGCTCGGACTGCGTGCCGGCAAGGGCATGGTGACCGACGCCGCCGACCACGACACCTGGAGCGTCGGCTCGTTCTTCACCAACCCGGTCGTGCCGCACGAAACCTATGCCGAACTCGCCGGACGAAGCAGCGGCCGGGTACCGCACTGGGATGCGCCCGGCGGGGTGAAACTGGCGGCCGGCTGGCTGGTGGAACGCGCCGGTTTCGGCAAGGGCTATCCGGGGACGGGTGCTCCCGCCCGACTGTCGACCAAACACGCCCTGGCGCTGACCAACCGGGGCGGCGCCACCACCGCCGACATCCTGGCCCTGGCGCGCACCGTGCGCGACGGAGTGCAGGCGGCGTTCGGGATCACCCTGCATCCCGAGCCGGTGCTCGTCGGCTGTGCGCTCTAGCCGGGTGTAACCAACGTCGCAGGTGGTCAGGGGCGGTTCCCGGTATCTTTGGATGCCGTGACCCCGAACCGGCGACAGGCGTTGGCGGTGCTGGCCGCCGGTGTGTTGGCGCCGAGTGCGCTGGCGGGATGTTTCGGCCGTGGCGACCGCGACGCCGCGAGCGCCGCGCCCGCCGCACCCACCCTGACGTTCGAACCCGCCCTGGAGAACGGGGCGGTCAGCGGCGTACTGCCCACCGTGCCGGTGAGCGTCGCGGTCCGTGACGGCTGGTTTCAGCGGGTGACCCTGACCAGCCCGTCGGGCAAGGTGCTCGCCGGGACCTTCAACCGGGAACGCACCCGCTACACCATCACCGAACCGCTCGGCTACGACGCCGTCTACACCTGGAGCGGCTCGGTGGTGGGCCACGACGGCGACGCCGTGCCGGTCGGCGGCACTATCGGCACCGTCACCCCCGCCGTCGTCGTCGACGGCGGATTCCAGCTCGCCGACGGCCAGACGGTTGGCGTCGCCGCGCCGGTGATCCTGCAGTTCGACGGTCCGATCGCCGACAAGGCCGCCGTCGAACGTGCGCTGACCATTGTCACCGAACCGCCGGTGGAGGGCAGTTGGGCCTGGCTGCCCGACGAGGTGCAGGGCGCCCGGGTGCACTGGCGCAGCCGCGACTACTTCCCGGCCGGCACCGCCGTGCGCGTCGACGCCAAGCTGTACGGTCTGGCCTTCGGCGACGGCGCCTACGGCGCCCAGGACATGTCCCTGGAGTTCTCGATCGGCCGGCGCCAGGTGGTGCGGGCCGAGGTCTCCTCGCACCGCATCCAGGTGGTGCGCGACGAAGGCGTGATCATGGACTTCCCGTGCAGCTACGGCGAAGGCGACCAGCCCCGCAACGTCACCCGCAACGGCATTCACGTCGTCACCGAGAAATACGCCGACTTCTACATGTCCAATCCGGCCGCCGGCTACAGCAACGTCCACGAGCGCTGGGCGGTCCGCATCTCCAACAACGGCGAGTTCATCCACGCCAACCCGGCCAGTGCCGGGGCGCAGGGCAACACCAACGTCACCAACGGCTGCATCAACCTGTCGACCGAGGACGCCGAGCAGTATTTCGCCAGTGCGATCTACGGCGACCCGGTCGAGGTGACCGGCAGTTCGATCATGCTGTCCTACGCCGACGGCGACATCTGGGACTGGGCGGTGGCCTGGGACGACTGGGTCGCGATGTCGGCGCTGCACACCGATGCGCCGGGCGCGGGGGCGTCCGAGCCCACCCGCAGCTCGCTGCCCAGTGCGGTGCCCGCCACCCCCACCGACGCGCCGACCCTGTCGGGCACGCCGACCACTGCGACCGTTCCTAGTCCGTCGCCCTTCGGCTAGCCCGCGTCGCCGACGCTTGGTCGCGGGGCCGGATCACGATCTGATCCAGGTCGACGTGCGGCGGGCGGGACGCCACGAACCCGATCACCTCGGCGATGTCGGCGGCCGTCAACGGGGTCAGGCCGTCGTAGACGGCGTCGGCGCGTTGCCGGTCCCCGTCGAAACGCACCAGGGAGAACTCGGTATCCACCATGCCCGGCGCGATCTCTGTGAGCCGCACCGGTTTTCCCAGCAGCTCGCCGCGCAGGGTGCGGTGCAGTGCGCTCTGGGCGTGCTTGGCCGAGGTGTAGCCGGCACCACCGTCGTAGATCTCGAACGCCGCGATCGAGGTCACGGTGACCACCAGGCCGTCGCCGGAGTCGACGAGTTTCGGCAGCAGGGCGCGAGTGACCTGCAGGGTGCCCAGCACGTTGGTCTCCCACATCCAGCGCCAGTGCGCCAGGTCGGCGTCGTCCACCGGCGCCAGGCCCTTGGCCCCGCCGGCATTGTTGACCAGCACGTGCACCGGGCCGGGTAGCGCGTCGCAGGCCGCCGCCAGGGCGGCGACCGAATCGGCGTCGGTGACGTCGGTCACAACCGCGGTGCCGCCGATCTCCTCGGCGAGAGTCGCGATCCGGTCGGCGCGCCGAGCTGCGACCACGACATGAAAGCCTTGTCCGGCAAGGGTTCTCGCGGTCGCTTCGCCGATCCCGGAACTGGCGCCGGTGACCACGGCGAGGCGCGCGCCGGATGCAGGTGTCGTCATCGCACCAACCTTAGTGATCGTGATAGATTCTCCGGTTATGTCCCGCAGTGTCCGCTCTCTCGCAGCGGTCTGTCTTATCGCCGACGGCGCGTGTTGTCGCGCGTGTAGCTGCGCCTGACCTGCTGCGGTAACCGCTCCTTGAGGGGAGTCCGCCGGGTCGTTAGGCGTCCCCGGCCCTGACTCGGATTTCCCATCAGACAAGGACATCGCGTGCGTACCACCTCCCTCACCGCCCACCCGGCCACCCACGGCACCGGTCGGAGCCGTTCGCATCCGCGGGTGGTGGCCCCGGCGCTGCAGCTGGCCGACACGGCCGGCGCCGAGGTGTTCGCCGCGGTACGCCGGGCGGGCCCCATCGCCCGCGAGGCCATCGCCGGCGCCACCTCGCTGAGCGTCGCCACCGTCAACCGGCAGGTCAGCGCATTGCTGGAGGCCGGTCTGCTGCTGGAGCGCGCCGACCTGGCCACCTCCGGGGCCATCGGGCGGCCGCGGCGGCCGGTGGTGGTCAACCACGAGCCCTACCTGACCCTGGGCCTGCACATCGGTGCCAAGACCACCAGCATCGTGGCCACCGACCTGCTGGGCCGCACCCTCGACGTCGTCGAGACCCCCACCCCCAACAACGGCGCCGGGCCGGCACTGGCCGCGCTGGCCGCCAGCGCGAGCCGGTACCTGACCCGCTGGCAGAAGCGCCGGCCGCTGTGGGTCGGGGTGGCTACCGGTGGCGCGGTCGACGGTGCCACCGGGTATGTCGACCACCCCCGGCTGGGCTGGACGGCCGCACCGGTCGGGCCGGTGCTGGCCGACGAGCTGGGGCTGCCGGTGTCGGTGGCCTCCCACGTGGACGCCATGGCCGGGGCGGAACTGCTCTTCGGGGTGCGCCGGCCGACCGCGGCCGCCACCACCAGCCTCTACGTCTACGCCCGTGAAACGGTGGGCTACGCGCTGGTGATCGGCGGGCGGGTGCACAGTCCGGCCAGCGGGCCGGGCACCATCGCCGGCCTACCGGTCTACTCCGAGTTGCTCGGCGGCACCGGTCAACTGGAATCCACCGTCAGTGACGAGGCGGTGCTGGGCGCGGCCCGCCGGCTGCGGATCCTGCCCGAGGGCAAGGGCGGCGGAGCCGTGGGCGTGACCGCCCTGGTGCGGGAGGCCCGCGCCGGAGACGACCGGGCGGTGGCCCTGCTGACCGAACGCGCCCGGGCGCTGGGGGAAGCCGTGGCATTGCTGCGTGACGTGCTCAACCCCGATGACCTGGTGGTCGGTGGCCAGGCGTTCACCGAGTACCCGGAGGGCATGGCCGAGGTGGAGCGGGCGTTCGGGCAGCGGTCGGTGCTGTCGCCGCGCAGTATCCGGGTCACCGCGTTCGGCAACAGGGTCCAGGAAGCGGGCGCCGGCACGGTGTCCCTCGGCGGGCTCTACGCCGACCCGGTCGCCGCGATGCGCCGCTCCCGCGGCCCGGTCGCCCGTGTGGTCCCGGACGTGTCCGCCTGAGCGCACCTGTAAAGATGGCGGGGTGGGCTACGGCGTCGGGGGCATCGGAGACATCGGATCCGACGTGCACCGGGTAGCGCTGCTCTCGGTCCACACCTCGCCGCTGGCCCAACCGGGCACCGGCGACGCCGGCGGCATGAACGTCTACGTGCTGCAGAGCGCCCTGCATCTGGCCCGCCGCGGGGTACAGGTGGAGGTGTTCACCCGCGCCACGTCGTCGGCCGACCCGCCGGTGGCCCACGTCGCGCCGGGTGTGCTGGTGCGCAACGTGGTCGCCGGGCCGTTCGAGGGCCTGGACAAGAACGACCTGCCCACCCAGCTGTGTGCGTTCGCGGCCGGGGTACTGCGCGCCGAGGCCGCCCACGAGCCCGGCTACTACGACGTCGTGCACTCGCACTACTGGCTGTCCGGGCAGGTCGGCTGGCTGGCCGCCGACCGGTGGGCCGTTCCGCTGGTGCACACCGCGCACACCCTGGCCGGGGTGAAGAACGCGGCCCTGGCCGCCGGGGACACCCCCGAACCCCCGCTGCGCACGGTCGGCGAACAGCAGGTCGTCGACGCCGCGGACCGGTTGATCGTCAACACCGCCGACGAGGCCGCCCAGTTGGTGGCCCTGCACCGGGCCGACCCGAACCGGATCGATGTGGCCCATCCCGGCGTCGACCTGGAAGTGTTCCGACCGGGCGACAAGTCCGCCGCCCGCGCGACGCTGGGGCTGCCCGCAACCGAGCCGATCGTGGCGTTCGTCGGCCGTATCCAACCGTTGAAGGCACCCGATGTGCTGTTGCGGGCGGCCGCGAAGCTGCCCGGCGTACGGGTGGTGATCGCCGGTGGGCCGTCGGGCAGCAGTGGCCTGGCCGAACCCGACGGGCTGGTTAGGCTGGCCGCCGAACTGGGTATAGCGGATCGGGTGACGTTCCTGCCCCCGCAGTCCCGCGAAGACCTGGCCACCTTGTTCCGGGCCGCCGATCTGGTGGCGGTGCCCAGCTACTCCGAATCCTTCGGCCTGGTCGCCCTGGAGGCCCAGGCGTGCGGGACCCCGGTGCTGGCCGCGGCGGTCGGTGGCCTGCCGGTGGCGGTGCGCGACGGCGTCACCGGGGGACTGGTCGACGGCCACGACATCGAGGACTGGGCGGACGCGCTCGACGGGCTGCTGCGGCTGGGTTCCGGACCGCGCGGCTGGGCGATGCGCAAAGCCGCGGTCGGCCATGCGTCGAACTTCTCCTGGGAGCGCACCGTCGACGCCCAGTTGGCCAGCTACAGCCGGGCCATCGAGGACTTCGCCGCTGCGCGGGAGGACCGGACCCCGGTGCTGACGGCGGCGCGTAGACCCCGGCACCGGCCCGAGCGGCGCGGGGCACGGGCATGAACCCCGGAGAGGTCCGGCGACTCATCGAGGCCACCCTCGACGCCGCCGAGCTGACCTACTCGCCGTTCCCGGGCGCACACGGTGGACTGCCCGGACTGGTGGTGGAACTGCCCGGTGAGCGCAAACTCAAGACCAACACGCTGCTCAGCGTCGGAGAGCACTCGGTGCGGGTCGAGGCGTTCGTCTGCCGGCAACCCGACGAGAACCACGTCGGGGTGTACCGCTACCTGCTGCGGCGCAACCGGCGGCTCTACGGGGTGGCCTACACCTTGGACAACACCGGCGACATCTATCTGATCGGCCGGATGTCGCTGGCCTCGGTGACCGCCGACGAGATCGACCGGGTGCTCGGGCAGGTGCTCGAGGCCGTCGACTTCGACTTCAACACGTTGCTGGAGTTGGGATTCGCCTCCTCGATCCAGAAGGAGTGGGAGTGGCGGGTGTCCACCGGACAGTCGCTGAAGAACCTCCGGGCTTTCGAGCATTTGATCGATCACGACACCGACTGAGACACTGACGCTCATGTCTGACACTGCGACTCTGGTACTGCTGCGCCACGGCGAGAGCGAATGGAACGCCAGCAACCAGTTCACCGGCTGGATGGATGTCAACCTCACCGACAAGGGCCGCACCGAAGCGGTCCGGGCGGGCACGCTGCTGGTCGAGCACGACCTGCTGCCGGACGTGGTCTACACCTCGCTGCTGCGCCGGGCGATCACCACCGCGAACCTGGCACTGGACGCCGCCGACCGGCACTGGATCCCGGTGCATCGCACCTGGCGGCTCAACGAGCGGCACTACGGCGCGCTGCAGGGTCTGGACAAGGCCGAGACGAAGGCCCGCTACGGCGATGACCAGTTCATGACCTGGCGACGCAGCTACGACACCCCGCCGCCCACCATCGAGGCCGGCAGCCGCTACAGCCAGGACACCGACCCCCGCTACGCCGACATCGGCGGCGGCCCGCTGACCGAATGCCTGGCCGACGTGGTGGCACGGTTCCTGCCGTACTTCACCGACGTGGTGATCCCCGACCTGCGCAGCGGGAAGACCGTGCTGATCGCCGCCCACGGCAACTCGCTGCGGGCTCTGGTGAAGCACCTCGACGGCATGTCGGACGAGGACGTGGTCGGGTTGAACATCCCGACGGGTATCCCGCTGCGTTACGACCTGGACGCCGACCTGCGCCCCAAGGTGGCCGGCGGGGTCTATCTGGACCCGGAGGCGGCCGCCGCCGGTGCCGCTGCGGTGGCCAGTCAGGGCGCCAAGTAGCCGTTGGCCCCGCTGCGTGTGAATAACGGGTGGCACCGGGATGAAATCTTCGCCCTGAATTCATCTTCGTCGCACGTCAGCGCCGAGCGCTGGTCGGAAAGCGGCCGGATACTGGCTACGATTCTGCCGTGGCTGCGACCCAGGCGCTGACGCTCGCTGTGGCGTCGGCGGTTCCCGCGCTGGCGGTCGGTGTCGTGGCCGGTACCCGGCTGGCACCGTGGCTCGCCGAGCGCCGCAACCGGGCGGCCACCGAGCGGTCCGGGATCACCGTGGCGCAGATGCTGCAGCAGATCGTCGCGCACGCGTCGTTGGGCATCGCGGTCGTCGACTCCTACCGCGACGTCGTCTACCTCAACGAGCGCGCCACCGAACTGGGTGTGGTGCGGGGCCGGTTGCTCGATGACGAGGCCTGGGCGGCCGCGCAACGCGCACTGGCCGGCGAAGAAGACGTGCTCTTCGATCTGTCGGTGGCCAAGCGGGCGCCCGGGGCCACCCGGACGGATCTGGCCGCGGTGCGCGGGTACGCCCGACTGCTCTCCGAAGAGGACCGCCGGTTCGCGGTGGTGATCGTCGACGACCAGTCCGAGCAGGCCCGGATGGAGGCCAGTCGGCGAGACTTCGTGGCCAACGTCAGCCACGAACTCAAGACGCCGGTCGGGGCGATGGGACTGTTGGCCGAGGCGCTGCTGGCCTCGGCCGACGACCCCGAGGCGGTACGGCCGTTCGCCGAGCGGGTGCTGGTCGAGTCGAACCGGCTGGCCGCCATGATCGGCGAACTGATCGAACTGTCCCGGTTGCAGGGCGCCGAACCGTTGCCGGACCTGGCCGTCGTCGACGTCGACGTCGTCATCAACGAGGTGATCTCCCGGCACAAGGTGGCCGCCGACAATGCCGAGATCACCATCACCACCGACGCACCCAGCGGATTCCATGTGCTCGGCGACGAATCCCTGCTGGTCACCGCGCTGGCCAATCTGGTGTCCAACGCGATCGCCTACTCGCCGCACGGGTCACCGGTGTCGATCAGCCGCCGCCGACGCGACGGTTACATCGAGATCGCGGTGACCGACCGCGGGATCGGGATCGCGCCCAAGGACCAGGAGCGCGTCTTCGAGCGGTTCTTCCGCAGCGACAAGGCACGGTCGCGGGCGACCGGCGGCAGTGGCCTGGGACTGGCGATCGTCAAGCACGTGGCGGCCAACCACAACGGCACCATCACGTTGTGGAGCCAGCCGGGCACGGGTTCCACGTTCACCTTGGCGATTCCCGCCTACCACGGCAGTCTGGATTCAGAGAAGGAGGAGCTGTGATGGCATGGCCTGTCATCGATGCGCAGGGTAGTGATGAAGAGGAGGGGCGGCGATGACACACGTCTTGATCGTCGAGGATGAGGAATCACTGGCGGACCCGTTGGCGTTCCTGCTGCGCAAGGAGGGCTTCGAAGCCACCGTGGTCGGCGACGGAACCGCGGCCCTGGCCGAATTCGACCGGGCCGGTGCCGACATCGTGTTGCTGGACCTGATGCTGCCGGGCATGTCGGGCACCGACGTCTGCAAACAACTGCGCGCACGCTCCAGTGTGCCGGTGATTATGGTCACTGCCCGCGACAGTGAGATCGACAAGGTCGTCGGCCTGGAACTGGGTGCCGACGACTATGTGACCAAACCCTATTCGGCGCGCGAGTTGATCGCCCGGATCCGCGCGGTGCTGCGCCGCGGCGGCGAGGACGAGGGCGGCGTCGGGGAGGGCGTGCTGGAATCCGGCCCGGTCCGCATGGACGTCGAACGGCACGTGGTCATGGTCAACGGCGAACAGATCACCTTGCCGCTCAAGGAGTTCGACCTGCTCGAATACCTGATGCGCAACACCGGTCGGGTGCTGACCCGCGGCCAGTTGATCGACCGGGTCTGGGGCGCCGATTACGTCGGCGACACCAAGACCCTCGACGTTCACGTCAAACGACTTCGGTCCAAGATCGAAGCGGACCCCGCCAACCCGGTGCATCTGGTCACCGTTCGCGGCCTCGGGTACAAGCTGGAGGGCTGATTTCCAGGCCCCTCGTCACGGGTCTCCCAACTTGCTCCGCGGGGTTGTCGTCGCCGAAAATTACGCGAATTGGGCACCTGGCTTCTTAAGGTAACCTTAATCAGGGTTGCCTGTAGGAGTCTTGGGCCCAATCCAAACCCATCTTCGGCAGTGATACGGGAGACGTGATCGATGAGCGGGCCGGACGGCACGGTGCATACTCTGCGAACGCTGGTTGACCTACTGGCACAGCGTGCAGTGGACCGTGGCGACGCCCCGGCCTTCACCTTCTCCCGCGACGGCGACGAGCAGGACAACGTCACCGCCAGCTACCGGGACCTGCACCGGCGCGCCCGTCAGATCGCCGTCCATCTGCAGCGTCAGGGCGCCGCCGGCCAGCGGGTGCTGGTGCTGTGTCCCCCCGGTCTGGACTTCATCGCCAGTTTCTTCGGCTGCCTGTACGCCGGTGCCATCGCCATCCCGGTGCACCCGCCGATGCGTGAACACCTGGTGCCGCGCGTCCAGTCGATCATCTCCGACGTCAAACCGGGATTCGCGCTCACCACCAGCGAGATCGAGCCCAGGATCAAGCCCGCGATCGATGCCCTGCCGGGCGGCCAGACGCTGCTGTGGACGATCACCGACGTCGACTCCGTCGACGGCGAAGCGGACTGGGTGGCGCCGCAGATCGACGCCGAGAGCATCGCGATGCTGCAGTACACCTCCGGGTCGACCAGCGCGCCCAAGGGCGTGGTGCTGACCCACGGCAACCTGGTGCACAACATGGCGACCATCGCCGAGGCCTGGGACGCCAACACCGACATGCCACACGTGGTCGGGGCCTTCTGGCTGCCGCCGTACCACGACATGGGCCTCATCGGCGGACTGCTGGCGACCATGTACGTCGGGGGCCATTCGTACCTGATGCCGCCGACGGCGTTCATCAAACGTCCGATGCGGTGGCTGGAGTCGATCTCGCGGCATCGCGCCATGATCACCGCCGCACCGAACTTCGCCTTCGACCTGTGCGTGGAGTTGAGCACCCCGCAGGAACGCGCCGCCCTGGACCTGTCGAACTGGACGGTGGCACTGTGCGGCGCCGAACCGGTGCGCACCGCCACCCTGGACAGCTTCGCCGAACTGTTCGCCGAATCCGGCTTCCGCCCCGAGTCGTTCTACCCGGTCTACGGATTGGCCGAGGGCACCCTGCTGGTCTCGGGCGGCTCGGATCTTCCGGTGCCGATGGTCCAGCACATCGACCGGGTCGCCCTCGGCGACAACCGGGTCATCGCCGTCGCGGCCGACGACCCCAACGTGGCGACCATGGTCGGCTGCGGCAAGCCGCGCGGCGGCCAGCGGGTCATCATCGTCGACCCCGAGACCCGACTGGAATGCGCCGCCGACCAGGTCGGCGAGATCTGGGTGAGCGGCGGCAGCGTCGCGCACGGCTACTGGGGTGCCCCGGAACTGTCCGAGGAGACCTTCGCCGCCACGCTGGCCGACACCGGCGAAGGGCCGTTCCTGCGCACCGGGGACCTGGGCTTCCTGCACTCCGGCGAGCTCTTCGTCACCGGCCGCCGCAAGGATCTGATCATCATCCGCGGCGTCAACCACTACCCCAACGACATCGAGCTGACCGTGCAGGACACCAACGCCGGGCTGTTGCGCGGCCGGGGCGCGGTGTTCTCGATCGCCCCGGAATCGGGCGCCGCCGAACAGTTGGTGGTCGTCCAGGAAGTGGACCCCAGCCGGGTCAGCGGCGAGCAGGCCGACGAGGTCATGCAGGCGATCCGCACCGCGGTCACCACCAACCACTCGGTGCGCACCAACGCCGTCGTGCTGGTCCAGCCGCTGCAGCTGCCCACCACCTCCAGCGGCAAGATCCAGCGCAGCGCCTGCAAGCAGCAGTACCTCGACGGTGCGCTGCCGGTGGTCGCCCAGTGGCCGCCGGCCACCGCGGCACCGCAACCAGTGTCCGAGCCCGCGGCGGCGCCGGCAGCAGCACCGGCCGAGGCGGGCACCCGCAGCGCGGCCGAGATCAGTGCCTGGCTCGTCGAGCGGCTGGCCGCCGACCTCGAATTGCCGGTCGCGGAGATCGACCCGGCCAAGCCGTTCGCCTTCTACGGCCTGGACTCCATCCACGCGGTGCGGCTCTCCGATGCCCTGGAGAAGTGGCTGGGTATCGAGCTGGTCCCCACCATCGCCTACGAATACCCCTCGATCGACATCCTCTCGGCGCACCTGGCCCGGGTCGCGGCGAAGACCCCGGCGGCCCCGGGGGCCGGTGTGGACACCGACCGGGTCGAGCGGCCAGCCGCCGACGAGCCGATCGCGATCGTCGGGATGGGCTGCCGGTTCCCGGGCGCCGACGGCCCCGAAGAGTTCTGGCGGTTGCTCTCCGGTGGGGTGGACGCCACCAGCGATGTGCCGGCCGACCGGTGGGACGTCGACGCCTTCTACAACCCGGACCCGTCGGTTCCGGGCACCGCGGTGACGCGGCGCGGCGGGTTCCTGAACCAGGTCGACCAGTTCGATTTCCAGTTCTTCGGGATCTCGCCGCGCGAGTCCGCGCAGATGGACCCGCAGCAGCGGTTGCTGCTCGAAGTGGCCTGGGAGGCGTTGGAGGACGCCGGCCAGGTGCCGGACAGCCTGGCCGGCAGCCGCACCGGGGTGTTCGTCGGCATCTCCACCAACGACTACGGCTACCTGCGGATGGGGCAGCCGCAACTCGTCGACGCCTACACCGGCACCGGCAATGCGCTGAGCATCGCGGCCAACCGGCTGTCCTACACCTTCGACTTCCACGGCCCGAGCATGTCGGTCGACAGCGCCTGCTCGTCGTCGCTGGTCGCCGTCGACCTGGCCTGCCGCAGCCTGCGCGACGGCGAATGCTCCATGGCGCTGGCCGCCGGGGTGAACGTGATCCTTTCGCCGGCGCTGGCGATCAACTTCTCCAAGGCCCGGGTGATGGCTCCCGACGGCCGCTGCAAGACCTTCGACGCCGACGCCGACGGCTACGTCCGCGGTGAGGGCGCCGGGGTGGTCGTACTCAAGCCGCTCAGCCGGGCGCTGGAGGACAACGACCCGATCTACGCGGTGATCCGCGGCAGCGCCACCAACTCCGACGGCCGCACCAACGGCCTGATCGCACCCAGCGGGCGTGCCCAGGAGGCCGTGATCACCGAGGCGTTCCGCCGGGCGGGTCTGCCGGCCGGTTCGGTGCAGTACGTCGAGGCGCACGGCACCGGGACGTCGATCGGCGACGCCATCGAGGCCAACGCGCTGGGTACCGCACTGGCCGAAGGCCGGCCGGAGGGCAGTCGCTGCCTGGTGGGGTCGGTCAAGACCAACATCGGCCACCTGGAAGCGGCGGCGGGCGTCGCCGGCCTGATCAAGGTGGCACTGTCCCTGCAGCACCGGCAGATCCCGGCCAGTCTGAACTTCACCGAACCCAACCCGCACATCGGCTTCGACCGGCTGCCGCTGCAGGTGGTGCAGAACCTGACCCCGTGGCCGGCCGGCAGTCGCGCGGTGGCCGGCGTCAGCTCCTTCGGGTTCGGCGGCACCAACGCCCACGTCGTGCTAACCGAGGCACCGCAGGTCCGCGGCGGCTACCACGACGAGGACACCGAACCGCGGCCCGAACTGCTGGCGTTGTCCGCACGGTCCCCCGAAGCGCTCACCGCGCTGGTCGGGGAGTACGAGATGGCGTTGTTCTCCGGCGGTCTGATGGCCGGTGACGGCAGCGGCTCGCTGGCCGACCTGTGCTTCACCGCCGGTGCCCGCCGCGAACACCACGACTACCGGCTGTCGGTGGTCGGCGACACCCCGGCGGCGCTGTTCGAGTCGCTGTCGGCCTACCGGCTCGGTGAGTCCCGGCCCGGCCTGTCGGTGGGGCACTGCGCGCCCAGCCGGCCCGGCCCGGGCGTGACGTTCGTGTTCTCCGGCCAGGGTTCGCAGTGGCACGGGATGGCCCGGCAGCTGCAGGCCGAGGAGCCGGTGTTCGCCGACGCCCTGACCGCCTGCGACGCGGCGCTCTTCCCGCACCTGGGGCACTCGATCCTCAAGGAGCTGGCCGCCCAGGACGGTCCCGAGGACCGCTCCAAGCTCAAAGACATCGGCATCCTGCAGCCCACGATCTTCGCGATCCAGGTCGCGCTGGCGGCACTGTGGCGCTCCTGGGGCGTGCAACCCGCCGCGGTGGTCGGCCACAGTCTCGGTGAGGCCGCGGCCGCCCACGTCGCCGGAGCCCTGAGCCTCGACGACGCCGCGCGGGTGATCTGCGCCCGTGCCCGGATGCTGCGCGGAGTCCGCGGCCGCGGCGCGATGATGGTCACCGAGACCACCCTGGCCGAGGCGCAGGAACTCATCGCCGGCCACGAACGCGAGGTGGCCGTCGCCGCCAGCAACAGTCACCGTTCGACGGTGCTCGCCGGTGAGCCCAAGGTGCTCGAAGCGTTGATGGACAAGCTGACCCAGCGGGACCGGTTCTGCCGCTGGATCGAGGTCGACGTCGCCTCGCACAGTCCGCAGATGGAGGCCCTCGGCGCCGGCCTGCGCGGCAGCCTGGTGAAGCTGAAGCCGACCGCGCCGACCGTACCGATGTACTCCACGGTCACCGGTGAACTGGTGGGCGAGCAGCTGCTCGACGCCGACTACTGGGTGGCCAACCTGTGCTCGCCGGTGCGGTTCTCGCCCGCGCTGCGGCGACTGCTCGAGACCGGGCACAACACCTTCGTCGAGCTCAGCCCGCACCCGATCCTGCTGACCGGGGCCCGCGAGGACGCCGAGCACCTGCACCGCAGTGCGACCCTGCTGCCGTCGATGCGTCGCGACGAGGGCGGCCGCGCCACCATGCTCGGCTCACTGGGTGCGCTCTACACCCAGGGCCACCGGGTGGCCTGGGAGCAGATCTACCCCGAGGGCAGCCGGTGTGTCCCGGCCCCGACCTACCCCTGGCAGCGGGTGCACTCCTGGCTCAACGCCGGGTCCATCGCAGCGCCGCGGCACAGCGCCGCCGCCGGTGGCGGTTGGCGCGGCCCGATCCGCTCCGCCGCCCAACCGGAGACGGTGCTGGTCGAGGTCGACATCACCACCGGTCTGTCGACCGACCACCTGGCCGAGCTGGCGGCGACCGCGACCGACGTCGCCTTCGGCGCGGGCGGCCGTTCGGTCGCCGAACTGCGGCTGCGCGGCGGCCTGGAGCAGGCCCGAACGGTGCAGTTCGCCCTGACCGGGGACACCTTCGAGTGCTACGGCAGTTCCGGGGCGGACTGGACACTGCTGGCGACCGGCACCCTGGGCGCCGGTCGATCCCCGGCACCCGCCGTCGTCACCGCCCCGGTGGACCCGCGCGCCCGCAGCTACCGGATGCGGTGGCAACCGGCCTCGCTGGCCGCAGACGGCTCCGGCCGGACCGAGGGCGGCGCCACCGAAGCCGGCAGCTGGCTGATCCTGTCCGACGGGCCGGTCGCCGACACCCTGCGCGACAACCTCGAGGCGCAGTCGCAGTCCTGCGTGCTGGTCGAACCGGTCCTCGGGCTGGCCGAGATCGAACGGGTGACCGCCGACAGCTACCGCATCGACCCGGCCCGGCCGGAGCACTTCGCGGAACTGCTGCGGGCCGCGTTCGGCGGCGACCGGCCGACCTGCCGCGGGGTGCTGCACCTGTGGAACCTGCTGGCCGCGGCACCGGCCGAGACCACCGAGGAGTCGCTGGCGGCCGCGACGTCCGTCGGCACGCTGAGCGTGGTGCACCTGATCCAGGCGTTGACGCAGGCCGGCTGGCCCGAATCGCCGCGGCTGTGGCTGGTGACGCGCGGGGCGCAGCCCGCCGGTTGGGACGAGTCCGTACCCGGTGCGCTGGCGGTGGGCCAGGCCCCGGTCTGGGGACTGGGTCGCAGCGTCGACCACGAGCACCCCGAACTGCGGGCCACCGCAGTCGACCTGTCCGCCGACGGCGGCGCCGAAGAACTGCGCGGCCTGTTCACCGAGATCTGGTCGGACGACCGCGAGACCGACGTGGCGCTGCGGGGTCACCGCCGCTACGTCGCACGGCTGGAGCCCTACACCGCGCCGTCGTCGGAGCCCTCGGACGAACTCGCACTGCGGGCGGACGCCACCTACCTGGTCACCGGCGGCCTGGGCGCCGTCGGCGGCGAGATCGCCGGCTGGCTGGTCGCCCACGGGGCGCGCCACCTGGTGCTGATGGGCCGCAGCGCACCGTCGGCGACGGCGCAGGCCACGCTGGAGTCGTTGCGGGCCGCCGGTGCCGAGGTGACCGTCGCCCAGGGCGACGTCACCAGGTCCGCCGACGTCGCGGCGGCCCTGGCCACCATCGGTTCGTCGATGCCGCCGCTGCGCGGCGTGGTCCATGCCGCCGGCACCGTCGACGACGCGATCCTGGCGCGCCTGGACGCCGAACAACTGCGCGCCGTGATGGCCCCGAAGGTGCAGGGCGCCTGGAACCTGCACACCCTGACCGCCGAGGCGGAGCTGGACTTCTTCGTGCTGTTCTCCTCGGCGGCCTCCGTGCTGGGGTCGCCCGGCGCCGCCAACTACGGCGCCGCCAACGCCTTCCTGGACGCGCTGGCCTGGCATCGGCGGGCGGCGGGACGGCCCGGCTTGAGCGTGAACTTCGGTCCGTGGGCCGGGCTGGGCATGTTCACCAACTCCGACCTGCACCGGCACTTCTCGCACTACGGCGTCGAAGGGGTGTCCGCCGACGACTACCTCGCGGCGCTGACCGCGCTTTTGGCCGACGGCGCCACCGAAGCGATGGTGCTCGACATCGACTGGGCGCGGTGGCGCCCGAGTGCCGCGTCACCGTTGCTCAGCGAGCTGCAGACCGCGGTCGCGGGCGCCGGCGCCGGGACCGGAAGCGGACTGTTCGAGGCGGTGCAGGCCGCGGATCCGCAGCAGCGCCGGCAGCTGCTGGAGACCTACCTGCGTGACCTGGTCGCCGGCAAGCTCGGCCTGGCCCCGGCCGGGTTGGACGTGGACGCACCGTTGAACAGCCTCGGGGTCGATTCCCTGATCACGCTGGAACTTCGCATTCAGGTCGAGCGCGAACTCGGTATCGTGGTTCCCGTTGCCCGGCTGCTGGACGGGCCCAGCGTGGTCAGTCTGTCCGGCTGGCTCGGCGAGCAGTTGGCCGACGGCGCCGACCGGACCGTGGCCGACCAGTCCGCCGACTCCCCGGTCTCCGAGCAGCGGGACGAGGCCTCGCAGGAGATGGAACTGCTGGCGCAGGTCCCCGAGCTGTCCGACGAGGCGGTGGACGCGCTGCTGGCGCAGATGATGGCCGACGACGGGCAGGCCGACCAGGTCACCGATGGAGGTAGCGCATGACGGATCTACCCGGGATGCCCGCCGATATCGCGAATCTGTCGCCGGAGAAGAAGCGCGAACTGCTGGCCAAGCTGCTGATGGAGAAGGCCCGCAACGCCGCCTCCGAACACGAGCTGTCCTACGGGCAGCGCTCGATGTGGTTCATGCACCGGATCGCCCCCGACAGTCCCGCCTACACCGTCGGCTACGCGGGACGCATCCGCGGCGCCCTCGACGTGCCGGCACTGGAACGGGCAGCCCAGGCGCTGGTCGACCGGCACCCGATGCTGCGGACCACCTACACCGAACGCGACGGCCAGCCCGTCGCACTGGTGCACGCGCACTGGCCGGTACGGATCGCCACCCACCGCATCGGTGCCGACGCCGGCGAACTCGACCAGTGGATCCAGACCGAGATCGACCGGCCGTTCGACCTGCGGACCGGCCCGGTGCTGCGGCTGACGCTGCTGGCCCGCCCCGACGACCACGTGCTGGTGCTGACCGTGCACCACATCGCCGTCGACTTCTGGTCCATCGACATCATCCTCGACGAGTTGCGTGCGCTCTACGCCGCCGAGCACGGCGCCCCCGCGCCGGAGTTGACCGCCGACCGTTACGTCGACTACGCCGCGCAGCAGTCCGCGATGCTCGCCGGCCCCGAGGGTGAACGGCTCTGGGAGTACTGGCAGCAGACGTTGACCGGTGAGCTGCCGACCCTGGCGCTGCCCACCGACCGGCCCCGTCCGGCGATCCAGACCTACGACGGTGCGCTGCACCGGTTCAGCATCGACGCCGACGTCACCGCCGGGCTCAAGCAGGTGGCGCGCAACGTCGGCGCGACGCCGTACATGACCCTGCTGGCGGCCTACGCGGTGCTGCTGCACCGCTACAGCGGCCAGGACGACCTGGTCATCGGGTCGCCGTTCGCCTGCCGCGACCGGGCCGGGCTGATGGGCATGGTCGGCTACGTCACCAACCCGCTGCCGCTGCGGGTGGACGTCGGCGGGGATCCGACCTTCGCCGCGCTGCTGGGTCAGGTCAAAGACGCCGTGCTCGGTGCGATCGGGCATCAGGAGTACCCGCTGCCGCTGCTGGTGGAGCGGTTGCGGCCGGTGCGCGACGCCGCGCGTTCCCCGCTGTTCCAGGTGTCGTTCGCCTGGCAGCAGGTGCGGCTGTTCGAAGACGGTGCAGAAGCCGGCGACGGTGTGCTGCCCCTGGAGACCCTCTACATCGGCCAGGGCGGCTCGCCGTTCGACATCACCATGCAGGTCGGCGAGCAGGACGACGAGCTGCAGGTCGCGCTGCAGTACAACACCGATCTGTTCGACGGGGCGACCATCGAGGCGCTCGGGCAGCACTTCGCGCTGCTGCTGACCGGCCTGGTGCAGCCCGGCGCGGCCGACGCACCGGTGTCGCAGGTCAGCCTGCTCACCGACACCGAGCGCGCCGCGCTGGCGGCCTGGAACGACACTGCGGTCGACTACCCGGCCTCGACGGCCCCGCTGCTGCTGCACGAGATGGTCGCCGCCACCGCCGCGCGCACCCCCGACGCCGTGGCGGTCAGCTACGACGGCCGCGACATCGGCTACGCCGAGTTGGACCGGCGCGCCAACGGATTGGCGCACCGGTTGCGCGGGTTCGGTGTCGGCACCGGCGCCGGCCCGACGGTGGTCCCGGTGCTGATGGAACGCTCCGAAGACCTGGTGATCGCGCTGCTCGGCGTGCTCAAGGCCGGCGGGGTGTTCCTGCCGCTGGACCCCGCGCAGCCCACCGGGCGACTCGAGGCGATGCTCGCCGACATCCCCGAAGCCCCGGTCTGCGTCACCCACCGTGACCAGTTGCCGCATGTCCCAACGGGTTTCACCGGAGCGCGCCTGTGTCTGGATCAGCCCGGTGCGGTACCCGCCGAGGAACCCCGGGCGCCGGAATCCACCGGCGCCGACCTGGCCTACCTGATGTACACCTCGGGCTCCACCGGTACGCCCAAGGGTGCGCTGAACACTCACGCCGGAATCCGCAACCGCCTGCTGTGGATGCAGGACGCCTACGGGCTGACCGCGCAGGACCGGGTGCTGCACAAGACCCCGATCAACTTCGACCCCTTCGTCTGGGAGATCTTCTGGCCGTTGACGGTCGGCGCCCGAGTGGTGATCGCCAAACCCGAAGGGCACAAGGACGCCGCGTATCTGGCGCGCACCATCGTCGAGCAGCGCGTCACCACCATGCATTTCGTGCCCTCGATGCTGCGCCGTTTCCTGTCCGAGCCGGAATCGGCGTCCTGCACCGGCCTGCGCCGAGTGTTCTGCAGCGGTGAGGCGCTCACCGCGGACCTGCGCGACGCGTTCTTCGCCGCCCTTTCCGCGGAGCTCTACAACCTTTACGGGCCCACCGAGGCCGCGATCGACGTCACCCATTTCCACTGTGTGCGTGGGGTTTCCGACCCGGTCATCCCGATCGGCCGGCCGATCGCCAACATCGCGATCCATCTGCTGGACGCCGCGGGCAACCCGGTTCCGGTCGGCGTGCCCGGCGAACTGCACATCGGCGGCGTCGGCGTGGCCCGCGGCTACCTGAACCGGCCCGAGGCCACCGCTGCGGCGTTCTCCGACGATCCGTTCAGCTCGGTACCGGGCGCGCTGCTCTACCGCACCGGTGACCTGGCCCGCTACCGGCCCGACGGCAACATCGAATACCTGGGCCGCCGCGACGACCAGATCAAGATCAACGGTTTCCGCATCGAACTCGGCGAGGTCGAGGCCGCGGTGGCCAAGCATCCCGGAATCGTCGAAAGTGCCGTGGTGGCACGCAAAGACGCCGGCGGCAACACCCAACTGATCGCGCACGTGGTCCCGGTCGCCGCCATGCCGGGCACCGCCGAACTGCGTCGTTTCCTGCTGGACCTGGTCCCGGCGGCGATGGTGCCCGCGGTGTTCCGCGCCACCGACCTGCTGCCGCTGTCGGCCAGCGGCAAGGTCGACCGTCGGGCGCTGCTGGCCCTCGACAACGACCTCGACACCGCCCCGACCGAGTTCGTCGCGCCCCGCGACCACACCGAGGAGGTGCTCGCCGAGATCTGGCGCGAGGTCCTCGACGTGGAACGGGTCGGGGTCACCGACGACTTCTTCGCCCTCGGCGGCGCGTCGACCCAGGCCCTGGAGGTCGCGGTCCGGGTCGGCGAACACGGCCTGGAGCTGCGGCCCGAATCGCTGTTCGTCTACGGCACCATCGCCGAGCTGGCCGCCGAGTTCGGTCCGATCGGCGCCACCGCCGAGACCGGGCCGGTGGCCCCGTCGGCCGCGACACCGCCGCCGGCGCAGCCCGAACCCGCGGTGGTCGCTCCCGCGGCGTCGAAACCCGTTGCCGCACCGGTGGTCAAGCCCGCGCAGACCGGCCCGGCCCGCAATATCGTGATCGAGAGCCTGGGGGTGTACCTGCCGCCGCGGGTGGTCTCCACCGACCAGGTGTTGGCGGACTGCGTCAACGAGGTGAAGATCCCGCTGGAACGGCTCACCGGGATCAAGAACCGGCGGATGGCCGGTCAGGACGAGTTCTCGATCGATCTGGGCCGCAAGGCGATCGCTGACGCGCTGTCCCGGTCGAGTTACGCGCCCGAAGAGATCGACCTGCTCATCGCCTGCAACATCTCCCGCTGCGACGGACCCGAGCACATGTTCACCTTCGAGCCCAGCACCGCCTCGCAGCTGCGCGACGAACTGGGCTTGACCAACGCGGTCTGCTTCGACATCAACAACGCCTGCGCGGGCATGTTCACCGGGGTGAGCGTCGCCCAGGACTTCCTCAAGACCGGCCTGGTGCGCAACGCGCTGGTGTTCAGCGGCGAATACATCAGCCACATCACCGAAACCGCGCAGCAGGAGATCGAAAGCGCGATGGACCCGCGGTTGGCCTGCCTGACCGTCGGCGACGCCGGCGCCGCCGCGGTGCTGGAACTGGGGCCCAACGACCGGGTCGGCTTCCACGACCTGGACCTGGCCACGTTCAGCGAGTTCGCC
This sequence comes from Mycolicibacter sp. MU0083, assembly GCF_963378075.1. Taxonomy (NCBI): domain Bacteria; kingdom Bacillati; phylum Actinomycetota; class Actinomycetes; order Mycobacteriales; family Mycobacteriaceae; genus Mycobacterium; species Mycobacterium kokjensenii. Next base: position 454,200 of record NZ_OY726394.1, read on the forward strand.
AAGCTGTGCATCGCCAAGGCCACCGAGGGCGCGCACGGCGGCGCCATCATGGTCACCGACTCGGTCACCCAGACCGCGATCGCGGTGAAGCACTCGGTGCCGTACGTGGCGGCGGTGATGCAGCGGCACGGGTGGCGTCCCGAGACCGCCGACCAACTGCTGATGCACCAGACCTCCGAGGCGTCGATCAACGACGCGATCCTGACCATCAACCGGGTCTTCGGTGCCGGTGCGGCCAGCCGGGCCAACACGATCTGCAACCTGGCGGAGCGCGGGAACACCGCGACCACAACGCATTTCGTGGCGCTGTATGACTACATCACCGCGGGCCGGATCAACTCCGGTGACAACGTGGTGCTGTCCATCACTGGGTCCGGGCAGACCATCGGCACCGGCCTGTACACCTTCGACGACCTGCCGGACCGGATGCGCCGCGCCGCCGGCGGTGCGACCCGGGGAGCCCGCGGCGGCCGCTCCGGTGCCAACCGCAAGGAGTTGCCGGCGACACCGCGGGTGCGCATCGACGGGATCGGATTGGTTCCGTCCGGGTCGGCAACGCCCAGTTCGATCCAGTTCGCGACCGACGCCGCCGCGGCCTGCCTGGCCGACAGTGGGGTGCCGGCGTCCGAGATCGGCCTGATGATCCACGCCGGCATCTACCGCGACGACTTCCTGTCCGAGCCGGCGGTGGCGACCCTGGTCGCCGGCGAGGTCGGGATCAACGCCGAGCCGGAATCCGCCGACGCCCCTAAGACGTTCGCCTTCGACGTCCTCAACGGCGCGGTCGGTTTCCTCAACGGCTGCCACATCGCCGCGGGCATGATCGGCGCCGGCCGGACCGGCCACGCCATGGTGCTGGCCTCCGAGGTGGAGAACAACGCGCCGGAGAGCGGATACACCCGCAACGGCATCACCGAGACCGGCTCGGCGATCATGCTCAGCGCCAGCCACGGGCCGGAGGGATTCGGCCGGTTCGTCTTCGGCCACCACCCCGAGCACCGGGCGGCACTGCGGACCTACACCCGGGAAAGCGACGGCCGGATGTGGCTGCGGGTGGACCGCGACCCGAACCTGGCCGCGATCTACGTGAGCTGCCTGCCGGCGACGGTCAAGGAACTGCTGACACTGGAGGGCCTGGAGCCCGAGGACATCGCACTGGTCTTCCCGCCGTATCTGCCCGGCGCCGCCCTCGACGACCTGGCCGCGCACATCGGGGTGGACCGGTCACGGTTCGTCGACCTCGAGGCGCAGGGCTTCACCAGTGACCCGTTCACCTCGACGCTGCCCTACCAGATCGCCGACGCCCGCCGGCGCGGCCTGGTCAAGCCGGGCGACGTCGCGCTGATCATGGCGGCCGGTTCCGGTGTCGAGGTCGGCGCCACCACGTACCGGTTCTGATCGGCATGCGCGCTTTCGTCACCGGGGGAACCGGATTCGTCGGTTCGAACCTGGTAGCCGCACTGCTGCAGCGCGGCATGCAGGTGCGGGTGCTGCGCCGGGCGACCTCGCCGATGGCGGCACTGCAGGGCCTGGACTGCGAGACCTACACCGGTGACGTCAACGACGGCGTCGAGGCGCTCACCGAGGCGATGGCCGACTGCGACTGGGTGTTTCACACCGCGGCGATCTCCGACTACTGGCGCTACCGCACCCAGACCCGGCTGTACCGCACCAACGTCGACGGCACCCGCGACATGGCCGAGGCCGCCCGCCGGGCCGGAGTCAAGCGCTTCGTCTACACCAGTTCCCTTGCTTCGCTAGGGGTTCCGGAGCGCGGTCGGCTGCTGGTCGAGACCGACGAGTTCAACATCCGGCCCCGCCAGTTCCCCTATGCGCACAGCAAGCACCTCGCCGAGATCGAACTGCAGAAGGCCGTCGCGGCAGGTCTGCCGGTGGTGATCGTCAACCCGTCTGCGGTCATCGGGCCCCGTGACGTCAACCGGATCGCCAGCGCCATGCTGGTCGAGGCGAAGAACGGCCGGCTGTGGTTCGCCGCACCCGGCGGCACCAACTTCGTGTCGGTGGACGATGTGGTGGCCGGGCACATCGCCGCCGCCGAGCAGGGACGGATCGGCGAACGCTACATCCTCGCCGGCGAGAACCTGCTGTTCCGTGACGCATTCACCGTCGCCAACGAGATCTTCGGCCGGCGTCCGCCGTCGGTCATGCTGCCGCGCTGGTTCATCCCGATGGCCGCGGCGGGCGTCAGCGTCGCCCGCGCCGTGGTGGGACCGCGACTGCCGATCGACGCCCGCCAGATGCGGCTGTCGACGCAGGAGATCTTCGCCGACGCGTCCAAGTCCCGCACCGAGCTGGGCGTGCCGTTCACCCCGTTCGCCACCGCACTGCGTGCCGGCTACGAGTGGTATCTCGACAACGGGTATCTGGACTAGTCGCCGACACTAGGGGACGCCGTCGGAATCCTCGTCATTACCACTGTCCTGCAATAGTTTTTCCGGGTGGTGGTAGTAGTTGATGCGGGGTTGGCCGTGGTCGCGGTTCCGCGGTGGGATGGTTTCGGTGCTTCCGTCTCGGCGTTTGCGGGTTCTCCAGCCGCCGGTGGTGATCAGGTGGTGGTGTGGGCGGCACCGCAGAGACAACTCGTGGACATCGGTGCGGGGGCTGATCGCGTAGTCGGTGTCATGGTGGACTTCGCAGCCGTACCCGGGCACCGTGCAGCCCGGATGTCCACACCCACGCTCTTTGGCATACAGCACGATGCGCTGTGCCGGCGAGGCCAACCGCTTGGTGTGAAACAACGCCAGTTCCTTGGCCCCGGAGTAGATCCGCAGATAGTGATGGGCATGCGAGGCCATCGCGACCACATCGGTCATGGGCAACCACGAACCCCCACCGGTGGTGGCGGTGCCGGTGCCGGCCTGCAAATCGGCCAGGGTGGTCGAGACGATGATGGTGGCCGGTAGCCCGTTGTGCTGCCCGAGCTCCCCCGACGCCAACAACCAGCGGCCCATCGCGGTCATCGCATCATGCGCACGTTGCGGTGCACTACGGGTATCGGCGTCGATCGCCGCTTGGCTCGGCGTGCCCTTGGTGCACGGGCTGGGGTCGGCCGGGTTGCACTTGCCGGGGGCGGCCCAGCAGGCCATCACCGCGTCCCAGGTCGCCCGGGCCTGAGGGTCTAGGAATCCTTTGATCGGGGTCATGCCGTCGCGGCCCTGCGCCCCGAGCACGATGCCGCGGCGCCGGGCCCGATCGTCATCGGAGTAATTGCCGTCGGGATGTAGGTGATCGGCGAGGCGCTGCGCCAGTTTCGCCAGCTCGTCGGGGCGACACCGCCCGGCCACCGCCGCCAGATGCTGCTCGGCCTGGGCCAAGGTTCCGGCATCGATGCTCTCGGGTAGGTAGTCGAAGAAGGAGCGGATCACCGCGATGTGGTCCCGCCCGATGGTGCCGTCACGCTGCGCGCCTGCCACACGGGCCCGTACCGGCTCCAACGGTTCGCCGGTCATCGCCCGGCGTGGCCCCAGCTCGGCGGCCTCGGTGATCCGGCGGCCGGCTTCCCCGCGGGTCAGATGCAATCGGTCGGCCAGCACCCAGCGGGGTTTGCCCCCGATCTCGACGGGATCGGCGGCGGCCACCCGGTTGACCATCGCATGTTCAAAGGCCGGTAGCCGGCGCCGCAGCATCTCGCAGCGCTGCAGCAAAGCCAAGCACTCCCGGGGCGGCAAACCCTCGATGTCACAGTCCAACGCCCGATCCAGATCAGCGTTCAGCGCATCGAGAACCTCCACGACCCCCGAGCAATTATTCGAACGCATGTGCTAACTCTAGCGCCGCCCTCTGACAAGATGGCCGACCTCAAAACCGCGGTGACGCAAGTGAAAACAGAGATTTCTGAGGCGGGAACCGTGGACGCTCCCGCGACCGCGCCCGGGTCGCTATCCCACCTGCGACAGCAGCGCCTCGGTCGGCGGGCGCCGGTGCGCCCACGGCTGCACCGCTTCGATCTGCGCGGCCAGCGACACCAGGGTGGCCTCGTCGTTGGCGCGGGCCACCAGATGCACCGCCTCGGGCACCCCGTCGGCGGCGAGACCGGTCGGCACCGAGAGGGCCGGCTGCCCGCTGTAGCACTGCGGGAAGGTGAACGGGATGAACCGCAGCATCTTCAGCATGGCCCGAGTCGGCCCGAGGCCCTCGAAATACCCGACCCGCACCGGCGGGATCGCCAGCACCGGGGTCATCAGAATGTCGAAATCGGCAATCCTGCGCTGCGACCGTGCGGTGATACGCGGCTCGGCGGCCACCGCCCAGCGGGCCAGCCAGTCCGGGACCAGCTTGCTGGTGCGGGCCTCGGCCTGCATACGTCGTTCCAGCAGTTCGGTTTTCGGCAGTTTCTCGATCTCGTGGGCGAACCCGTTCATGAACAACGCCAGCACGGACGCGATACCCACCACCGGATAGATCGGGTCGCGTTCGATCACCTCGTGGCCCAGCGACCGCAACAGCTCCGCGGTCTCCAGCACCGGGCGCCGAACCTCATCGCTGATCGGAACCGGCACAACGGGTTTGAACGACATCGCGATCCGCAGCGGCCGGGGAGCGGACCGCAGGACGTCCATCAGCGGAGGCGCCGGCGGGGGAGAGGGGATCTCGTCGTCGGGCTCGGCACCGGTCATCGCGTCGTGCAGCAACGCGGCGTCGACGACGGTGCGGGCCAGCGGACCGATGTGGTTGAGCCCGTGGAAGCGGTAGGCGCGTTCCGGCGACTCCATGGTGCTGACCCGGCCGCGCTGGCCCTTCAACCCGACCAGCCCGCAGCAGGCCGCCGGAATGCGGACCGAGCCGCCGCTGTCGCTGCCGGTCGCCCCGGGCACCATCCCGGCCGCCACCGCGGCCGCCGAACCGCCACTGGAACCGCCCGGCGTCCGGTAGAGGTCCCACGGGTTGCGGGTCACCCCCCAGGTCGCCGACTCACACACCGGGTAGGCGCCGAACTCGGAGAGGTGGGTCTTGCCGATGATCACCGCGCCGGCAGCCCGCAGCCGACGCACCGCGGCGCTGTCGGTGCTCGCCGGCCCGGTGTCGATCCCGGTGCCGCACATGGAGGAAACGCCGGCCACATCGGTGTCGTCCTTGACCGCGATCGGCACCCCGGCCAGCGGCAGCACCTCCCCGGCCGCCAGTCGCCGTTCCACCTCGGCGGCCTCGGCCATCGCACGCTCACCCAACACGGTGCGGAACACGTTCAGCACCGGGTCCAGCCGGGCGATCCGGTCCAGGTACAGCGTCACCAGCTCGCGCGGCGCCACCTCGCGCTCGCGCACCAACTGCGCCAAACGCGCGACGCCGGCGAAGGCCAACTCATCATCGTGCGCGGCAGGCATCCTGTCGTCCTTTCCCCCGCGGACAACAATACCGACCGTGCGCTGCGTAAACGTGTGTCCGCGTTGGCGACACACTAAGAACTGCGGGCGGGCTCAGTTCCCGGCGGCGGGCTCGATATTGTGGTTGAGGGTGAACCGGTTGTCCGGGTCCAGACGTGCCTTGAGCTCGGCCAGGCGCCGGTAGCCGGCGTCGCCGAACGTCGCGCGGATGCGGTCCTGGCCTTCGTCCCCGACGAAGTTCAGGTAGGCGCTCGCCGGACCCAGCGGCCGCAGGATCTCGAAGGCCTGCCGGGCCCACGCCGTGCAGCGGGCACTCTCGGCGGGATCGGTCCACGTCGCCATCAGGTGAATGATGTACGGGTGCTGGCGGGCGGTGATCGCCGTGGACTCCGCGGGCACCCGGCTGGCGTACCCGCCGAGCCGGATCAGGTGCAGGCGGGTCTGCGTCGACGGACGTGAGCGCCCCAGCAGCGCGATGCGGCGGATGGCTTCGTCGGTGAGTTCGGTGACGAACAGCGACTTCCAGTAGTTCAGCCAGCCGTAGGGGGCGGTGTAGTCCAGCGCCTGCTGCCAGGTCGAGTAGTCCAGCGTGTGCTGCACCGCCGTCACCGGTTGGGTCGCCGCGCCGCGGACGTCGAGCAGGGCGCGGACGTCTTCGCTACCGATCGCGTCGGTCCGCGTCGAACAGGCCAGCACGTTGACCAGTGACTGCCCCGTGCTGAAGTCGCTGGAGAAGTCCAGGATCGACGCCAGGTGATCGGGCGCGTTGTCCATCTGGGCGCGGAAGTGTCGCAGGGCCGCCTCGGCGTCGCTGTCGGGGTAGGACTGCACGCCGGCGTTCACCGCGTTCACCGGGTGCAGGCGCAGCACGAACTGTGCGACGACACCGAAGTTGCCGCCGCCGCCGCGCAGCCCCCACAACACGTCGGCGTTCTCGGTCTCACTGACTGTCATCAGTTCGCCGGACGGCAACACCAGCGTTGCGCCGATCAGGTTGTCGCAGGTCATACCGTGCGCACGCGACAACCACCCGATGCCGCCGCCCAGCGAGAACCCGCCGACGCCGGTGGTCGACACCACCCCGCCGGGGCAGGCCAATCCGTGCCTGCTGGTCACCGGGTCCACGTCGCCCCAGGTGGCGCCGGCTTCGACGTAGGCGACGCGCGCCTCCGGGTCGACCCGCACCCCGCGCAGCCGGGTCAGGTCGATGACGATCCCGCCGTCGGTGGTCGAGTGGCCGGCCACGCTGTGACCTCCGCTGCGCACCGCGATCTCGGCGCCGGAGGCCACCGCGTACCGGACGGCGGCGACGATGTCGTCGGTCGAACCGCACTGCAGGATCACCTGCGGGCGCTTGTCGATCAGACCGTTGAAGACCTGACGGACCTCGTCGTAGCGGGCGTCGCCCGGGTAGACGGCGTCGCCGGTGAAACCGGGCACGGTGGGGGCGGTGGCTGTCATCGCATCCTTAACAGGTCGGTGCGGCGAGGCTCACTCGTCGCGGAGTTCGGTCGCGGGGGTGGACCGGGTGCTCTTCCAGGCCGGGATGATGGCCGCGAACACCGCGGCGACGGTGGCCAGCACGGCGTAGATCACCGCGTCGGTCCACGGGAACACCAGCGGCGTGACCAGGCCGACGTTGACCACGGCCGCACGTCGCACCGCCTCGGAGATGGCGATCGACAGCACCGCGCCGAACAGGCCCCCGGCCGCGCCGGCCACCACGGCCTCCACGGTGGTGATGGAGAAGACCCGCACCCGGGTGGCGCCCAGGGCCTGGATCAGCGCCACCTCGCGCCGGCGCCGGATGCCGACCAGCAGCAGCGTCGACAGCACCGAGATGAAGGCGATGGCCAACAGGCCGTACTTGAGGGTGTTCAGCGGGGTCAGGTAGCGGCCGATGGAGGTCGCGATGTCGGAGGCGTAGCCGTCGGTGTCGACCGCGGTCAGCGGCTGATCGAACTGGGTGGCCCCGATGTTCTCGATGACCTGGTCGGCGCTGAACCCGTCGGCGGGGGTGGCGAAGATCAGGCCGGCGGGCTGCGGGCCGTAGATCTGCTCGGCGATCGAATAGGGCATGTAGATGCGCCGGCCACCGTATTCGGGGGTGGCGACGATGGTGCCGATGCTCATCGCCTGCGCGTCGAGTCCACTGCCGAATACCAGGATGTCGCCGATGTGCAGTCCCTTCTCGCGGGCCAGCACACTGCCGATGACGACTTCATTGGCTTTCTGGCTGGCCTCCGGGGATTGGCCGGCGAGTAAACCGAAGGGGAATGTCGGGCGATCCTGGGCCTGAATATGCGCCAGTGAACCGTCTTTGAGGCTGATCTCGATTTCAGCCATCCGTTCGATCTTTTCCACCCCGGCCACCGAGTTCAGTTTGTTGACCGTCTGCGGGGCGAATCGGGCGTCAATCGGCCCGTAATCGGCGAACTGCGTCGTGGTGATCGCGATACGGCCGTCGGCCTGTGATTCGGCGACCTTGGTGGCGCCGAGGTGGATGGCCACCAGGAACCCGGACAGCAGAATGGCGACGACGACCGGCACCGCGATGGCGCCGGAGATGGCGGCGGTGCGCGACCGGTCCGAGCGCAGCGCGTTGAGCGCGATGGTCAGCGTCGCGCCGCTCTTCTTGTCCGGCCGCGGGCGCACGCTGGTGATGGTCTGCGCGCTCAGGTAGGCGGTGGCCAGCAGCAGCCCGATGAGGGCCAGCACCGCGCCGGCGTCGGCCAGGATGGCCTGCCAGGCGACCAGGGCGCCGGACCGGGTGGCGAGCCGGGCCAGCACCACCCCGCTCAGGCCGATCGCCAGCAGCAGCAGCGCCCGGAACCAGATCTTGCGCCCGGTGGTCTGTTCCTGGGCGGCCCGGCCGGACAGTTCGGCGGCGATCGGGGTGTTGGACGCCGACACGGCGGGGCCGATCGCGGCGCCGACCGCCAGCAGCAGACCGGCCAGCACACCGACCACCAGGATCGCCGGCTTGAGGATCACCGGCACGGTGACGCCGACGAAACGCTCGGTGAGTTCGCTGGCGCTGGCCACGATCGGCTCGGAGATGGCGATGCCGGTCAGCACACCCATCGCCGATCCCACCGCGCCCAGAAGTGCGGCCTCGCTGAGGAATCCGGTCATGATCGACGCCGGCGACGCGCCGAGTGCCGAGGCGATCGCGATCTCACGGCGGCGCTCTTCGACCGAGAGCCGGGTGATCTGGGTGATCAGGATGACTCCGACGCCGATCGAGATCAGCGCGAAGATGCCCAGCAACGGCAGCAGCACGTCGTTGACGTTGTAGCCCTTCGCCGGTTCGCTGCGCGGCTGCACGCTGTAGGTGGGGCCGAGGGTGGCCTTCAGCCGCTGCTGGACCTCGGTGGCGTCGGCGTCCTTGTCGAGGGTCACATAGACCATGTCCACCCGGTCACCGCGGGCGAACTGCGCTTTGGCCATGCTCAACGGCAGCACCGCGACCAGGCCGTTGTTGACCTCGTCCAGGTCGCTCACGCGCTGGAACTTCGCCACCGACAACTGCCCGATGTCGGTGACCAGGGTGGCCGATTCGTCCAGGGAGTCGCCCAGCGACTGCGACAGCGCCGGCGGGGGTTCGTGCTGCCCGGCCTGGCAGACCTTCGGGTCGACGATCCACTGCGCCGAGCAGTCCACACCCAGGCCCAGCCCGAAACTCTCGGTGTCGTTGTTGCGGATCATCGTGACCCCGCGAATGACCGGCACCACGGCCGCCACTCCGGGTACCGAACGGGTGTCCTCTACGACGGACGGGCTGATACCACCGCGGGTGGCGGCGCCGACCACGCGCAGCGGGGCGGGCCCGGCGATCTGGTAGCCGACGTCCTCGACGGCCTTGGAGACGCTGGTGACCTCGATCATGACGGCCACCACCACGGCGACGCCGCCACCGAGGGAGAAGGCGGCGAGCGCGGCCCGGAACGCGTGCTTACGGACCGCCCGGAAATTGATTATCCGAAGGAGTCCGAAAGTCGCGGCTAATGTTCCGCGAGCCATGACACATTATTGGGCGCGTGAGCGATTCCACTGTCGGTCTCGACTTCACCGTCGAGCAATGAAATGAGGCGCGGAGCGTCGTCGGCGATTTTCCGGTCGTGTGTCACCAGAACGATTGTCTGGCCGGCCGCATTCAAGTTGTACAAAGCGTCGATGACGCGCTGACCGTTAATGGTGTCCAGATTGCCGGTCGGTTCGTCGGCGAGAATGACGTCGGGCTTCATGAAAAGTGCCCGGGCGACCGCCACCCGCTGCTGCTCACCGCCGGACAATTCCGAGGGAACGCGCTTGGATTTGGCGGCCAGGCCGACCTGGTCGAGCAGGCTCATCGCGTGGGCGTGCTGGGCGCGGCCGGATTTGCCGGCCAGCAGGCCCGGGAGCATGACGTTCTCCACCACCGACAGGCCGGCCAGCAGGTTGAAGGCCTGGAAGACGTAGCCCAGGGTCTGGCAGCGCACGGCGGCCAACTGCCGACGTGAGAGCTGTGCGACGCTCTGACCGTTGATGAGGACGTCGCCGCTGGTCGGCATGTCCAGCAGGCCCAGAATGCTGAGCAGGGTGGACTTGCCCGAACCGGAGGGGCCGACCATCGCGACGAATTCGCCGCGGGTTATCTGGATGTTGATGTCCCGCAAAATCGGGGTGGCGGTATCGCCTTCCCCGAACTGCTTGTGGAGATTGCGCGCTTCCAGAACCACCGGCGGCCGGAGAACGACCGGCGGCGTTTGTCCGTTACGGTCGAGCTCCATATCCACGGTGTGCATCTCGGTCCTGATCATGAATCTCCGGCGGGCTTGTTAATACACCGATGTTGCCCGCGTGGGGCGCCTAGCTCAATTCATTGCGCAGCCCGCGATGTTGGTACGCTACGCGGTCCTCCGAGCCGATCATACCGACGTCACGCGCCTGCTGAAAATCGTTCGGGCGTGACGCCGAGCACCCCGGGCGGGGCCTGTAGTCGGCCGATCGCAGCGGTCGCGACCGCACCCGGTCCGCCCGTCGTCCGGGAAATCGACGTATGACCTGCGGTTATGAAAGATTTGGACTTGCGGCCACGCCGGTGGACAGTCGGCCGGGTCAGGGATGGGTGGCGGCCGCGGTGGCCGGATGCACCGCCACCAGGCCCAGTTCGTTACGCCGAGAGCAGATCGCCGCCAACTCCGCATAGGCCTTGGCGCCCAACAGTTCGGTCAGTTCCGGCGCCAGGCTCTGCCATACCTGTCGGGTGCCGATGTGGGCGCCCGGCGCACCGGAGCAGTACCAGTTCAGGTCCTCGCCACCGGGACCCCAACCGCGGCGGTCGAACTCGGTGATCGTGGTCTTGAGGACCTCGGTTTCGTCGGGGCGGGTGATCCATTCCTGGCTGCGCCGGATCGGCAGCTGCCAGCACACCTCGGGCTTCATCGTCAGTGGCTCTACCCCGAGTCGCATCGCCTTGAGGTGCAGGGCGCAGCCCGCGCCGCCGGGGAAATCGGAGCGGTTCAAGAAGATGCAGGCGCCTTTGACGGTGCGGGTGCGCAGCTGTTGCTCGCCGTCGTTCTCGTCGTACTCCAGGTAGCCCTTCTTGCCCAGGCCCTTGTCGCGCAACTGCCAGTCGTCGGCGGTCAACTGGGCGACCGCGTCGTCGAGATTGGCCCGATCGTCGTCGTCGCACAGGAACGCACCGTGCGAGCAGCAGCCGTCGTCGGGGCGCCCGGCGGTGATTCCCAGGCACGCCGGCGTGCCGAACACGCAGGTCCAGCGCGACAGCAACCAGGTCAGATCGGCGGCGATCAAATGCTCCGGGTTGTCGGGGTCGTAGAACTCCACCCACTCACGGGGGAAGTCCAGATCGACTTCGCCGGGACGGGACGGGTGTTGCGCTGCGGTCACGAAACTCCACGCTAGACCAGAAAATAACGTTGTCGGCCCTTCGCCCCATTAAGTTGGGTGGGTGCGATTAGGTGTACTCGACGTCGGCAGCAACACCGTCCACCTGTTGGTGGTCGACGCCCACCGGGGTGGTCACCCGACTCCGATGAGTTCGACCAAGGCGACGCTGCGACTGGCCGAGGCGACCGACGGTTCCGGGAAGATCACCCGGCGTGGTGCCGACAAACTGGTGGCCACGGTCGGCGAATTCGCCAAGATCGCAGCCAGTTCGGGGTGTGCGGAGCTGGTGGCGTTCGCCACCTCGGCGGTGCGCGACGCCTCCAATTCCGAAGAAGTGTTGTCCCGGGTGCGTTCCGAGGCCGGGGTCGAGTTGCAGGTGCTCGCCGGGGAGGACGAATCCCGGCTGACGTTCCTGGCGGTGCGACGCTGGTTCGGTTGGAGCGCCGGACGAATCAACAACCTCGACATCGGCGGCGGGTCGCTGGAGATGTCCAGCGGTGTCGACGAGGAACCGGATGTGGCGCTGTCGCTGCCGCTGGGCGCCGGCCGCCTCACCCGGGAGTGGCTGGCCGAGGACCCGCCCGGACGTCGCCGGGTCGCGATGCTGCGGGACTGGCTCGACACCGAATTGGCCGGTGCGGCAGCGGAGGTGCTGGCCGCCGGTCCACCCGATCTGGCGGTGGCGAGCTCCAAGACCTTCCGTTCGCTGGCGCGGCTCACCGGCGCGGCCCCGTCGGCCGCCGGCCCGCGTGTTCGACGCACATTGACCGCCGCCGGCCTTAGGCAGCTCATATCATTCATCTCTAGGATGACCACGGCCGATAGGGCCGAATTGGAAGGGGTGAGCGCCGATCGGGCGCCGCAGATCGTGGCGGGAGCCCTGGTGGCGGAAGCAAGCATGCGAGCGCTGTCGATCGAAACCGTTCAGATTTGCCCGTGGGCGCTGCGGGAGGGCTTGATCCTGCGTCGGCTCGACAGCCAGGCCGACGGCGCCCCCATGCTCGGATCCGCCATGATCGACTTGGCGGGGGCGCGTTCGCGGGGAGGCGGTGGGCGATGACCGAACCCAAATCGGATTCCGGAGACGCCGCGACGCGGCCCATCTCGGTGGCCGAACTGCTCGCCAAGAACGGTTCCATCGGTTCGCCGCCGGTGACCGGGCGTCGTCGGCGCCGTCGCGGCAACGCCGACGCGGTCACGGTCGCCGAACTGACCGGCGAGATCCCGATCATCCGTGACGACCAGGGCCCGCCCGAACCGGTGGCCAAACCGGACACCGGCGACGCCGAGAGCGGTGCGCTGCCGGTCGGCCCGGCACCGGGATTCGTCGTCGACGACCGTCCCGCCACCGGCCCGCGGCCCGTCGAACGCACCGAGGCCACCGCGCGACCGAAACGCGAACCGCGCTGGCCCAAGTCGCCGCCCCAGACACCCCGCGGCTCCGGCCCGGAGCCGAGCGCCTACCCCCGGCCGATCCGGCGGTCGGAGGCCGTCGCGGCGGCCGAGGAGACCGCGCGCCCGGCCGTCACCGAGTCGGCGCCCGCCGAGTCGGCCACCGCCGAACCGGCCGGCTCGGGTGCCGAACGAATGCTTCCGGATCCCCTCGACGGCTATCCCGATCTCGACGTCGATGTGATGGATGACGACGTGCGCGACCCCGACCTGCCGGTCGGCGACTCCGCGTTCGTGCGCTCCATCCTCAGCGAGACCGGCGACACCGAACGGTCGACGCGGCGGATGCTGGGCGTGGGGCTGGACCCGGCGGACGACGTCGCGGCCGGTGACCCGGCGGACACCGCCGAGCCCGACGACGACTACGTCGGCCGGCCCGGAGTGCTGGGTGGCATCCTGGTGGTGTTGCAGTCCCTGCTCGCGGTGGTTCTCGGCGGCGGCCTGTTCGTCGCCTTCGACCAGCTCTGGCGGTGGAACAGCATCGTCGCACTGGTGCTCACCGGCCTGGTCACGCTCGGGCTGGTCGCCGCTGTTCAGGCGGTCCGCAAGACCCCCGATCTGGTCAGCACACTGATCGCCGTCGCGGTCGGTCTGCTGGTCACCCTGGGGCCGCTGGCGCTGCACGCCAATTAGCCGTTCACTATTAGTTCGTGCGCCCTGCCATCAAGGTCGGATTGTCGACGGCGTCGGTCTACCCGCTGCGGGCCGAGGCCGCATTCGAGATCGCAGCCAGACTCGGCTACGACGGCATCGAACTGATGGTGTGGGGCGAATCGGTCAGCCAGGACATCGGCGCCGTGCGGCGCCTGTCGCGCAAGTACCGGATCCCGGTGCTGTCGGTGCACGCGCCGTGCCTGTTGATCTCGCAGCGGGTGTGGGGCCCCAACCCGATCCCGAAGCTGGAGCGCAGCGTGCGGGCCGCCGAGCAACTCGACGCCCAGACCGTCGTGGTGCATCCGCCGTTCCGCTGGCAGCGGCGCTACGCCGACGGTTTCAGTGATCAGGTCGCCGAACTCGAGGCCGCCAGCGACGTGGCGATCGCGGTGGAGAACATGTTCCCGTTCCGGGCCGACCGGTTCTTCGGCGCCGATCAGTCCCGCGAACGGATGCGTCGACGCGGCGGTGGGCCCGGTGTGGGGATCTCGGCGTTCGCGCCGTCGCACGATCCCCTCGACGGCAATCACGCGCACTACACGCTGGATCTCTCGCACACCTCGACCGCCGGCGCCGACGGGCTGGAGATGGCCCGCCGGATGGGGTCGGGCCTGACGCACCTGCACCTGTGCGACGGCACCGGTCTGCCCGCCGACGAGCATCTGGTGCCCGGGCGCGGTGATCAGCCCACCGCCGAGGTATGCCAACTGCTGGCCGCCGGCGACTTCACCGGCCACGTCGTGCTGGAGGTCAGCACCTCGCAGGCCCGCACGCCACAGGAGCGCGAGGCGCTGCTGACCGAGTCACTGCAATTCGCCCGCACCCATCTGCTGCGCTGAGCGCGGGCACACCCCGATCGCCGACGACACAAGGAGTTCGTGCGTGAGTACATCCACACTGTTCACCGACGCCATGACCCTGGCGCGGACCGATGACGCCACCGGCCGGGACGGCGGGGACGTGGCGGTCTTCGCCGGAGCGCTCAACGAGCACTGGACCATCGGCCCGAAGGTGCACGGCGGGGCGATGCTGGCGTTGTGCGCCAACGCCGCCCGCACCGCCGTCGCCGGCGACGCGGCACCGGAGATCGAGCCGGTCGCGGTCTCCGCCAGCTACCTGTGGGCACCCGACCCGGGGCCGATGCAGCTGGTGGCGACCATCCGCAAGCGCGGTCGCCGGGTCAGCCTCGTCGACGTCGAACTCAATCAGGGCGAGCGCACCGCGGTGCGGGCCGCCATCACCCTCGCCGAGCCCGAACATCAGGCGCCGCCACTGCTGTCGTTTAACCCCGTGGTGCCGTTGATGACGCCGGAACCGCCACCCGGCCTGGAACCGATCGGGCCGGGCCATCCGATGGAACACATCGTGCACCTGGCGCACGGTTGCGACATCCGGCCGGCGCTGAGCACCCTCGGTCCGCGCTCGGACGGCGGCCCGCCGGTGATCGAGATGTGGGTGCGGCCCAAGGACGTCGCACCCGACGTGCTGTTCGCGCTGCTGTGCGGTGACGTGTCGGCGCCGGTGACCTATGCGGTCGACCGCACCGGTTGGGCGCCCACCGTGCAGCTCACCGCCTATCTGCGGGCCATCCCGGCCGACGGCTGGCTGCGGGTGATCTGCACCTGCATGCAGATCGGCCAGGACTGGTTCGACGCCGACCACATCGTCGTCGACCGTGACGGCCGCATCGTGGTGCAGACCCGCCAATTGGCGATGGTGCCGGCGCAGTAGGGGCACCGCCGGGGCGACCCGCCTGCGGGCCGGGCTTCACCACGCTTGTAGACCCGGTCTGAAATGCTGTCGGCATGACCAGAATTGCGATCATCGGCGGCGGCAACATGGGCGAGGCACTGCTGGCGGGCCTGCTGGCGTCCGGCCGTCCGGTCAAGGATCTGGTGGTCGCCGAGCGTTACGGGGACCGGGCCCGGCAGTTGTCGGAGACCTACTCGGTGCTGGTGACCTCGGTCGCCGATGCGATCGAGAACGCCAACGTGGTGATCGTCGCGGTGAAGCCGCAGGACGTCGACGCGGTGGTCGAGGAGTTCGCCAAGAGCATCACCGCGGCGTCGGGGGACAGTGCCGATCAGGTGCTGGTCAGCATCGTGGCCGGACTCACCACCGAGTACGTGGAGTCCAAACTGCCCGCCGGTGCGGCGGTGGTCCGGGTGATGCCCAACACCGCGGTCAAGGCCCGCGCGGGCGCCAGTGCCCTGGCCAGGGGCCGGTTCGCCACCAACGAGCAGGTGTCCGAGGTCGCCGCGCTGTTCGAGTGCGTGGGAACGGTGGCGGTCGTCGCCGAAGAGCAGATGGACGCGGTGACCGCGGTGTCGGGTTCGGGCCCCGCCTATTTCTTCCTGGTGGTCGAGGCGCTGGTGGACGCCGGTGTCGCGGCGGGGCTCAGCCGGCCGGCCGCCACCGATCTGGCGGTGCAGACGATGGCCGGTTCGGCGCAGATGCTGCTGGAGGCGCGCGAGGAGGCGAACGGGGCCGCGACGCAGATCGATACCGCTCCGGCGTTCCTGAGAGCCATGGTGACTTCGCCGGGCGGCACCACCGCGGCCGCACTGCGCGAATTGGAGGCCGGCGGGCTCCGGACCTCGATCGATCGGGCGGTGCAGGCGGCAAAAACCCGCTCTGAGCAGCTAAGAATCACATCAGAGTAATTCACTTATTTTTCACATATTGGCTCTCAGCAGTCGCAGGAACCCCATCCGTCCCGCTATTCTCCCTATGTCTGTGCGTGTGGGCGCAGCGGAGGGGAAGCCGCTTCGACTGCACGTGCCTGATTGAAATGGGTAACGATGACGTCTGCGAACGGGCCTTCGGCGCGTGACACGACACAATTTCTCACCGTGGCCGAGGTGGCCGCGTTGATGCGGGTCAGCAAGATGACCGTGTACCGGTTGGTGCACAACGGCGAGCTGCCCGCGGTACGGGTGGGGCGGTCCTTCCGGGTGCACGCCAAGGCGGTGCACGACCTGCTGGAGACCTCCTTCTTCGACGCGGGCTGACAGCCGGTCGACAGATAAGCGGCCCCCGGGCGTCGCCGCACGGTGACGCCCGGGGTCGGCTGTGTCTGTAGCCCCTCTTCAGGTGCGGTTTTCCGGTCCGTGCCTGCCTACGGGTAAAGTAACCGGGTCGAGCAAGTTCAGCGGCGCCGATCAGCTGGCGCAGGCAGAAGCAGATAGCGGAGTTCATGGGTTCAGTCATCAAGAAGCGGCGCAAGCGCATGTCGAAGAAGAAGCACCGCAAGCTGCTTCGCCGTACCCGCGTTCAGCGCAGAAAACTCGGTAAGTAGGCCGCCCGGGTCCACCCCGCCCGGCCGAAGGATCGGGGCCGATCTCCGGTATCGCTTTTCCGGTGCGGGCCCCGGTTCGCGGTGACCCGCCTCGCACGGCTTCGCCGCGCTTGCGGTCACCGTTAGGCTAGCGGGGTGGACGAGGCCGGACCCCCGAGCGACGGCACGCGAAGTGACGCCCGGCATTACCCCAAGGTCGTGTTGGTCACCGGTGCGTGCCGGTTCCTGGGTGGATATCTCACCGCAAGGCTCACGCAGAATCCGCTGATCGATCGGGTGATCGCCGTGGATGCGGTCATGCCGAGCAAGGACATGCTGCGCCGGATGGGGCGCGCCGAGTTCGTCCGCGCTGATATACGGAATCCCTTCATCGCCAAGGTGATTCGAAACAGCGACGTCGACACGGTGGTGCACGCGGCGGCAGCGTCGTACGTGCCCCGGTCCGGCGGTGGGGCGGCGCTCAAGGAACTCAACGTGATGGGCGCCATGCAGTTGTTCGCCGCCTGTCAGAAGGCGCCCTCGGTGCGACGCGTGGTGCTCAAGTCGACCTCGGAGGTCTACGGGTCCTGCTCGCGGGATCCGGTGCGGTTCTCCGAGGACAGCAGCAGCCACCGGCCGCCCACCCAGGGGTTCCCGCGCGACAGCGTCGACATCGAGGGCTACGCGCGCGGCTTGGGCCGGCGCCGCCCCGACATCGCGGTCACCATCTTGCGGATGGCCAACATGATCGGCCCGGCGATGGACACCGCGCTGTCGCGCTATCTGGGCGGTCCGCTGGTCCCGATGGTGCTCGGCCGCGACGCCCGCCTGCAGTTGCTGCACGAACAGGATGCGCTCGGCGCCCTGGAACGGGCCACCACCGCGGGCAAGGCCGGCACTTTCAACGTCGGCGCCGACGGGATCATCACGATGTCGCAGGCGGTCCGCCGGTCGGGGCGCGTCCCGCTGCCGCTGCCCGGCGTCGGACTGTGGGTGATGGACTCGCTGCGCCGGGCGAACAATTACACCGAGATCACCCGGGAACAGTTGGATTATCTGAGCTTCGGTCGGGTGATGGACACGACTAGGATGCGAACCGAACTCGGGTACAGCACCAAGTGGACCACCGCCGAGGCCTTCGACGACTACGTGCGCGGACGGGGGCTGGAACCGATCGTCGATCCCAGATGGGTCCGATCGGTGGAGCGGCGAGTGGTGAGCGCAGCGCGGCGACTCGGGGATATCGGCTTCACGGCGGCACGGGGAGGGTAACGCCATGACTGATGATTCGAATGCGAAAGTCATTCCGCTGCACAAGCATTCAAGCTCAGTGCGGCGCCATCCCTCGGCGCTGCCCGGCCCCGGAGACCAGGCATCGGATCAGCAGAGCACCGCGGTCATCCGGGAATTCGGTCAGCGGCTCGGCGCCGCGGGGGACGCCGGTGCCGCGACCGGCAACGGCGAGTTCGCCCGCCGGGTGGCCACGATGGTCGCATTCCTGCGGGAACGGCTCACCGGCGACTACCAGGTCGACGAATTCGGGTTCGACCCGCACTTCAACGAGGCCGTCGCGCTGCCCTTGCTGCGGGTGTTCTTCAACGACTGGTTCCGGGTCGAGGTCAGCGGCATCGAGAACCTTCCCGTCGACGGGCCCGCGCTGGTGGTGGCCAACCACGCCGGGGTGCTGCCTATGGATGCGCTGATGCTCTCGGTGGCGGTGCACGACCATCACCCCCGGCAGCGCAACCTGCGGGCACTCGCCGCCGATCTGGTATTCGACCTGCCGCTGGTCGGCCCGACCGCCCGCAAGGCCGGTCACACCATGGCCTGCACCGCCGACGCCCACCGGTTGTTGGAGTCCGGGGAGCTGACCGCGGTGTTCCCGGAGGGCTACAAGGGGCTGGGGAAGCGGTTCAAGGACCGCTACAAGCTGCAGCGGTTCGGCCGGGGCGGTTTCGTCTCGGCGGCGCTGCGCACCGGCGCCCCGATCGTGCCGTGCTCGATCGTCGGCTCCGAGGAGATCTACCCGATGATCGCCGACGTCAAGCTGTTGGCGCGGCTGCTCGGCGTGCCCTATTTCCCGATCACGCCGCTGTTTCCGCTGGCCGGGCCGGCCGGTCTGGTGCCGTTGCCGTCGAAGTGGCACATCGCGTTCGGCGAGCCGATTCCGACCACCGATTACGAGGCCGGCGCCGCCGACGACCCGATGGTCACCTTCGAACTGACCGACCAGGTGCGCGAGACCATCCAGCAGACGCTGTACCGGTTATTGGCCGGCCGCCGCAACATGTTCCTCGGCTGAGCCCTATCCCGGCGAGCTGGGGGCACCTCCCGCTTGCGGGCGAGCGTGCGTGTCTGCACACGACACGCCGCGTGCGGGCGTACCACCGCGCACGTTCGCGGGCCGAGCGCGGCCTATTTCTTGCCCAGCGCCCGGTCGCGCATCGCCTCGAGCGCGGCGATCGTTTTGGCCTCGGTGTCGGCATCCTGGTTGACTGACTCGCCGAGCATGGTGACCACACTGGTCACCACCGGCTCGCCGTTCTCGTCGGTGACCTCGCTGCGGACTTCGCTGACAACCGTGCCGTGCGACTCGATCACCGAGTCCAGGTAGGTGTCGAAGTACAGCCGGTCGCCGTCCCGGATCGGCCGGTGGAAGGTGAACTTCTGGTCGCGGTGCAGCACCCGGGCGATGTTGATCGGGAGGTCGAACTTCTCGAAGATCTCCAGCTGGACCTGACGTCCGGCGACCGCCAGGAACGTCAGCGAGGCCACCAGTCCCGGGTGGCCGGCTTCGGCGGCGGCAGCCTCGTCGAAGTGCGCCGGGTGGTCGTCTTTGACCGAGCGCGCGAACTCGCGGATCTTCTCCCGGCCGACCTCGAAGTAGTCCGGGAACCGGTAGTGGGCTCCGATCATCCGCTGCGACTCGGTGTGTACTGACATGCCGGTTTACCCCTCCGCTCGCCGTGGTGTTCGGCGGCGGAAGCTTATCAGCGAGCGGCTCAGCCGCGCTCGTTCCGGTGCGCCACGGCCCTTGATGCGGTCGACCGGTCCTCGTGCGGCGTCGCTGCGCTAGCCGCGCTCGTTCCGGTGCGCCACGGCCGCCGCCAGCGCCCCGCCGACCGCCCCCAGCGCCAGCGCCGACGGCACACCGACCTTCGCCGCCCGTCGTGCGGTGCGGAAGTCGCGGATCTCCCAGCCCCGCTTGCGCGCCATCTCGCGCAGCGCGGCGTCGGGGTTGATGGCCACCGCGGTACCGACCAGTGACAGCATCGGCACGTCGTTGAAGCTGTCCGAATAGGCCGTGCAGCGTCGCAGGTTCAAGCCCTCCCGGATGGCCAGCGACCGCACCGCGTGGGCCTTGCCGGGGCCGTGCAGGATCTCCCCGACCAGCCGTCCGGTGAACACCCCGTCGACCGACTCGGCGACGGTGCCCAGCGCTCCGGTCAGCCCCAGGCGCCGGGCGATGGTCTCGGCCAGTTCCTGCGGCGTCGCGGTGACCAGCCACACCTGCTGGCCGGCGTCCAGGTGCATCTGGGCCAGCTCCCGGGTGCCCGGCCAGATCTTGTCGGCGATGATCTCGTCGTAGATCTCCTCGCCCAGATCGACCAGCTCGGAGACCGGCCGGCCCTCGATGAACGCCAGCGCCTTGCGTCGCCCGGCGGCGACGTCGTCGCTGTTCTCCTTGCCGGTCAGTTGAAACTTGGCCTGCGCGTAGACGATCCCGATGACGTCGCGATAGGTGAAGTAGTCGCGTGCGGCCAGCCCGCGGCCGAAGTGCACCATCGAAGAACCGTGGACCAGGGTGTTGTCCACGTCGAAGAACGCGGCGGCGGTCAGGTCGACCGGCGCCGGCGACGCCTCGGCCTCAACCACGTCGGCTGCGGAGTCGTCGGCCGGACCCGGTGCGGTCATCACCCGACTCCTTCCGCCGCCTTGCCCACAGGGCCGGTCATCCGGCCGCCATCAACCCTATCCGCCCGCACCGCCGATGACCCCCAGGTGATCGCGCAGATCACCTTTGAGATCGAACATCGAATAGTCCCGGAAACTGAACCGCCAGACGCCGTCCACCCGTTCGAACTCGTCGTGGTAGCGGCCCGCGGCGATCACCTGCAGCGGCACGTCGTCGGTCTGCTGCAGCACCGTGTAGTAGGAGCGGCAGGTCGCGGTCCCGGCGTCGTCGTCGATGTCGAGGATCGGATTGGTGATCACGTGCTTGGTGCGCGGCGTGCCGTCGGGGTGGATCCTGACCAGGCTCCGCCACAGCTGCAGGATCCCGGTGTGATCGAGGATGACGGTGCCCTCCGGATCGGCCTTGATCCTGGCGTGGGCGAACAGCGCCGCCACCGCCTCCAGGTCGCCGGAGTCCATCAGCTCCGCATAGCGATACAGCAGGTTCGCGATCGACACAGCGCTGGGATTGGTGGCCGCCATAGCGATGAACATAACCACCGCCGGCGGCTGTGGGCGTCAGGCCGCGCCGCGCCCACCTGCCACACTGGAACCATGACGTCCCCCCAGGTGCAGTTGTTGACGCGCGAGGGTTGCCCGGTCTGCGTCGAGGTGAACACCCGGCTGATCGCGCTGGCCGACGAGTTGGGGTTCGAGCTGAGCGTCACCGACGTCGACACCGCCGCGGCGGCCGGCGACAGCAGCCTGCGCGCCGAGTACGGCGACCGGCTGCCGGTGGTGCTGCTCGACGGCCGGGAGCACAGTTACTGGGAGGTCGACGAGCCCCGGCTTCGGGCGGACCTCGCCGTCGGAAACCGCACGGTGGACGGCGGGTAACCGGCAAATGGATTCGGCCGAATTTGGTGGGCCAGCACTTTAGCCTCTACCGTGGGGTGAAGTTTGTTCACGGGTGACAGCAAGGAGCGGACCAGGTGATATTGCCGTGAGCGTCCTGCTCTTCGGGGTCTCGCATCGCAGCGCCCCCGTCTCAGTCCTCGAGCAGCTCAGCACCGCCGAATCCGATCAGATCAAGATCGTCGAGCAGGTGCTGCAATCGCCGCTCGTCACCGAAGCGATGATTCTGTCGACCTGCAACCGGGTCGAGATATACGCCGTGGTGGACGCCTTCCACGCCGGACTGTCCGCGATCGGGCAGGTGCTCTCCGAGCATTCCGGCATGTCGATGGGCGATCTCACCAAATACGCCTACGTCCGCTACAGCGAAGCCGCCGTCGAGCACCTGTTCTCGGTGGCCAGCGGCTTGGACTCCGCGGTCGTCGGCGAACAGCAGGTGCTGGGCCAGGTACGGCGCGCCTACGCCACCGCCGAGGCCAACAGCACCGTCGGACGGGTGCTGCACGAACTGGCGCAACGGGCGCTGTCGGTCGGCAAGCGGGTGCACTCCGAAACCGGGATCGACGCCGCGGGCGCCTCGGTGGTGTCGGTGGCGCTGTCCATCGCCGGCAAACAACTGGGCGCCGACGCGCTGCGCGGCCGGACCGCGGTGGTGATCGGCGCCGGCTCCATGGGCGCACTGTCCGCCGCGCACCTGGTGCGTGCCGGGGTGGAACACATCCACGTGGTCAACCGCTCGCTGCCGCGTGCGCAGCGGCTGGCCCGCAAGATCCGCGAGGGCGGGGTGACCGCCGACGCCGTCGCCCTGGACCGGGTGGCCGCGGCTCTGACCGGCGCCGACCTCGCGGTCTGCTCCACCGGAGCGGTCAGCCCGGTGGTGACGCTGGCCGACGTGCACCATGCACTGGCCGACGGCGACCGCGACGAGATCACCCAGCCGCTGGTGATCTGCGACCTGGGTATGCCCCGCGACGTCGACGCCGCGGTCACCGGGCTGCCCGGGGTGCAGGTCATCGACATGGACCGCATCCAGCGGGAGCCGTCGGCGCAGGTCGCCACCTCCGACACCGAGGCCGCGCGCAGCATCGTGGCCCGCGAGGTCGCCACCTACCTGGCCGGGCAGCGGATGGCCGAGGTCACCCCGACGGTGACCGCACTGCGCCAGCGCGCCGCGGACGTGGTCACCGCCGAACTGCTGCGGTTGGACCACCGACTGCCGGAGTTGGACGCCGCCCACCGGGAAGAGGTCGCCCGCACCGTGCATCGCGTGGTCGACAAGCTGCTGCACGCCCCCACCGTGCGGGTCAAGCAGCTGGCCGGCTCGCCGGGTGGCGACAGCTACGCCGAGGCGCTGCGCGAACTGTTCGAGCTCGACCCGACCGCGGTGGACGCCGTGGCGACGGCGGGCGAATTACCCACGGTGCCGGGAGGATTCGATGTCAACGCTGAAACCGGGTCGGCCGGGTAGACGTTTTGGGTGACGTAATCCGCATCGGCACTCGGGGCAGTTTGTTGGCCACGACGCAGGCCGGCACCATCCGTGATGCCCTGGTGGCCGCCGGCCACCCCGCCGAACTGGTCATCATCAGCACCCCCGGGGACCGCTCCTCGGGCCCCATCGCCGACCTCGGGGTGGGGGTCTTCACCGCGGAGCTGCGCGAGGCCATCCTCGACGGCCGGGTGGACGCCGCGGTGCACTCGCACAAGGACCTGCCCACCGCCGAGGATCCCCGCTTCCTGCTCGCCGCGAATCCGCCCCGCGAGGACGCCCGCGACGCCCTGGTGGCGCGCGACGGCCTGGTGCTGGGCGAGTTGCCCGCGGGTGCCACGGTGGGCACCTCATCGCCGCGGCGGGCCGCACAGCTTAGAGCACTGGGTCTCGGTTTGGAAATCCGCCCCCTACGAGGCAACCTAGATAGCAGGTTGAACAGGGTAAGCAGCGGCGAACTCGACGCCATCGTGGTCGCCCGGGCGGGACTGGCCCGGGTGGGACGCCTCGATGCGATCACCGAGACGTTGGAACCGGTACAGATGTTGCCGGCACCGGCTCAAGGTGCGCTGGCGGTGGAGTGTCGCGCCGGCGACACCGCACTGGCGGCGCTGCTGGCGGAGTTGGACGACACCGACACCCGCCGAGCGGTCACCGCCGAGCGGACCCTGCTCGCCGAACTGGAGGCGGGTTGTTCCGCACCGGTGGGCGCGATCGCCGAAGTGGTCGAGTCCATCGATGAGGACGGCCGGGTCTTCGAGGAGCTGTCGCTACGCGGTTGCGTGGCGGCGCTGGATGGATCCGACGTGATCCGCGCGTCCGGCATCGGCAGTCCGGACCGAGCCCGAGAACTCGGTGTCTCGGTCGCAGCGGAACTGTTCGAGTTGGGTGCGCGCGAGATCATGTCGGCTGCACGGTGAAACAGGTGCGTGGGGAAGTGACTGGGAGTAACGAATGGCTCGCCAAGTGAGCGCGCGAGGGCAGAAGCCCAAGCCCGGCCGCATTGTGTTCGTCGGGTCTGGTCCCGGCGACCCGGGCCTGCTGACGATGCGGGCGCGTACGGCGCTGACGAATGCCTCGTTGGTGTTCATCGACCCCGACGTGCCCGAGACGGTGCTGGCGCTGATCGGTACCGCACTGCCGCCGATGGCGGGTCCGGTGCCGCCGGCACCCAAAACCGAGGACGGCGCGGCCGACGGCGACGACGACGCGAAGGACACCGCCTCGACCATGGTCGGCGGTCCCGACATCCGCCCCGCACTGGGCGAGCCGGCCGAGGTGGCCAAGCTCCTGGCGGCCGAGGCGCGCACCGGCACCGACGTGGTCCGACTGGTGGCCGGTGACCCGCTGTCGATCGACGCGGTCATCACCGAGGTGAATGCGGTGGCACGCACCAGCGTGGTGTTCGAGATCGTGCCGGGGCTGCCCGCCACCAGCGCGGTGCCCACCTACGCCGGCCTGCCGCTCGGCTCGTCGCACACCGTCGCCGACGTCCGTGACCCGAACGTGGATTGGGGCGCGCTGGCCGCCGCCCCGGGTCCGCTGATCCTGCAGGCCACCACCTCGCATCTGCCGGAGGCGGCCCGCACCCTGATCGAGTACGGCCTGGCCGACAACACCCCGTGTGTGGTGACCACCTCGGGCACCACCTGCGCGCAGCGTTCGGTCGAGTCCAGCCTGGGCGGCCTCACCGAGGCTTCGGCGCTGGCCAGCATCGACCCGGTGATCCTGCCCAACGGCCAGGAGGCCTCGGCCGGACCCCTGGTGGTGACCATCGGCAAGACGGTGAACAGTCGGGCCAAACTGAACTGGTGGGAGAGTCGCGCGTTGTACGGCTGGACCGTTCTGGTGCCGCGCACCAAGGATCAGGCCGGCGAGATGAGCGATCGTCTGGTCAGCCACGGTGCCTCGCCGATCGAGGTTCCGACCATCGCGGTGGAGCCGCCCCGTAGCCCGGCCCAGATGGAAAGGGCCGTAAAGGGTTTGGTGGACGGCCGCTACCAGTGGGTGGTGTTCACCTCGACCAACGCGGTCCGTGCGGTGTGGGAGAAGTTCGCCGAGTTCGGGCTGGACGCCCGCGCGTTCTCCGGCGTGAAGATCGCCTGCGTCGGCGAAGCCACCGCAGAGCGGGTGCGGGCCTTCGGGATCAGTCCCGAGCTGGTGCCCTCGGGCGAGCAGTCCTCGCTGGGGCTGTTGGACGAATTCCCGCCCTACGACGACGTTTTCGACCCGGTGAACCGGGTGCTGCTGCCGCGCGCCGACATCGCGACCGAGACGCTGGCCGAAGGGCTGCGGGAGCGCGGCTGGGAGATCGAGGACGTCACCGCCTACCGCACGGTGCGGGCCGCACCGCCGCCGGCGAACATCCGCGAGATGATCAAGACCGGCGGGTTCGACGCGGTCTGCTTCACCTCGAGCTCCACGGTGCGCAACCTGGTCGGCATCGCCGGCAAGCCGCACGCGAGGACGATCGTCGCCTGCATCGGTCCCAAGACCGCTGAGACGGCGGCCGAATTCGGACTGCGGGTCGACGTGCAGCCGGAGACCGCCGCGGTGGGTCCGCTGGTCGACGCGCTCGCCGAGCACGCGGCACGGCTGCGGGCCGAGGGTGCGCTGCCGCCACCGCGGAAGAAGAGCCGCCGGCGATGATCCCCCCCGCGTTGACACTGCACTCATGGCGGAAAAGTGCGAGTAGCTTCCGCCCTCACTGCAGAGTCAACGTATGAGGGAGCGTCCGCGCCGGCTGCGCAGCACGCCGGCACTGCGCCGCCTGGTGGCCCAGACATCGCTGGAGCCCCGGCATCTGGTGTTGCCGATGTTCGTCGCCGACGGCATCGACGAACCCCGCCCCATCGCGTCCATGCCGGGCGTGGTCCAGCACACCCGCGATTCGCTGCGTGCCGCGGCCGCTGAGGCGGTGACCGCCGGCGTCGGCGGGCTGATGCTGTTCGGGGTTCCCGCGGAGGCCGACAAGGACGCCACCGGCTCGATCGGTGCCGCCCCCGACGGGGTGCTCAACACCGCGCTGCGCGACCTGGCAGCAGACCTCGGCGACGCCACCGTGTTGATGGCCGACACCTGCTTAGACGAGTTCACCGACCACGGGCACTGCGGCGTGCTGGACGAACGCGGCCGGGTCGACAACGACGCCACACTCAAACACTATGTGGAACTAGCTGTGGCGCAAGCAGATTCAGGAGCCCACGTGGTGAGCCCCAGCGGCATGATGGACGGTCAGGTGGCCGCCATCCGCGACGGGCTGGACGCCGCCGGGCACGCGCAAGTGGTGATCCTGGCGTATGCGGCCAAGTTCGCCTCGGCGTTCTACGGCCCGTTCCGCGACGCGGTGGCCTCCACACTGTCCGGCGACCGGCGCACCTACCAACAGGATCCCGGCAACGCCCGCGAAGCGCTGCGCGAAGTCGAGCTCGACCTGGCCGAAGGCGCCGACATCGTGATGGTCAAACCCGCCATGGGCTACCTGGACGTGATCGCGGCCACCGCCGCGGTGTCCTCGGTGCCGGTCGCGGCCTACCAGGTCTCCGGCGAATACGCGATGATCGCGGCGGCGGCCGCCAACGGCTGGATCGACGGGCCGGCCGCGGCGCTGGAGTCGCTGATCGGCATCCGGCGCGCCGGCGCCGACATCGTGCTGAGCTACTGGGCGGCCGAAGCGGCCGACTGGCTGGCGTGACGGGTCCGCTGACCGGGCCGCAGCCACCGGCCGCGGCCCGGCCCCCGCGACCGGCGGACGTCGACACCGGGTTCTGGCTGTGGCTGACCGCGCTGCCCCTGATGACGTGCGGCTACGTGGTGAACCTGCTGACCTCGCCGGAAGCCGCCGACGCGGGGGTGACCTACCCGATCGCGGTGTTGAGCGCGGTCGTGATCGTCGGGGTGGTGGTGACCTTCCTGATGTTGATGCGCAGCGGATACCGCTGGGCCCGCACCCTGCTCACCGGCGGCGGGGTCGCCGCGGTGGTCAACGCGGTCAGCGCGCTGTCGCACAGCGACGCCAGGCCGGGGATCGCGATCATCGTGGCGGCCACCGGGATCATCGGTTCGGTGCTGATCGCGGCGGGAGTCCTGTTGCTGCACCGCTCCGACGCCCAGTCCTACTTCGTCCGCTGAGGGCCCGGGTTAGGCTGGCCCGACATGTCTGAACCCGAGTCCACACCGCAGCCGGCACCGTTGTTCTTCGAATGCGGTGCCAGCTGGTACTGGGTGCTGTGCGGCCCGCTCTGCGCCGGGCTGCTGCTGGCCATCCAGCACTCCGGCGGCTACGGGTTCCAGCCGCTGGTTCCCAGCGTGCTGATGGTGCTGGTCTCGCTGATGCTGGCCATCCAGGTCAAGGCCGCCCGCATCCACACCTCGGTGGAACTGTCCGCGGACACCCTGCGGCAGGGCACCGAGGAGATCCGGGTCGCCGACATCCTGGCGATCTACCCGGAGGCGGAACGGCCGACCGGCTGGGGCAAGCAGGAACCGCAGAAATGGCAGGAGTCCCGCGCGCTGGGCGAGCTGAGCGGCGTGCCCCGACGCAAGGTGGGCGTCGGCCTGCGGCTGACCGGACGGCGCACCGTGCAGGCCTGGGCGCGTGACCACCGCCGGTTGCGGGCGGTGCTCACCGAGCTGATCCCCGAGACGGTTCCGCCCGACGGACCCGCCGCGACCGACACCGACGACGGATCCTCCTGGTGACCATCGCCCCGACCCTGCGGGCCGGCATCGAGTTGGTACTGGCGGTGGCGGCCGGGATCGGCGCCGCGGTGAACTGGTCGGCGGTCCGGTACCCGGTGCTGGTCGCGCCCGTCGTCGACGGGGAACCCGAAACCACCTCGATCTGCTATCACGCGCCGGCGTTGCTGCTGGTGTGGCTGTTGGCGACGGCCGCGGGCGTCTTAGCGGTGGTCGGGGTGGCGCGGCTGTGCCGCCCCCGTCCTTCGGCCCGTCACGCGCCGCGGCACTGATACCCCGCGGGGGTACCATCGGCGAGGTGATCGCCACCGATCTCGAACTGCAGGGAATGACGTGCGCGTCCTGCGCGGCGCGGGTCGAGCGCAGCCTCAACGCCCTCGACGGAGTGCACGCCACGGTGAACCTCGCCGTCGAACGGGCGCACGTCCGGCACCGGGCGGACATCTCGGCGCAGGATCTGATCCGGGCCGTGGAATCCACCGGTTACCGGGCCGCGGTCATCGGTGCGGCCCACGAGCCGCCCGTCGAGGACACCGACGTGCCGGCCGGGCGACTGCGTCCCCGCCTGGTGGCCTCGGCACTGCTGGCCGCACCGGTGCTGGCGCTCTCGATGATCCCGGCCTGGCAGTTCACCGGCTGGCAGTGGCTGGCCTTCGCGTTGACCACCCCGATCGTGGCCTGGGGCGGGTACCCGTTCCACCGTGCCGCACTGCGTACCGCCCGCCACGGCGCCGCCACCATGGATACCCTGGTGTCGCTGGGTACGGTCGCCGCCTACCTGTGGTCGGTGGTGGCCGTCGCGACCGGGACCGGGCACCTGTACTTCGAGACCGCGGCCGTGGTCACCGTCTTCCTGCTGGCCGGCCGCTACGCCGAATCGCACGCCAAACGCTCGGCCGGCGCCGCCCTGCGCGAACTACTGGAACTGGGCGCCAAGGACGCCGCGGTGCTGCGGCGCGGCGACGACGGGAAACACACCGAGGTCCGGGTGCCGATCACCGAATTGGCGGTGGGCGAGGTCATCGTGGTCCGGCCGGGTGAGCGCATCGCCACCGACGGCGTGGTGATCGACGGCGCCACCGCGCTGGACACCTCGGCGATGACCGGGGAGTCGTTGCCCGTCGACGTCACCGAAGGCGATGCGGTGCTGGGCGGTTCGCTCAACACCACCGGCCTGATCCTGGTGCGGGCCACCCGGGTGGGCGCCGACACCCAGCTGGCCCGGATGGCGCAACTGGTCACCGACGCCCAAGCCGGCAAGGCCTCGATCCAGCGACTGGCCGACCGGGTCTCGGCGGTGTTCGTGCCCGCGGTGCTGGCGATCGCGGTATCGACGCTGCTCGGTTGGCTGCTGGCCGGTGCCGCGGTGACATCGGCGTTCACCGCGGCGGTCGCGGTGCTGATCATCGCCTGCCCGTGCGCCCTCGGGCTGGCCACCCCGACCGCGATCCTGGTCGGTACCGGCCGCGGCGCGCAACTGGGCATCCTGATCAAGAACCCGCAGGTACTGGAGACCGTCAAGGACATCGACACCGTCGTGCTGGACAAGACCGGCACCGTCACCACCGGCGTCATGTCCGTCGCCGGCCTGGCGGCCGCACACGGCGAGGACCCCGACGTGGTGCTGGCCCGCGCCGCCGCCGTCGAAGCGGGTTCCGAGCATCCGATCGCGGCGGCCGTCGTCGCCGGGGCCCGGACCGCCGGCCTGTCGATCGCACCGGTCGCGGAGTTCGCCAGCCGGCCCGGCCACGGGGTGACGGGGCTGGTCGACGGTGTCCGGGTCGAGGTGGCCCGCTCGTCGGTCGCACACCAGACCGGGACGGCCGTCGAAGTCAGCTGGGACGACCGGGTGCGCGGCACGATCACCCTGTCCGACACGGTGCGGCCCAGCAGCGCCGCGGCGATCGCCGAACTCACCGCGATGGGTATCACCCCGATGCTGCTCACCGGGGACGGCGCCGTGGTGGCCCGGGCGGTCGCCGGCCGGGTCGGGATCGCCCCCGGCGACGTGATCGCCGACGTGCTGCCCACCGACAAGGCGGACGCGATCAAACGACTGCAGGCGCAGGGGCGACGGGTGGCGATGGTCGGCGACGGGGTCAACGACTCGGTGGCACTGGCCACCGCCGACATCGGTATGGCGATGGGAACCGGCACCGACGCGGCGATCGAGGCCGGTGACGTCACCCTGGTTCGTGGAGATCTTTCCACCGTTCCGACCGCATTGCGGCTTTCCGCGCGTACGCTGCGGATCATCCGGCAGAACCTCATCTGGGCGTTCGGCTACAACGTCGCGGCGATACCGCTCGCGGCGGCCGGGATGCTCAACCCGATGATCGCGGGCGCGGCGATGGCCGCCTCGTCGGTTCTGGTGGTGACGAACAGCCTGCGGCTGCGGGCATTTCGGTAGACCGAAGGAGAACTCGGATGAGGATCATCGTTGCCGCCGGTATCGCTGCCGGCGCGTTGGCGTTCGCCGCCCCCGCAATGGCGGACCCCGCGGATCCGGGCCCGTTCAGCCCCGCCGACTGCACCGCCGAAGCCGGTGCGGTCTGCACGGCGGGAACCGCCGGCCCGGACGCCCTGCTGGGCCCGGCCGACACGAACATCCCGTTGAGTCCGGTCGACCTGGACGCCCCGGCCGTCGTCGACGACCCGGCACATCCGGATCACCCGGCGAACGTCAACAACCCGTTCAACCCGGCGAACCCGATCTACATGCCCTGGTAGGCCCGAGCCGTCGGACGGGTGAGCGGTCAGGAATCCAGCCAGGCCAGCTGAGCCGGCAACTGCGCACGCCAATAGTCGACGTCGTGGCCGCCGGGGGCGAACCCGCCCGCCGGCGGCGGGTTGAGCTGACCGATGAAACTCTTTGTCGCATAGGCGAAACTGTCACTGGTTCCACAGTCCACCCGCAGCGGGAACGGCGCCAGCCGCGGCGCCAGGTTGAACACCGAGTTGGTCCGCCAGTCATCGACGCTGTCGAACGCCCCGGCGGGTGCGCCGAAATAAGTCATGTAGATCGCCGGGCTGATCGCGCAGATCCCCGCGGTGCGGGCCAGCCCCAGCCGGGTGCCCAGCAGCAGTGCGCCGTAGCCGCCCATCGACCAGCCCATGAATCCGACCCGGCTGATGTCGATGCCCTTCTCCGGCAACATCGGAAGCAGTTCGCCGAGCACCATCGCACCGGCGTCCTCACCGGAGCTGTGCCGGCGCCAGTAGGTGTTGCCGCCGTCGACGGCCACCACCGCGAACGGCGGCCGGCCCGCCTCGGTGAGCCGCGCCAGCTCCTCCTCGACACCCAGATCCATCACCCAGTTCGCGTCGCCGTCCTTGCAGTGCAGCGCGATCACCGGCCGCAGCGGTCGGGTCTGCCCCGGCGGGCGGGCGATGATCCAGTTGGTCTCCACCCCGCCGCGGGCCGCCGACACGAACGACCCGGATTCCCGGGTCGGATAGCTGGCGCCGGTCGCCCGCGACTCGGTCGGGCGCCATGCGGTACCCGCCCCGAACAGACCTACAGCCCCCGCGGCGCCGACCCCGAGGCGCAGAGCAGCCCGGCGGGTCAGATCAGCCATGCCCACCATCATCACCCGGGTGCCGGGCCGCATCGGACCGTCGGACCGGGCTGCGATCAGGTTGATACGGGTTCGTTAGGAAAATCGGGCGCCGGCGGGTGGCCGAACTGCGCCCGGAACGCCTCCACCGTGTAGCCGGCGACGGTGGCCTCGCCGAGCGCACGCACCGTCGCCGAACGCGGAATCCGCACCATCGGTCCGAGCTGCCCGGCATAGTCGTCGGGCTTACCGATCCGCAGCAGCCCGTCGCCGGCACCGGCCGACTCCGGGGCGATCTCCACCTCGCCGTCGGTCACCACGTAGATCAGGTCCTCCACGGTGCCCTGCTCCAACAGCACCGAACCGGGCCCCAATCGCACCGGCGCCTGTGTGGGGCGGGTCGGGACGGCGGTCGGCGACAGCTGGATCACGATGTCGGCCAGCGGCACGATCCGGGTGTCGTGGGTGGCCACCACCACGACGCGGTCACCGGCGGCCAGCACCCGCAGCAGCTGCACCACCTCGCCGGCCCGGACGTAATCCAGTTGCGCGGTCGGCTCGTCGGCCAGGATCAACGGCGGATCCAGCGCCAGTGCCCGGGCCACCGCCACCCGCTGCTGCTGCCCGCCGGACAGCTGCCCGGGCCGGTGATGGGTCCGATCGGCCAGACCCACCCGGGACAACAGATCCCGGGCGCGTTCGGTGGCGGCCCACTGCGTCCAGCCGGCCGCCCACATCGGCACCATCACGTTCTCCAGCGCGGTCAGGCTCGGCACCAGGTTGAACGCCTGGAACACGATCCCGACGGTGCGGCGCCGGTATGCGGTGATCTCCCGCCGGCTCAGCCCGGTGACGTCGGTGGCGCCGAACTGGATCTGGCCGCCGGTCGGGCTCAGGATGCCGCCCAGACACGACAGCAGGGTGGTCTTGCCGCAGCCGCTGGGGCCGAGCACCACCACCAGTGACCCGGCCGGCACGTCCAGGCTCAGCCCGTGAATGGGCCGGATCGGCTCCCCACCGGCCGAGGCGTACTCGATGACCAGGTCACGGATTCGCAGGTCGCCCATGACTCACGGCCCCCCGAACGCCAGCACCGGGTCGACGGTGACCGCATGCCGCAGCCCCGCCAGACTGGCCAGCAATCCGATGCCGACCGCGGTCAGCACCAGCAGCAGAAACGACGAGCCGGTCACCGCCACCAGCATCGG
Source organism: Mycolicibacter sp. MU0083 (assembly GCF_963378075.1). NCBI lineage: Bacteria > Bacillati > Actinomycetota > Actinomycetes > Mycobacteriales > Mycobacteriaceae > Mycobacterium > Mycobacterium kokjensenii. The sequence continues at coordinate 486,584 of NZ_OY726394.1, forward strand.
AAACAGCGGGCCGATCGCCACCGCCAGCAGCCCGCCCAGCACCGCCGCGGCCACGGCGACGGCGACGGCCTGCAGCGCCAATCCGGCCAGCACCATCCAGGTCGTCACGCCCAGCGCCTTGAACACCGCGAAGTCCCGGGTGCGTTCCAGCGCCGACAGGTAGATCAGCGAGCCCACGATCAGCGCGGCCACTCCCCACAGCAGCACCGACATGTACGACAGGGCCATCTGGGCTCCCGCCAGCGGGCGCACCATGTCGTCGACGGCCGCGGTCCGGTCCACCACCCGGAACCCGTCCGGCACCCGGTCCGGAGTGCCCCGCAGGCCGATCGCGGAGGTCACCGGCTGCCCCGAATACATCAGTCGCTGCGCGCCCGCGACGGTCAGGAAGCCGTTGGGCTGGCCGGCCAGCGTCGTCGACTTCTCCACCAGTCCGACGATCCGCAGTTTGCTCGCGCCCAACTCGATCTGGTCGCCGACGTGCCGCTTGAGGGTGGTCGACATCGCGATCTCGTTGGGCTCGGTCGGCGCCCGGCCGGCGGTCAGCGGCGGCATCGCGGCCTTGGGCACCCCGTAGACGTTGACGTTCAGCGGCGATGCGCCGTCCTGCAGGATGGTGTTGCCGTAGACGACGGGCAGCGCCGCGGTCACGCCGGGAAGCCGGGCCACGTCACCGGCCTCGGTCTGCGGGAATCGGGACGACCCCATGAACGGGCCCACCGCGGCGGTCTGAATCAGGTAGCCGTCGATGTTCAGCGAGTCGACCACGTGCTCGGCTTCGACCCGGAATCCGTGCGTCAGCCCCGCCAGCACCAGCGTCAGCGCGAACACCATCGCAGTACCCACCGCGGCGACGACGAACCGGCGCAGTCGCCACTGCAGGTCGCGCAACGCGGTGATCAACATCCGCACCGCCGAATGCTATCGCCCCGGCCTGCGTGCGCATCGGTCGCGGCGATGCCGAACCGGCCGGGCCAAATCAGGAATATTGGGCCAACCGGGTGGTTTTGGGTTACAAATACACTCACGCCGGTGTCGTGAGACCGGTAGTACGCCCAGGGAGGGGGTCGGTGATGGATTACGCGGCCCTACCGCCGGAGATCAACTCGATGCGCCTCTACACCGGGCCCGGTTCCGCGCCGATGCGCGCCGCGGCCGCCGCCTGGGGTGCGGTCTCCGCCGAACTGCATGCGGCCATCGCCTCCTATGAGTCGGTGATCTCCGAACTGACCGGCCAGGCCTGGCAGGGTCCTGCCTCGCTGGCACTGTCGCGGGCCGCGTCGCTCTACATCGGCTGGATGACGGCGACCGCGACCCTGGTCGAGCAGACCACCGCGCAGGCCAACGCGGCCGCGGCGGCCTACGACGCGGCGCACAGCGCCACGGTGCCGCCGACGGTGGTGGCCGCCAACCGCGCCCAGTTGATGCTGCTGATCGCCACCAACGTGCTGGGCACCAATACCGCGGCGATCGCCGCCACCGAGGCCGCCTACGGCGAGATGTGGGCCCAGGACGCCGCCGCCATGTACGCCTACGCCGCGGCGTCGGCCGCCGCCACCGGACTGGCGCCGTTCCAGGAACCGCCGCAGACCAGCAACCCGGCCGGGCCGATCGGGCAGGCCGCGTCCGTCGGGGCTGCCGAGGCCACCTCGTCCTCGTCGGACGTGCAGTCGCTGCTGGGGCAACTGGCGTCGGGGATGTTCGGAACGCAGCAGAACTCGTTGCTGCAGTCGGCGGCGTCCACGCTGCCCGGCTCGGCGGCGCCGCTCGACGACTTGTTCACGTTTCCGAGCCTGACCGACATCTTCGGGCTGAACGCGATCTCCGCGGTGGCGTTGGCGCTGGCCGCCGGGGCGTGGTCGTCGGCGGATGCCAGCACCCGGGAGATCCTCAACGAGCAGGATCGGCTGGAACAGGTGGAGTACGAGATCTTGCACGCCATCGACCTGTTCTCGCCGTTGACCCCGTCCCGGCCGGGGGGCTTCATCGGCGACGCGCTGTCGTCGGCGAACACCGTGTCGATGTCGGCGTCGATGGGGGAGGCGATCTCGGCCGGGAACCTGTCGGTGCCGATCAACTGGGCGGCCAACGCACCGGAGATCCGCACGCTGAACTACACCACGCCGCTGGCCGGCCCGGCCGGAGCCGCAGCGGCACCGGCGGCATCGCTGGCCGGCATGGGCACCGCGTTCAGTCAGATGGCGCTGGCCGGTATGGGCGGCAGTGCGCTGGCGGGGTCGGTCAGCCGCGGGCGCGGCGGTCCCGACGCCAATGCGTCGGCGCGGGTCCAGATGCCGCAGCGGGCGGCGGGTGACCCGGCCGCCGCTGCCCGGTCCGACGGCACCGACGGCGGCGACGGCGCGGAGGGAACGCCGCAGATGGGGATCGCCGCGGAGATCCGCGAATTCGCCGAGCTGCGCGACCGTGGATTGATCACCAACGACGAGTACAACGAGCAGAAGATGCGACTGCTGGGACGCTGACTCCCAGGCGCAACTGCGGATCTTTTCAGCTTTACGCTCCGCTCTTGTGGCAGCGCATTTCGCTGATTAGGCTCCCGATATTGCCTGCGCAAGGTCAGGGGGACCGGTCTGTTGAGCACGAATCGCAACCGCAGAAGTCGTCGAACGCTTGGTTCGGCGAGCACGGTGGGGGTCTTCCTCGCGCTGGGCCTGACACCGCCCGCGCACGCCGACATCGACGACGTGTTCGACCAGTTCTTCGACATGATGAGCGTGACTGCGACACCCGCCGATGCCACGGACGCGCTGGACCTGTCGCAGGTGATCGGCAACGACCTCTACACCTGGGCGTCGGTGGTGGAAGTCGTCGTCGCCGGGCTGTTCCAGAACCAGCTCTACGCGACCATCCACGACCTCGGTGAGCTGTGGATCCAGGGGCCGGGCCTGCTGATCGACCCGCTGATCAACCCGCTGTTCGCGTTCGACGGTGCCTGCGGCCTGATCTGCAACGGCATCGCGGGCACGGCCGAGCACCCCGACGGCGGCGACGGCGGGTGGCTGTTCGGCGACGGCGGCCACGGCTACAACCCGGGCGCCTCGCAGGACAGCGAACTCGGGGTGGCCGGCGGCGACGGCGGCGACGCCAAGATGATCGGCAACGGCGGCTGGGGCGGCGACGGCGGCGCCGGCGCGGACGGCGGAATCGGTGGTACCGGCGGCTGGCTGCTGGGCAACGGCGGCGACGGCGGCTGGGGCGGCGACGGGCTCGACAGCATCTCCGGCACCGCGGGCAACGGCGGCGCCGGCGGGCTGGGCGGCGACGCCATCTCGCTGTTCGGTGCCGGCGGCCGCGGCGGCGACGGCGGGGACGGCGGCTGGGGCAACGACGGCGGCGACGGCGGCAACGGGGGCGACGCCGGGGACGGCGGTAACGCGGTGGCCGGCTTCGGCGGGCCCGGCGGTGCCGGCGGCTACGGCGGCAACGGCGGTGCGGGCACCGCCGATCACCCCGCCGGCGGTAACGGCGGCGACGGGGGTGCCTCCGGTAACGCCGGTGACCTGGTGATCTTCGGCAACGCCGGGCCGGGCGGCTTCAGTGCCCCGGGCGGCAACGGCGGTGACGGTCTGGCCGGATCGCCCGAGGGCAACGGCGGCAACGGCGGCCGCGGCGGTGACAGCGGTTCCGGCGGCGCCGGCGGCAACCCCAGCCATGCGCGCGCCGGTGGCGTCGGCGGCAACGGGGGCGCGGCGGGTTCGCCCACCGCCACCGCCGGTAACGGCGGCGACGGCGGTAACGGCGGCGACGGTATGAACGGCAATCCCGATCGCGGTGAAGCCGGCGGTGGTGGCCCCGGCGGCAACGGGGGCGCCGGCGGCGCCGGGACGGCGGCCCACCCCGACGGCGGGGCCGGCGGGCGCGGCGGCGACGGCGGCGACGCCGGTGTGGGTAACGCCACCGCCGGCGGCGGAGCGGGCGGTACCGGTGGTCCCGGGGGAGCGGGGGCCGGTTCCGGTGCGCCCGGGCCGACCGGCGCGTCGGGCAGTCCCGGGCAGGCCGGCCCGGTCGAATCCGGCGGCTGAGCCCGCGACGGACTCAGCTCGGTTCCCGCGGACCTTTCGGCGGTGCCCAGGTGTGCGGCAGCATCGGCACCGCCGGCCCCTCGCCTTCGGTGGAAGTGGTGGTCAAACCCGTTACGGCAGAATCGGTTTCCTGTCGCACCGTACCCGGGAAGCCCAACGGCCCGGCGCCCTGATCGGCGGCCAGGGCGTCCGTCGGATCCAGGTATTCGTAGCGGTCGCCGTGGTCTACCCGCCGCTCGCGATGCCGGCGTCGCCGCGTCCGCCCGCCCGCGGCGACCCCGGCCGTCGCGGCCGCCGGGGTGGCGCTGCGCTGCGCTCGGGCGGCGGCCGGCGCGGGCATGGTCGCGCCCGCACCGAAGGTCGGGCCGCCGCCGACCAGATACGGCACGAACGCCGCTTCGGCCCCGGTGACCGGCAGCGGCATCGCCGGTGCGGGGATGACGCCGGTGGTCGGAGCCAGGGTCGGGGGAGCCATGGCCGGTGGGGCCGCGGCGGCCGGGGCCGCCGGCGCGGCGGTCGGTGCCGTGGTGACGGCGGGTGCCGGGGCCGGCGCCGGCACCGGAGCGGGCGGCACCGGTGCGCCGGCGCCCACCGCCCCCAGCCCCGCCACGCCGGCGAGGCCCGCCAGTGGGGCGGCCGGAAAGACCAGGCCGAGCATGGTCTCGGTCAGCGACGTGACCGTCGGCGCGAGCCCCAGCACGATCTCCCCGGCGTAGTGCGGCGCGATCGTCATCAGCACCGGATCGGTGATCAGTCGGGTGATGATCCCGGCCGGGTTGCCCTCGGTGATGTCGGCCTGGATGGCCTCGTTGATCTCGGCGATCCGGGTGGTCCACCAACTCTCCTGGAAGATGTTGCCGAAGTCCTGGGTGGGGGCCTGGTCGGTGCGGTGCTGGTGATCGCGGTGCTGCGGCGGATCGGGATTGAGCACCGTCGGCGCCGTCGCGGCCGCCGGAGACGACGCCACCGCCGCGCCGGCCACCGATTGATAGGTCGACATGGTGGTGGCGGCCTGCACCCACATCCTGGTGTAGTCCGCCTCGTTGAGTGCGATCGGAATCGCGTTTATCCCAAAGAAATTCGTGGCCTCCAGCACCGCATGAACGGCATGGTTGGCGGCCAGTTCGGCCAGGGTGGGCATGGCCGCGACCGCGGCGGTGTAGGCGGCGGCCGCGATCTGGTGTCCGGTCGCCAGCGTGGTGCTGTTCGCGCCGGCTTGCGTCAGCCAGGCCAGATACGGCACGTTCGCCGCCACATAGGATTCCGCGCTGGGCCCCTGCCAGGAACCGGCCTGCACCGCCGAAAGCATCTCCGAGAGTTCTTGCGCCACAGCGGAATACTCCGCGCTCAGTCCGGCCCACATCTCGGCGGCGGCCAGCAGTGGCCCGGCGCCCGGACCGCTGCTCAGCAAGGCCGAGTGCACCTCCGGTGGTGAGGCCATCCAGATCGGCTCCGTCATCGCCGCCTTCCGTACGCGATCATTATTCGGAGCATAATCCGTAAATCGCACGAAATTCCTGTAAGTTTCCTCCGAATGCGGAGATGATGACGGCATCTGTCCGCAGATATGGAAGTTCAGATCGCGGCGCGGTTCACCGCGCGGGCAGGCGCACCAGAAAGCCGCTCATGAGCAGGCTGCGGACCAGCTCGATCTGCTGGGCCGGCGACAGCCCCGGCAGCTCACCCACCCGGAACTCCGCGCTGCTCGCCGACAGGAAACGCATCGCGGCCTCATGGTCGGTGCGCGCGGTGACCAGCAGCTGGGCGAACTGCAGACCGACCCCGTCGGCGGTCGCGGTCACCCGCGAGTACAGCGGCTGCTGCTTGCGCACCAGGGTCTGCGCGTCGATGTCCACCGTGTCGGAGACCCGGCCGACAGTCGGGCAGCGGCCGCGCCGCACCAGCAGGTCCTGCATCGCCGCCAAACCGTCACCCAGCAGCTCCGGCGCGCCCAGCGCCGCCAGCCCGCCGTCGACCAGGGCACCCAGTTCCGCGCGGGCCGACGGATCGTCCAGATGCCGGGCCGGCAGCCGGGTGTGCAGGGCGTCGTCGCGCAGGCTGGCCGCCTGCAACAGGTGCGTCAACACGGTCAGCACGGTCGGCACGTGGATGCCGACGGTCAGGTGCACCGAGGGCTGTGCCGCCGTCTCGGCCGAATGCACCGACCCGCGCGGCAGATACAGGGTGTCGCCGGTCGCCAGGTGCAGCCGGCTCGGCGCGGGCAGTGCGGCGGGGTCCACCTCGTGCAGTTGCTGCATCCGGTGCGGCGGCACCGCGGCGTCCCCGTAGCGGAACCAGGTCTTGGCGCCGTGGACCTGCAGCACCAGCACGTCGTGATGGTCGTAGTGCGGCAGGAACCCGGTGGCGTGCGGCGGCGTGATGTAGGCGTTGACGTGCGTCGGGAAGTTCAGCTCGACCTCGATGCCGTGGGTCAGCGTCGACATCGCCCGCAGGTGCCGCTCGATGTTGTTGCAGATGATCGTGAAGCCCTCTGCGGCCGCCGCCCGCACCCGCGCGATGTCCAGGGTGCCGTCGGGCCGGGTGTAGTGCGCCGGTTCCCGGTGCTCGGCGCCACGCACCAGACGCACCGCGGTCGGCTCGGCGCGCAGCGCCGTCAGCAGGTGCTCGGCCGCCGACGGCCCGTCCAGCAGCGGGGCGAAATAGTCGGCCCGGTCCCGCGCGATGTGGTGCGGTCCGGCGCCCCACAGCTCGTCGAGGAACGTCGGCACCGGGACCGGCGCCAACAGCCAGGCCAGGGAAATCTCGGTGTTCGGCACCGGGCTCAAACGCGGGTGAGCAACAACGTGTGCGGCACCCCGGCACGCCCGAGCAACTGACGCCAGGGCGCCTTCAACAGCGGCAGCGCGTCGCCGGTGGGCACCACCTGCGGGTCGGTGACCGCGAACGTCTTCCCGCCGACCGTCACCCGCCCGCCGTCGGCGGCCTGCAGGTTGCGCACCCAGTCCCGGCGGGTCCCGTACGGCAGCAGCACCGCGACCCCGTCGGCGGTGCGGAACATCGAGACCGGGGTGCGGTAGACCGCGCCGGAACGCCGGCCGGTGTGCTCGACGATCGACCACATCGGCACCAGGCCGCAGATCGGACGGAACAGCGGATTGACCACCGCCCGGTTGAAGCGGGCGCGCCGATCGGAGAACCGCACCGCTCAGCCCTGCCTGGACAGCAGGACGGCCTGCTCGAACGGCAGCCGGGCGAAGACCCTGCGGGCCCCCGGGCTGACGTAGGCGGCGGCCTCGGCCTTGCTCACCACCCGCGGGTCGGTCACGCCGAAGGTCTTACCGTGCCGGCGCATCCGGGCGCTGCCGGCGGCGGTGATGTTCTTCAACCAGTCCCGGTCCGGGCCGTAGGTCAACAGGATCGCCACCCCCGGCCGGCCGTCCTCAGAGGTGCCGAACACCGTCAGGGGAGTCCGGTAGGGCTTCCCGGAGCGCCGCCCGACGTGCTCGAGGATCCCGAACGACGGAGCCCAACCCGCCCACATCCGCTGGATCGGATTGGTGACATACCGGTTGAACCGGGCCAGTCGCTGCGGAAGTTGCATGCCACCCATCCAACTCCGGGCGCCGAGCCACTTCAACCCTCAACTACACCCTGTAGTCGATCGATGCCGCGCGAGCTGGGACACTGGTCGTCGTGGGTAATGCGGATCGTGCCACAGCGGTGTCGGAGAAACTGTTCGCCGAGGCGTGCGCGGTGATCCCCGGCGGCGTCAACTCGCCGGTGCGGGCCTTCTCCGCGGTGGGCGGCACACCCCCCTACCTCGCCGAAGGCCAGGGCTGCTGGCTGACCGACGTCGACGGCAACCGTTACGTGGACCTGGTCTGCTCCTGGGGGCCGATGATCCTCGGCCACGCCCACCCCGCGGTGGTCGACGCGGTCCGCACCGCGGTCGGATCCGGCCTGTCGTTCGGCGCGCCGACCCGCGGCGAGACCGAACTGGCGGCCGAGGTCATCGCCCGGGTGCCGGCCGTGCAGAAGCTCCGGCTGGTCAACTCCGGCACCGAGGCCACCATGAGCGCGCTGCGGCTGGCCCGCGGCTTCACCGGCCGATCCAAGGTCGTCAAGTTCTCCGGCTGCTACCACGGCCACGTCGACGCCCTGCTGGCCGACGCCGGCTCCGGGGTGGCCACCCTGGGCCTGCCGTCATCGCCGGGCGTCACCGGCGCCACCGCCGCCGACACCATCGTGCTGCCCTTCAACGACCTCGACGCGGTGCGCGGCGCCTTCGCCGAATTCGGCGACCAGATCGCCGCCGTCATCACCGAGGCCAGCCCCGGCAACATGGGGGTGGTGCCACCGGCGCCCGGCTTCAACGCCGCGCTGCGGGAGATCACCGCCGCACACGGTGCGCTGCTGATCATCGACGAGGTGATGACCGGCTTCCGGGTCAGTGCGAGCGGCTGGTACGGCCTGGACCCGGTGGACGCCGACCTGTTCACCTTCGGCAAGGTCATCAGCGGCGGCATGCCGGCCGCGGCGTTCGGCGGGCGCGCCGAGGTGATGGACCGGCTGGCACCGCTGGGCCCGGTGTATCAGGCCGGCACGCTGTCGGGGAACCCGGTGGCCACCGCCGCCGGACTGGCCACCCTGCGCGCCGCCGACGCCGCCGTGTACGCGACGTTGGACGCCAACGCCGACCGGCTGACCGCACTGCTGGCCGAGGCGCTGACCGACGCCGATGTGCCGCACCGGATTCCGCGGGCCGGAAACATGTTCAGCGTGTTCTTCACCGACTCGCCGGTCACCGATTTCGCCGCCGCCCGGGCCAGTGCGACCTGGCGGTACCCGGCGTTCTTCCACGCGCTGCTCGACGCCGGTGTCTATCTGCCGTGCAGTGCTTTCGAAGCGTGGTTCGTCTCGGCCGCGCTCACCGACGAAGCCTTCGAGCGGATCGCCGCCGCGCTACCCAGGGCGGCTCAAGCGGCCCGCGACGCAACCCAGGAGTCGTAACGCCGATGGCCGAACACACCCGCGTCCACCTGATCCGCCACGGCGAGGTCCACAACCCCGACGGCATCCTGTACGGCCGACTGCCCGGCTTCCGGCTCTCCGAGACCGGCCGGGCCCAGGCCGTCGCCGCCGCCGAACTGCTCGCCGACAGCGACGTCGTGGCGGTGATCGCCTCGCCGCTGCAGCGCGCCCAGGAGACCGCCGCCCCGATCGCCGCCCGACACAACCTGGTCATCGACACCGACGAGGACCTGATCGAGTCCGCCAATTTCTTCGAGGGCAAGCGTGTTTCGCCCGGTGACGGTGCCTGGCGCAGCCCGCGGTTCTGGTGGCAGCTGCGCGACCCGTTCACGCCGTCGTGGGGCGAGCCCTACGCGCAGATCGCCGCGCGGATGGCCGCCGCGGTGGACAAGGCCCGGGCACGCGCCGTCGGCCGCGAGGTGGTGTGCGTCAGCCACCAGCTGCCGGTGTGGACCGCACGCCAGCACCTGACCGGCAACCGGCTCTGGCACGACCCGCGCAAACGGGAGTGCGGCGTGGGGTCGGTGACCACGCTGATCTACGACGGTGATCGTCTCGTCGACGTCGATTACCGGGTTCCGGCCGGCGGTTGACGATGCGGGCGATGCTGATCGCCGGGGCGGCGTTGGCCGCCCTGCTCTCCGGCTGCGCGGTCGGCGACGACGCCGTCACCCACGGCGGCACGTTCGAATTCGTCTCGCCCGGCGGGATGACCGACATCTTCTACGACCCGCCGTCCGACCGCGGCACCCCCGGCCCGATCTCCGGGCCCGACCTGATGGACACCGCACGCACCGTGGGCGTCGACGACTACCCCGGCCAGGTCGTCGTCGTCAACGTGTGGGGACAGTGGTGCGGCCCGTGCCGCAGCGAAATCGGCCAGCTGCAAAAGGTTTACGACGCCACCCGGTCGAAGGGGGTGGCGTTTCTGGGCATCGACGTCCGCGACCCCGCCCCGCAGGCGCCCCGCGACTTCATCAAAGACCGCCGGGTCACCTACCCGTCCATCTACGACCCGGCGATGCGCACCATGATCGCGTTCGGCGGCCGCTACCCGTCGTCGGTGATCCCGGCGACCATGGTGCTCGACCGGCAACACCGGGTGGCCGCGGTGTTCCTGCGCGAGGTGCTCGCCGAAGACCTGCAGCCGGTGGTGGAGCGGCTCGCGGCCGAGGCGGGCGAAAGCACCGGGGCGGCGCCGTGAGCGGGCTGACCGCCACCGCCACCACCGGCCCCCTGCTGGTGGCCGTGGCGGTATCGGCGCTGGCCGGGCTGGTGTCGTTCGCCTCGCCGTGCGTGGTGCCGCTGGTGCCCGGCTACCTGTCCTACCTGGCGGCCGTGGTCGGCGTCGACGAACGGCCCGACGCCGGCACCCAGCGGGTCCCGGCCGGGGCGCGGTGGCGGGTGGCGGGCTCGGCGGCGTTGTTCGTCGCCGGATTCACCGCGGTGTTCCTGCTCGGCTCGGTGGCCGTGCTGGGCATGACCACCACGTTGATCACCAACCAGACGCTGCTGCAGCGCATCGGCGGTGCGGTGACGATCCTGATGGGCCTGGTGTTCATCGGCTTCGTGCCGGCCCTGCAGCGGCAGGTCCGCTTCACCCCGCAGCAACTGTCCACCGTGGTCGGGGCGCCCCTGCTGGGGGCGGTCTTCGCGCTCGGGTGGACGCCGTGCCTGGGGCCGACACTGACCGGCGTGATCGCGGTCGCCTCGACCACCGACGGCGCCGGGGTGGCCCGCGGGGTGGTGCTGGTGATCGCCTACTGCCTGGGCCTGGGCATCCCGTTCGTGGCGCTGGCGTTCGGTTCGGCCAGCGCGGTGGCGGGGCTGGGCTGGCTGCGCCGGCACACCCGGGCCATCCAGATCGCCGGCGGCGTGCTGCTGATCGCGGTCGGAATCGCCCTGGTCACCGGTGCGTGGGAGCACTTCGTGGCCGCCGTCCGCGACGGGCTGGTCTCCGACGTGAGGCTGCCGATCTGATGGCCGTTTCCTCCCCGCGTGCGATTCTGCGGCTGCTCGGCGGGAAAGCCCGCAACACCTGGCGGGCGCTGACCTCGATGGGCACCGCCCTGGTGCTGCTGGTGCTGCTGGCCCTGGCCGCGGTCCCCGGTGCACTGCTGCCGCAGCGCAGCCTCAACGCGAGCAAGGTCGACGAATACCTGGCACTACATCCGGTGCTGGGCCCGTGGCTCAACCGCCTGCAAGCGTTCGATGTCTTCTCCAGCTTCTGGTTCACCGCCATCTACGTGCTGCTGTGCATATCGCTGATCGGCTGCCTGACCCCGCGCACCCTCGACCACCTGCGCAACCTGCGGGCGGTCCCGGTCGCCGCGCCGCGCAACCTGACCCGGCTGCCCAAGCACGCCGCGACGCAGCTGACCGGTGATGCCGAACAACTCGGCGCGCAGCTGGCGGGCCGACTGGGCGGCTGGCGGACCATCACGCGGCGGTCCGACGACGCCACCGGCACCGTCGAGGTGTCCGCGGAGAAGGGCTACCTGCGCGAGTTCGGCAACCTGATCTTCCACTTCGCGCTGCTGGGATTGCTGGCCTCGGTGGCCGCCGGCCGACTCTTCGGCTACGAGGGCAACGTGATCGTGATCGCCGACGGCGGCCCCGGATTCTGTTCGGCGTCGCCGGCGGTGTTCGACTCCTTCCGCGCCGGTGCCACCGTCGACGGAACCAAGCTGCACCCGATGTGCGTGCGGGTCAACGACTTCACCGCCGACTACCTGCCGACCGGTCTGGCCACCTCGTTCACCGCGAACATCGACTATCAGATCGGCGACGACCTGCGCACCGGCCACTGGCGGCCCTACCAGTTGGAGGTCAACCACCCGCTGCGGGTCGACGGTGTGCGGGCCTACCTGCAGGGCCACGGTTACGCCCCCACCTTCACCGTGATCTTCCCGGACGGCCAGACCCGCACCCAGACCCTGCAGTTCCGCCCCGACAATCCGCTGACGCTGCTGTCGTCGGGCGCCATGCGCTTCGACCCGCCGGCCGGGGTGTACCCGGACGCCGACGAGCGCCGCAAACACCAGATCGGCATCCAGGGACTGTTCGCACCCACCGAACATCTCGACGACAAGCTGCTGTCCTCGGCGTTCCCCGCGATGGACGACCCCGCGGTCGCCATCGACGTCTACCGCGGCGACACCGGTCTGGACACCGGCCGGCCGCAGGCGCTGTTCATCCTGGACTCGCGATTGATCGAGCAGAAACGGCTGACCAAGGTGGCCCGGTCCAACCTCAAAGCCGGTGAGGAGATCCGCCTCGACGACGGCACCCGGGTGCGGTTCGACGGCGCCGTGCCGTTCGTCAACATCCAGCTGTCGCACGATCCCGCCGAGATCTGGGTGCTGGTGTTCGCGATGACGATGATGGCGGGCCTGGTGGTGTCGCTGGTGGTGCGCCGCCGCCGGATCTGGATCCGGATCGCCCCCGCCGGGCCGGCCGGTACGGTGAACGTCGAGCTGGGCGGGTTGGCTCGCACCGACAACTCCGGCTGGGGTGACGAGTTCGAGCGATTGCAGACCCGACTGTTCGGCAAGGAGGCCTAGAGGTGAACACGACGCATATCGACGTCGCGCTGGCGCGCTACTCCGACTGGGCCTTCACCTCCGCGATGGTGGTGCTGGTGCTGGCGTTGCTGCTGCTCGCGGTCGAATTGGCCTACAGCCGCTCCCGGGCACCCGCCGAGGCCGAACTGGTGGCGGCCGGCGCGGTGGGCGCCGACAGCATCACCCCCGGGGTGGTGGCGGCGCCGCCACAGCGATCCTTCGGCGAGCGGGCCGGCCGCGCCGGGCTGGCCCTGGTCTACCTGGGCATCGCACTGCTGCTGGCCTGCATCGTGCTGCGCGGCGCGGCGACCCTGCGCCCGCCGTGGGGCAACATGTACGAGTTCATCAACCTGACGTGCTTCTCCGGGCTGGCGGCGTCGGCCGTTGCCCTGCGCCGGCCGCAGCACCGCAGCCTGTGGGTGTTCGTGCTGCTGCCGGTGCTGATCATGCTGACGGTCTCCGGGCGCTGGCTCTACGCCACCGCGGCACCGGTGATGCCCGCCCTGCAGTCCTACTGGCTGCCCATCCACGTCTCGGTCGTCAGCATCGGATCCGGGGTCTTCCTGGTCGCCGGGGTGGCCAGCATCCTGTTCCTGCTGCGCTCGTCGCGGCTCAGCGATCCCGACACCCCGGGTGCCCTGGCCCGCATGGTGCGTCGACTGCCCGACGCGCAGGCCCTGGACCGCATCGCCTACCGGACCACCATCTTCGCCTTCCCGGTCTTCGGATTCGGGGTGATCTTCGGGGCGATCTGGGCCGAAGGCGCGTGGGGCCGGTACTGGGGCTGGGACCCCAAGGAGACGGTCTCCTTCGTCGCGTGGATCGTCTACGCGGCCTACCTGCATGCCCGCTCCACGGCCGGGTGGCGGGACTACAAGGCCGCCTGGATCAACGTCGTCGGCTTCGCCGCGATGATCTTCAACCTGTTCTTCGTCAACCTGGTGACCGTCGGATTGCACTCCTACGCCGGGGTCGGCTAACCCAGCTGTCAGTTTCCTTTATGGCTGCTGCGCTACCCTGCCGATAACGACGTCCATTGAGGACCTATCTAGCGTGACGGGGAGACGCCAGTGACCGACCAAGCACCCGGTGAAGCCACTACGGGCCGCGACGTGACGGATCATCCGACCACTCAGTTCCAGCCGTATCAGCCCGGTGACACGCCCACCGAAGGTGTTCCGGGCGGCTCGGCCGGTGCCGACACCGGGGCGTTCGCGCCACAGGCCGAGGCCCCCGACACGCGGTCGTTCGGCGGCTTCCGCACCGAGCGCCGGTTCGCCGATCCGGTCGACCCGTGGCCGGCGGCCCCGGCCGACGCCGCGACCCAGCAGCAGGCCTGGAACCCCGCCCCGGCGCCGACCTGGGTTCCGCAACCGATGGAGAACCCGGCTCCGGTCTACTACGGCGGCAACACCGGCGCCGGGCAGGGCCCGCAGCGTGCCGGCGACTCCATCGCCCCGTTCTCGGACCTGTCCACCACGTCGCTGCTGCGGCAGGTCAAGCCACCGCCGACGACGGGGTGGCGCCGACTGCTCTACGTGCTCTCCGGCCAGCTGATCAACGTCGGCGAGAGCCCGCGCACCGCCCGCTTCAACGACCTGGTGGTGCAGGTGAACCGGCCGCTGCAGGGCTGTCACCGGATCGCGGTGCTGTCGCTGAAGGGCGGCGTCGGCAAGACCACGATCACCGCCACCCTGGGCGCCACCTTCGCCTCCATCCGCGGCGACCGGGTGGTGGCCGTGGACGCCAACCCCGACCGCGGCACGCTGAGCCAGAAGGTGCCGATGGAGACCCCGGCGACGGTGCGGCATCTGCTGCGCGACGCCGACGGCATCCAGCGCTACAGCGACGTCCGCAGCTACACCAACCAGGGACCCAGCCGGCTGGAGGTGCTGGCCTCGGAGACCGACCCCGCGGTGTCGGAGGCGTTCAGCGCCGAGGACTACGCCCGCACACTGCAGGTGCTGGAGCGCTTCTACAGCCTGGTGCTGACCGACTGCGGGACCGGGCTGATGCACTCGGCGATGTCGGCGGTGCTGGCCAAGGCCGACACCATGATCGTGGTCAGTTCCGGTTCGGTCGACGGTGCGCGCAGCGCCTCGGCCACCCTGGACTGGCTCGACGCCCACGGCCACGAGGACTTGGTGCGGAACTCGATCGCGGTGATCAACGCGGTGCGGCCGCGCTCCGGCAAGGTCGACATGCAGAAGGTCGTCGACCACTTCTCCCGGCGCTGCCGTGCGGTGCGGCTGGTGCCGTTCGATCCGCACCTCGAAGAAGGCGCGGAGATCGACATGATGCGGCTCAAGCGTGAGACCCGCGAGGCGCTGGTCGAGCTGGCGGCGGTGGTGGCCGAGGCGTTCCCCGGCGACGACCGGTTCAACCAGCACTTCGTGTAGGTCGGCGAACCGGTATCCGGTCGGCTACGGCTGATTGTCGCCGTGGCTGATGCGCCAGAGGAATTCCGGATCGTCGTCCGGGCCGATCACACGCGTCCGCGGCCGTTCGCGGGTGGCACGCAGGGCGACGTAGAACAGCATTCCGAAGCCCACGGCGAGGAGCAGGTAGAGCACTCGCGACACCTCCTGGCGCCGAATATACCGTGAGCGGCTGCGGCGCGGTTGCGGCCCGCCAGTAGGGTGGACAACCGTGACGACAAGTCGGGCTCAGCTGGGCCGTGCGGTAGTCGATGTGATGGTCTATACGGCCGCTCGGTTGGCGCTGGTGGTTGCGTTGACGGCGGTGATCGCCGGGGTGGGCCGACTGATCGGGCTGACCGATTTCCCGCTGATCGTCGCGGCGATGTTGGCGTTGGTCGTGGCGCTGCCGCTGGGGATGTGGCTGTTCACGCCGCTGCGTAAGCGGGCCAACGAGAGCCTGTCCGAGGCGGGCGAGCGCCGGCGCCGGGAGCGCGCGGAGCTGCAGGCCCGCCTGCGCGGCGAGTAGCCCCCTTTTTCTCCCGTTGACTCTGCGCTCAGGGCGCAGAAGTGCGAGTAGCTACCGCCCTGGCTGCAGAATCAACGGAGGGACAGCGCCGTCGCCTCCGCGATCGCCCACACCAGCATGGTCAACCCCGTGTCGCGAAGCACCGGGATCAGCGCGACGCCGCCCCGCCCGGTGCGCACCGGCGCGGCGGCCCGCAGCGCCAGCGGGGTGGCGAGAAGCCCGGCCGCGCACCACGGCGTGGCCCGCATCAGCGCCAGCGTCAACACCGCGGCGACGGCGATCAGCAACTGGAACAGCACCCGGGTGCGGGCATCACCGAGGCGCACCGCCAGGGTGATCTTGCCCGCGGGCTTATCGGTGGCGATATCCCGCAGATTGTTGGCGACCAGCACCGCCGACGACAGCGCCCCGATCCCGATCGCCAGCGCCCCGCCGACCCAGTCCACCCGCCCCGCCTGGGTGTACTGGGTGCCCAGCACCGCGACCAGCCCGAAGAACACGAACACCGCGATCTCGCCGTAGCCGGCATAACCGTAGGGCCGCGATCCGCCGGTATACAGCCAGGCCCCGGCGATGCAGACCGCGCCCACCGCCAGCAGCCACGGCGCGCTGACCAACGCCAGCGCCAGACCGGCCAGTGCGCCCACCGACAGTGCGACGATCGCCGCGGTCAGCACCGCCCGCGGCGACGCCACTCCCGAGCCCACCAGCCGCAGCGGGCCGGTGCGGTCGTCGTCGGTACCGCGGATGCCGTCGGAGTAGTCGTTGGCGAAGTTCACCCCGATGATCAGGGCCACCGCGACCGCCAACGCCAGCAGGGCCTTCCACCACACCGCCCCGCCCAGCCAGGCCGCGGCGCCGGTCCCGGCGATTACCGGGGCGATCGCGTTGGGCAGGGTACGGGGACGAGCCCCCTCGATCCACTGTGAAAAGCTGGCCACAGCACGATCCTTGCACGTGGGAGGAGCACAACTTGCTGGGCGTGATCGGCGGTAGCGGTTTCTACTCGTTCTTCGGTGACGACGCGCGCCGCGTCAGTTGTGATACCCCCTACGGAGCGCCGAGCGCCGAGATCACCGTCGGCACCGTCGGCGGCCACGAAGTCGCGTTTCTGCCGCGGCACGGCGCAGCGCACGAGTACTCGGCGCACACCGTGCCCTACCGGGCCAACATGTGGGCGCTGCGGTCGCTGGGCGTGCGCCGGATACTCGCGCCCTGCGCGGTCGGCAGCCTGACGCCCGACCTGCCGCCGGGCTCGGTGGTGGTGCCCGATCAGCTGGTCGACCGCACCCGCGGACGCGTCGACACCTACTTCGACGACGGCGGGGTGCACGTGGAGTTCGCCGACCCGTACTGCCCGACGCTGCGGACCGCGGTGACCACGCTGCCCGACGTCGTCGACGGGGCGACCATGGTGGTCATTCAGGGACCGCGGTTCTCCACCCGCGCCGAAAGCCAATGGTTCGCCGCCGCGGGATTCCGGCTGGTCAACATGACCGGCTATCCCGAGTCGGTGCTCGCGCGGGAACTGGAAATGTGTTACGCGGCAATAGCTCTGGTCACCGACCTGGATGCCGGGGTGGACGTCGGCAGTGGCGTGAAGGTCGTCGACGTGTTCGAAGAGTTCCAGAAGAACATCGAACCGTTCAAGAAGCTGGTGCAGCAGGCCATCGAGCAGGTCGACGAAGAGCGCACCTGCAGGCACTGCCTGCCGCACGAGGGCATTCAGTTGCCGTTCGAGCTGCCCTGAATCGGTTCGCCGCCGCCGGTCGGTGTCTCGGAGCCGCGATAGATCTTCGGGCCGTCGACCGGTGATTCGGGCGCGGAGGCCCGCGGTCGGATGATCCGGGGCGTGCCGCGCTTTCCCGGCCGGGGCCGGTCACCGGCCGGTACCGCATGGCGTCCGGCGACGATCGCGATCACGGTGCCGCACAGGGCGAGACCGCACAGCACCACATCGAACGTGCTGGTGATCTGCTGGGCGAGTCCGTTGCCGTACACCGGGTTCGACGCCGCCGCGAGCCGCTGGGCGTCCGGGAGTCGGGGCGCGAGTCCGGCGCCCACCACGACCCGGGCGATGGTGAAACCGAGCAGGGCCGCGCTCACCGACCAGATGGCGGCCGTGGGCAGTGCGCGGTTGCCCAGGTTGATCCGCAGCCACAGTGCGATCACCGCGGTCACCACGTCGAACGCGGTCATGGCCGCGACGTCGTAGGGCGAATAGGGCAGCTCCAAACCGGCGGCGACGCCCAGATCGGTGATCCGCATGACTGCCGAGCCCAGCGCCCAGATCGCGATGAGCAGCAACGTGTTCCGGGTGGCCGCCAGCCAGGTCGCCGCCGAGGCGTCGCGCGCCGCCGCCACCGCGAACAGTGCCGCGGCGGCCACCCACACCAGGTAGCCCTCGAAGCCGACCCCCGCGGTGGAGGTGTTCTGGGCGATGCCGTGGAACCCGTCGACGACCCGGCCCACCGGCAGCAGCCAGATCAGCGTCCCGGCGGCCAGGGTGGTGCCACCGAGCAGGACCACGGCCAGCTGAGCGGCCCTGTCGCGCTGCAGAATCCAGCGTGTGCCGACCAACACGGCGACCCATGGCACCGCCCCGTAGACCACGGAGGCCACGATGATCGCGAGGTGCTGCCCGCCGAAGCCGTCCGGGGACTGCGCATCCGGCAGGGCGTAGCTCACCCGCCAGTACAGATTGAACAGCACACTCGCGGTGGCGCCGATGATCGCGGCATAGCCGAGTACCCGAATCGTGCGCTGCCACAGCCGAACCGGTCCCGCGAGCACCGGCTGGGCGGCAAGCAGCGCGCCGGCGACACCCACCCACGCGCCGGGTCCCACGCCGCCGGGCGGTCGGGGGGTGCCGCCGTAACGGACGGTCTGCACCACGTCGGCGGCCACCACCCCGAGTACCGCCACCAGATACGGCACGCTCAACAGCAGTCGCAGCCGGTCGGCGACGGCCGGATCGCCGCCGGGCCGCAGGATTCCCCACGGTCCGACATACGTCGCCGCCAGCGCCCCGAGCGCGAGCACCGTCACCGCGGCCACCGCGGCCAACAGAGCGGGTGAGCTGTCGGGGATGCCCACACCGAGGTGCAGACTCCACGGCAGAGCCGGCGCCGCACACAGCAATACCGCCGCGGTCGCATCGCGGCCGATATTCCAGCTCTTGGTCGACTCGCCGATCACCTGCTCACCATAACCGCGGGCGGGGTGCAGGCCACTGATCTGCGGAAATCTGTCCACCCCGATGTCGGAAAGGGCGGCTAGACTGGCTAATCGACTGGCCGCGGAAGGAGTTGCGCAATGGATGTCGCGCTCGGGGTGTCGGTGACCGGCGCCCTCGCCCGCCTGGCGCTGGTCGAATCGGATGCCTACGGTGACGCGGTACTCGACGAGTCACTGCTGGATCTGACGCAGAACCCGGTCGAATTGCTGGCCGAGACGGTGACCGGCACCCAGCGTGCCCTGGCGGAACAGGGCCACCGGCTGGCAGCCACCCGGCTGTGCTGGCCGGACCCGGTCTTGCTGACACAGCTGCGGCAGGCACTGGCCGACGCCGGCATCGAGAACGTCTCCGAGCACCCCACGGCGCGATCGGCGGTGGCGTTGGCGCGAAACTCCGCGGATTCCGACGGCCAGACCGCCGCCTGGATACCGGATCCGGTGATCGATGCCACGACGGCGGCGCCGGCGCTGTCGGATTCCGCTGTGCCGGACGGTTCGGCGACCGAACTGACGCCGGCCGTTGAGACCGGGCAGCCCGAACCGCAGTTGGCGTACTCGATGACCGACGACGACTCCGAACTACTGCCGGTGGAGTACGCCGACAGCTATGAGGACTACGGCGACCACCCGGACTATCCGAGCTACGACGCCGACGACGCCTATGACCCCTACGACGCCGAATACGGTGACGGCGGTGCGGGCGAGTACGACGAGCTGGAGGCTCCGCCGCCGATCGGGCGGGCGTTGCTGATCGGCAGCTCGGTCGGCGGGATTCTGGTGGCCGGGTGTGCCGCGCTCGCGGTGGCGGTGACGGTGGGTATCCGCCCGACCGCCGCGGTCACCCAGTCGCAGCCGCCGGTGGTGGTCGAGGACCTGCCGGCTCAGCCGGTACCCGGAAACTTCATCCCGGTACTGCCGGCACCGAAACCGGTGCCGAAGCCCGCGCCGATCCCGATTCCGTCGGCCCCGGACCCTGTTGTAGCACCGGTCAGTCCGGCGCCACCGGTGGTGGTGGCTCCGCCGCCGGTCGCGCCGCCCCCCGCGCCGGAACCGCCGGCGATGATTCCGATCCCCATCCCGCTGCCGATCTTCCCCGGCCTCGGCGGTGGTGGCGGCTGGCGACCCGGCGCCGGAAGCGACAGTGGCGGAGGGGAATCGGCTCGGGCGGTGGCGGGCATACCGGCAGCAATCCCTCCGGTGGGCGCGGGGAGACCAGCGGCGGCTCCGAATCCGGGAGCGGACGCGACGCCGGTAGCGATGCCGGATCCGGTGGAAAGGGTTCGACCGGCAGTGGCTCCGGGAGCGGATCGAACAGCGACGGTTCGGGTTCCGGTGGCGATCACTCCGGTTCCGACGACGCCGGTGCCGGCGGGTCGGGCGGCGGTGACGCCGGTGGTGGCAAGTCCGGTGGTAGTGATACCGGTGGCAGCCCTTCCGGCGGACAGGATTCCGGTGACAGTTCTTCCGGGGGAAGCGATTCCAGCGGTTCCGGCTCCGGATCCGGCAGCGGTACCGGTGACGACGGTAGCGCCGGGGGACCCGGGGGAGGAACCACCGGAACCGATGGCGGCTCGACCGGTTCCGGAGGTGGGCAGTCCGGCGGGAACTCGAGTGGGTCGGGCTCCGGCGCGGGCGGCAGCGGCGGCAGCGGTTCGGGCGGCTCGGGCGAATCAGGTTCGGGCAGCGGCGGATCGGGCGATACCTCGGGCGGGTCCGGTTCCACCGGCTCGGGATCGTCCGGTGGCAGCAGTGGCAGCAGCTCAAGCGGTGGCAGTGGTAGCAGCAGCGGCTCGAGTGGTGGCTCCAGCAGTGGGAGTTCGGGCTCCGGTACCTCCGGTTCGTCGGGTGGCTCCAGCAGCGGGAGCGGGAGCGGGAGCTCGAGCGGTGGATCTGCCGGTTCATCGAGTGGCTCCAGCAGCGGCGGAAGTTCGGGCTCCGGTTCCTCGGGTTCGTCGGGTGGTTCCAGCAGTAGCGGCGGTGGGAGTTCCAGCGGTGGCTCCGCCGGCGGGGGGAGCAGCTCGGGCGGAAGTTCAGGTGGTAGCTCGGGTGGCAGCTCCGGTGGTAGCTCGGGCGGAAGTTCAGGCGGTAGCTCCGGCGGAAGTTCTGGTGGAAGTTCAGGCGGCGGTTCGGGCGGTTCGTCCGGTGGCGGCGATTGAGCCACCCGATGCGCTGACCATCATCAGCGCGTGAACCTGCGCACCAACGCCTTTCGGTCCAGCTTGCCGATCCCGCGCCGGGGTAGTTCGGCTACAACGTGCAACTCGCGGGGCGCTGCAGTGGCATCCAAGGCGGCGACGACATGGGCGCGCAACGCCTCCAGCGTCGGCGTCGTCGCCCCGGCCGCGACCACCGCCGCAACCACCCGCTGCCCCAGCCGATCGTCGGCAACGCCGAACACCGCGCAGTCGGCCACCGTGGGGTGAGTCGCCAGCGCGGCCTCCACCGGCCCGGGCAGCACGGTCAGTCCACCGGTGCTGATCGCGTCGTCGACCCGGCCGAGCACGGCCAACACACCCGCATCATCAAGGGTGCCAACATCATCGGTCTGAAACCAGCCCGCTTCGGCGAAGGGATCGGGAATCACGGGATTGCGGTACCCGCGTGCCAGCGTCGGGCCGCCGAGCGCGATCCGCCCGTCGGCGCCGATGCGCACCCCGACTCCCGGCAGCGGCAACCCGTCATAGACGCAACCGCCGGCGGTCTCGCTCATGCCGTAGGTGCGCACCACGTGGATGCCGTTGGCGGCGGCCGCAGCCAGAATCGGTTGCGGTGCCGGACCGCCGCCCAGCAGCACCGCGTCCAGTTCCGCCAGCGCCGCGGCGGCCGCCGGCGCATTTAGCGCCTTGGCCAACTGGGTGGCGACCAGTGCGGTATAGCGCCGCCCGGATCCCAGTGCCGCCACCGCGGCGGGCAATGCCGAGACGTCGAAACCTGCGGTGACGTCGAGCTGTACCGGAGTCTGGCCGGCGACCAGACTTCTTACCAGGACCTGGATTCCGGCGATATGGTGCGCCGGCAGCGCCAACAGCCAACGGCCCGGCCCGCCCAACCGCTCATGGGTGGCGCTAGCGCTGGCGGTCAGTGCGGCTCCGGTCAACAACGCGCCCTTGGGAGTCGCGGTGGTCCCCGACGTCGTCACCACCAGGGCAATGTCGTCGTCGATGGATTCCTCGACGCGCAACGCGGCCAGGGTCGCGGGAGCGGTGTCGGACCCCACCGGGGTGAATGCGTCGTCGTCGCCGTCGAGCACGCCCTGCAGGGCGGGCAACAGCGTGGGCAGTGCATCCCCGGTCGGCACGGCCAACGCGCGCAGGCGTGCTATGGGCTTCCTCCGTTGGTGGGGGCGTCGTCGAGCAGCCAACCCTTGGCCGCCAAGCGCTCTCGTACCCGCGCGACGTCCTCGGGGGCGGGCAGTTCATTGGTCAGCCGGGCGATCATCACGCCGATGTCGATGCGGTCGAATTCGCCACGCCCGATCAATTCGCGTGCGACATCTTTGACTTCGTCGTTGGTCAAGCGCCGGGACAGCAGCGCCAACAGGGGGATGTAGTCGTTCTGCGGCACACCGTCGGGGTACCCGGCGCGCAGCCAGGCAACGATCGAGGTGAGAAATTTGTTCATACTGTGTCAACTTCTCCGCGTCGTCAACACCGGAACCAACAGGTCAGCCGCAATATTACGGGCAATCACGATTCGACGCCTCTCGTCGTCCGCTTCGATGACGTGCCGTGCCGGTGCGGCGCGGGCGAAGACAAACGGAGAAGCCGTGGCCGTTGATCACGACTCTGGTCAACGGACACGGCTCCGAAATCACTGCGCGGGCTGTGGAAGTCGCATGGCGACATGGCCGAAACGGGTTAGGAGTGCTTGGCTCCGAGCAGGTACAGACCCAGATGATGTCCGAGGAAATCGCGGGCGATGAACAGCACGCCGATGATCGCCACGGTCAGCACCAGCAGGAAGATCGCCCAGCTCAGCGTGAGCAGCAGGGGCCGACGCGCCGCCGTGGCGTCACCGGCGGACGCGGGGACGTCGTTGGCCGCCACATTGACTCGCACGCCGAACGCGAACAGTGCCGGCAACATACCGCCGACCAGCAGCCCGAACACCAGGATTTTCAGGGTGGCGTCGAAGTTGAACCACTGGCTCATGAGCGGATCGCCTCACGTGAGTTGGGGTCGGCGTCGATGGCCGTGCGGAGGGTGTTCTCCACTTCGCGTCCGGACTCCTCGGGCTGCACGCCCGGGGCGGAGAGGCCGCCGGTGAGGCTGCCCTCCCATTCGGCGTTGACGTTGTTGTGGTCGATGCGCGCCCGGCGCGACCGCAGCCAGATCGCCAGGATCGACAGGATCAGCAGCAACACTCCGATGGTGATGCCCGGGTAACCGCCGATGCCGTGCACCAGGCCGTAGGCGCCCGAGCCCACTCCGCCGGCCATCGGCAGCGTCACCAGCCAGGCGGCCGCCATCCGTCCGGCGACGCCCCAGCGCACCTGGGCGCCCGGCTTTCCGACGCCGCTGCCCAGCACCGACCCGGTGGCGACCTGGGTGGTCGACAGCGAGTAACCGAAGTGGCTGGACAGCAGGATGACCGAGGCGGCGGCCGACTCGGCGGCCATGCCCTGCGGCGATTTGATCTCGACGAGGCCCTTGCCCAGGGTGCGGATGATCCGCCACCCGCCGGTGTAGGTACCGGCGGCCATGGCCAGCGCACAGCTGACGATCACCCACAGCGGCGGCATCGTCTCCGACGTGCTCACCGCGCCGTAGGACATCAGCGCCAGGAAGATCACGCCCATGGTCTTCTGCGCGTCGTTGGTGCCGTGGGCCAGCGAGACCAGGGCCGCCGAGCCGATCTGCCCGTGCCGGAACACCGACTCGGACTTCTTCTCGTCGACGCCGCGGGTGATGCGGTAGACCAGCCAGGTGCCGACCGAGGCGATGATGGTGGCGATCAGGGTGGCGACCACCGCCGGGACCAGCACCTTGGAGACCACCCCGTTCCAGATCACCCCGTGGCCGCCGACCGCGGCGATCATCGCCCCCACGATGCCGCCGATCAGGGCGTGCGAGGAACTGGACGGGATACCGAGTAGCCAGGTCAGCAGGTTCCACACGATGGCACCGACCAGACCGGCGAAGACGATCTCAAGGGTCACCAGGTTGGCGTCCACCAGGCCCTTGGCGATCGTCGCGGCCACCGCCGTCGACAGGAAGGCGCCGATCAGGTTCAGGCAGGCCGACATCGTGACCGCGGCCTTCGGCTTGAGCGCGCCGCTGGCGATCGAGGTCGCCATGGCGTTGCCGGTGTCGTGGAATCCATTGGTGAAGTCGAAGGCCAAAGCCGTGACGACCACAATGATCAGGAGGAGCAGTTCGAGGCTCACGGGAACATCACGGGATAGATTCTGCGGTTTCGCCGAGGCCGTTGTCTAACGATTGTGCAGGCGAAACGTTGATGTACGTCGAGACGTTTCGAAGTGTTCTCCCGCAGTTAACCTCAGGGATCCCGTCGGGTATCGCGGCGCAGCGGGTGGTCTTCAGGAACCTCTACGAAGATCAACGTGATCCCGTCAGGATCGGTGACGTGCATCTCGTGCAGCCCCCACGGTTCGCGGCGGGCCGGCCGGGCGATCGGCACGCCGCGGCCCTGCAATTCGGCCTGGGTGGCCGCGACGTCGCGCACCTGCAGCCACAGGGCCCCGCAGAAGTTCGCCGCAGCGTGATCGGGGTTACCGTGCGCGGCTAGTTCGATCAGTGACTGGCCGGCGTAGAACACCGTCCCGGCGCCGTAGTCGCGGGCGATGGCCAGCCCGATCTCGTCCCGGTAGAACCGCAGTGAGCGCTGGTAGTCGGCGGGGCGGAGCAGGACACGGCTGGCTAGAACCTCCACGAGCTCTCCATGACTCCGTGTCTATCACGTGGGGCTCGGTTAGGAACCGCGCTTCATCACCGCGGTGACCCAGCCCGGCGCCACCACATCGAGGGCCCGGGCGCTGACCGCGATCCGCGGGGCGATGCGCACCGGACGACTGCGCGCCGCGGTGATCATCCACTCGGCGGCCTCGGCGGCGCTCAGTGCCGGACGGTTCTCGAACGCCTTGGTGGGAGCGATCATCGGGGTGGCCACCAGCGGGTAGTACAGCGCCGTGGCACGCACGCCCTTACCGGACCACTCGGTCTCGATGACCCGGCTGATCGACGACAGGGCGGTCTTGGAGGCGTTGTACACCCCGAACAGCGGGGTGGCCTCGGTCATCACGCCCCAGGTGGCGACGTTGATGATGTGCCCGTCGCCGCGCTCCAGCATGCCCGGGGCGATCGCCCGGATCAGCCGCAACGGCGAGTAGTAGTTCAGGGTCATGGTCCGCTCGACGTCGTGCCAGCGGTCCAGGGACTCGGCCAGCGGTCGGCGGATGGACCGGCCGGCGTTGTTGACCAGGATGTCCACCCCGCCCAGGCGTTGCTGGACGTCGGCGGCCAGTGCGTCGATGGCGTCCAGGTCGGACAGGTCGCAGGGGATCGCCAGGGCTTCGCCGCCGGCCGCGGTGATACGGGCCACCACCTCGTCGAGCAGGTCCTTGCGGCGCGCCACCGCGACCACGGTGGCGCCCTCGGCGGCGAATCGCTCGGCGGCGGCCTCGCCGATGCCCGACGAGGCGCCGGTGAGCAGCACCCGCTTGCCGCGCAGGTCGACCGGCTTGGCCAGCGGCCGGTACGCCAGCAGTTGGGGTGCGACGGGCGGGCGCATGCTGGTCAGGACGACCGCCTCGGTGAGGCGGCGCAGGGGGCTCTTGCTCATGGTTCGCCAGTCTATTGGGCGCGGAGCCTTCGCCCGTTGGAGCCCTTTTGCCTCGCCGAACGTGCAACTGTTGCGAGATTTCAGCGGATTTTTCGCACTGAGTGCGCGCTCGGCGAACGGGCCGCGGATCAGAAGTACCGCGGGTAGCTGCTCCAGTCCGGGTCACGCTTCTCCAGGAACGCATCCCGGCCCTCGACGGCCTCGTCGGTCATGTACGCCAGCCGGGTGGCCTCGCCGGCGAACAGCTGCTGGCCCACCAGCCCGTCGTCGAGCAGGTTGAACGCGAACTTCAACATCCGTTGCGCCTGCGGCGATTTGCCGTTGATGGCCGCCGCCCATTCCACCCCGACGGTCTCCAGCTCGGCATGGTCGACGACCTCGTTGACCGCACCCATGTGGTGCATCTGCTCGGCGGTGTAGGTGCGGCCCAGGAAGAAGATCTCCCGGGCGAACTTCTGCCCCACCTGCCGCGCCAGATAGGCCGACCCGTAGCCGCCGTCGAAGCTGCCGACGTCGGCGTCGGTCTGTTTGAATTTCGCGTGCTCGCGGCTGGCCAGGGTCAGGTCGCAGACCACGTGCAGACTGTGGCCGCCGCCGGCCGCCCACCCGTTGACCAGACAGATCACCGGCTTGGGCATGAACCGGATCAGTCGCTGCACCTCCAGGATGTGCAGCCGCCCGGCCCGGGCCACGTCGACGGTGTCCGCGGTCTCCCCGGCGGCGTACTGGTAGCCGCTGCGGCCCCGGATGCGCTGGTCCCCGCCGGAACAGAACGCCCAGCCGCCGTCCTTGGGGGCCGGACCGTTGCCGGTCAGCAGCACCACGCCGACGTCCGGGGACATCCGGGCGTGGTCGAGCGCCCGGTACAGCTCGTCGACGGTGTGCGGCCGGAACGCGTTGCGCACCTCGGGGCGGTTGAACGCCACCCGCACCGTCGCATCGGTGACGTGCCGGTGGTAGGTGATGTCGGTCAGGTCGGCGAAGCCGTCGACCGTGCGCCAGATGCTGGGGTCGAAAGGATTGCTGCTCACGCCTGCGACCGTACCGGGACGGCGGCGTGCGGCCCCCGACTACCCGATAGCGCGGTCGGAGCCCTCCCAGAACCGGGCCCGCACCGCCTTCTTGTCCGGCTTGCCCAGCCCGGTCAGCGGCAGTGCGTCCATCACGATCACCTGCTTGGGCGACTGCACCGAACCCTTGCGCTCCTTGACCGCGGCCTGGATCTCGGCGGTCATCTGTGCGACCGCGTCGGCGTCGCTGGGTGCGTCGGCACGCAGCACCACCACCGCGGTCACCGCCTCGCCCCACTTGTCGTCGGGGGTGCCGACCACGCAGACCTGGGCGATCGACGGGTGCTCGGCGATGACGTCCTCGACCTCGCGCGGGAAGACGTTGAAGCCGCCGGTGACGATCATGTCCTTGACCCGGTCGACGATGAAGTAGAAGCCGTCCTCGTCCTCGCGGGCCATGTCGCCGGTGTGCATCCAGCCGTCTTTGAAGGTCTTGGCGGTCTCCTCCGGCAGGTTCCAGTAGCCACCGGCCAACAGCGGCCCGGCGACACAGATCTCACCGGGTTCGCCCTGCGGGACGGGCTGGCCGTCTTCGCCGAGCAGGGCCACCCGGGCGTACAGCGACGGGCGCCCGCAGGAGGTGAGCCGCTTCTCGTCGTGGTCGCCCTTGGCCAGGTAGGTGATCGCCATCGGCGCTTCGGACTGGCCGTAGTACTGGGCGAAGATCGGGCCGAACCGCTCGATCGCCTCGGCCAGCCGGACCGGGTTGATCGCCGAGGCGCCGTAGTAGACGGTCTGCAGCGACGACAGGTCGCGGGTTCGGGAATCGGGGTGGTCCATCAGGGCGTAGAGCATCGACGGCACCAGCATGGTGGCGGTGATGCGCTGCTCCTCGATGACGCGGAGCACCTCGGCCGGGTCGAACTTGGCCAGCACCACCATCTCGCCGCCCTTGACCAGGGTGGGGGTGAAGAACGCCGCGCCGGCGTGCGACAGCGGTGTGCACATCAGGAACCGTGGGTTGTCCGGCCACTCCCATTCCGCCAGCTGGATCTGCGTCATGGTCGCGATGTTGCCGGTCGTGCCGATCACGCCCTTGGGCTTGCCGGTGGTGCCGCCGGTGTAGGTCAGGCCGTTGATGTGGTTCGGCGGAAGGTCGGCGACGACCAGCGGCTTGGGCTCGTGCTTGGCCGCCTCGGCCGCCAGGTCGACCGCGACGTCGGCCAGCGCCTCGGGCACCGGGCCGATGGTGAGGATCTTCTTGAGCGTCGGCACCTTCTCCAGCAGCCCCAGGGCGCGTTCGGTGAACGCCGGGGTGGGGTCGATGATCAGTGCGCTGGCTTCGGCGTCGGTGAGCACGTAGGCGTGGTCGTCGAGCGAGCCGAGCGGGTGCAGGGAGGTGCGCCGGTAGCCCTGGGTCTGGTTGGCGCCGAGGATCATCAGCACCTCGGGGCGGTTCAGCGACAGCAGGCCGGCGGTGACGCCCGCCCCGGCGCCCAGCGCCTCGAACGCCTGGACGTACTGGCTGACCCGTTCGGCCATCTGGCCGCCGGTCAGTGTGGTGTCGCCGAGGAACAGCACGGGCCGGTTCTTGTGCCGTTTGAGGGAACCCACCAGCAGGTGGCCGTTGTGGCTAGGGTTTCGCAGCGCCAGTTGCTCGTCCATCCCGTCAGACTAGAACGTGTTGCAATTCCGTGTGGCCTTGGCCTCCGAATCCAGGCAGCGCCATACGACGCCGTGTCACCCGGCGACGCGGGCCCGGGCCGCGTCCAGCAATTCCTCGACGGCCTCGCGCAGGCACTGCTCGTAGAACTCGGGGTCGGGCAGGGCGGTCCGGTCGGCGGTGAAGCAGAACGTCACCCGGTTGCCGTAGCTGCCGATGCCGTTGTTGAGACCCATCCCGTCGAGCACCGGGCCCAGGCCGGTGGTGTCGACCATCTGCGCACCGCAGAAATACATCGGCGTCAGCGGCCCGGGGACGTTGCTGACCAGGGTGTGGGCGGCCACCGTGCGTCCCCGCCGGCTCAGGGTCCGCACCAGGGCCCGCTGCACGGTGCCCATCAGCCCGCCGAGGGCCTCCTCGGACATCGCGATCAGCGACCGGACGGGGTTGGCGCCGGATTCCTTGACGTGCGCGGTCGACGTCACGATGCGCGCCAGCCGGGCCAGCGGGTCGGCTTCGTCGGTCGCCATCGTGATGGGCGCCACCGAGTACTCGTTGCCACTGGTCCCGGTGCTGGTCTCGGCGCCGGCGTGGCCGCTGGCACGGGTGGTGGTCGGCCGGATCGAGATCGGCATCATCGCCACCATCGCGTCGTCGGGCAGTTCGTCCTTGTCCAGCAGGTAGCGGCGGATGGCGCCGCCGACGATCGCCAGGCCGATGTCGTTGATCTTGGCCTCCGGCAGCGCGGTGCGGATCTCCTTGAGCACGTCCAGCGTCGTGTAGGCGGTGCCGAAGACCCGGTGCGGCGACACCACCTGGTTGAAGCGGGTCGCCTTCGGCAGCGACGCCGGCGAGGTGACGTCGGGATCGCGGTTGTCCGACACCAGGGTGGGCACCTGAAGCACCACCTTGCCGACCTGGCCCAGCACCTCGAAGGGCCGGATGACGCCGTGCTGCGCGGCCCGGCTCAGCAGATCCAGATCGGACGGGACGGGGTCGGGTTCCCAGTGGTACCCCTCGGGCGGCGGTGGGGGTGCCCCGTCGGGTTCGTGGGTGTGGATCGCGGTGAGGATCTCCGCGCCGGCGACGCCGTCGATGGCGGCGTGGTGGATGCGCAGGAACACCGCGAAGGCGCCGTCGGGCAGTTGCTCGACGCCGTCGAGCCCGTCGATCAGGTACAGCTCCCACGGCGGCCGGGTCAGGTCCAGCGGCCGGGCGTGGATCCGGGCGATCTGGGTGCACAGCTGCCGCCAGCTGCCCGGCCGGGGCAGCGCGATGTGCCGGACGTGGTACTCCAGGTCGAAGTCGCCGTCGCGGATCCACCAGGGCCGATCGGCGCCGAACGGTACATGCACCAGCCGTTCGCGGAAGCTCTCGGCGACGTGCAGGCGCGCCCGGACGTATTCGAGGGCCTCCTCGTAGCCGACCGGCTTGCCGCCGCGGGTGGCCGGGTCGTAGATGCCGACGATGCCGATGGTGTTGTGCGCGGTCGCGGTGTCCAGCGACACCATCGTCCAATCAGCGCTGGACAGTTGGCGCATCGGTCCTCCTCACGTTCGGCACGGCGAGTGTTGCAGTCCGTCGGCGGCCAGCACCGACGCGATGTGGTCGTCGTAGTCGGGTCCGCGCCACGCGGTGACGTGGCCGCGCGGACGCCAGCTGATCGACGGCTCGCCCCAGTGCCGCCAGAGCGCGACCGCACCGCGCGGCGGCGCGATCCGATCCACCCGGCCGGCCACGATGTGGCGCCGCGGGTGGGGGACCAGGCACGGTGCGGCCAGCGGCGAGACCACCAGATGCGCCAGCGCCGCCCGGTAGTCGTGCACCCGCCGGTGCAGGCGGCGTTTGGCCGGCGTGACCGGCAACGCGTCGCGCATCGAGGCGGCCAGGTCGCCGGTCGGCACCACCGCGATCAGGCTGGCCAGGTCACCGTCGAGGGTGGACAGCAGGTTGGCGACGTAGGAGCCCAGCGACACCCCGAGCAGGCCCACCGCGGGCGCCCGCTGCTCGTCGCGCAGCCACGCCAGCAGCCGGCGGACATCCCACACCGCCTGGGTGAGCCCCAGCACGTTGTTGGTCGCGAACACATTGGAGGCGAACTGCCGCGGCGGCGAGAACCCGCAGGACCGCGGGCCGTGCAGCGGCAACACCGGCAACGCGACGTTGATCCCGAGTTCTTCGTGCAGGCGGCGCACCCGCAGCATCTTCACGTCGCCCGGGCGCCCCATGCCCTGGCCGTGCACGGCCACCAGCCACGGCCGCGGGGTGCCGCGGTGACGCAGCAGCCGGACCGGTACCCGCTCGTTGGCGTGCAGCGACAGCCAGCGCCGGGCGCCGGGCTCGCCGGCCTCGGGACGCCAGTCGCTGTCGAACCAGGCGACCTCGACCCCCGGCGCCCGGTCCGGGGCCAGGGTGATCCGCACGTCGTCGGGGGCCGCGGGGGTGCGGTGCCGGCCTGCCGGGTCGTCGAGCCAGCCGGCGTCGCGGTAGTAGCGCACTGCGGCATCGAGTTCGGCGGACGCCGCCGCGTAGTCCGCCGGTGAGCCGAGCGAGGACAACAGCGGTATCGGGGCGGCGACCAGCGCATCGAGGGTGGCGGCCATGCCCAGGCCGATCGAGGGCCTCATCGCCGGTGCCCGCCGCCGCCGGGGGTCCGCGGCCGTGCCGCGCCCCGGTGAAAGGGTTCTGCGCCCTGCCGCATGGTCTGAGAACCTACAGCTATGTCGAACTCCTCGCTGCCGGATCTGCTGGAGCGCCTGCATGTGGTCGCGCTGCCGATGCGGGTCCGGTTTCGCGGCATCACGGTGCGGGAAGTGGCGCTGATCGACGGCCCGGCGGGCTGGGGCGAGTTCGGCGCGTTCGCCGAGTACGCGCCACCGGAGGCCGCCCATTGGCTGGCCGCCGCCGTCGAGGGCGCCTACCGGCCGCCGCCCCCGGCGCGCCGCGACCGGATTCCGATCAACGCGACCGTGCCCGCCGTCGACGCCGCCCGGGTGCCCGAGGTACTGGCCCGGTTCCCCGGCGCCCGCACCGCCAAGGTCAAAGTCGCCGAACCCGGCCAGGCCCTGGCCGACGACGTCGCCCGGGTGGCGGCGGTACGCGCGCTGGTCCCCACCGTGCGGGTCGACGCCAACGGCGGCTGGAGTGTCGAGGAAGCCGTGCGGGCCAACACCGCGTTGACCGCCGGCGGCCCGCTGGAATACCTCGAACAGCCCTGCGCCACCGTCGCCGAACTCGCCGCGCTGCGCCGCCGGATCGACACCCCGATCGCCGCCGACGAGAGCATCCGCAAGGCCGACGACCCGCTGGCCATCGCGAACGCCGGCGCGGCCGACATCGCCGTCCTCAAAGTCGCACCGCTGGGCGGTGTTTCGGCACTGCTGTCGATCGCCGACCAGATCGGCATGCCGGTGGTGATCTCCAGCGCCATCGACTCCGCGATCGGGATCGCCGCCGGTCTGCACGCCGCCGCCGCCCTGCCGGACCTGCAGCACGCCTGCGGGCTGGGCACCGGATCGCTGTTCGTCGAGGACGTCACCGAACCGGTGCGGCACGACGACGGCTACCTGCCGGTGGCGCCGGTGGTCCCGGACCCGGCCCGGCTGCAGGCGCTGGCCGCGGCCCCGGAACGACGCCAGTGGTGGATCGACCGGATCCGGGCGTGCTACCCGCTGCTACCGCGGCAGCGTTAGAAACCGGGCAGCCGGGCGTCGATACCGTTGGCGATGGTGACGGCCTCGTCGCTGACGTAGAGCTTGCAGGCCAGCACGTCGATCGCCACATTGTTGGTCACCCGCAGTGCCCGCTGGCACGACCAGCCGGCGCTGTCGTCCTGATGCTGGGTCATCCACACCGTGGAGTCGACGTCGGCGACCCGGTCGAACGTCCAGGGTGTGTCGGAGTAGCCGTCGTTGATGGTGGCGAAAGTCCTTTCGCCGCAAGGGTTCCAGCGACCGGCCGTCGTCTCGAAGAAGTTCCGGGCCGCATCGCGGGTGGGGAACGCGGTGGCCGCCTGGATCACGAAATGGTCCTGGGCGGTCTCGGTCAGGCTCTGGGAGATGGTCGCCGACCAGTCGGTGCCGGCGTACACCGACTTCTCCACCGGCATCCAGGCCGGCATGCAGTCCGCGTCGGGGAATTGCGGGCCGACGTCGAACATCCGCGACCGGGAGTCTTTGACCCGCATCGCCGGCGAGCCCATGATGTCGCCGACGGTGGTGGCCTCCAACAGCAGATCCGGCAGCATCGAGGCCGGTACCGGCCGCGGCCCGTCGTGGTCGGCGGGGACCGCCAGGCCCGCGGTCACCCGCGCACAGCCCGTCGGCACGGCGCAGGCCAACACCAGCGCACACACCCATCCGACGTGTCGTGCCCGCATCACCGTCCCCCAGCTGCGCAGTTGCGATCCTGACACCATAGGGCGTCCAGCGGTCGCGTACCTTCACTCTGGTGACCAACCTCGCTTACGACGACCGTAATCAGGATGGGGAGCCGGTGCTGTTCATCGCCGGGCGCGGTGGAGCCGGCCGCGGCTGGCACCTGCACCAGGTCCGCGAGTTCCAGCTCGCCCGCTACCGCCCGATCACCTTCGACAATCGCGGTATCGGCGCCACCGAGAACGCCTCGGGCTTCACCACCGAGACCATGGTGGCCGACACCGCGGCGCTCATCGAATCGCTCGACGCCGGCCCGGTCCGCATCGTCGCGGTGTCGATGGGATCGTTCATCGCCCAGGAACTGATGCTGGCCCGGCCCGACCTGGTGAAATCCGCGGTGCTGATGGCCACCCGCGGCCGCCACGACCGGGCCCGCGACTTCTTCTACTCCGCGGAGGTCAAGCTCGCCGAGGCCGGGGTCGAGCTGCCCGCCGAATATGAAGCCAAAGTGCGCCTGCTGGAAAGTTTTTCACCCAAGACGCTCAGTGACGACGCGGCGATCAAGGACTGGATCGCGATGTTCACCATGTGGCCGGTCAAGAACACACCCGGATTGCGCTGCCAACTCGACGTGGCGCCGCTGACCAACCGGCTGCCGGCCTACGCCAACATCACCCAGCCGGTGCTGGTGATCGGTTTCGCCGACGACGTCGTCACCCCGGCCCATCTGAGCCGCGAGGTCGCCGACGCCATCCCGGGGGCGCGCTACCTGGAGATTCCCGACGCCGGGCACCTCGGGTTCATCGAGAAGCCCGACGAGGTCAACAAGGCCGCGCTGGAATTCCTCACCGAGATCGACGGCAAGCCGTTCCGGTGGGCGCCGCTGCCCGCCGGGCACGACTAACCTGGTGCCGATGACCAACCCCTCGACGGCACAGGCGCGCATCGTCGTCGACGAGCTGATCCGCGGCGGTGTCCGCGACGTGGTGCTGTGCCCGGGATCGCGGAACGCGCCGCTGGCGTTCGCACTGCACGACGCCGATCAGGCCGGCCGACTGCGTCTGCACGTGCGCATCGACGAACGCACCGCCGGGTATCTGGCGATCGGGCTGGCGGTCAGTGCGGGCGCACCGGTCTGTGTGGCGATGACGTCGGGGACCGCGGTGGCCAACCTGGGGCCCGCGGTGGTCGAGGCCAACTATGCGCGGGTGCCGCTGATCGTGCTGTCGGCCAACCGGCCCTACGAGCTGCTGGGCACCGGCGCCAACCAGACCATGGAGCAGCTCGGGTACTTCGGTACCCAGGTGCGGGCCACCATCAGTTTGGGGCTGGCCGAGGACGCGCCGGAGCGGATGGCCGCCCTCAACGCCACCTGGCGGTCGGCGGTTTGTCGAGTGCTGGTGGCCGCCACCGGTTCTCGCACCGCCAATGCCGGTCCGGTGCAGTTCGACATCCCGCTGCGTGAGCCGCTGGTGCCCGACGCCGGCGCGGACGGCTCGCCGGTGCCGGCCGGCCGCCCGGACGGCCGGCCCTGGACACTGACCCCGCCGGTCACCTTCGATCAGCCGCTGGAGATCGACCTGACACCGGACACCGTGGTGATCGCCGGGCACGGTGCCGGGGTCCACCCGAACCTGGCCGCGCTGCCCACGGTGGCCGAACCCACCGCCCCGGCGCCGGCGAATCCGCTGCACCCGCTGGCGCTGCCGCTGCTGCGCCCGCAGCAGGTGATCATGGCCGGCCGGCCCACCCTGCACCGGCCGGTCTCGGCGCTGCTGGCCGACCCGACGGTGCCGGTCTACGCGTTGACCACCGGGCCGCGCTGGCCGGACGTGTCGGGCAACTCGCAGGCCACCGGCACCCGCGCGGTGGTCTCCGGAGCACCGGATGCGGCCTGGCTGCGCCGCTGTGCCGAACTCAACGCGCATGCGAACGCCGCGGTGCGCTCGCAGTTGGCCACGCACGCCCACACCACCGGTCTGCACGTGGCCGCCGCCGTCGTCGACGCGCTGCGCCCCGGCGACCAGCTGGTGTTGGGGGCGTCGAACCCGGTGCGCGACGCCGCGCTGGTGGGTCTCGGCGGCGCAAACGACGCCGGGGGTGTGACGGTGCGCTCCAATCGGGGCGTGGCCGGCATCGACGGCACGGTGTCCACCGCGATCGGTGCCGCGCTGGCCCACGAGGCGCGCAACCCCGAGGCCCGCACCGTCGCACTGATCGGGGACCTGACCTTCGTCCACGACAGCTCCGGGTTGCTGATCGGGCCCACCGAACCGCGACCGCGGCAGTTGACCATCGTGGTCTCCAACGACAACGGCGGCGGCATCTTCGAGCTGCTCGAACAGGGCGATCCGCGGTTCCACGACGTCTCGTCGCGGATCTTCGGCACCCCGCACGACGTCGACATCGCCGCACTGTGCCGCGCCTACCACGTCGACTTCCAGCAGGTTGAGGCCGACGACCTGCCGGACGCGCTCGCCGAATCCGCCGGCGGGGTACGGGTGCTGGAGGTCAAAGCCGACCGCACCTCGCTGCGCAGCCTGCACGCCGCGATCAAGGCCGCCCTGTGAGACTGCCCGATCTGCGATCCAGCCGGGTCGTGCAGGCGCTGAAACCATTGCTGCGCAGCCTGATCCACGGCAACGGTGAGCTGCCCCGAGACTCGGTGGCCGGCCGGGTGTTGCGGTGGTCGCGCACCGGCGTGCTGATCCTGGTGGCGGTGGTGACGTTGCAGTCGGTGCTGCTGGTGGCCGGGGCGTGGCGCAACGACCTCACCATCGAACGCAACATGGGGGTGGCCGAGGCGGAGGTGCTCAACGCCGGATTCCGGCGTTCCACCATCGAATTCGTCACGCCCGAACGCATCACCTACCGCCCGGAACTCGGGGTGCTGTATCCATCCGAATTGGCAACCGGCATGCGGATTTACGTCGAGTACGACAAATCCGACCCGGACCTGGTGCGGGTCCAGCACCGCACCGCCGTGCTGGCCGTCATCCCGGCCGGCTCCGTGGCGATGCTCGCCTGGCTGGTCGGGATCGCCGCGCTGGCGGCGATCAATCTGGTCGAACGACGCTGGGGGCGCGACCGGGCTTGCTAGGCTGCGACGAATTTTCGCGCAGCTCGCTTACCGGGTAAGCGGCGGCCCTCAACGATGAGGAGTCCCTTCATGATCCGTCGTGCCGTAGTCCTGGCCGGTCTCGCGGCCTGCGGGGCCGGAATCGCACTCGCGCCCGTCGCCGCGGCAGATCCCTACTACAAGAACTGCACCGCAGCCCGGGAGGCCGGTGCGGCACCGCTCTACGAAGGCGATCCCGGTTACCGAACGGAACTGGACCGCGACGGCGACGGCATCGCCTGCGAACCGAAGCGCTAGCCGCCCGACACCAACCGGTTCAGCCAGCCGGCGTCGTCGGTGTCCACCAGGGTCTTGGAGTTCAGGTCGAACACCGTCGGGGTGCCCGGCCGGTCCGGGTTCGCCGCCACCAGCTGCACCCGGTTGAAGGCGTTCATCGAGGTGGGCTCCACCGCGGGCTGACCGGCCGCGATCCGGTCGACGACATGCGCGGGCAGTCCGCTGTCGCGGGCGGTCGCCGCGATCTCTTCGTTGCTGGGCGCGCCGCCCTTGCGGTACAGGTTGTTCACGAAGCCCTGGTAGGCCACCGCGGAGGTGGCCGGGTCGGCGGCGGACATCAGTGCGTTGCCGACCCGCGCCGAGACGTCGTTGTGGCGGCGGGCGTCTAAGAACGTCATCCACCGGTACGTCACCGCGACTTCCCCGGCGGCCAGTCGCCGGCTCAGCTCACCGCCGGAGTCCGCCTCGAACTTCGCGCACTCCGAGCACTGCGGGTCGCAGAAGATCTCCAGCTGCACCGGGGCGGCGGCCGATCCGGCCAGCACCCCGAAGTGATCGGCGCTGAGCGCCGTGCCCGGTGCTGCGGGGTCGGCGGCCGTCGGGCCCGCCAATCCCACGCCGAAGACCACCAGTGCTACCAATGTGCCCAGCCAAGACCGCATTCCACCAACCCTATCGGAGACGAGTAGCGTCGACCGGGTGAGCCGCGCGAGCCTGGACAAAGACCCCCATGCCGTCGCGTCGATGTTCGACGGCGTCGCCCGTCGCTACGACCTGACGAACACGGTGATGTCGCTGGGCCGCGACCGTGCCTGGCGGCGGGCCACCCGCAAAGCACTCGAACTGCAACCGGGCCAGAAGGTGCTCGACCTGGCCGCGGGCACCGCGGTGTCCACCGTCGAGCTGGCCAAATCCGGCGCCTGGTGCGTGGCCGCGGACTTCTCGGTCGGCATGTTGGCCGCCGGCGCCAAGCGTGACGTGCCCAAGGTCGCCGGGGACGCCACCAAGCTGCCGTTCGCCGACGCGGTGTTCGACGCGGTCACGATCAGCTTCGGGCTGCGCAACGTCGTCGACCACGTGGCCGGCCTGCGGGAGATGGCCCGGGTGACCCGGCCCGGCGGGCGCCTGGTGGTCTGCGAGTTCTCCACCCCGACGCTGCCGGTGTTCGCCACCGTCTACAAGGAGTACCTGATGCGGGCGCTGCCGGCGGTGGCCACCGCGGTGTCGAGCAACCCGGAGGCCTACGTCTACCTGGCCGAATCGATTCGGGCCTGGCCGGATCAGGCTCAGTTGGCCGAGCGGATCACCGCGGCGGGCTGGACCGAGGTGAGCTGGCGCAACCTCACCGGCGGCATCGTCGCCCTGCATTCGGCCCGCAAGCCGCTGGCCTGACGCTTCTACTTCGGCAGCGGCTCGAATCGGAAGACCGCGCAGCGACCGGCGAGTGCCTCGATCTCCTCGGGCGTGCCGTTCGGCGCCAGCCCGGCACGCTTCATGAACCCGACACCGGTCGGCACCTGGGCGTGAAACGCCCGCAGCACCGGCCGGGCGTCGTCGGCGGACAGTTCCACGATCTGCACCCGCTGCGACCGGCGGCCGCGGGTCAGCGTCCCGATTCCGGCGGCGCGTGCATTGCTCGCCCAGTCGGCGCCGGGAAACGCCACCCCGTGCATGCCGCCGTCGTAGCCGAACGGTGTCATCGGGGTGCTGCGCGGCCGGCCGGATTTGCGGCCCGGCACGGTCAGCACGCTGACCGGCCCGGCGGTGACACCGAGCTTCTGCATCGCCAGCATCACCTTGTTGACCGGCTTGAGCCAGCCGGGCAGCTTCCCCGCGGTCATCGCCGTCAGCCCAGGTGCGCCGAGAGCAGCCAGCCCGCGGCCGATTTCCGGCCGCCGGCCTCGTCGCGCAGTGGTTCGCCGCCGAAGCCGGGGAAATCGGCGGGGAACGCCGCGTGCAGCCGAGCCGGCCGGATCTCGTCGATCACCCAGTACTTCGCGACCGCCTCGCGCAGTTCGTCGGCGGTCACCGCGAACGGTGGGCCTTCCGGGATGGCCGCCTTGTCGAAGACCAGCACGAAGTACGACGCCCCCGGTGCGGCGGCGCGCACGATGCAGCGCTGGTAGCCGTCGCGGGCTTCCACCGGGATCGAATGGAACAGCGTGCTGTCGACGATGGTGCCGAAGCGGCCGTCATAGCCGGAGAAGTCGCTGATGTCGGCGACCGCGAAGGTGGCGTTGGCCAGTCCGCGCCGCTCGGCCTCGGCGCGGGCGAGGTCGATGGCGGTGGGGGAGCTGTCCAGGCCCACGGTGGTGTAGCCGCGTTCGGCCAGATGCAGTGAGATGGCGGCTTCGCCGCAGCCGACGTCGAGGACGTCGCCGTGGAATCTGCCCTCTTCGATCAGGGTGGCCAGCTCGGGTTGGGGTTCCCCGATGCTCCACGGTGGTTTGGCGCCCGAACCCAGTTGCTCGGATTCGCCCCGGTAGACGGCGTCGAACTGGAATTCCAATGAATCGCTCATGGACCCGGTTTATCAACGACGCTGATATATGTCAATGGTCTTGATATAGCCGTCTGTGCGGGCGGGCGTAGTCCCGGCCGTCGGCTCGGAGTGTCGGCCGCGCACGCGCACGCTCGCTCAGGAAAAGGAGCTAATGGAACGGGCGGCGGCGGTCGATCAGCCGCGACAGCCGGCCCCCGCCGCGCCAGAGACGTGCGACGA
This sequence comes from Mycolicibacter sp. MU0083, assembly GCF_963378075.1. NCBI lineage: Bacteria > Bacillati > Actinomycetota > Actinomycetes > Mycobacteriales > Mycobacteriaceae > Mycobacterium > Mycobacterium kokjensenii. Next base: position 525,292 of record NZ_OY726394.1, read on the forward strand.
AATCGGCGTCCTCATCGGTGACCAGGTTGCCCATCACCCGCACCGCCACCCGCATCAGCGTCTCCGAGCGCATCCCCAGCGGGCCGGCGGCCGGCAGGAACCGCGGGAAGGTCAACAGCAGCGCCAGGCGGCGCGCCACCGAGAAGCCGCGCGCATAGTGGGTGGCCAGCAACTCCGGCCACGCCTGCGTCAGATCCGCGGAAGACCCTGCGGCGTCCAGCAGGTCGGCGGCCAGCTTCCCGGTCTCCATGCCGTAGTCGATGCCCTCGCCGTTGAGCGGGTTGACGCAGGCCGCCGCGTCGCCGATCAGCATCCAGTTGGGCCCGGCCACACCCGAGACCGCACCGCCCATCGGCAGCAGCGCGCTGGCCGGCGCCCGCACCGGGCCCTCGAAGCCCCACTCCTCGCGGCGCAGGTCGGCGTAGTGCGCCATCAGCGGCCGCAGCGCCACGTCGGCGGGCCGCTTCGTGGTGGCCAGCGCGCCGACGCCGATGTTCACCTCGCCGTTGCCCAGCGGGAAGATCCACCCGTAGCCCGGCAGCACCGTCCCGTCGACCGACCGCAGTTCCAGATGCGAGGTCAGCCACGGCTCGTCGCTGCGTGGTGAGGCCAGATAGCCGCGCGCGGCCACCCCGTAGGCCGTCTCCTGATGCCATTGCCGGCCCAGCTCCCGGCCCAGGGTGGAGCGGGCCCCGTCGGCCACGATCAGCGTCCGGCAGGTCACCGCGGTGCCGTCGGCCAGCGTCACCGAGCGCACCCGGCCGGAGGAATCATGCTCGACGCCGACGGCTTTGACGCCCAACAGCATTCGGGCACCGGATTCTTCGGCGACCTTGCGGATCCGGTCGTCGAGTTCGGTGCGCGGCACCGCACTGCCGGTCGACGGGAACGACGGCCCCGGCCAGGCGATCTCCACCTCGCTGCCGAACCCGGCCATCCGCAGGCCCCGGTGGCGGAGGTGCGCGTCGAGCCACTCGCCGAGGCCCAGCAGCTCGAGCTGTTCGACGGCGCGCGGCGTCAGGCCGTCACCGCAGGTCTTGTCCCGGGGGAACGCGGCCGAATCGATCACCAGCACGTCGCGGCCCGCCCGGGCGGCCCACGCGGCAGCCGCAGACCCGGCCGGTCCGGCCCCCACCACCACCACGTCCGCTTGCGAGCTCACACTGACCAGTATGTTGGAGCCGTGAGGACACCGGCGAGCGTGGTGGCGGGGTTGGACTTCGGCGGCCTGGGGGACCCGGATTTCGCGGGCCGGGTCCGTGACGGCGTCGCCCGCATCGAAGAGCTGATGGACACCGAGCTGCGCGGCGGCGACGGCCTGATGACCGAGGCGGTGACGCACCTGTTCGACGCCGGCGGGAAACGCTTCCGCCCGCTGTTCACGGTGCTGTCCGCCCAGCTGGGTCCGGAGCCCGACGCCTGGCAGGTGACGGTGGCCGGCGCGGTCATCGAGCTGGTGCACCTGGCCACGCTGTATCACGACGACGTGATGGACGAGGCGCAGATCCGGCGTGGTGCGGCCAGCGCCAACGCGCGGTGGGGCAACAACATCGCGATCCTGGCCGGCGACTATCTGTTCGCGACGGCCTCCCGGCTGGTGTCGCGGCTGGGCCCGGACGCGGTGCGGATCATCGCCGAGACCTTCGCCCAGCTGGTGACCGGCCAGATGCGCGAGACCCGCGGTGCGGCCGAGGGTGTGGACTCCATCGAGCACTACCTCAAAGTGGTCTACGAGAAGACCGCGTGCCTGATCGCGGCGTCGGGCCAGTTCGGTGCCACCTTCTCCGGCGCCGACGACGCCCAGATCGAGCGGCTGGCCCGCCTCGGCGGGATCGTGGGCACCGCGTTCCAGATCTCCGACGACATCATCGACATCGACTCCGACCCCGACGAGTCCGGGAAACTGCCCGGCACCGACCTGCGGGAGGGCGTGCACACCCTGCCGGTGCTCTACGCGCTGGCCGAGACCGGCGCCGACGCCGACCGGCTGCGCGAGTTGCTGGCCGGCCCGGTCACCGACGACGCGCTGGTGGCCGAGGCCCTGCGGCTGCTACGGGCGTCGCCCGGGATGGCGAAGGCCAAGGCGACCGTCGCCGACTATGCCGCGCAGGCGCGCGCGGAACTGGCCGAGCTGCCCGACTGTGTCGGCACGGCGGCGTTGGCGAGCCTGGTCGACTACACGGTGAACCGGCACGGGTGACCGCGATTACGGAACCCGGGCGAGCCCTGCGGCGTTAAATGAGCACGAGCGAGGTTCTCCAAGGAGGAAGTCGATGACCTGGCATCCGCACCACAACACCGCGAAGACGTTCTTTCTGCTGTTGGCGATGTCGGCGCTGATCGTCGGGGTCGGGCGGGTGTTCGGGCCCACCCAGATGTGGATCGCGGTGCTGTTCGCCGTCGGCATGAACGCCTACACCTACTTCAACAGCGACAAGCTGGCGCTGCGGGCGATGCACGCCCAGCCGGTCACCGAAGTACAGGCCCCGGAGATCTACCGGATCGTCCGGGAACTGGCCACCGCCGCTCACCAGCCGATGCCCCGGCTCTACGTCAGCGACACCAACGCCCCCAACGCCTTCGCCACCGGGCGTAACCCGCGGCATGCCGCGGTCTGCTGCACCAGTGGCATCCTGCGGCTGCTCAACGAGCGCGAACTGCGGGCCGTGCTGGGCCACGAGCTGTCCCACGTCTACAACCGCGACATCCTGATCTCGTGTGTGGCCGGCGCGCTGGCCTCGGTGATCACCGGTCTGGCCAACATGGCGATGTTCATGGGCAACCGCCGCGACGGCAACCCGCTGGCGGTGCTGCTGGTCGCGTTGGTGGGCCCGCTGGCGGCGTCGGTGGTGCGGATGGCCGTGTCGCGGTCGCGGGAGTACCAGGCCGACGAATCCGGTGCGGTGCTCACCGGTGACCCGTTGGCGCTGGCGTCCGCGCTGCGCAAGATCTCCGACGGTGTGGAGATGGCCCCGCTGCCGCCCGAGCCCGAGTTGGCCAGCCAGTCGCACCTGATGATCGCCAACCCGTTCCGGGCCGGGGAGAAGGTCGGCCAACTGTTCGCCACCCACCCCCCGATGGCCGACCGGATCCGGCGGCTGGAGGCGATGGCCCGGGGGTAGGCCGGGACGTAGCGCGATTCGAGCTAGCGGACGGCGGTTTCGGCCCGCGGTTCCACCGCTGCGCACGAGGCGCATCCGTCGGCGGTGTCCTCGATGACGACGCCCTGGATCTGCACCGTGCCGCCGGTGGCGCAATGCTGCTGCCGCCAGTCCTCGATGGCCTGCTCGGCGGCGTGATCGAGGTAGGTGGTCTTGATGTTGAGCGTGACATCGGTGCGGGCCGGGATCTGCGCCAGCGCACCGGTGAGCCGGGGCAACGCCAAGAAGGTGCAGGCGCCGGACACGGTCACCAGCCATTGGTCACCGCTGTGTGCGGCGGTGATCGTGACGCGGATGACCCGCCAGCCGGTCAGTGCCATCGCCAGCACCAGCCCGATCAGCACGCCGTGCAGCAGGTTGAGGAAGACCACCCCGGCGACGGTCACCACGTAGACGGCCAGATCGCCACTGCGCCAGGCGGTCTCGATATGGACCATCTTGATCAGCTGGACGCCGATGGTGATCAGCAGCCCGGCCAGTGCGGCGCTGGGAATCTGCTGCACCAAGCCGGCGAACGGCAGGGCGAACAGCAGGATCCAGACGCCGTGCAGGAATGCCGACGCCCGAGATTTCGCGCCGGCGCTGACGTTGGTGGCGCTGCGCACGATCACTCCGGTGATCGGCAGGCCGCCCAGCAGGCCCGAGGCGACGTTGGCGCTGCCCTGCCCGATCAGCTCACGGTTGAAATCGGTGCGCGCCCCGGTGTGCATCCGGTCGACCGACACCGCCGAGAGCAGACTCTCGACGCTGGCGATCAGCGCCACGGTGATCACGCCGATCCCGAAGGCCGTCCAGTTGCCGTGCGGCAGTTCCGGCAGCTGGACCGCGTCGACCAGCGATCCGTCCAGGGTGATGCGCCGCACGTCGAGGGAGAAGACCAGCGAGAGCACCGTCGCCCCGGTGATCGCGACCAGCGGTCCGGGGATTCGGCCCAGCGGTCCCTTCACCGAACGCCACGCATACATGGTGACGATCACCAGGATGCCCAGGACCGGTGCGGCGCCGTTGGATTCGATCAGCCCCTCCGGTAGACCGGAGAGGTTGTCCCACGCCGAACTCGCCGCACTGCCCCCCAGCAGAACGTGCAGTTGTTGCAGCGTGATCGTGACGCCGATGCCGGCCAGCATCGCGTGCACCACGACCGGTGAGATCGCCAGTGCGGCCCGCGCCACCCGGCTCAAGCCGAGCAGGATCTGCAGCAGACCCGCGCCGACGGTGATCGCGCACGTCACCTTCCAGCCGAATCGCGCCACCAGGTCGGCGACGACGACGGTCAGTCCGGCCGCCGGCCCACTCACCTGCAGCGGTGATCCGCCCAGGGCGCCGACGACGAGGCCTCCGATGATCGCGGCGATCAACCCGGCGAGCACCGGGGCGCCGGAGGCGACGGCAATCCCCAACGACAACGGCAGCGCGACCAGGAACACCACCAGAGAGGCGGGCAGGTCGTAACGAAGGGTCGACCGCGACCAGGCCACCCATCGGTTGGCTTCGGTGGCATGCGTGGTCAGCATGTGCGGACTCCCCTGCTCTCATTAAATGTTGCTGAGACGCAGTGAAGTTATGCATGCCTTATTGCCAGCTGCGGTATGGAAGATGGCGACTAGGTAAACATCGGCTTCACATTGGCAGGATTCTCACAGATACCGTCCAGTCAGAATCCAGATCCATCCACTTCGTGCCCCGGGGCCTCGGCCATCAGCCCGCGGTAGGCCTGCTCGACGGTGGACCCGTGGTTGATCACACCGTCGACCTCGCGGGCGATCGGCATGCTCAGCCCGTACTGCGCGGCGAACTCCATGATCACGCTGGCCGCCCGCACACCTTCGGCCACCTGGTTCATCGAGGCGATGATCTCGTCGATCGGCTTGCCCGAGCCCAACTGCTCGCCGACGTAGCGGTTACGGCTGCGCTGGCTGGTGCAGGTCACGATCAGATCGCCCATGCCGGCCAGCCCGGCGAAGGTATCGCGGGCGCCACCCATCGCCTCGCCCAGCTTGGACATCTCCCGCACCGAGCGTGACATCACCAGCGCCCGGGTGTTCTCCCCGATGCCCAGCGAATAGCCCATCCCGACCGCGATCGCGTAGACGTTCTTCAACGCGCCCGCCATCTCGACCCCGACCACGTCGTCGGTGGTGTAGACCCGGAATCGCTTGGTGCGGAACAGCGACGCCAGCTCGCAGGCCAGGCCCGGGTCCGGCATGGCCAGCACCGCCGCGGCCGCATACCCCTCGGCGACCTCGCGGGCGATGTTCGGCCCGGCCAGGATGCCGGCGGGATGACCGGGCAGCACCTCGTCGACGATCTGCGACATCCGCATGTTGGTGCCCTGCTCGAGCCCCTTGACCAGCGACACCACCGGCACCCAGGGCCGCAGTTCGGGGGCCAGCTCCTCGAGCACCCCGCGGAACCCGTGCGAGGGCACCGCCATCACGACCACGTCGGCGCAGTGCGCGGCCTCGGCGAAGTCGGTGGTGGCGCGCAACGTGGCGCTGAGCTCCACTTCGTCGCCCAGGTAGCGGCTGTTGCGGTGGTTGTCGTTGATGTCGGCGGCGGTCGCCTCCGAACGCACCCATTGCAGTGTCGGGGCGCGGCGCGAGCAGATGGACGCCACGGTGGTCCCGAACGAACCGCCTCCGAGCACGACGACATTGGGGGTACGAATTGCAGGCATGTGCGACAGCGTATTGCCGTCGCCACCGCGACGCCCGCGGTTTGTGCACAAGTCGCTCAAACGGCCGACCAGCCGCCGTCGACCGAGAGCGTGGCACCGTGGATGTTGGTCGCCTCGTCACCGGCCAGGAACACCACCGCCGCGGCCACCTCGGCCACCGTGCTCATCCGGCGTGACGGGATCCGGGCCAGCGTCGGCGCCACGTACTGTTCGTACTCCGCGTTGCGTTCGGTCCGGATCGGTCCGGGGGCAACGGTATTGACGCGGATGCCGACGGGACCGTACTCGGCGGCCCAGGACTTGGTCAGCGAATGCAGCGTGGCCTTGGTCGCGCTGTACAGCGCCGAATCCGCCATACCGATCAGCCCGTTGATGGAGCCGACGTTGACGATCGCGCCGCCCCCGCGCGCCGCCATGGCCGGCGCGATCAGCCCGGTCAGCAGGAACGGCGCGAACACGTTGGTCGCGAACGCCGCCTGCAGCCGATCCTCGGCGATGTCCGCGCTCGGGCTGGGATCGATGAGCATGGCGGCATTGTTGACCAGGATGTCGATGCCGCCGCCGGCCGCGTCGGTCGCCTCGGCGGCCAGCCGGGACAGCTCGGCCCCACCGGCGCTGAGGTCGGCGCCGACAAAAGCGGCCGTGCCGCCGGCGGACTCGATGCGGCGGACGACGTCGGCGCCGCGGGTGGCGTCGCGGCCGCTGACGACGACGAGGGCCCCGGCCTCGGCCAACGCGGTGGCCAGACCGGCACCCAATCCTGCGGTGGAACCGGTGATCAATGCGGTGCGGCCTGCAAGCCGCGTATTGTTTGGACTCATGAGTCCAGATCATGCGCCGACAAAAATGGACCCGCAAGTCCAAAAACTGACGGCCAAAGGGGCCGCCACCCGGTGGCGGATCATCCAGGGCGCCGCCGCGGAGATCCGCGCCGCCGGCGTCGCGACCACCACCCTCGACGACATCCTGGCGCGCACCCGGACCTCCAAGAGCCAACTGTTCCACTACTTCCCCGGCGGCAAGGACCAACTGCTGCTCGCGGTGGCCGAACACGAGGCCGAGTTGGTGCTCTCCGACCAACAGCCCTACCTGGGCGAACTCACCTCCTGGGCGGCCTGGCAGCGCTGGCGTGACGCGGTGGTGGACCGCTACCGCCAGCAGGGCCAGTTCTGCCCGCTGGCGGTGCTGATGTCCGAACTCGGGCGGACCACGCCGGCGGCCCAGGCCGTCACCGCTTCGCTGATCCGGCAGTGGCACGGCGAGATCGCCACCGGTATCCGCGCGATGCAGGCCGGTGGCAAGATGGCGCGGCGCATCGACGCCGAGGCGGCGGCGGCCGCGCTGCTGGCCGGAATCCAGGGCGGAGTGGGCATCCTGCTGGCCACCGGCGACCTGGGTTTCTTAGAGGCCGCGCTGGACCGCGGCATCGCGGCCCTGCGCGCGGAGGGCTGAAGGGTGCCGGCCTACCCGGCCAGCGGTATCGACTCCCCGGCCCGGCCGAACACCATCGCCTCCTCGATCCGGTCGAACCGGTAGTCCAGGGCGTCGGCGAAGTAGTTCTGCCGGACGTTCCACGGGCGTTTGGTACCCGAACGCGGCAGCGCGTGCGGTGCGCGCAGCACATAACCGGCCTGGATGTCCCAGGCGGACTTCTCCGCCATCGGCTCGTCACCCAGATGCGGGTAGGCGTGGGTGTAGCCGCGAGAGGCCATGTGCGCCATCAGCTTCGCGGTCGCCCGGGCGGTGATGTCGGCGCGCAGGGTCCACGAGGCGTTGGTGTAGCCGACGCACCAGAACAGGTTCGGCACGTCTTCGAGCATGTGCGCCTTGTAGACGAACCGATCGGTGGGCTTGATCTCGGTGCCGTCCAGGCTGATCCGCACGCCGCCGAGCGCCTGCAGTTGCAGGCCCGTGGCGGTGACGATGATGTCGGCATCCAGATGCGCCCCGGATTGCAGCGCGATCCCAGTGGCGTCGAAGTGGTCGATGCGGTCGGTGACCATCTCGACGCGCCCGGCGCTGATCTCGCCGTAGAGGTCGGCGTCGGGGATCAGGCACAGCCGCTGATCCCACGGCTGATACGGCGGCTTGAAGTGGGTGTCGATGTCATAGCCGGCCGGCAGGTTCTGCACCGCGGTACGGCGCAGCATCCACTTCATGATCGGCGGCGTCTTGCGGGCCAGCAGCCAGGTGACCCCCTCGAGCAGCGCCATCGAGAGCCGGATGATCGGGTGAGCCAGTTTGCGGGGCAACAGTTTTGCGACCAGGTCGACGAAGCGGCTGTACATCGACGCCGAGACCAGATAGGTGGGTGTGCGCTGCAGCAGCGTGACCTGATCGGTCTTCTCGGCCAGCGCCGGGACCAGCGACATCGCGGTGGCGCCACTGCCGATCACCACGATCTTCTTACCGGTGTAGTCCAGGTCCTCGGGCCAGTGCTGCGGGTGCACCACCGTGCCAGTGAACGCCTCGGATCCGGCGAACTCCGGGGTGTAGCCCTCGTCGTAGTTGTAGTAACCGGAGCCGAAGAACACGAACCGCGCGCGGTAGGTCCGGGTGGTGCCGTTCTCCTCGGCCGTCACCGTCCAGCTGTCGGTCGACGAATCCCAGTCGGCGGCCACCACGTGGTGGTTGAACCGGATGTGCCGATCGATGCCGTGCTTGCGGGCGGCGTCGGTCAGGTAGTCGCGGATCTCGTCGCCGTTGGCGACCCGTTCACGGCCGGTCCAGGGCTCGTAGGGCAGGCACAACGTGAAGATGCTGCTGTCGGAGCGCACGCCGGGATAGCGGAACAGATCCCAGGTGCCGCCGATGCGCTCCCGGCGCTCCAGGATGACGTAGCGGGCGCCGGGATTGCGCTCGGCGATGCGGTAGGCCGCGCCGATACCGGAGATGCCCGCACCGATGATGACGACGTCGAGAAACTCTTCTGTGGCCACGGTGTCCAGCCTAGGCACGCGAGGGGCACTGGGACTAGCAGTATCGGTTAACGAGGCTCGATGAGTACGTCGACGTGCAGTGGAGCGCAATGATCGATGAGCCAGATCTGGTCGGCCGCGTTGGCGAAGATCCGCGCATAGGTCACGTCCTGGGTGAAAGGCCGGCCGGCCGCCTTGTGGCGGTCACCGAAAAACACGTATGCCGTGGAGTCATTGCACATCCGGGACATCCACACCAACCCGTCGACGGCCATTGCATGGGCGGCCTCAGCCCAGCGCACGGTGCTGGGATAGGCCGACGCCGGGCTTGCCGTCAGATCGCTCGCGGTGACTTTCAGTCGCCGCAATCCTGTTCCGTGCAGTACCGCGACCCGCAGGTCACGGGCTGCGGCCAGTCGCACCAGAACTTTGTCGGCGTATCTGTCGTAAGGCAGCACACCCCCCTCGACCGGGATGCTGTGCAGCAGCGTCTCGGCTATCGCAGCATCTTCGGTCTCGGCGGCATACAGCAGCGGCACCGCCGGTTCTCCGAAGAATCCGAACCGGGTCGGTCCGCCCACGCCCGGGTTGAACTCGGTGGCGGTGCGGGTGGCGGATGCCACGCGGTACAGCAGAGCGCCGGCGGGAAGGGTGGCGATGGCCGGGTCGCGGGGGACCGGCGGCCGCTTCACCACGAGACGCTGAAATCGTCTGCCGCAACTGCAGCGACGCGTTGCGGGTCCGTACCGAGGTGATCCACCGGGCGATCCCCGTCGAGGTAGGTCGTCGGCGCGCAGAGCCACTGCAACAGGGCGGTTTCCGACCAGCCGTTGGCGTCGGCGATCTCGCGTAGCCGCTTGATGACGGGCAGTGGTTGCCCGTCGGAACCGAACTGGAATCCCGGGTAGACCACCTGGTTGCCGCGACGCAGCCCGATCAGCGCTTGGCCGCGGTGTGCCGCGGCGGCCAGATTGCGCGGGGCGCTGGAGCGCGACCCCATCAACCTGCCGGCGTCGGTGCTGCTCAGCAGGCTGAATTCGGTCTCGATCCCGCGGTAGAGGTTTTGCTCGGCTTGTACCGCGCGCGTGATCGTCGGCTCGGTGTAGACGCTGACCGCCGACAGTGCCGCGCCCACGGCATGCGCACTGTCGCGGATCCGCTGTGTGGCGGCGGCCAGTTGCTCGACGGTGGTCACACCACGATTTTGCCTGCGATTCGTGCGACTGGGCCGAGTCGCACGAATCGCATGTATCAACGGTAGTTGACGAACTGCAGCGCCACATCCAGGTCGGCGCCCTTGAGCAGCGAGATCACCGCCTGCAGGTCGTCGCGCTTCTTCGACGACACCCGGATCTCGTCACCCTGGACCTGGGTCTTGACGCCCTTGGGCCCCTCGTCGCGGATCAGCTTGTTGATCTTCTTGGCGTCCTCGCTGCTGATGCCCTGCTTGAGGCTGCCGCTGACCTTGTAGGTCTTGCCCGACGGCTGCGGGTCGCCGGCATCGAAGGCCTTCATCGAGATGTCGCGCCGGATCAGCTTCTCCTTGAAGACGTCCACGGCGGCCTTGACCCGCTCCTCGGTGGAGCTGACCAGCTCGATGGTCTCCTCGCCCTTCCAGGCGATGGTGGTGTCGGTGCCGCGGAAGTCGAACCGGGTGGCCAGTTCCTTGCCGGCCTGATTCAGGGCGTTGTCGACCTCCTGGCGGTCGACCTTGCTGACGATGTCGAACGATGAGTCAGCCACGAGACCTGATCCTCTCCTTCGTGTTGTACTGGCCGTTTGTGTTTGGGGGACGTCCTCGTTGTAGTCTGCTAGGCGCAATACGGCAGGTTGTCCGAGCGGCCAATGGAAGCGGACTGTAAATCCGTCGGCGAAAGCCTACACAGGTTCGAATCCTGTACCTGCCACCCAGCGTCAGGCCCCCTCGTGCAGGGGGCCTGACTGGTTTGCGGGGTGCGGATCCTGCGCACGGGCGATCCCGTGGTGGCGCTCGGCGACGTCCGGGTGGGCCCGGGTGCGCGATTTCCAGGCGTTCTCGCCGTAGGTGCTGAACAGCGGATTGGCGGGGTCGTCCTCCACGCCGCGGGCCTGTGCGGCCAACTCGGGCGGCAGCGTGATGCGCGGGATGGTGGCGTCCAACGCCGGGTTGAAGAAGTACGGGACCGAGATCCGGTCGGTGCCGGGCGGCGGGGCCAGTACCCGGTGCCGGGTGGCCCGCAGATAGCCGCCGGTGGCGACTTCGAGCAGTTCCCCGATGTTGACGATGAACGCGCCCGGCAGCGGTGCGACGTCGACCCAGTCGCCCGGGGATCGCTCCACCTGCAGCCCCGCGGATTCCGGTTCGACCAGCAGCAGCGTCAAGACCCCGGCATCCTTGTGTGCGCCGACACCTTGGCTGTGGCCGGTGCCGCCGGGATAGCGCACCACCTTGATCAGCGTCTCGGGTCGGGACGCGAACGCCGCGTCGAACAGGTCTTCGGCGGCGCCCAGCGACACCGCCCAGTGCCGCAGCAACCGCATGCCGACCGTGGACAGCGAGCGGTCCCAGGCCTGCAACGCGGCCCGAAACGCGGCGGGCCGCGCCGGCCACAGGTTCGGGCCCTGCAGATGCCAGTAGCCCCGCGCGCCGGGCACTGCGGGGCGCTCCGGGCCGATGTCGATCTGCTCGCGCCAGTCCACGCGGCCATTGGTCAGCTCTCCGCCCAGACGCGAATATCCCCGGAAATGCGGGCTTTTCAGCTGGCTGATCGCGTTCTTCTCGGCATCGGGCAACGCGAAGAACTGTCGGGCCAGGTCGAGGATCTGCGCGGTCTGCGCGTCGGGCACACCATGACCCGTCAGATAGAAGAACCCCGCGGTGTGGGCGGCCTCGCGCAGGGCCCGGCGAAAGGCGTCGGCATCGGCATCGGCGTCGGACAGATCGAGCACGGGCAACATGGCGACGAGGGTCCTACAGGTCCGCGGAGTAGTCCGCGCTCATCCAGCGGTCGGGCCGGATGGTGAACAGCACACTGGTGGCGCCGTCCATCGCCGCGGCGAACGCCCGCCCGCCCTCGGCGCCCAGATACCGGCTCGCGATGGCCTCCCGCGCCGCGAGCGGCGCCGGGGTGGCTGCCTCGATCACCGTGCCTTCGACGATCACGTACTGGTAGGGCAGGTCTTCGCGCTGCACCACCAGGGTGACCGCCCCGGCCTGCTCGATCAGCCGGGCTTTGCGCCGGCCGGCGCCGGTGTTGACCAGGATGTCGCCTCCGGGGGAGTAGTCGTACCAGATGGGGACGCTGGCCGGAGGCCGGCCGTCGGTGGCGGCCACCGACAGCACGCCGACGTGCACGCCGGCCAGGAACTGCTCGCGTTCGGTTTCGGTGAAGGGTCGGGGCATGTGGGCACCAACGGCGGCCGGCGTGGGGCTATTCCGGCCGGCTACCAGTCGCCCGGCAGGGCCCGGATACGCGTCCAGGGCGTGCAGCCGTAGCTGGCGAACGTGCCGTCCTCGGCCCGCGGGTCGATCTCCACGGTGACCTTGTTCAGGGAGATCAGGCGAGTCCCCGATGTGACGACGCGGCCGTTGGCGTTGATCACCGCGAAGGTGCAGGAGCCGGTCGGGCCGATATCGGCGGCGTAGGTGCCGAACGGCATCGCGCTCGGGATGGCGTAGAGGCCTTCGGGCACGCTCGGCCCGCCGGCCGATTGGCCCACCCCGAGCAGCGGCGCCACCGCGCCCGTCGTGGTGGCCGGTGCCGACGTGGTGACCGGCGCGGACGTGGTGGCCGGCGCCGGGGACGGCGATGTCGTGGTGGTGACCGGGGCCGGCACGGTGGTGACGACGGAGCGGGTGACGGTGGTGGTGGATGTGGTCGGCGCCGCGACCGGCGGGACCGGCTTGGGCGGGGCGAAGTTCGGCGAGGTGCCCAGGAAATACAGTGCCGCAAAGCCGGCGGCAGCCAGGGCCAGTCCCTTGCCGTGCCGACGCTTGGCCGGCGAGACGATGGCCGGCGGCGCCAGTTCCCGCAGCGGGACCGGCTCACCCTGGTGCAGTGCGACGGCGAACTCGGTGCAGCTTCGGTAGCGGGCGGCCGGATCGGCGGCCAGCGCCCGCGCCAGCACCGCATCGAGTCCGGCGGGATCCAGATGCACCGGCGGTGTGCCGGTGAGCAGGTGATAGGCGGTGGCGGCCAGCGCGTACTGGTCGGCGCGACCGTCGATGGCCTCGCCGCGCAACTGTTCGGGGGCCGCATAGCGCAGCGTGCCGATCGCCATGTTGGTGGCGGTCAACCCGCTCACCTCATCGACCCGCAGTCCGATCCCGAAGTCCGCCAGCAGGATTCGCCCACCGGACTCGCCCGGCTCGCTCAACAGGATGTTGGCCGGTTTGACGTCGCGGTGCAGCAGGCCGCGTTCGTGCGCGTAATCGAGCGCCTGCGCCACGGCCAGCACGATCTCGGCCACCTGCGCGCGCGGCAACCCGCCGGGGCAGCACTTCAACCACTCGGCGGCACCGGATCCCTCGACGTAATCCATCGCGATCCAAAGCTGGCCGTTGAACTCGCCGCGGTCATGCACGCCGACGATCTGCGGATGCCACAGCGACGCCGCCAGGTCGGCTTCCCGGTTGAACCGTTCCCGGAACTCGGGATCCGCCGACAGGTTGGCGGGCAGCACCTTCAGCGCGTCCCGGCGCGGCAGCCGGGGATGCTCGGCCAGGTAGACCTCGCCCATACCGCCGCTGCCCAGCAATCGGATGATCCGATAGTCGGCGAACGTCGAACCCGCGGTGAGCATGGCTTGAAGGTATCGGCGGGCACCGACAGAAAACCTCGCGCAAACCCACCGCAATTTAGAGGGGTAATAGGGGTCTAAAGTCCCCTGGTGGCCCCAGGTGGGTAAGCCTAGCCTTGGTTTCATGAGCCTTCCGATGCACGACCGCAAGACCGCCGACCTGCCCGGCCACTGGCTGTTCGCGCGTCTCGGCAAACGCGTGCTGCGGCCCGGCGGGCTGAAACTGACCCACCAGATGCTCGGCGATGCGGGCCTGGCCGGCGTCGACGTCGTCGAACTCGCCCCCGGCATGGGCCGCACCGCCCGCGAGATCCTGGACCGCGACCCCGGCACCTACACCGGTGTCGAGGCCGACGAGAACGCCGCCGGCGTGGTCCGCTCGGTGGTCGGCGCCCGCGGCCGGGTGGTCACGGCCGAGGCGTCGAAGACCGGGCTGGAGGCCGCCAGCGCCGACGTCGTGATCGGCGAGGCGATGCTGACCATGCAGACCAACGCGCACAAGGCCGAGATCATCGAGGAGGCCTTCCGCGTGCTGCGGCCCGGCGGCCGCTACGCCATCCACGAACTGGCGTTGCGCCCCGACGACGTCGCCTACGCCGTCAAGGACGACGTGCGGACCTCGCTGGCCCGCTCGATCAAGGTCAACGCCCGGCCGCTGACCACCGAGGAATGGACCGACCTGCTCACCGGTGCCGGCTTCACCGTGCAGAAGACCGCATACGCGCCGATGGCCCTCTTAGAGCCGCACCGGCTGATCGCCGACGAGGGTCTGTTCGGGGCATTGCGCTTCGCGTTCAACGTGTTACGCGACTCCGACGCCCGCGCCCGCGTGCTCAACATGCGGGCCACCTTCCGCCGGCACCGCAACAACATGGCCGCGATCGAGGTGATTGCCACCAAACCGGCCTGACGGTCTTGCCATGATGGACGGGTGACAACCCGCGACCGCGACGATTCGGGCCGTCCCCGCAACGCCCGCCCGCGCGACCGGCTGGGCCGGCCGCTGCCCCGCGGCAGCGAGGGCGGTGTCGAAGGGGTGCCCGACGACCTCGACCTGCCGCCGACACAGATGCTGGCCTACGCGCAACTGCTGCTGGATGACGGGCTGGCGTTCAACGCCCACGAGGTGCTCGAGGCCGCCTGGAAACATCGGCCCGCCGCCGAGCGCGAACTGTGGCAGGGGCTGGCGCAGCTGGCCGTCGGCGTCACCCACGTCCAGCGCGGCAACGTCACCGGCGCGGTCAGTCTGCTGCGCCGCGGCGCCGACCACCTGGCGGCGGTGCGGCCCCCGGCGCCGTTCGGCATCGACCTGGCCGGCCTGCTGGGCTTCGCCGCGCGCCTGGCCGACGACCTGGCGGCCGGGGTGGAGATCGACCCGCAGCGACTGCAGCCGCGGCTGGTCGCGTGAGCGCGCCGACCCGCTGGCCGTTGGCGGACGGCCGCGAACTGCTGTTCTTCGCCCTGCCCGGCCACACCCCCGCCCCGGTCGCCGACCGCCGTCCGCTGCCGCCGCGCAACCCCGCACCCTCCGAGCTGCGCCTGGACCGCACCACCGGCCAGTGGGTGATCATCGCCGCGCAACGCCAGGACCGCACCTACAAGCCGCCCGCGGAGGCCTGCCCGCTGTGCCCGGGGCCGACCGGCGCCACCAGCGAGGTGCCCGCCGCCGACTACGACGTCGTGGTCTTCGAGAACCGGTTCCCGAGCCTGGCGGGATTTCGGCGCGCTAGTGACCGCTCAGCGGGACAAAGCGCGCCGAAATCGTTCGTTGCAGCACCGGGCGACGGCCGCTGCGAGGTGATCTGCTTCTCGCCCGATCACACCGGCTCGTTCGCCGACCTGCCGCCCGCACACGCCCTGCTGGTGGTGCAGGCCTGGCGGCACCGCACCGCGGACCTGCTGGCGCGCCCCGGTGTCGAGCAGGTGTTCTGCTTCGAGAACCGCGGCGAGGAGATCGGGGTCACCCTGGCCCACCCGCACGGCCAGATCTACGGCTACCCGTATCTGACCCCGCGCACCGCCGTCATGCTGGAGCAGGCCCGCGCACACCGAATCGCCCACGGCACCAACCTGTTCGCCGACCTGTTGGCCGCCGAGCAGATCGACGGCACCCGGATCGTGGCGCGCACCGAGCACGTCACCGCATTCGTGCCGTTCGCGGCACGCTGGCCGGTGGAGGTGCACCTCTACCCGAACCGGCGGGTGCACAACCTGACCGAGCTCACCGACCCCGAGCTGGCGGATTTCGCCGAGGTCTACCGAAACCTGTTGGGCCGCTTCGACCGGATCTACGACGCCCCGCTGCCCTACATCGCCGCGCTGCACCAGTACCGCGACACCGGGGTGCAGGCCGACGGCTACTTCCACGTGGAGCTGATGTCGATTCGGCGCAGCGCCACCAAACTGAAGTACCTGGCCGCCTCGGAGTCGGCGATGGATGCGTTCATCGCCGACGTCACCCCCGAATCCGTCGCGGCTAGGCTGCGTGAGCTGTGATCACCTACTCCGCGCCGGGCCGGGTCAACCTGATCGGCGAACACACCGACTACAACGGTGGTTTCGCGCTGCCGATCGCGCTGCCGCAGCGCACCACCGTGGCCTTCGAGCCCGCCGAGATCGACACCGTCACCGTGTTCAGCGATCACGCCGACGGCCCGGTGGCCATCCCGCGCGACACCACCCCCGGGCAGATCACCGGCTGGGGAGGCTATGCCGCCGGGGTGATCTGGGCGCTGCGCGAACGCGGTGTCGAGGTGCCCGGCGGAACCATGACGATCCGCAGTGACGTGCCGATCGGGTCGGGCCTGTCGTCGTCGGCGGCGCTGGAATGCGCGGTATTGGGGGCGTTGACCACCGCGGCCGGAGTCCAGCTCGACCGGGTCGAGCAGGCCCGGATCGGGCAGCGCGCCGAGAACGATTACGTAGGCGCCCCAACGGGATTGCTCGATCAACTGTCGTCGGTGTTCGGTGAGGTCAACCATGCCCTGCTGATCGACTTCCGCGATGTCGCGGTGCACCCGGTGGCGTTCGACCCCGACGAGTCCGGGGTGACGCTGCTGCTGTTCGACTCCCGTCAGCGGCACGGCCACGTCGACGGCGAATACGGTGCCCGGCGCGCCTCCTGCGAGCGGGCCGCCGCCGCGCTGGGGGTGTCGTCGCTGCGGGAGGTCCAGCATCGCGGCGTGGCGGTCCTGGATGCGATCGGTGACCCGGTCGATGCCCGCCGGGCCCGGCACGTGCTGACCGAGAACGAGCGGGTGCTGGATTTCGTGGCGGCCTGTGCGGAGTTGGACTTCGCCGCCGCCGGGGCACTGTTCACCGCGTCGCACGCCTCGATGCGCGACGACTTCGCGATCACCACCGCGCATCTGGATCTGATCGCCGACGCCGCGGTGGCCGCCGGGGCGCTGGGCGCCCGGATGACCGGCGGCGGGTTCGGCGGGTGCGTGATCGCGCTGGTACCCACCGAGTTGACCCTCAAGGTCGGTGACGCGGTGCGTGCCGCGGTGACCGGCGCCGGCCATGTGGAGCCGGAGGTCAGCCGGGTGTACGCGTCGGCGGGGGCCGGGTAGCGGTCACAGGTCGTAGTCGGGCAGTTCGAAATCGTCGCGCACACTGCCGGCGAACAGGGTCGTCAGCAGCCGCAGGTTCATCGCCCGCAACGCCTGATTGCGGAACCACAGGCCGAATCGTGTTCGGGTGGCGAAGAACCCGAGGAACTGTCGTGCGCCGGCCTGCTTGGCGTCGATGAACGGGCGCAGTCGCGCCTGGTAGGCGTCGAACGCCCGGCGGTGATCGCCCGCGGCACGGTGCAGTTCCCCGGCCAGCACGTAGGCTTCGGTGATCGCCAGGCCGGTGCCCTCACCGCCGAGCAGTGAGATACAGCCGGCGGCGTCGCCGACCAACAGCACCCGCCCGTGTGACCAGTGCGGCATCCGGACCTGGCTGACCACGTCGAAGTAGAGGTCGTCGGGGTCGGCCAGCTCGTCGACGGCGGCCAGCAGCTGCGGGCACTCCCAGCCGGCATCGGAGAACTGTTGGTGCAGAACTGCGGTCGGGTCCGCGGGAACATCCGGGGAGTCGTCGCGGAACACGAACAGCACCAGGGTGCGGTCGTCGCGCAGCGCGACGCGTGACACCTGCCGGCCGGGCACCGCGTAACTCACGTACGCCAGCTCGTCGCGCGGCCGATACCCGTCGACGACGGCGGCGGCCACCTTGCAGCCCAGATAGTGCTCGAAGTCGGCGTCGGGCCCGAACACCAGCCGGCGCACATTGGAGTGCAGTCCGTCGGCGCCGATCAGCAGATCGAACTCGCGCGGGCCGGCATGGGCGAACGACAGCCGGACCCCGTCGTCGCGGGCGTCGATCGCGGTGATGCTGTCGCCGTAGATCATCTCGACGTCGTCGGCGATCGTGGCATGGATGGCGGCCGCCAGGTCACCGCGCGGCAGACTGGTGAAGGCGTCGCCGACAAGGTGCCGAAACACCTCGGCGTCCAAGGCGGCCCGGATGTGCCCGTCGTCGCCGACCGAGCGCACCGACTCGATCGGATACCCCTTGTCGAGGACCTGCTCCTCGATACCCATGCGACGGGCCACCTGATAGCCCACGCCCCAGAAGTCGATCATGTAGCCGCCGGTACGGAAGGCCGGGGCCCGCTCGATGACGGTCGGGGTGTGCCCGGCGCGGCGCAGCCAGTGGGCGAGCGCCGTTCCGGCTACCCCCGCACCGCTGATCGCGATCCGCATCCGCTCAGATCATCTCGTTCTTGGTCAGCCAGCGCATCACCGGCCAGCCGATGAACACCGGCAACCAGCAGGTCAGCACCCGGTAGAGCAGCACCGCCGGCACCGACAGCGCAGCGGGCACACCGAACGCGGCCAGCCCACCGATCAGGGCGGCCTCCACCGCGCCCACCCCGCCGGGCGTCGGCGCCGCGGACGCCAGCGTGCCGCCGACCATCGTCACCACCGTCACCGTCACGAACGACGTGTTGCCGCCGAACGCCTCGACACTGGCCCACAACGCCAGTGCCGCACCCAATGTGGTGCCGGCCGCGCCCAGCACGATCAGCGCCAGCCGCTTGGGTTCGCGGGCCAGATCCACCAGATCGGAGGTGACCTCTTTGAGGCGGGGCCGCAGCGCGGTGGTCAACCACCGGCGCAGGTTGGGCACCAGCAGCACGATGCCGGCCAGGCCCAGCACCACCCCGGCGATCAGGTACAGCAGCGTCGCGCCGGGCACGAAGTGCGACAGGTCCATCGTGGCGCCGGCGGCGGTGGTGAAGATGACCAGCAGGATCACGTGCACGATCACCTGCACCGACTGCTGCAACGCCACCGCGGCGGTGGCGCGCAGCATGCTCAGCCCGCCCTTCTGCAGGAACCGGGTGCTCAACGCCAGACCGCCCACCCCGGCCGGGGTGGTGGTGGCGGCAAAAGTGTTGGCCACCTGCATGATCGCCAGATTGCGGAAGCTGACCAGCCCGTTGGCGCACGCCCACAGCGCCCCGGCCGCACCGACATAGGTCAGCGACGACACGATCAGCCCGACCAGCGCCCACCACCAGTTCGCGTGCCGCAGTTGGGAGAAGAACGTCGGCACCTGGCTGATGAACGGATAGGCGACGTAGACCAGCGCGCCCAGCAACACCAACTGGATCAGCTGACTGCGGGTGAACCGGGTGATGGTCTTGGTCTGGATCTGGTTGGTGCCGGTCTGGCGTTTGACCTCTTCGCGGGCCGCGGAGATCACCGCGCCGATCTCCGGGACGGCGTTGCGCAGCCGCGACGGCACCGCCGATTTGGTGAGCCGGCGCGAGGCGGCCAGCACCGCGGGATGGCCGAAGTTCTCGATCGCCGCGCTGACCGCGGATTCGGCGTCGTAGAGCGACGTCGTCGTCACCAGCAACTGGGCGATGTCGGACTGCAACTGGGTGTCGGTGGCACCGTATTCGGCGTTGCCGAAACCGCCGAACAATACGGTGCCGGACTCGACCGTCATCTCCTTGCTGCGCAGGTCGCCGTGCGAGATCTGCTGTTCGTGCAGCCGCCGCAACGACTCCCACGGCTTGCCCACCGGGGTGCTGGCCGCGCAGTCGGCGATCGGGGTGCCGCGCCGCGGGGTGTGCGCATACAGCGTCCAGCCCCGGTCCAGGGAGGCCACCGCGACGATATCGGTGTTGGCGTACCCGGCTTCGGCGATGCAGATCGCCATCAGCGCGCGATGCTCCACCGCCCGGTGTAGGGAGGCGTGCAGCGGCGCGGTCTCGGTGGTGCGCAACCGCAGTTTGCGCCACAGCTGACGCAGCGCGCCGCCGCTGCGCTGATTGGGGCCGTACAGTTCGATGATCGTCGGGTTCTCGTCGACGGTGGACAGCACCAGCGGCCCGGGACCGGCCGGCCGGATCACCGCGAGCTCGGTGATGTCGTGCCCGCGGCGGGCCAGGGTGCGCACCGCGCCGTCGAGCGGCACCTCGAGTGCGGGGGTGCCGACGATCAGGATCACCAGGGCGCCGACGAACCAGCCCACCGCCAGGCCGAGCAGGGAGCGGGCCGGCACGATCGCGCTGACCACCAGATGGATCGGGACGAAGGCGAGCAGCAGCGTCCACCACCAGCGGCGCCAGCGGGCCGGCAGCCAGGGGCCGGAGACGGTGAGCATCGCGGCGAGCATCGCGATCCACCGCGGGTCGTCGAGGAACTGCGCCAGCGTGGTGGCCAGCCGCTCGGACAGGTCGAAATGCCAGCTCGGGGCGGCCAATCCGTTGCTGCGGATCGACAGCGACGCCACCGCGACCACCCCGGCGACCGCGTAGGCCCCGAGCAGTTTCCACTGCCGGGAGGCCACCAATCCGATCAGGATCGCGAACGGCAACACCACGATGGCCAGGCCGTAGGCGAGGTAGACCAGATTGGCGTGGCCGGGGGAGAGCACGCCGACGATCTGCGACACCGAGCGTTCCAGGGCGACCCACTCGTAGCGGGTGACCAGCGAGCTGGTGATGACGGCGGCGAGGACCAGGGCAGCCAGCGCTAGGCGCAGGATGTCGTTGGTGCGTCGGGTCAGCGGCTGCAGCAGGTTGCCGGTGACGGCGACGTCGCGCCCCTCAACTCGCATGATCACTCTCGGTCGTCTCATGCCGCATCCCGTGGCGGCCTGCCACAACTTAACCGGTGAGCTGGGGCGTCACGCCGGTTTGTCGTCGATGGCGGGTGCGCGTCGCGCCGGTTGCGCCCCACGCGTCACATGCGTCACTGGCGTGGGCGGGGAGGTGCGGGGATGTCTGCCCGCCTCTGAGCGACGCCCAGGGCGGTCGGGGATTACAGCGGGTAGCTGACCCCGGTCATCTTCTCCGACTCCTCCCAGAGCCGCCGCCACAGGTTCTGGTCCTTCGACAGCTTGCTCGACGGGCAGCGTCCCATCGGGCCGCGGGACTCGCCCAGCTTGGTGGGGCCCCAGTAGATGGCGGGGTCGGCGTCGGCGACGCTGGCCGCATACACCGTGGACTCGGCGCCGCGCTCCGGCGGCTGACCCAGCAGCGGCAGACCGTACTTGTAGATCAGGCCGATCGGGGTCTTGTCGTTGTCGAACAGGTAGGTGTTCGACACCCCGGGATGCACCGCGTAGGAACGCAGCGGCGAGCCGGCCGCGACCAGTCGGCGCTGCAGTTCGCGGGCGAACATCAGGTTGGCCAGCTTGGACTGGGCGTAGGCCAGGTTGCGCTGGTAGAAGCGGTTGTCGTAGTTCAGGTCGTCGATCCAGAACTTCGGGGTCTGCTTGTGGGCGATGCTGGCGACGGTCACCACCCGGTCGGTGATGCGGTCGAGCAGCAGGCCGGTGAGCGCGAAGTGCCCCAGGTGGTTGACCCCGAACTGCGTCTCGAAACCGTCGACGGTGCGCCGCATCGGGATGTTCATGATCCCGGCGTTGTTGACCAGCACATCGAAGCCGCCTTGCTTGGCGGCGAAGTCGCGCACCGAGGCCAGGCTGGCCAGATCCAGTTCGGCGACCTGCACGTCACCGTCGATGCCGTCGGCGACCTGCTGGGCCTTGGCGGCGTTGCGGCAGGCCATCACCACGGTGGCGCCCTTGGCGGCCAGGGTGCGGGTGACCACCTCACCCAGGCCGCCGTTGGCGCCGGTCACCACGAAGGTGCGGCCGGACTGGTCGGGGGCGTCGGCGATTGAAAAAGACATGCCGGTCACGCTACCGGCCGATGATTCAGACCATGTCCACGCTCCCTTCATCGACCAGTACCGCACCCCGATGGGTGATGACGTGGACGCGTCCCGCACCGGAGGTCTCCAGGTAGCCGTGCCGCAGCGTGACCCGGATCCCGTGCGCCATGCCCGGGACCGCCAGTCGCACCGACCGGCCCGGTGCCTCGTGCAGCACTGACACCGGGGGATAGCGCAGGGCGCGCCGCAGATCCCGGTCGCTGTGGTCGGTGAAGGCCGCGCCGGTGTGAATGCTGCCGTCGATCACCCACTCCAGGTTGCTGTTGAGGATGCGGGCACGCTCTTGTGACAGCGGCGACGGCGGTGGGGTCAGCCGGGCGATCAGCGGCAGCGGATGGCGCTGGGCGAGTGCCACGTCGCGCGGTGTCCATCCGCGGGCGTCGCGCAGCGAACGCAGCGCGCCGCGCGCAATCAGTGCGTCGACGACGTCGGTCGGGGCACCGTTCCGCGCCGCCCGGTGCAGCGGGGTGAGCCAGTCGGGGCAGCCGGGCCGGCACTGGTTGACGCTGAGTGCGGGGGTGGCGTCCAACAGGGCCAACAGTGCGGGCCAGTCGCCGGCGTCGGCCGCATCGGCCATCTGGTGCCCGGCGGCGACGACCTCCTGCGACAGCAGGGAAGGTTCCAGCACGCCGGGCCACTCTAAAGGGGGTTCGTCCATGTCACGCACGGTAGCTAGAGGGTCTGACAAGTTCGCGCGGCCGACGTCGCGCACCCCGACGTGTCAGACCCCGTCGCTAATCTCGGGCCGAGAGTTCTCCACGAAAGGAGAGTGGTCATGAGTCTTACTGCTGCACAACGTGACCGGGCCTGCGGTGCGCTGCTGGCCACCGCCGCCGGCGACGCCCTGGGCGCCGGGTATGAGTTCGACGGGCCCCGCGGGCCGCACGAGCCCATCGACATGATCGGCGGGGGCATCGGGCCGTTCGAGCCCGGTGAATGGACCGACGACACCTCGATGGCGATCGCGATCGCCGAGGCCGCCGCCACCGGCGCCGACCTGCGCTCCGCGGCCGCACTGGACGGTGTCGTCGCCCGCTGGCTGGACTGGTCGCACGGAGCCAAGGACGTCGGCATCCAGACCCGCGCGGTGCTCTCGGCGGCCGGCCGCCGCGGCATCAGCGCGCAGACGGCGTGGGAGGAATCCGCCGCACTGCATGAACGCAGCGGCCGCACCGCCGGCAACGGGTCGTTGATGCGGACCGCGCCGGTGGCGTTGGCCTACCTCGACGACGAGGCCGGACTGGTCGCTGCGGCGCGAACGGTCAGCGAACTCACCCACTACGACCCGGACGCCGGGGACGCGTGCGTGCTGTGGTGCACCGCGATCCGTCATGCCGTGTTGACCGGGCAACTCGACGTGCGCGTCGGGCTCGGCCACCTCGACGCCGAGCGCCGGCTGGTGTGGCAGCAGCGCCTCGAGGAAGCGGAAAACGCTGAGCCGAGTGGCTTTTCCCGCACCAACGGCTGGGTGGTCGCGGCGCTGCAGGGTGCCTGGTCGGCGATCGCCGGCACCACGGTTCCCGACCAGGACCCGCGGGCCGAGGTGTTCCGCGTCGATCACCTGCGGCTGGCGTTGGAAGCGGCGGTGCGCGGCGGCGGCGACACCGACACCGTCGCCGCGATCGCCGGCGGGCTGCTGGGGGCGGTCTACGGTGCCACCGCGGTGCCGTCGGCGTGGCGTCTGCAGCTCGGCGGATGGCCGGGCCTGCGCACCCGCGGGCTGATCCAGCTGGCCGAGCAGATCATCGACAAGGGTGCACCCGACGGATTCGACTACACCTATGACGGATATCCCGGGGCGCGCCCGCCCGTCGCACATCCCTACGACGAAAAGGTGTGGATCGGCGGGGTCGCGGCGCTGCACCACCTGCCCGACGGCGTCGACGCGGTGGTGTCACTGTGCCGGGTCGCCGACGAGGATCTACCAGCCGGGGCGACGCACCTCGACGTCCGGCTGATCGACCAGGTGGGGGCGAACCCGAACCTGGACTTCGTTCTGGTCGACACCGTCCGGGCGATCGAGCAGCTGCGGGCCCAGGGCCGCACCGTGTTCGTGCACTGCGTGCAGGCCTACAGCCGCACCCCCACCATCGCCGCGCTGTACGGGGCGCGGCTGCGCGGCGTCGGGATGGAGCGCGCGTTGCGCGATGCGCGTGCGGTGCTACCGGATTCGTTGCCCAACAGGGACTTCCGGGAAGCGCTGGTGCGGTTGGATCGGTAACTTGTCGGTGGTCGCCGATACAGTCGTCTAGCGCGCAATTCCCCACGGGTACGTCATAAATCGGGAGGCAACAATGTCGGATTCTGCAGACCAACCTTCTTCTACCGTCACTCGCGTCGTGCTGCTCGGCGACTGCGAGACCGTCGAGCACCGCGCGGACTTGGACGTCGACGCCGCCAAGCGGGGCTGCAGGATCATCGACGCGTTCGGTTTCGAAGACGGCGCGGCCGCAGGCACCGACGACCTGACCGAGATCACCGCGGTGGTCGCCGCGCTGGGCCGGGCGATCACCGGCCGGATGGACGTCTGGGTGCCGTTTCCCGGCCCGGACTTCACCCGGGAACAACACCTGCGGCGGATGAGCCTGGTGCTGCAACGACACGGCCTGAACCTGCGGCTGACCCGAAACCTGTACTCCGCTCCCACCGACGGCGGAATGAACGAGATCGACTTCGCGCTGCGGCGGGAGGTCCACGCGGTCGACGACCTCGATCAGGCCGCACTGGCCGCCGAGGGCGCCAAGAGCCTCAGCCGTGAGATCGAGCTGGCGTTGGGTGCCGCCCGTGGCCCGCAGACCGTGCGCCTGGTGCCGGCCGAGGGCGCCCAGCGCAGTCGGCACCCGCGGCCGCCGACGCTGCCGTCGCCGTCGATGCCGTGGCCGGAACGCAAACGGCTGCTGGAGAACTACGCGCGCTGGCTGGTCGACGGGTGCGGCGTCACCCAGGCCGCGATGGCGCGGATCCTCAACTCGGCCGGCCAGCGCACCGCGACCGGTCGCCCGTGGAAACCGGGTTCGGTATCGCGGCTGCTCAACGGCAAATACGGTGGGCCGCGGCGGCCCGAGGACGTCACACCAGATGCAGTAGCTGGTTGAGGAGAACCGGAGGAATGACCACCAGGGCGATCGTCAGCGGCGCCGCGAGATAGCCGACCAGCATGCCGCGGCCGATGTGCGCCGCCCGGCCGACGCCGCTGTGCGCCATGAGGAATCCGGTCGCGATCACCAGCAGGGTCGCGACGCCGAACAGGTACAGGTCGGCGATCCAGTACAGCAGCCACATCCACGCCGTCGTGCCGACCACGGCGATCGCCGCCAATGCGGGCAGCAAAGCGTTCGGGCCGTAGCGGTTTGCGATGACAGGGGTGCTCATAGCGGGGTGCACCGGGTCCTTTCGGTGATTCAGGCGGGGTAGCCGCCGGGTCTGGCCGACGGTGCGGGAACCGACGGCGGTGAACTGGTCGGGCCCAATTCGGTGGCGGGCAGGGGAGTGCGGACATCGAAGCGCGGATTCCAACTTCCGCCGTGGTCAAACGGCGCGAACGCCTTGCCGCCGATGCCGACGTCGTGATGGAACGGCAGATTCAGTGCCGGGCCGCCGCTGCGGCCGGACTGGGCCGGATCGATCAACACCGTGCGGGTGGAGCCGTCGGGCAGGTCCTGGTAGACCTCCAGTGACGGATAGTCGGTGCGGGTGCCGTCGACCCGCACGCCGTCCGGGCCGGGGGTGAACACCAGGTCGCCGTTGACGGTGAGGCGATGGCCGCCCAGCGGACTGTGTGGGCCGGTGAACACCCCGGGCGCCAACGGGTTTCCGGCGTCGTACTTGATGCGCACCGAACCGTCGGGGGCCTGGGTGACGCTGCCCTCGGGGGCGCTGACCGCCACCCGTCCCGGGCCGCCGGCGGGGTTCAGTTCGACCGACGGGTTCTGGCGTATCACCACGATGCCGTTGTCGTAGTCGATATAGGTGGTGACCTTGGTGTCCGCCGGATCGAAATTCGGGTCGGGGCCACGATTGTTGCCGGAGTCGCGTCGCCACGGTGGGAAGCTGGTGACATCCCGCTGCGGGATCCACTGCGAGGCCCGGACCACACCCTGGCCCGGCACGGGTTCGATTCGCGCCACCCGGATCTCGGCGTCCACGCCCGCACGCGTCGGGTCATAGCTGTGGGCGTCGAGTGCGGCCGCGGTCGTCCAGTCCGAATCCGAAACCGGATCTCGGCCGAAAACCTCTCGGAAAGCCTCGATCTCGTTGAGTCGACGCTCGTCGGAGCGGGCCGGGGACTGCTTGTGCGTGACGTAGTCGACCGCTTGGATATCCGGCTTGTCTTCGCGCGGGTAGCCACCGCCCAGGGCGCGGGTGGCCTGGGCGCGGCGGTGATTGTCGGCGGTGGTGTCGGTCAGTACCTGCTGGATATCGCGGGCCTTGGCGGTCAGGAACCGCTGGAACTGGCGGGCGCCGGCGGGGGTGTCCAGGGCCAGGGCGCGATGCTGGGCCAACGCCTGGCGGATCTCGTTCTCGATGCCGTCGAGCCGGCGGCGACCCAGCACGGCCACCTGCGATGCACCCTGCAGTGTCGTGGCGAAGGCCCGGTCGGCCTGCACCGAGCGCTGCAACCGTTGCGTCAGAGCGGTTTCGCGTGCGCGTGCTGCGTCGGCGTGGGCGCCGAGTTCCTCGGGCATGACCCGGACGCTAGTTCAGCACGGGTAATCGCGGTATTCACCCGAGTGAACGGCCGATGTCAGTCTTTGAAATAAACCAGTTGATGGGTGCTGGCCAGCAACCGCCCGTTGCGCGACCACAGGTGCGCGCTCTGGTCGAAATAGCCCCGGGAGAACCGGTTGGCGTGCGCGCTGGCCAGCAGGTAATCGGCTCCCACCGCCTCGATTTCGGTGCGGTCGGCGTGGAAGTAGGTGGTCAGCGAGATGGTGCCGGCGGGCAGGAACTTGCCGCGCCGCAGAAACGCCCGTGGGAAGAACACATCCGACAGGCAGGCCAGCCCGGCGAAGTCCAGCGGCCGGCCCTCGGCGTCGCGCACCCACAAGGTGGTGGTCGACGACGCGCTGGGTTCTACCGCCCGCAGCGGTACCGGTCCCTCGGCGAAACGCATGTCGTAGCGCTTCGGCCACACGATGGCGTCGACGAACGAGCCGGGGGCGACGTCTTCGGGGGCGGGCACGCTCGGCGGACGGGACTCGTCGTCGGCCCAGGTGTCGCGGTGCAGACCGAACAGGGCGGTGGCGGTGGTCTTGACCTCGTCGCCCTGGCGCAGCTCCAGCATCCAGTGCTGGTTGCTGCGATTGGTGCGCGCGGCACGCAGCGCGATGTCGAAGTCGCCGTCGGCGATGGGCGCGGCGAAGTTGACGGTCAGTGCCAACGGGTCACCGATGCGGTCGGGGCGGTTCTCCACGGCGCGCAACAGCACCGCGGCGGTGATGCCCCCGAACGGTCCCACCATGTTCGCCCAGTCCGGGCGGGTGGTCCCGCGGACGGTGCCGGCGTCGACGGTCTGAAGCTGCAGGGCGCGGTCGAAGGGGTGGGCGGCGTCGGTCACGGGGATCCTTCGGGGTCGCGGAACGGTAGTGGTCACGCTATCGCGAAGGGATCGCGTGAGAGCGAGGGCAACGGTGTCGCGGCTGGCATCTGAGCTGCCGGCAAAGTGCCACTGGCCGCAGCCGACCTCGATCCACGAGCTGATCAAATCCGCGGGGTGCCGACCATCGAATGCGTCGTGTCGCGCTACTTACCCGGTGCGTCCTGGTTGGTAGTGCTCGCCAGGGAATCAAGGTAACGTGCGAAGTCGTCGACGAGCCGACGGGCTGCCTTGGAGCGGGCAGCGGTCGGCCGAATCAGGTGGAGAATCGCTTCACGTGCGACCGTAGATGTTGGCAGGCCGCGGTCGGCGGCAAGGCGTTCCAAGTCGTCTAGTTCTTCAGGGTTGAGCCGAACCTGCAAGGTCTTGCTTCTGCCGTGACCGCGGGTCACCACAGTGGAATCGGTAATCGGGGCATCGCGGTCAGCATCGATCGCCGCGGCTTCCCTGGCGAGGATCGCCGCGAGGTCCTTCTTCGCCGTCACCTTTTGCGAGGTCATGATTTCTCCGTGCCGTTGTAGCGTCGCCGATCTAAGTCGTTGGCCCTCCAGGCATTAACGCCGATGGTGGTGCCTTCGTGTTCGAGCACGATGACTGTCAGGACGGCTGAGGCGGTCATTGAATAGCCGATAACACGGACACTTCGGCCTGATATCGATGCCGGATCAGGCGTGAGTGTCACACGTGCGGGATCGGATATCGCTTCGTCGGCTTCTTCCGAACTGACGCCGTGCTTGTTGATGTAGTTGCTCCGGTACGACCAATCGACCATGCCGAACGCGCTCCACTAGTGTACTACAAAGTAGTCCATAACTTCCGGGCCTGGAGTGGGGTTCTCCAGGACTCTGTGGACATGGTTACCGAAGCATCCGACAAGGTCGGTTACCGTCGTCAACGTCAGTCGGCGACGGTGCGTATCCCTCGGGCCCACTCGCGTTGCCGACGGATTTCGTAGTTACCGGGACCGATACCCATGAAGCCGTGCTCGGGATGACACAGGTAGGCGACGGACCCGTTGGGCACGGTCACTGTCGCGACCCGCAGCTCGTCGGCGAGGTCGTTGTCGCAGTACACCGGCCCGTCGACGGCGTAGATGCCGTGCGTGTTGCCGCTGCTCTCGCCGCGCACCACCGGCGTGCCCGCGGTCGGGACCGCGGTGGTGGCCACCGCGGAACCGGGCAGCACCAGCACGTCGCCTTGACGCTGCAGGCCATCGAGCACCGGAATGTCGAATTCGGGGTCGTGATCGGCGACGATACCGATCCCGGTCAGCTGGCTTAGATCGCGCAGGGTTGCCATGACGGTGTTTCCTTTCGGGTGAGGGCGGTCAGGTTGCGCGGGCCAGGCCGGCATAGGCGGCAACCGGCACATCGAAGGTCCATGCCGCGGCGGCCAGCGCGGTGCGGCAGTCGGTCGGAACCAGGATTCCGAAGCTGCGGCGGGTGCCGTCGCGTTCCCGGGTCGCGTTGCTGCACACCAGCACCCGCAATCGGGTACCCACCGCATCCCGCGGCACGTCGTACAACCGCAGCCGTTGCCCGGCGTTCGCCGGATCGGGTGCCTCATGCACCAGCCGAAAACCCGCATCGGCGACGAAACGATCCCAGCCCAGGCGTTCGATCGCGCTGCGACGAAGCTCCAGATTGGGTTCGGCCAGGATCCGGGCGACATCCCAGTCGGCGCCGATCAACTCGGCCGGCACTGGGGTGCCATGCCAGAAGTACAGTCCACGACCGTCGGCCCAGCGGACCGCCGGGCCAGAAGCGTTGTGCAACCGACCAGCCCCGTCGTATTCGTCCAGATGCAGTTCGGTGGGTCGATCACAAACCATCACGAAATAGTGCGCCGTCCACCACAGCGGCGTCAGGAGCATGTTCTGGCGGGCTTCGCTGTATCGCAAGAGCGCTTCGTCGAGCGGAACTTTCGCCTCATCCCGGACGAACGCGGCGAAAGCCGATTCGCAGTGCATGCGATAGGACTGCTCGTAGCTCCACCCGTCCGGGACCGCGTCACCGATAGCGGTCGTGAGCGGATTAAAGATCGGGAAGTCGACCGCATATTGGACCGGAAGCCAGACCCGCTTGAAAGCCTTGTGATAGATCGATCTGGCGCCTACGTCGCACATCGCAGCCACCAGGTCGGACCGGGGGAACTGCACCCAGTCCGGACAATCGGTAGGCGGCGAGGAAGTCGCGGCGGATTGCGCCAGGGCGCCACGCACCGCCTCGGTAGCCGCAGCAGTGACCGCCGGGCGGAGTTCGGCATCAACCCCGTGCTCGGTCAGCTCGCGGATCCGGGCGTCGATCGCTGCGGCATAGACGACCCCGTCGCGGCGAAGCTGCCCGAGCACCTGCACTGCGACTGATGCGGCCAGTGCACCCACCACCGGCGACCCGACCCGCACCACCACTCCGGGCCAGCGCCGACCGGCGGCGGCATAACCGGCCTGCATCCCAGCTTCCCAGGTGCGCCACTCGTCGTCGGTGAGCGGCATGGTGGATCTGGCGGTCTCGATCCACTGCTCGGTGAACGGCGTCAACCGTGCGCCTTGTTCGATGGTCAGCTTCAGCAGCGGCGGTCTGTCAGGGATGGGCTCCGGTTCACCGAAGATCGCATCCCACAGCCTCCCCAACACGGCCACTCCTTCCAGGTCCTGGCCGCGAGGGTAGGGGTGGGGACTGACAGGATCAGCCCGGATTGATCGCCGTGACCACCCAGGTCCGGCCCGGGAACTGCACCACCCCGTCGACGCGCTGGCGGCGCAGCTCGTCGCGCACTTCCTCGACGGCCGCGGCCCAACCGTCGGCGCCCAGGCGTTCGGTAAGTTCGGCGCGAGCCTGCTGTCCGGTGCGGTTGGACAGCAGCAGCATCAAGCGTTCCTCGACGCCGTCGCTACCGTCGACGCCGAAGTTGCAGATCCCGTCGAACGCGTCGATGACGACGTCGCTCCAGCCGGACTCCGCCAGGATGGCGCGGACCCGGTCGGCATCGCCGAACGCCAGCGGTCCGGGTGCGCCGGGATCCGGCGCGGCGGGCGGGGACTCCAGCTTGGCGGCCAGCACGTCGACGCCGGCGGTGAACATCGGGTTGTCGCCGTCGCGCCAGCACACGAACGCCAACCGGGCTCCGGGTGCCGCCGCGCCGCGAATGTTGACGAAGGCCGCGACCGGATCCTCGAAGAACATCACCCCGAACCGGGAGATCGCCCGGTCGAACGCGGCACCGTCGTCGCCGTCGCGCAGATCCATGGTCTGGGCGTCACCGAGCGCCACGGTGGCCTGCGGGACCCGGCGGCGGGCGGCGGCCACCATCGGCTCGGAGATGTCCACCCCGAACGCGTCGGCGCCCAGGTCCGTGGTGCGCTGCAGCAAGGTGCCCGAGCCGCAGCCGATGTCGAGCACCCGCGCGCCAGGGGTGATGTCGGCGTGGGCGATCACCGCGTCGGCGAACGGTGCCAGCACCGCGTCGAAGACGGCCGCATGGGTGACCCAGTCGACACCCTGGGTGGCCCAGGCCTGCTGCTGTTCCTCGTTCGCCATGCGGTTCAGGGTAGGGGCCGGCGCCGGGTGGAGGGATAGGGGAGTTGCCCGCCTTGCAGCGACAGTCGGCGTTATGTCGCCCCGCGGGCGGGGGTTGTCGCTCAGAGGCGGGCAACAACCCCTATGGTCCGGAAACGCCGCACACCACCCGGCCGCAGGCTTGTGGAGCCCCCGCGGCCCATGATGGTGTGCACGTTGACCCCCGCTGCGTAAGGAACCCGCCTGATGCCCGACACCCCGCTGCGCGACGACCTGCTCGAACTACTGCGCCGCCGCGCCCTCACCGAGGACTCGGCCCGACCGCACGCCGTGCAACGCCGCCACGACGCCGGCGGCCGCACCGCCCGGGAGAACCTCGCCGACCTGATCGACCCCGGCACGTTCGTCGAATACGGGCGCTTCGCCATCGCCGCCCAACGCGCCCGGCGCGACAAAGACGACCTGATCGCCAACACCCCCGGCGACGGACTGCTGGGCGGCACCGCCACCATCAACGGCGCCCTGTTCGGGCCCGAACGCAGCGCGTGCGCGGTGCTGTCCTACGACTACACCGTGCTGGCCGGTACCCAGGGCGCCATCGGCCACTTCAAGAAGGATCGGCTGTTCGAGCTCATCGAACGACTGCGGTTGCCGACGGTGTTCTTCGCCGAAGGCGGCGGCGGGCGCCCCGGTGACACCGACTATCCGACCGTGTCCAGCCTGGATGTGCCGGCATTCGCGTTGTGGGCCAAGCTGTCCGGGCTGGTGCCGCGCATCGCGGTGGTCAAGGGCCGCTGCTTTGCCGGCAACGCCGTCATCGCCGGGGTCTCGGATCTGATCATCGCCACCGAAGACACCTCGATCGGCATGGCGGGCCCGGCGATGATCGCCGGCGGCGGCTTGGGCCATATCGCCCCCGACGACGTCGGCCCGATCTCGGTGCAGGCGCCCAACGGCGTCGTCGACGTGGTGGTGGCCGATGAAGCCGAAGCCGTCGCGGTGACCAAACAAGTCCTCGGCTACTTCCAGGGCGCGACCGCGCCAGGGGAAGCCGCCGACCAGAACGCGTTGCGCACCATGATTCCCGAGCGGGCCCGCCGGGCCTATCCACTCAAACCGATCATCGAAACCCTGGCCGACACCGGCTCGGTGACGTTCTTGCGGGAGAAGTTCGCACCCGAGATGGTCACCGCGCTGGCCCGCATCGACGGCCGGCCGGTCGGCATCATCGGCAACAACACCATGGTGATGGCCGGGGCGATCACCGCCGGTGCCTCCGACAAGGCCGCCCGATTCCTGCAGTTGTGTGACGCCTTCGGGCTGCCTATCGTGTCGCTGGTGGACTGTCCCGGCTACATGGTGGGCCCGGCGGCCGAAGCAGAAGCGTTGGTGCGACGGGCATCTCGGCTGCTGGTGGCCGGGGCGGCGCTGCGGGTGCCGCTGATCGGGGTGATCTTGCGTCGCGGCTACGGGCTGGGTGCGCAAGCCATGCTCGGCGGCAGTCTGCACCAGCCGGTATTGACCGTGGCGTGGCCGGGGGCACACCTGGGGCCGATGGGCCTCGAGGGCGCGGTGCGGCTGGGGCTGCGCAAAGAACTGGAAGCCATCGCTGACGACGACGAACGCGAGGCGCGGGTGCGCGAAGCCACCGCCGCGGCCGAAGAACACGCCAAAGCCCTCAATGCCGCAGCGATTTTCGAAATCGACGACGTCATCGACCCCGCCGAGACCCGCGGAGTGATCGCGGCGACGCTGGCGGCCTCGACCGGGTACGGGCAAGGCGAGCCGCGGCCGCGGTTCGTGGATACGTTCTGAGGGGCGGTCACACCAGCGCGCCCAGTGCGACGAAGGCCGCAGTCGCGAACAGTACGGCGTTCACCGCGACGCTGGCCGGCTCGTGCAGCTTCGAGTGCGCCCAGGCGGCACCGACCATCACCACACACAAGCCGGCGGCAGCCAGCGGGGTCAACACCGGCCCGATCCCGGTGAGTCCGGGAGCGATCAGGCCGAGGGCCGCCAGGAGTTCCATCGCCGCGGTGAAGCGCACCACCGGCATCGGGAACATCGCGATCCCGGTCTGGCCGGTGGCCAGCAGTCGCTCGCGGGACATGGTGAGTTTGGCGGTCCCGGACGCCGCGAAGATCGCGGCCAGCACGACCTGGGCAGTCCACAGTGCGGTGTTCATGGTTTGAGTCCTTCCTGTTTCGGGTGTCTCTAGGAAGGACGGGCGACGGCGGCGAGGTGTGACGGCCGGGTGATGTCACATCCGGTGGCGCGGGATCGTCTAGCGGACAGGAGCGACGGCGAATGCTGACAGGTCGTTTCTGACGGAGGAGGCGGAGATGAGCGAACTGCCCTACATCGACGAGCACACGGTACGCATCGATGCGCCGCGCGCGACCGCCTGGGACAGCCTGCAGCGGTATGTCGAATCCCTACTACGCGGCGCCGAACGCAATCCCCTGGTCGCGCTGCTCGGCCCGCAGCCGCGGGCCGGCTTTGACGTGGCGGAGCGTGTGGAACAGCAGCGGATCAGTCTGGCCGGGCGGCACCGGTTTTCGCGGTATCGGCTGGAATTCGAACTCAGTGACGCGGCGGGCGGCGGTACCTGTGTGCGTGCCCGTTCGTATGCCGCCTTCCCCGGGCTACACGGCCGGATGTATCGCGCCCTGGTGATCGGGACGCGGCTGCACGTGGTGGCGACCAGGCAGATGCTGCGGGGGATTCAGGGGGGCAAGCCGTCGGTGCTGACCTAAGCCACGACCGCGGGCTACCTGAGCGGTCGGTCAACGCGCCGGGACCGGTGGTTGTGTGCCTGCGGTGGAATTCGTCAATGGCCGCTCCTCGCTAGCCCCCCTTCGCCGATAGCCGGCCGTCGAGGAACTCGACAACTACGTGACTGGTGATTGGGGCTCGGTCACCGTCGACCGTTTGGCGGATCCAACCTTGCTTCGTGCGTTCGACGACGACCTCATGGTGGACGTCGTCTCCGATCAACATGTTTCGGGTCAGCAACCGGCGCCCGTGCTGACGCGCCTCGCTGCGACTCGGGCGACGCATCCCGGTGCACGCTGAGCAAAGCCACGTCAGAGCCTGCAATGGTTGAACGCAGCGTCGACAGGCGGCGATCGTGCAGCAGTCGCACCGCACAATGCCGTCCGTGCAGACCGTACAGACGCGTCCGCCGCAGTATCCGCAGCAGACGGTGTCGTCGCCGAAGTGTCCTTCTCGGTCGATCATTCCCGCGGTTCGCGGCAGGCTCGTCGTCCTGTCAAGTAGGCGTGCATCGGTTGCACCCGCCGCTAGGTCGATGTCGTGTTGCCAGACTTCGCCGTCCTCGGTAGTCACCGACTCGTGGACATGAGCGCCGATTTCCAGAACGATCCGAGAGCCGATGCCGAAATGTCGCTGTAGTGCGGCTCTGAAATGTTCCGGCAGCACGCCATACTGCGGAACGATAACTGATTCGCCCGGCATCCAGACCTGCAAAGCGTTCTTCGCGTTGGTTCGCGGAAAATCTTGACTGGGGATCGATTTCGTAACGCCGACAGCCCGGATTTGCGAGGAGACGTTCTTCGCATTTGAAACCGACGACCGGATGATCTGCCGGGGGTCGGTGAAAATGCCAACTTCATCGGCATCACCGAGGTGCATCCAGCGCGCGAGTAGCGTGGCCGCAGCGGCATTATGGGATGTTGAAATCGAGTACCAGTTCGTCACGCCGGATACGCGGATCCCGATGGCCAGAAGTGAGGCCATACCAACGACGGCAACTTCAACGCCATCGTTTGCAGCGAAACCACGAATGGCCGGAGCTGGATTCCAGAAGTCATTAACCCAGGCAGGAGGCGCTTCTGGCACCGACCACGAAACCACGTTCTCGCGTGCGGATGCTCCCGATATCGCTCGCGCGAGCAGCCCGGAATCGGTAATGAGTACGTCGTATCCGATGCGATGCCACCGCAAGCGCAGTGTGGAGGTTGGCGGAATTGATGCAGACTCGATCACCTGACGAACCTGAACCGGTGTTGCCTCGCACGGCGTCGGCAGGGCCCCGGCGGCAGGGAATTCGCGGGCAATCAGGCGAACTAGGTCGCCATCGGTGTCGGGAAACGAGGCTGTGCTCTCTCCCGATACATTGAGCCCATCGATCGACCAAGAGGCGCAGAAGGCTCGCTCGGATCGAACGACACGGTGCGGAACCACGAGGGGTGCCTCCCTGTCTACCGCCTCAATCGTCGTGCTGAGCTGTACGCCATATACGCGGGCAGCTACCAGCTCAAGTCGGTAAACGTCATCAATTTTGGAGTGGCCGAACAATATCCAGCGATGGACCACGCCCGACCTCACTACGGCCTGTTCCACGGTGCCGCCGCGGTTGATGAGCACAGTGGTAGCGTCCGGGTCGTTCCCAACGAGAACGGTGGCTCCCGCAGCGGCGAGTTCGGCGGGCAGCGTGCGCAACTGGCCTTCGGTCGCCGGCGCCAGCTGATTGCATGCCGGACACAGATCGCCGACGCGGCACGATACGCACATGGCGCGATCGCAGACGCGACAAGCGTCGACGTGTGGATCGCAACCGCACTCGGAGCAGGCAACATCACCACAGATGGCGCAGGGGACAAGGGGCAGGGCATGGGTGTCGGTTAGGCAGCGTCGGCATACCAACGCAGTGCAGCGAGGGCAGGCTATCGACGCTTGGTGCGCGGTTTCATCACAGGAGCGGCATGCCCAGCTGTTACAGGAATTACAGAGTGCAGCGGTGCCGGGTTGATAGAAATGACCGTCGCAGCAGACTCCGAAGTCCGTAGCTGCAATACCCACATCAGCAAGAGTCGGTGCTACAGGATGGCCGTCGAATGTCCGGTATCGGTGTATCGCATCGCCATGCCCGCGCCACCTTTCAACCACTTCAAAGCCGCTGTGGACAACGGTTGTGAAGGATCGTGCCGATCGCTGTAAGAGTGCGCTATTCAGCGCACGCGGCAGTCTGCTAGCAGGCTTTACCGGCTTCGTGTCGGCACCCGCCCGTAGTGGTGCGGGGCCGGTCGCCGACACAAGATCGGTGAGGGCAGCGACATCGCGAAGTTCAACCGCCGGTTCGATGCTGCGTTCTAGAAGTCGACACTCAGCCGGTGATGGGAAGGGCTGGATGATAGACGCTGCTTCGTGAGCGGGCTTGCCGACGCGTCCCCCGGGGGTTCCACGTGACTGTAAGTGCTCGAACCACCTCAGTTGCTCTCCGGGGGATTGGCCGTCGAGGAGGGCAAGCCATTCTTTGTTCCCAGCTTTGACAAGGACCGCGTCGTTTCTGCGCTCCAGGATCACACGTACGCCTCCGAGCTGGGCTTCGGCGACGGTGGCTTCGGTAACAGTTGGTGTGCGCCAATTCAGTGGAGTCTCGTGCTGCCCAATCACTGTTGTCGCGCCACTTTCACCTGAAAGTGCGACTTCCTCGACGAGACGATCGACTTCGAGGTAGACGTCGACATAGCGGTTGCGTCGTGTGACTACGACGCTTGGCGGGGCTGCGGGAGGAACCCTGTGCCGTAGCTGTGCGAGCAAGGTTTCGAGGCCGGCAGCAGTCTCTCCGGACACCCGAGGGTCTTTCGCGGAGGGGAGATCACGGACTGCGGTCGCATTGATGGCCGATGAGGGGTTCTCGCTGATCGAGATCTCCACGTCGATCTCAGAACTGGACTTCACCGCGAGACGGTTTGGATCGCTGACACTTTGGCGTGGAACGGCGTAGTCGAGCAACTCCACGCCGCTATCGGCGGGTAAACCATTACTCACCGCGTATGCCCGCATCTTCACGCGGTGTGCATCGGTTAGATCTTCATCGCGAACGATCAGCTTGGAGCCTGCATTCTGCGGCCGCACGAGTCGCGCAGTCCGTTCGCCGACCAACAGCGTCAGCTGATCGCTCAGTCGCCAGCCGACTGCAAAATCCTCATCGAGTTCCGGTGCTCGCTGCGGGGTCGCGCAGCTTTGGCAGAGCCCACCGAAAGCGGATCGACAGGCACCGCAGATCGACACCGCACAAATCGGGCATTCGGTGAACTGCGCATCGTTGCCGCAGCCGCTGCAAAGATGATTGGCGCATGAACCACACTCGCTGACTTCCGATTGATCAACGGTGTGGGACTGGGAGCACAGGGCCAGAATCTTGATCGGCCGATCCGTCGCATCACTGATCACGTCAGGAACATCTGCAGGGTCCCAGGCGTAGGTCAGCTGCACCTCGGAATCTCCTGGGCCACGCCAGATCTCTTCGACCAGCCAGTCGTCTTCATCCAGAGTGAACGCCAGCAGCTTCGCGCGAGCCCGCACATCCGGTTGACGCTGGAGTCGCTGCTCCTCAGAACGCAACGCCCGTTGCAGTCGCTCACGGTCTTCTTTGACATAGGCCTCGGCGATCTGTGCCTGGTAGCCGCCGCGGATGCGCTCGCGTTCCCTCGCCTGTTCCTGCGCTATTTTTTCGGTTCGTTCACGGCGAAGGACTTCAAGTTGCCGGGCGGCTTCTTGCTCGAACTCCGTAATCACCTTTTTGGGCATGCCGAACGCTGAGGGGAGAGGTTCGCCGTCGTCCAGCGGCCGTCGCGGCATCCGATTCTCGCCGCCGCCGGCGATGTCACTGGTGATGATGTGCTCGGTCGTCTCGGCCTCGCCGACCGTAGCGCGAAACGTCGCGTGACCACTCCAGGTTCCCGAGGGGATAAACCGACGGCGAACCAGCGAGGTACTGGGTGCATGCCGAAGTGGGCTGGGGCCGGGGTCCTCGGGGATCACCGGCACTGTCGCATGCATGTCGCCACGCATCCGCAGTAGCCCGAGCAGCTCGTCGAAGACCGGGGAGCCCACTGCACACAATTCCGCGGCGGGATGATTGTCCAGACCATGTCTGTCAAACGCCAGATGCAGCAGCGTGCGGCCACCGAGCTCTTCGCCGACTTCGTCGTCTAGCTTCGCGGTCAGAAACGCGCCGTCACCTTCGCCGGTGTCGTGCAGAATTTCCGCGTTGAGAGCCTTCAACACGCGGCGTACCCAGGATTGCACGCTGCGCTGCCTGATCCGGGCGCGCTCACTGATTTCCGGAGCCAGCTCGCTGCTGCCTGCCTTGGTAAGCCCTTCGCGATGTTCGAATGCCGACGCCATCCAGCTCGATAGTCCGCTATCAGCCGCGATCAACGTGGAGGCCCGTTCGCGAGCACCGGCGAGCTCGGTTCCGAGTTCGCCGAGGAGCTGTTCCATCTTCGAATCGTTCTCAGCGAAAAGTGCTCCAAGGACGCGGGATTCGAATGTTGCCGACTTGGAGTCGTCGATCTCGCCCAGGATCGTGGTGACCTGGCCGAACAGCAGCTCGAACATCCGCAGCTTCTCGGCCAGCAGGAAGTAGACATTTGCATCGATGGTGTCGCGGGCATACAGATTCGCGACGAACACCTCGTCCCGCGGCTGGGTCAGCCGGTCCACACGGCCAATGCGCTGTTCGATTCGCATCGGATTCCACGGAAGGTCGTAGTTGAGGACGCAATTGCAGAACTGCAGGTTTTGGCCTTCGGCGCCGGCGTCCGTCGAGATCATGATCGGGGCTTCGCCGGATCGGAACGAGGAGATGGTGGCGGCGCGTTCACCGGCCGACATCGAACCGTGGAAAGCGCGTGCGGTCAGACCTTCGGATTCGATTCGGCGAAGCAAGCCGGTGACGGTATCGGTGTGCTGGGTGAAGATCAGTACTCGCCCGTGTTCGCGCACCCAATCGCGGGTGATCTGCAGAGCCCGGTCTTCGCGGGCGGAGCTGGTGATATCCATGGCAAGATGGCCGACCTCGTTGAGCACCTTGCGTACGTGCTCGTCGTTGTGGCGTGCGGCCATCCGTAGTGCAGTGGTTCCCATCGAGAACGGGCTGGCGGTCAACCGGAGTGCGAGACTCCGGCGGCGCATCGCGTCGCCGGGGCTGCGCATGATGTTGCGAAGCAGATCGGTGCTGAGCGCGTAGAGTTCGCGCTCCCGAGGCCCGAGGTCGATCGGTACGTCCACGGCGCGGCGCACAACCCGGTCGACTCCGGCCTGAGCGCGGGTTGTCCGGATCATCGCGCTGCTGATCAGGCGGCGAAGTCCGGCAGGGTCCCTCGGGGTGCGTGAGTCGTAGCTGGCCATGTATTCGGCGCGAAAGGCACTCTCCGATTTGAAGGTACCGGGACGCAACAGCTCGACCAGGCGATACAACTCCACCAGATCGTTCTGCACCGGAGTCGCAGTCAAAAAGAACGCATACCGACAGGCGGTGGTCAATCGGGTTACCAATTCGCGGGTTTTTCGGGCACCTGCACCGGCCGCTCGGTGGGCCTCGTCGAGAACGATGATGTCCCAAGGTTCCGCCGTCAGCTTCTCCATATTCTTTAGCGCTAGCGGCAGGCTCATGATCAGCTTTTCCTGATTGCCGATATCAGCCTTGCCGTAGGCCACATCGAAGCGGAGATCGAACTTTTGATCCATCTCCTCGCGCCACTGATCACGCAGTGGTGCGGGGCAGAGCACCAACACCCGCTTGGCCAAGCCGCGCAGTGTCAGTTCTTTCATCGCAAGACCGGTTTCGATGGTCTTGCCGAGGCCGACCTCGTCTGCCAGGATCGCCCTGCCTCGTAGCCGCGATAGGGCGTGACGGGCTGCGGCGGCCTGATGCGGCATGCGATCGACGTTGGAGACGTCGACGGACAGCAACTCTTCGAAGTCGTCGAGTGTCGCCAGTTCCTCGCCCTGGAGCCGCAGCTCGACCATTTCCAGTGGGTCGAAGCCGGCTGCCTTGAGTTGGTCGGCAAGCAGGTTACGTGATTCGGCCAGGAACCCGACGGTGCGGGTTTTTCCGGTGCCCCAGTCGTATTTGTCGTCGGATTGGAACTGACGATCGACAGTGGGGCGGCGCTTGAATTTCGGCTTGTCGGCGGGGCGGCTTGGTGATTCTTGGGGTGTTTTGCTGTTGTCGATGGTGATCGTCGACCCCGGCGGCAGTATCGACAGGCGGTAGCCGTTGCCGTCCTTGGCGAACCGCAGTAGCCCGTTGACTTGCCCGTAGTCGCAGAGTCGCTCGCTCAGGGTGTCGCCGCTGAGCTTGCGGCTGCGTCCGTTCCACTGCGCGCCGAACGTCTCGCCGTCAAGCTCGATCTCGACCGTCGTGCTGTGTTCAGGCAGCTTTAGCGCTTCGCGTTCCCGTGGGGTGAGTATCAATTCACCGGCTTCGAGCAGCTGTTCGGTGATTCGTTTCTCGATCATCCTGTTCCAGAAACTCCAATGGTTTGCTCGCCGAGAGGGGTCAAGGCGAGGGTTTGGTAGGAGGTCTGCGAGACGTCCCGTTGGACGTTGCGCCGCTCGATCAGCTTCTTGTCGATGAGTTGGGTGACGGCGTCGTCCCAGCGCTTCTCGCCGCTGCGGACGTGGCGCAGCGCGCCGAATTGCGGGCAATTCAGGACGCCTTGGCCCAGTGGCCGCCCCGGGCCAAGAGAGTCGTTGCCCAATACCGCGGCACGCAAGCTGATTTCCCCGTAGGCGCCGCCCCGGAATCTGGATGCCCACGCGACTGCTTGCAGCACGGTG
This sequence comes from Mycolicibacter sp. MU0083, assembly GCF_963378075.1. NCBI lineage: Bacteria > Bacillati > Actinomycetota > Actinomycetes > Mycobacteriales > Mycobacteriaceae > Mycobacterium > Mycobacterium kokjensenii. The sequence continues at coordinate 565,781 of NZ_OY726394.1, forward strand.
AGCTCAGCATTGATCAGCAGCTCCGGGTCGGCCACCAGATGATCGGGGAGCGAAGCCCACGGTGGGTTCTGCGGATCGCAGACATCGCAGCGTTCGATGTCGCGGCTGGAACAGTCGGATACTTCGTCGCCGAAATGCCGGGCGACCAAGACGCGGCGGCATTCCGAGGTATTGGTGGCGTAGTCGATCATGGCGCCGAGGCGGCGCTGCTGCCATGCTTTCCAGTGCGCGGATTCTCGGGCCAGCGCATCGGCCGGCGCATCACGCTTGGTCAGCCGAACGCGCCGCAGCCGACGCGAACTGGAGAATGTGATCATCCGATCCAGGGACCACTCTATGAGCCGCTGCTCCAGGGCGTCCGGGTCATAGTCGTGTTCGTCGCTGAGCTGTTGGAAATCCAGCATGATGCGGACATTGGGCCGTGCGCGGTTGTGTTTGTAGAACAGCTCACGAAACAAGCGCTTGCCCTCTTCGTCCTCGGGCTCCCGGGAACCGACGTCGACGGTGCCGCGTGCCGAGCAGTCGAGGCCTTGTGTGAGGGCGCCTACTCTTTCGAGCTGCGCGAGGTGGACGTTGAGCTCGTCGTCTTCGATGGCCAGCGTGTCGGCTATCTCCTCGACGTCGAACACCCGGCTGTCCCCACGTTCCGGGCATGACCACAGCGCGGTCAACAGCTGCTGGGTGATGGTGGCGTCGGTCTTGGGATCGTGCGTGTCGATCAGGCGGCGGCGCCGCAGCAGATCTCGTTGGGTGTACAGCAGCAAGCACTCGCCGGTCAGATCGCGCTGGCGCGCTGCCCGGCCGGCTTCTTGCGCGTAGCCATCGAGAGAGTCCGGCAGATCGTAGTGCACCACCCAGGCGATGTTGGGCTTGTTGATGCCCATTCCGAAGGCCTTGGTGGCGACGATGATTCGGGTGGTGTCGGAGTCGAAGTCCTCTTGGACGGCGTCACGCTGCTCGGGCACCATCCCGGCGTGGTAGGCGCGGGCGGAGTAACCGGCACGGCGCAAAAGGGCGGCGATCTCCTCGGCTGTAGATCGCCGTGTCACATACACGATCCCGGGGCGATCCTTTGCCCACGTGACGAACCGTAATAGCTCGCGGGCGCGCGCACGTTCGCTGCCGCATTCCTGGACGCGGAACCGAAGATTCGGCCGGTCACTGGGCTCGCGGACCATCACGGGCTCGTGCATCTCCAACGATCCGGTGATGTCGGCTTCCACTTCCCGGGTGGCCGTGGCGGTCAAGCCGGCTCGTGGTGGGCGGGTGTTGAATGTTGCCACCGATGCCGGAACCTGCCTGAACTCCGGCCGGAAATCGTGGCCCCACACCGAGACACAGTGTGCCTCGTCGACCACCACGCGATTGAGTTCCTGACGCCCGAGCGCGCCGCGTAGCACCGGATCGCGGGCCAGTCGTTCCGGTGAGACGTACAGCAGCCGCACTTTGCCGTCGGCGGTGTCGCGCAAAATCTCGGTCTGCACCACGCGCGAGGTGGTACCGGTGATGCCCTGCACCGGTCGGATACCGCGGCGTCCGCGCAGATCGTTTACCTGATCTTTGATCAGGGCGATCAGCGGTGAGACCACGACCGTGGCTCGGTCTTCGGGAGCGAGCAGCGCCGGTAACTGGAAGCAGACGGATTTGCCGAAACCGGTGGGCAGCACCGCCAGGAAATCTCTTCCCTCGATGAATGCCCGCATTACCTCCAGTTGTTTGGGGTGTAGTTCGGTTATCCCGAAAAGCTTTTCGGCCGCCTCAATGAGCTTGGAGGTGGGATCTTCTCCCGGCACCAGGCGAAGGCTCTCCAACAGCTCACTGACGTCGTCCCGGCCGAAGCTGATTGCATCGGATAGATCGGGTGCTGATCCGGTGACGAATTCGATGGCGCTGGTCCAGGCATCGTCGCGATCGACCGCTTCGTACACGTCTGGCCCCGGCAGAGATCCGAGAATCACTCGCTGAGCCTGCGTCGGGGAGTGCAGGCGGCGGTCACAGACCAACGCAGCGCCCCGGTCTTCCTCGGAGCGTATGAGTCGGCCGAACCCTTGAGTGAACTGCATGGCCGTCATAGGCAGCACGTAATCCAGGAACGGGTCACCGCCGCGCTCAGCGATAGCCCGCTGTCGTGCTGCGATCAGTGGATCGTCCGGATGCGGATAGGGTGGTTTCTCGATGAACAGATACGACAGCGTCTCGCCGGGAGCGTCGAAACCCTCCCAATACGAACGCAGCCCGTAGAGCACCGTGCCCGGATCGCTTCTGAACCGGTGCTGGATCTGCGAGCGACTCTGCTCGTTCTGCACCAACAGCTCAACGCCACGCTGGGCTAATTCCGTTGCGCGGGTCCGGACACCTGCGGCGACGGTCTCCATTCGGCTACGAGCGGCGAACAAGGTCAATGCCTTGCCGCCGGACAAGGACAGGAATCCGGTCTGGTCGGCAGCCATTTCCTCGCAGAACTCGCGCTCGTTCACCGGGATCGGGATGGGCAGGTGACTGGTCAGGATCACCCGCGATTGTTTTGCGTAGTCGAACGGTGAAGACAAACTCAATGCTCGGAAACAACCGTCGTTTGGATCGGGGTCGATACGGATTCCCAGGCGGGAAGCCAAATAGTCGAAGCGGTGCTCGACGGTGAGCGTCGCCGATGACAAGACGGTCGAATGCGTCTTGTCGACTATCGATTGCTGGAATTCCGGGAAGACGTGGATCGGGATGCGGGCATAGGTCCACGCTGCGGGATCGTCTTCTTCGCAGGTGAGTTCGTACACCCACACGTGTCCGTCGGGCAGTTCCCGCAAGGTGTCGAGCAGATCGACGGCGCCATCGAGGCGATCTAACAGACCACGAAGGCGGCGGCCGGTAGGCCCCGCGCCGCCGGTCCCGTCCAGCAGCTGACGTAGCTGATGCACCGCCTTGGACACCTGAATCAGGCCGTAGCGGACCGCGGTCGCAGCTTGACGCAGCGATCTGAATTCAGGACGACTGGTGACGACGCCTGTGCTGAGGACGACTGAATTCGAACGGCCGGAATATTCGTGGAGATAGAGCGCGACCGCCTCGGTGAATTCAGCACCCGTGGCGCGCAGCTGTGCGCGACTGTTCTCGAGGGCTTCGTGAGTCGCCGAAAAAGCAGCGTCGTCACCCACTCGGGACCGGATGTCTCGCATCAACCTTGCGCGCGGTGCCAGGCTGTTGGCCAGGATTTCCAGTTCCAGCGCATCGACTCGCTCAGTCCACGCTGAGGTTAGGGAGTCCTCCAACGCGTGTGCCTCGTCGAAAACCAGGTCTGCGCGCCCGTCGCTGAGCACATTGCCGGGCGCCTGCGCGGTCTTGACCCAGCTGGCGATCAGCGCATGGTTCACCGACACCACCCCGGGCGATTTGTCGATGTCTTTCAATTGCTGGGTCAGCGGACACACGTGCGCCCAACGACAGTGGGTACGTTCGCAGCCGGCGGAGTTGGTGCGCAGTTGTGCGCGGGTGCGAGCGTAGCGGGTATCGCGCTGTCGGAGCGCGAAATCGGTTACGTCGTCCCAGGTTCCGGTCGGCGAGGCGGCGACCGCCCGAATCGCTGCGGCCAGCGCGAGTGGGGAGGCATCCCGATCGGCGAGGCCGTCTTCGAGCTCGCGGGTGCAGACGAAATTGTTGACGCCCTGTAGCTGACGAAACGGAGCGTTGAGCAAACCTTCGGTCTTGAGGCGGGCCGCCTCGCCCCGCAACTGGTCTTGCAGTGCCTTGGTGGCGGTGGCCACGACGACGGGCTGGTTGGGCCGCGAGGCACGGCCCAGTGCGGGTAGCAGATAGGCCAAGGACTTGCCGGTGCCGGTAGGGGCCTCGACCGCCACGCGGCCGCCGTGATCGAATACTTCGGCGACAGCGTGGGCCATTTCCTGCTGTGCGGGCCGTGACCGCAGTCCGCGGCTGGTTTGTAGTGCGGTGAAGGCATCCCGCGTGGCCGACCACGCATCTGCGGACGCAGAGGCGGCCGGGTTCAACAGCGGGTCGGGAGCCCGGGTCAACGATGCCAGGTCGGGCTTCGCAGGCAGTTCGGGTAGCAGCGAAACCAGGGGATGATCGAAACTCTCGAGCACGCCTACCGTCAGTTGCCAGCTGGAGTCGGTCATGTCGACGGCGTCCAAGAGCTTGCGTACGACGGCTGCCGTGGCGGTTGCATCGGCCGCGGCGCGATGCGCCTCGTGGTGGGCGACGCCGTATTCTTCGACGAGGTCGGCCAAGGTGCGGTTCGGCATGGCGACATCGACCAGAGTGGCGAGATGCAGACTGTCGGCACAGATCGGCAGCTGCGGTATCGCGATGCCGGCGCGTTTGGCTGTGGCCTGAAGGAACGGCAGGTCGAATGCCAGCAGGTTATGGCCGATCACTAGATCGATCTCGGCGAGGTGCGCCGCCAGGAGCTCGAGGGCGTCGGGGAGTGGGAATTCGACGGAGAGACTCTCGGTAGGCCGCTTCACCGGATCGGGGAGTTGCACCATCAGATTGGCCAGCGGATCACCGTTCAGGCCAACCAGGGCGATTTCGGTGATGAAATCCGTCGCGCTGTCGAGACCGGTCGTTTCGATGTCGAGCACCGCTACCCGGTTTGCCGGCGCTCGGGGCAGGCTGGTCTGGCGATACCAGTCCCTGCTGTCTTGGGAAGGGTGGTGGTGCTCTGGAGCGTCGTGGGGGACTTCTGCGGTACGGACGGTCAACAAGCCGTCGTTGTTGAGCTGAAATCGATGTGGGAATCGATCGGGTAGCTGGGCCAGCCGTTCGATCGACTGGCTGAAGCCCTGTGTACGGAGGCGCTCGCTGAGTTGGCCGGCACCTAGTGGACCGTGCTCGACCAGAATTTGGTACGCGGCCTCGCTGGCCGGCGGTAGCGGCCGAGAAGACGTCGACATGGAGTTGCTACTCGGCGCGCCCGACCTGGGTTTGGGACCCGAGCGCGAACTGTGGTGCACGGGACAACCTAGGCCGGAGACTGTTGCGGCGCCGGGCTCGAATGAGAGCGATGCGACGGCTCGGCAACATGTCTGCAGGACCTCCTGTAGATGAAAACTCGGTATACAAGGTGATACCAGAGGGGCCTGACACAGGTGAACGTGCGACCGATTTTTTGTAGATTACTCCGGCGTTGCCGGTCAATAGCGCGGGATTCGTGTCCTACCGTTCCCTATATCATCGGGTGCCGGTTGATTCGGTCCGGTTCGACACGACGGAGGTCGGAACGTCCTGGGCTACCGCTCCCGCACCGCCGCGACGATCGCTGAGGCCGCCAGCGCTGGCTCGTCGTGCTCCCAGAACCGGAGTACCGTCCATCCCTCGGCCTCGAGCATCGACGTCACCCGCTCGTCGCGCGCGCGGTTGCCGGCAACCTTGGCCGCCCAGAACTCGGCGTTGCGTTTGGCCACGGTGTGGTGTCGCGGGCACCCGTGCCAAAAGCACCCATCGATGAACACCGCGACGCGTGCGCGTGTGAACACCAGGTCGGCTCGCAGACGCCGGTGGTCGGAGAGTGGAGGGTAGTCGACGCGATAGCGCAGGCCCGCGGCGTGCACCAGCCGACGCACCGCGAGCTCGGGTTGGGTATCGCGCCGGCGGTTCGCGCGCATCGATGCCCGAGTCGCATCCGACGATGCCCACGAGGTATCGACAGCCACGTCTAAACGGTACGGCCGGCGCGCCTCTCCGCGGTGTCGGAACCCTAATTTATGGTGGAGCGCATGGCGGACGTAATCGACCTCTTCGCAGGTTGCGGGGGCATGACCGCGGGATTTGTCGCCGAGGACTACACGCCCGTGCTGTCGGTCGAATTCAACCTCCACGCGGCGGCGACCTATGCCGCGAACTTCGGCGAGGACCATACGGTCTTCGGAGACATCAAGGGCGTCAAGAAGCGGGATATACCTCGGGCGGACGTGGTAATCGGTGGCCCGCCCTGCCAGGGTTTTTCCAGCCTGGGATCCAGGGACATCAACGACCCGCGGAATCAGCTCTGGCGCGAATACCTGCGGGTGGTGAGTGTCGCCAAGCCCAAGGTGTTCGTGATCGAGAACGTCGACCGGTTCATGAAGTCGCCCGAGTTCCAGCTCCTGCTTCACGAAGCCGAGCACGGATCGCTCAAGGGCTATCAGCTCACCTACGGCCATCTGAACGCCGCCGACTACGGTGTCGCCCAGCGACGCATCCGGACGATCGTGATCGGTTCCCGGATCGGGCGCATCGAGTTGCCGGCGCCGACGCATTCCCGGAACCCGGCCAAGGATTCGGGGCTTCTTCCATGGAACGGAACCGAAACGCGTATCAAGAGGTTGCCGGCGATTCCCGCGACGACTTCTCTACCTGCGAGTACTGTGAGGTTTTTCGACGAGACGGTCCCGGGTGTGTTCAAGGGACTCGACCTCCACATCGGGCGCAACCCCACGCGACTGTCTCTCCAGCGGTACGACCACGTGCCGCCCGGTGGTGGGCGCTTCGACGTACCAGAACACCTGTTGCCGCGTTGCTGGCGTGAGAAGCCCACCGGAACCACCGACGTCATGGGCCGCATGCGCTGGGACTTCCCCTCGCACACCATCCGCACCGAGTTCTACAAGCCGGAGAAGGGAGCGTACCTGCATCCGCAGTGGGATGCGCGTGGCCGCAACCGGGTGAACCGTCCGATCACCCACCTCGAAGCGGCGCGCCTACAAGGGTTCGACGAGGACTACCTGTGGTGCGGGACCAAGATCGAGATCGCACGGCAGATCGGCAACGCAGTTCCCGTCGGTCTTGCTCGAGCAATAGCCGAGCACCTACGCGCGCACCTGTGATCGGTTCGACCGACCTGCTGATCGGAGCCGAGCCGACGGCAGTGGCACAGGACTCCCGTGCACAGGCAATACGACGTCGGCGCAACACTTTCCGTACCTATCCGGCTCCGACCGAACCGATGGGGAAGATGCCGGGCGCATGGTTCCTCGAGAGTGGTTTGGATCAGCACGTACCCCCCTCCCTGAAAGTCTTCGTCGACTGGTTCGAACAAGAGCCCGATGCCCGCGAACGGTTCAGGTGGGCGCTACGGGACTCCCTCGACGAACTGCTCGATGGGCAACGTACGGGCCGCTGGGCCTATCAACATCTGTCGAAGACCGAGAAGACGTACCTCGGAACCGCGGTCGAGGTGAATCTGACCAAAGAATTCGAGTTCGCCGGCGGCGACGACCTGGACTGGAAGATCGCGGGTCACGATATCGATTGCAAGTTTTCCAAGGATCTCGGTCATTGGGAAATCCCCATGGAGATGTATCTGTGCGACGACCACGACGGCCGTCAGGGCAAGGCGAATCAGGCTGCTCTGCTGACGTGGTTCGACGACACGACAAGTCGCTGGGCTGCAGGATTGATTCGAATCACCGACGAGTCACTGTGGTGGAGACTCGACAAAGACGGCAACACCGTCCGCGGATACAACCGTGACAACAAGCGTCGTCTCGCCGAATCGTCGGCGGGCGCCGTCTATTGGTTGTGGGGCGGCCTGCAGACAGATCTTCCGCGCAATCTCCTCCTGCAGATGGCGCCCGACGCGCGTGAGCGCATTCTGTCACCGGAACTGTCCGGGCAGAAGCGGGTGGACCAACTGTTCCGGGCGATCCAGGGACAGATCGTGGGCCGGCGCACCGTTCTTACCGTGGCGCAGCAGGACGATGCCCCTAAGCGCGTACGGGACGCACGGACTGTCCTCCGACGGGAGGGGGTCTTGATTCTGGGTCACCAAGACGCCCACCCCGCGATCGCCGCTGCGCTGGGGCTACCGGTGCCGATCAAGGGGGAGTGGATCGCAGTGCGGATCGCTCCGGTGACGGAGACGGACGGTCGCCCGTTCTTCGAAATGCACGGGCGACGCTGGGCACGGGCTCGCGATGACGATCCAGTGGAAAATTTGCGGATGGACTACCGCTATTTCAAATAGGCCTGCGTCGGAATCCTTTGGTGAAGTCGTTGCCGGGTAGTGCAATATCACGTGTGCCAGGAGTTTCGCGCCGGCGGTCGCATTGGGCATCTCGTCCGCAGGTGAACTTCTGTCCGACATCGTTGGTAAGTTTGGGAAGCTAACGGAGAAGTAGATCGGGGATTCGAGTGATAGATGGCGTAGCCATCGCAGGGACGTGGTGTAGTGCGTGGCGCGCCACGAAATGCCTCCATACCAAGCGCGTAGCGACGGCCGACTGGCATGGCGGCCGACTCTCGCCAAGATGCCGGTCGGCCGTAAGCCGGGCAGGCTTCGGCGCGTCGCAACAATCCCGGTCACGTGGGGTCGCGCGGTGATGGCGAGTGACGCATTCCAATTGAACGAGCATCAGGTGGCGGTCGTTGAGGCGAGTGTCGACGCACGTCTACTGGTGATCGCTGGAGCCGGTCAGGGCAAGACTGAAGTCGTCGCGAGCCGGATCGATTCGCTCGTGAAGGACTATGATTTGTCTGCGTCGGAAGAAATACTCGTGCTGAGTTTTTCGAGGGCCGCCGTGTCAGCGGTCAAATCTCGACTGACGCTCAGGGACGTTGCCTGTCCCAATGTCCGGACATTCGACTCATTCGCGAATTATCTTCTGCTAGAGGCGGACATCGAGCCCGCGGGAAGTTTCGATGCGCGCATACGTCGTGCGACCAAGGTTCTTGTCGAATCCGACGAAGTGCCGGACGTCGTCGCGTCGCTACAGCATGTCGTAATCGACGAGGTGCAAGACCTTGTGGGCGATAGAGCGGATTTTGTTCTCGCGCTGCTGGAACGGCTCGATAAAAATGCGGGTATCACCGCGCTGGGCGACCCCCTGCAGGGCGTGTATGACTTCGTGCTGGAGGAATCGCTCAGCGACACCACCTCAGACGATTTTTTCGAGGCGCTCAAAGATGTGTTCAACTGTGAGACGGCTGGACTCGGACGGAATTATCGCGCCCAAGGCGACGACCCGAGGAACATCGTCGAGCTCGGCAACGATCTGTGGGAATTGTGGGAAAACGAGGAGGGGTATGTCGCGGAATCGTTTCTTGACGAGGCCGTAGGTGGGCTGGACCATCTGGGACACATCGGAAAATGGCACAACCTGGTTCCCTGTGAGGGAAAAACGACCGCGATCCTCTGCGCGACGAACGCCGACGCGCTACGGGTTTCCCGATTCTTACGCTGGAAGAAGGTCCCTCATGCAGTTCGACGACATGCGCAGGATTTCGGTGCTGCTCGATGGATTGCCGAGGCCCTCGGACCATTGCCCGGGCCCAAGGAGCGACGGTCCGAAATCGAAGCGGCGCTCGAAACGATTCTCGACGAAACGGCTCGCGACGGGAAGTGGAACGAACTAAAGGCTCTCGAAGGCCGCGCCGGCGACTTCGATGCATTGGACCTGGTCAGGGTTCATAAACGTATCCGAGCCGGGGCGATACCGCTCCCGTTGACCGAACCCGATCACAGTGCGGTGATCGTGTCGACCATTCACCGCGCGAAGGGTCTGGAATTCGATCGGGTATTTGTCGTCAAACCGACGTGGGAACCGGACGATGAAGATTCTTGGACGCGCGTACGTCGCGATTATGTGGCGCTGAGTCGTGCTCGAGAGACGATCGTGATATGCGAATACGGAAGACCGAAGGCGAGCATCGCTGAATATAGGGGCCGCTTCTACCGCCGGAAAAAGAACTGGAAGACGAAACGTTTGTGGACTCAATCCATGGAATTTCAATACGGCGATGTGGAGACCGATGCTCCGGTCTCCACGGAGGGGATCGATCCCCGAGATGTGCAGTCTGTACTGGCCTCTGACAACCTTGTCGGGGCTCGCCTGCAGTTACACCTGGACGAGGCGACCAGCACGGGCGGCAGGCCTGCGTACCTATTGGTTACCGACGACGGTCGTTTGGTCGGTCGGACAAACGACCATTTCAACGACGAGTTCGTGCAGGCATTCGGGTGCCGGAAGGGGTATCCCAGAGTTGTCGATGGCTTGACTTTGGTATCGATCGAAACCGTTGCGGGAGATCCGAGGTGCTCCGAACGCGCTGGGCTGGGGACCGCCGGATTCTGGCTGGTTGCTCGAGCTGCAGGCCTGGCATCGCCGGACTGGTCCAACGTTAAGGGTAGATAGTGACGAAACTCGATGCGCAATACGAATTCCGCGACGCAATCATCGACGAGTTGATCAAGGATCTGGTGGGCCCCGCCGACGGTGCCGACGAAGTGATCACCGACCTTCCTCTGGACCGGTATGTTGCGGGAGTTCTCTGGCCGGCCGATAACGCGGTGCAGGAGCTGCCGGACCCCGACAGCGGGGAAGCCGAGGAGGACGGCGGCGAAGACGTCCCTATCGCCCAGGCGCTCGTTCGCTACCCCACGTCGATGGGGATCACCTTCTCCGTCGACCTGTCCGCGGCGACGCTGATCACGGTCGATGTACAGGCTGCCAGGTACACACCGAATTCGGATGAAAACGATTCCGGTGCGCAATCGAGGAGCCGAGGTCCGGCAAAACCGAAGTCATGGCTACGAGACGCCGTGGATGTAGAGCCGGTCACCTTGTCGGTTACCGACGCCGGCCCCAAAAAACTCGAAGTCGTTCCCGGCCTGCAGCTCTTCGTCTACACGCGTTCTCCGCGCGATAACATCGTCACCATCTCGGTCGCTCTTCGAAACACCCAGGTGCCCGGTAAGAAGGATCTACGGGATTCTTACGCGTGGTTCCAAACGGGAATCAAGATCACCTCACCGGAGTCGGCGATAGTCGACCGAAGTTCGTATGGGGCCCTCAGCTCAGATCCCGATCTGAGATCCGCGGCACTCTTGTATCGGAAAGCGCGTGTCTTCGCCGTCGGGCACGGCTGTGCCGCCACGTGGGATCGGGGGAACGGGCTCGGTCGGGTCGAGTGGGTGCAAACCACCGCAGTGCCCCGACAAGAGGTGCATCGTGCCCGGCCGAGGAAAGTCGGCGATGAAATCGATCTGCGGATGTCGTTTCTGGCCGGTGCCTCTGACGAACAGCTCGCCGATGTCCTGGGTGCGCTGGTCGCGGAGTATCGAGCGTGGATCGATGCTCTGGCCGACCGAGTGGCCAAAGGTGAAGCCGACGTCGACGACGAACTACGCGGTGTTGCCGACGAACACCTTGCGAGGGCGCGAGCTACCGCCGTCCGTATTCAGCGCGGTATCGATCTGCTGATAGGTGACCCAACCGTCGGAAGGGCGTTTCGGCTGGCCAATACGGCGATGCAGACGCAGCGAGCGCGTCAGGACTGGGTGCGAAAGGGCGCGACCGGAACTGTCGGCGACGGCGTCCAACAGGCGTGGCGCCCCTTCCAGATTGCCTACGTCCTGCTGAACCTCCCCGGAATCGTGGATGTCGACCATGAAGATCGGGACATTGCCGATCTGCTTTGGTTCCCGACCGGTGGTGGGAAGACGGAAGCGTATCTGGGTCTTGTCGCCTTTACCGTTCTGTACCGGAGGTTGTGCGACTCGTCGGCGACGGGCGTCGCAGTGATAATGCGCTATACGTTGCGGCTCTTGACGATTCAGCAGTTCGAGCGTGCGACTATGCTTATGTGCTCACTTGAAATGCTACGGCGATGTGAAACCGACCTGGGTGCGGAAGGCTTTTCGATAGGACTCTGGGTAGGGCGAGCAGCGACACCGAACAGCCTCGTTGAGGCGAGGAAGTCGTTGCGTGACCTTGCATCGGGTAGAGAGCTCAACGAAAAGAATCCGGTTCAACTGACTCAGTGTCCCTGGTGCGGTGACTATTTGGGTGACTCGCACTACTCGGTTCTGAAGCCGCCGAATGAAAGACTCCGGATCGCGTGCGGGAATGAATCCTGCGATTTTCGTGATGGACTTCCCGCGTACGTGGTCGATGAGGACATCTATCGAGTACGCCCCGAACTGATTCTCGGCACGGTAGACAAATTCGCGCAGATGGCATGGCGAGACGATGTGCGCACTTTGTTCGCCTGTGATGGGAGCGGTTCGCCGCCTTCGCTGATAATCCAAGACGAGCTCCATTTGATCTCGGGGCCGTTGGGATCGGTCGTCGGGCTCTACGAGACCGCCGTAGACGCCGCTTGCAGCCTCGGGATAGAACCCGATGGAACGATCCGCGGGCGTCCGAAGATCATCGCATCGACCGCCACGATTCGTCGCGCCGACCGACAGATCCAAGCGGTATTCAATCGACTCGCAGAGCAGTTTCCGCCGATGGGGATAGACCCGGACGACTCGTTTTTCGCCGAGCCCGCACCGCGAGACTCGCTCGGAACACGCGAATACGTCGGAATCATGGCGCCCGGTACGAGCCATGCAACCTTGATGGTTCGCGTGTATGCGGCTGTATTGCAAGCGGTTCGCGATTTGCCGGGAGACCCCGCTGTTCGGGATCCCTACTGGACGTTACTCGGCTATTTCAACAGCCTCCGAGTGCTTGGAAGCGCCAACCTTCAGGTCGAAGGTGACGTCCGTGATCGCTTGAAACTAGTGGCCGGGCGCAAACAAGCGGAGCCGCGTGAGCTGCGGTCGCCGATAGAATTGACCAGCCGTGTGGCCTCCGCGGATATTCCGCGCTATCTCAAAAGTTTGGAGAGATCGTTCCCTTCGAAGGAAGCCAACGATGTCGTTCTGGCGACGAACATGATCTCCGTGGGCGTCGATATCGATCGCCTCGGTCTGATGACGGTCATGGGTCAGCCTCAGTCCAGTGCCGAATACATTCAGGCGACGAGCCGGGTCGGCCGGCAACACCCCGGTCTGGTCGTGACGATCTTCAATTCGGCACGGTCTCGAGATCGTTCCCACTATGAGAATTTCGTGCCCTACCATCAGGCGCTGTATCGAGCGGTCGAGGCTACGAGCGCCACTCCGTTTGCCGCTCGTGCCAGAGACCGTGCCCTGCACGGCGTTCTCGTATCACTCGCGCGGCTTCTTATCGACGATTTGTCCGGGGACACCTCTGCGAACCGTGCCGCAGATTTACGGGACCGGCTTAATCAGATGGCCGAATTGCTGGCGCGTAGGGCCGAGGCCGTCGCCGAAGACGAGGCGGAGGAGACCGCTCGCCAGCTAAGCGCTCTTGTCGAGGTGTGGACCAGGGAGGCCGACGCGAACACCGACATGCGCTATCGCGATAGCAGCAACGACTACAGCGATTCGCTGTTGATCCCCGCCGACGTGGCGATGACGACCCTCGATCCGTCCGAGTACTCGACGCTCGAGACGCCCTGGCCGACATTGCAGAGCATGAGGGACGTGGATGCCGAGAGCGCGCTGTTCCAGATTCCAGCTAGAAGGGTGCCACGATGACCGGCGCTAAGGCCCGACGTAGCCAGCTACTCAGCACCTACGGGGTGGGTGGACTCTTCCCGTCCGAATCGACAAGCTACATGATTGCGGGCCTGCACGAATGGGACGAAAAGCGTGCCGAACCGGTCAGCGAGCCACGGCTTGCCAGGGCGTTGGGTGTATCGGAGCTGAAGGCACCTCCCGCGGGAGGCAGGCGTGACGTCCCGGTTATCCGATATCCGTACACACAGGTCTGCCCAAGCTGCCGTCGGATCGGTGCGCTCTCCGACCTGTCCAAAGACAAAAACGTCGCCAAATGCAAAGTCGACAACACCGATCTCAGCCCGTTCCGGCTGATCGCCGCCTGCCGCAACGGCCACCTGAGTGAGTTTCCGGTCTATCAGTGGTTACACAGTAGCCAGCGGGACAAGATCAAGAGCGACGTCCACGAAATGAAACTCACCGTCCTGGGTCGGACGTCCTCCCTGGGGGATCTGACATTGACCTGCACTTGCGGTGTCGACGACATTTCGTTGGAAGGTGCTATCGGCGCCGCATCGTTGAAGGATTTCGGCAAGTGTCGTGGCCTGCGGCCCTGGTTGGGTTTGGATACACATGAAGAGTGCGACCAGATACCGCAGGTGGTTCAGCGCGGTGCATCGAATGTGTGGTTCCCCGCGGTTCGATCGGCGATATCGATACCGCCGTATTCACAGGCACTGGCGAAGTTCGTCGGTAAGTACTGGGCCATGGTCGAGGGAATGGAAGACGACTCGGCCGGGTTGCCCGTTGGGCTCGCAAAGATGTCGAAGGGGCGATTCAGCGCGGATCAGATCAAACGTGAGATCGAGCGACGTCGCGGTGAAGAGCAAGCGGCCGAAGAGATTTCCGAGGCAAAGCTGAGGTTGGACGAGTACAAAGCCTTGGTCGAAGGTCGTGAAGACGAGGGCCCCGGCTCGGACTTCGCAGCTTTGCAGCGAGGCGTTCCCGATGGCTTCGAGTCGTATATCACGCACGTAAGGAAGGTGACTCGTCTTCGCGAAGTCCGGGCTTTGCAAGGGTTCACCCGTCTGGACGGGGCTCCGGATCCTTCGGGGCCGGGACAGAAGCTCTGCCCGCTGGCACCGAGTCGACTCCATTGGCTGCCGGCGATCGAGGTCATCGGCGAAGGTGTCTTTCTCGCGTTCGACCGGCCGTTTCTGGATGAATGGGCGGGTCGGGAATTCGCCAGGAGCCGGCAGCGGACGCTTCAGAAAGCCGCGGACCGGGCCGCTGCGGAGTACGGGCGACTGCCGGCTCCGGTGGACATCGTCAAGGTCGCCATCCATACCCTGTCGCACGTGATTATCGACCAGTTGTCTTTGGACGCAGGGTATCCGGCGGCGGCATTGCGTGAGCGCTTGTTCGTCGACGAGACCATGGCCGGGCTTCTTGTCTATACGGCCAGCTCTGATTCGGCCGGTAGTTTGGGGGGAGTTGCGGCGATGGCCGAAAGCGAGCACTTGCGCGGTGCGTTGATCGAAGGCCTACAACGACTTTCGTGGTGTTCGTCGGATCCGGTGTGCATCGAATCGCAGGGATCTGGCACGGATGCTCTGAACCTCGCGGCATGTCATGCATGTGTCCTCGCGCCCGAGACCTCCTGTGAGATGAACAACTCGTTTCTGGACCGAGCCCTGCTGTTCGGCGCGTACGACCACGACGAGCGCGATGGCCTGTTCGGCGAGTTCATCGACGGACTGATCGACTAGTGGGGCGATATGAAACCTCCCTGAGTTTGATGCCGATGCCGCTAACTTAAGTGCTTCCGCGTTGACCGCAGCCGCCGAGGCAGTGGCACCCCAACTCGGCGTAGGCAAGGAGTCGGTGCCGCGCTGGGTGGTCCAGGCTCAGGCCAAACTGGGTGTCACTGGCGATGAGAACGAGGAGATCAAACGGCTGAAGGCCGAGTGCATCCGCACCACCGTATTCCAACCCGGCCCGTTCCGGACCCTCGCTGACGTCGAGTACGCGATAGCGACCTGGGGCGAGTGGTACAACAACCAACTGCTGCGCTCAACACTTGGCATGGTTGCCCAGTCGAGTACGAGCATGCCCACTACGACGCCCGCAACCGAGAGCGCCAACCCGTATACGGCAGAGAGTCCGGGGCGGTCCATAAGCCAATCGCCAACCGCGACCCCGAACAGGCCGCAGTAGCAGCACTGGCAGCGGACTACCGCCAACACTGTGAACTGGAATTCAGCCTGGCAGAGATCGAAACCTGACAACGTGGCAGCTGCCGAGTTCTGCGCGCACACACCCCCGAGATGGCGCGCCAAGAAATCTGGGCCCTACGGCTCACGCATTACTCGATTCGAGCGTTGATGGTCGAGGTCACCGACCCCGACGGACTTGGCCCAGTACGGATGCTATTCATCCGCACTCTGCGCATCGTCCACCGACACATTGCCGGCAGGCGGGATTCTCTGTTAACAGCATTGGCGTCAACCCCGGGGGCATAACGATTGGACCACTGAATGGGGCCCCTCACCCCACGTGGACCGGGAAGCAATGGAAGGGCGCGCGTTATTCTCGTGCGGTGCCGGATCTGGGTTTCTCTACCGAATTCAAGCACGCATTTGGCAAGGCTAGCCGGCAGATCCAGCGTCGTGTCCGTCGGATGGACGAACTACCTGGTTGCAATTTGGTATGCTGATGCGTGCAGTGACTGGGTAAAACTAGATTTTCGATTATCGGAGGATTGCAGATGTCGCCACAATATTCTTCGACAACGCTGTCGAAATTATTTATGGAAAATCGTCAGGGCGCCGGATAGTGCCCCTTGGGATGGTGGACTTCGGATCGGCGTGAGTCACGCGTGGTGATCAACGAGTCGCGGTGAATGCTAGGCGATTTGGCGTTGGTCGGCTAGTGGTTCGGCCGCTAGCTGTTTGGCGGCGATGACTTTGCGCAACTCGGCCATGGAGACCTCGGATAGGTAGCGGCGGGTGACCTGCCATTCGTCGTGGGCTTCGATGACCACGGCAGTGGCCAGGCGCAGGAACGCGGCCGGGTTGGGGAAGATCTCCACGACATCGGCGCGGCGTTTGATCTCCTTGTTGAGCCGCTCAATCGGGTTGTTCGACCAGATCTTCTGCCAGTGCGCTTTCGGAAACGCCGTGAAGGCCAGCACATCGGTCTTGGCGCCATCCATCATGACAGTGACCTTGGGAAACGCCGACTTAAGCGAGGCGGCGACCTGATCCCATTGCGCGGCAACATCGGCGGGGTCGGTGTGGGCGAAGATCGTCTTGACCGCCGCGGTCACCGCCGGGGCATGCTTGGCGGCCACGGCGCCGTGCAGGTTACGCATGAAGTGCACCCGGCAGCGTTGCCAGGCTGATCCGCTGAACTGCTGGGCGACCGCCGCCTTGAGGCCGGCGTGGGCATCGGAGATCACCAAGTGCACCCCGGCGAGACCGCGGGCTTTGAGCGAGGCCAAAAACTCACGCCAGAACTCGAACGATTCACTGTCACCGACGGCGGTCCCGAGGACTTCGCGGGTGCCATCGATAGAGACCCCGGTGGCCACCACCAGGGCTTGGGAGACCACGTGGGCACCGACACGGACTTTGCAGAACGTGGCATCGCAGAACACGTACGGGAACGTCGTGTGGGTCAGGCTGCGGGTGCGAAACGCCTCGATCTCGCGATCCAGACCTGCGCAGATGCGCGAAACTTCCGATTTGGAGATGCCCGAGTCGACCCCGAGAGCACCGACGAGGTCATCGACGTTGCGGGTCGAAACCCCGTGCACGTAGGCCTCCATGATCACCGCGTGCAGGGCCTTGTCGATGCGACGCCGACGCTCCAGCAGAGACGGGAAAAACGATCCGGCCCGCAGCTTGGGGATCTGCACTTCGATGTCACCGGAGGTCGTCGACAGTGCCTTGGGCCGGTGCCCGTTGCGGTGGGTTTGGCGGTCACTGCTGCGCTGGTAGCGGCCGGCGCCGATCTTCTCGGTGGCTTCGGCCTCAATCAGCGCCTGCAGCCCGGCACGAATCAGCTCCGCGAACACCGCACCGGAATCAGCGGCGGTAAGCGCGTCGAGCTGGGCGAGCAAGGCAGAATGATCCTGGGTCATCGCGTCGTGTGTCCTTTGCTTGAGTCACTTTGGTCGGTAACTCACTGACCACTACGCGATGACCCACCCCAAAGCCCCCAACGACACACCAGAGCCAGTCCGCCCCGGTCAACCGCAGGACCGAAACCCCACCACCCCAGGGGACTTACCCGGGCGCCGTGCGTCTGCCAAGTTTTCAACGCCAGTTCGTATGGTCTATTGATCAGCAACGAGGGCTGGCTACGTCGGTGCTCTTAGATGTCCCATCGGGATCGCTTTTATTTGCGCGCGGAAGTGGAGATACTTTCCCCGCAAGGGGGCTGGGGAGTAAGGAAGTAGAACAACTCCGAAGTGATAGCGAGTACACTTTCGTTCTGGATGGTCAGCAACGACTTTCAACCTTGCATCAAGTATTCGCTGATCCGTTGGGTGCGCAACCCTGGGGAACGAAATCTATCGACCAGTGGTATTGGCGTCTTCGTTACCGTTGGGCGATACAGATTCTCCCGCAAGGTGATGACGAGGATTATTTTGGCTATCGCAGCCTTAATTTCACCCAGCTTCCAGTGGATCCAGATTCTCTTCGGGATAGATTGATCGAGTTGCGTATCAACAAGACCGGACCTGTGCCGTGGTATCACCCGAGCAATCCATCGACACACGCGCAGCGCCTGGCACAAGTTGCTGCCGCCAGCGCCAAGGGCCTTGTCCCGTTGTGGGAGGTAGCGGCGCCCTTCTTGCCGGGGGCGGCTCAGCCGCTCCATCGTCTGGTTTTGCAGCAACTTGCGGACCAGCGTCGGGCGGAAATTGAAGCGCAAATAAGAGATGGTGAATACGGAGAATCGCTGTTGGCGGCGTTGCGAAGAGTTCAGCCATTTCTGCCGGACGTGCCAGCTGAAAACGATCTTGTGGGAGCATTGCATAGCCTTGCGGCAAGTTGGGTGGAATCACTATCTCAGTTTATCGGAAGTCGTGCAAACTACAGTCTTCCCTACGTGGAGATTGGCGCTGATCAGTTGGATCGTGCTGTCGTGATCTTTGAGGAAATGAACAAGGGTGGTACGCCATTGGCGACGTTTGATTTAATAACCGCGAAAGCGGCCAAGGGTGATCTCGCCAAGAGCCTTGCTGACACGTTGGCAAAACTTGTCATTGACGAAAAATTCGAATTACATGAACTATGGGGAGATAATCCGGGCGCCAACCCCGCGGCGTGGTCGATAGATCCGGCCGGCGGGATAGCTATAGATAAAGATGAATTATCAATTCAGTTCAAAAACGCGTTTCTCAACGTCATGTCGTTGCAATCCCGACTGACTGAAGGTATCGATGCGCTAAATGTGGATGCAATTAAACGGAATGCGATTTTGGCTATGAAGCCCGATGCTGTGCTTCAGTACTGGGAATCCGCGGGTCGCGCGGTTCTGCGCGCCTGGGCTTTCCTGCAATTTCGGTGCGGGATTCGGAGGGAGGGTGATCTTCGAAATAAGCTGCTAGTCCTTCCTATTTCGTTATGTTTGGCGTCTGACGATGCCTTTAAGGACCGCGACCGACTTGACCGTATCGAGTATTGGTACTGGTCATCGGTACTAACGGGTACGTACACTGTTCGTCAGAACGAAAACGCCATTAGTGATGCGAAAAAACTCTTGCGGTGGCTGGATGATGGGATCGAGGATCCTTTCGCGAACCGCTTTAAACTTGTTCTGTCCGATCCGCGTTATTCCGACGAGGAGACATTACTCAGAAAAGCGGAAGATTCCGGTGTTTCAACCGATGTCGATACGTATCTGTTGCAGTATGTTTTGAGTCGCTGTCCACGCGATTTTCTGCCATCGGAGGAGGATTCCAATTATACGCCTAGATTGACCGCGTGGGGCGCGGATGATCTTGAAGATCACCATATCGTGCCGTTGGCTAACGCAAAAACGATTAATGAATCGACTCGAACTCTTAGGAAGGGCAAGGAGGGTATCGGGCCATTGCTCAATAGCCCGCTGAATCGCACCTATGTTAGTCGATCAGCGAACCGGAGAATCGGATCTCTGCCAATTGTCCAGTATATTAAAGATGTATCCGATATAGCGCAGGCCGACCACATGATGAGTATTCCCGCGATGGGCAAGGACGAATTTTCAGATTCGTTGGAGGTGGCGCTTAAGAATCGACTGCAGCTTATTCGCAGTAGTGCTCTTAGTGAATTGGGGGCGCTGCGAAAATACTAGAAATATGTCGCAGTGTTGCGAACGTCGGGGAATCGTAGGCGCTCCATCGAGACTCGGGCAACTGATCGGCGGTGAGCTGCCGGTGATGTGGCCGAGTTCCTGTCGGACGGTAGTGCGATAGTCCACACGTAGGCAGCTCTGCGTGGCGACACGGCCACGGCTGTAAGACGATTAGGATTAAGTGGATGGTCTACCTCGACTATAACGCATCGACCCCCGTGGACCACCGGGTTCTGCCGACGGTGGCTGAGGTGTTGTCGGAGTATGGGAATCCTGCCAGTGCACAACACCGTGCTGGGCAATCTGCGGGCGAACTCATTGAAGTAGCCAGGATCCGAGTCGGTTCCTTACTGCAGCGACCAGTGCAGGACGTGGTCTTCACGAGTGGCGCCACCGAGGCTGCTGTTCTCGGACTAGTTGGTGCCACGCTCGGAGCTTGCCACCGCCCGAACGTCGTGGTCTCCGCGGTTGAGCATAAGGCGGTTTTGGCGGCGGCGGAGTTGGGAGCGCACCTCTCCGGAGGTGAGGTGCGCAAGGTTCGGGTGGACTCAGCAGGTCGTATTGATTTAATGCACCTGGATTCACTCGTTGACGACTCGGTGTCCGTGGTTGCGATCATGGCCGCGAACAACGAGACGGGAGTTCTTTCGCCCGTCGAAGGGGCCGCTGCGACCGCACAACGGGTAGGCGCTCTGGTATTTGTCGACGCAACTCAGTTCGTCGGAAAATCGGAGTTGCAACCAGTGGCGAACCTCGCTGACCTAATGGTTTTCAGTAGTCACAAGATCTACGGCCCGAAGGGTGCTGGTGCGCTCATTGCAAGTCGCCACATCCAGAAGGTGTTGACCCCGCTATCTGCTGGCGGCGGGCAAGAACGGGGCCTGCGAGGTGGCACGCACAATACCCCATCGATCGTGGGTTTCGGTCTAGCTGCTGAACTAGCCATGACTGAGCAGAAGAAAGATTCGGACCGGATAGCTGTGTTGGCAAATGAATTCCTTGTGACCTTGAAGGAGCGCCTTCCTGGGATTGAAATGAATGGCGATGGCGCGGATCGTCTGACGAACACTCTGAATCTCAGGTTCATTGGCGCCGACGCTGAAGCCGTGATGGCATCGATGCCAACCATCCAAGTTTCTGCCGGCAGCGCTTGCCAGTCGGCGGTGTCGACGCCATCGCACGTTCTACTAGCCATGGGCCGAAGTGCCACTGAAGCATCTGAGTCGCTTCGCATTTCACTGGGTCGGCCTACCACCAGGGATGAGATTCGCATCGCAGCCGATGCCATTGTCAGCGCGGTCGTCCGCGTTCGCGAGCTGACAGCTGCTTAGGGGGACGACAGTGACACTCGAACAGGCCGCGACTCCGATGTTCGCGAATCATCAGACCTTTCACCCGCGGTTCGGGTGGATAAAGAAGGGGTACGACGCTGCGGCTCGTGACCCGAACGTCTTCAACGAGAAGCTAGCCCCGGTGGAGTTGGGGGTCGGCAAGAACATGGTCGAGGCGATCCGGTTCTGGACCCTTGCGACGAAGATGGTAACCAGACGTCCTCACCCCGACCGTCCCAGAATCTCGGTCTATGTACCGACGCGCATTGGCTCGGCGCTCCTCGACGATCAAGATGGCTTTGATCCCTATCTAGAGGATCCGACTACCCTCTGGATGCTGCACTGGCATGCGGTGTCGGCCCGGACGATACTGCCGGTCTGGCGGTTAGTGTTTAACGATCTCGGTGCGCTGGAATTTAGCGATGAGGATCTGACTCAGTACTGCGTCGATGAGATTGCCTCTACGACTTGGGCACAGCCACAACGAAGCAGCGTGCAAAAGGACGTGGACTGCCTCCTTCGGATGTACTCCCGGCGGGAGACCGAACGGCGACAGACACTCGATGATCTCCTCGATTCGCCCTTTCGTGAGCTCGGGCTGATCCGACCGTCTCCGGGTGGCAAGAAGAATGTCTTCCGAATCGTCAGGGGGCCCAAGCCGATGCTGACGGCAACGGCTATCACCTACGCGTGCCTCGACTACCTAGCCCGCGAGGTCGACGGCAGCAAGACAGTGTCCCTCAACCGACTTGCTTCAGATCCGGGAAGCCCTGGCCGGATTTTCAAGGTAACCGAGGACGATATCGCTGCTGCGGTTGAAGAATCAGCCGCGGGCGTAGGCCACCTTAGGCTCGCGAGGCCAGCGGGTTCCCGCCAGCTCGCGATTAGTGCTCCCCCGGGCGATGTGGCGTTCGAACTGCTCGCCGCACGCCTTACACAACGGGGCGTTGAGCTGCCGGAGGTCGCCGAGTTTGCACTAGTTGGTACCGCAGCGATCGAGCCCCAGCTGACGGACTCAGAAGTTGAGCGCAGAGTTCGAAGAGCGGGTCGGAAGAGGGAACAGCAGAATGGTGGCGCAGCATGACGACGGTACTCGCAGACTTCGTTAAGACACGAAGCCGGTTCAGTCGGTCTGCGAACGTCGAGCGCGATCACGGGGGATCTGCGATCGACGGTTACATCCCCACAGGACGAGCCCTCGATGTCATTGCCCGCATCGCTGCAGGTCTCGCGGACCCCTCCGCCGGCCGGACCTTTTCGATTACGGGCCCACATGGTGGAGGGAAATCGTCGTTGGCGGTTTTCCTCGATGGCCTGCTGGATGCGTCATCGACTGCGGACTTCAAAGCGGCTCACGCGGTCCTGGAAGACATTGACAAGTCCACCGATTCAGACTTGCGTGGTGGGATCCGGAAGCTGAACGCCACGAGCGCCGGTTTCATCCGTGCCTATGCGACCGCACGAAAAGAACCGGTTGGGGCAACGATCGCCCGTGCGCTATATGCCGGTGTTAGTCGGCAGATCGGCGCCGACCAAACTCTGGTACCGGAGTCTTACCGTCGAGCAAAGTCGGCTCCCTCCTCGGCGGAGCTGTTGCGTGCCTTTAAGCGTGTAACCAAGGTCCAGCCGGTTCTGCTCGTGATCGATGAGTTTGGGAAAAACCTCGAACACTTCGCTATGTCAGGTTCCGAAGGTGACCCTTTCCTGTTGCAAGAGCTGGCAGAGATGACGCAGGGCGCCGACGCGGCGCCGTTGGTCGTCATCACCATGCAACATCTGTCTTTTGACGAGTACATCCAAGAGAGCTCAACCGCTCGGCGGCGAGAGTGGTCAAAGGTCCAAGGCCGATTCCAGGACATCCCCTACGTCGAGACGCCGGCTCAATCTCGTCGTCTCATTGCTGCAGCGCTGGATCAACACCCCGCGCTGCGAGAAGCGGCAACACGATGGCTCAACAAGCATCGGGATCTCCTTGAGGCGCAAGGCCTGCGGGATATTGCGGAAGACGCTGCGGCGGCGATACCGCTACATCCGCTCGCCCTCGCTGTGCTACCCGAACTCTGCAGCCGCTACGGGCAGAACGAACGTACATTGTTTACCTTCATGACCGGCCCCGAACCTGCGGCGCTACCCCAGTACCTCGCGCGCACTCGATGGGACCGGAAATCGCCGATTCCGCTTGTCGGCGTCGACCGTCTCTATGACTACTTTCTGGAGTCCTGGAGCAGCATGATCGGAGTCGCCGACGGCGTCAGCCGATGGATGGAAATCGAGACACGGATCCGCGATAGCGCAGGGCTGACTGACGAGCAATTGCGGGCTTTGAAGACGATCGGGTTGCTCAATCTCGTCTCAAATGGCGGCCGTATCCGAGCGTCCCGTCCGCTACTTGAGTTGGCGCTAGCCACCGATTCAGAGGATTCACTCGACGTAGACCAGCTCCTGACGTCCCTCGTCGATACGGGAATTATTACGTACCGAGCCTTCTCCGACGAGTACCGGATTTGGCAGGGGTCCGACTACAACATGCGTCGGGTCATCGACAACGCCCGGCATAACTACGAGGGCGCCAGCCTTGTCGACCTCCTCAGCGACGCAGTCACTCTCGAACCACTTGTTGCCGGTAGACACAGCCAGCGAACGGGTGTCCTGAGGATATTCGGGCGACGCTTCGTAGCAGCGACTCCCAGTGTTGACGATCCGGTTGATCGCGCATGGGACGGCGTGGTGTTTTATTGCACCCAACCGGCTGTCGAAACCATTGCTGTCGAGCCCCTTTCGGACGGACGGCCGGCCGTCTACGTCATCCCCGAAGACGTATCAGTAGTGCGCGAGGCTGCAATCGAGGCAGCGGCCCTGAGCTCAGCACTCCGAAGCGCCGAAGATGAAAGCGCGGATTGGGTTGCCCGACGCGAACTCGTCGAGAGGTCGTCCGGCGCCCAACAGCGACTCCAGACGGCCATCGCTCAGGCCTGGGATTCCAGTGCGGAGTGGCTGGTTGCCGGTTCAGGTCAAACTCTCGACGCGAGACATGGTCTGTCAGCCGTACTATCCGAGGTTGCTGACCAGGCATATCCGGACACGCCGTGTATCGCTAATGAGATGATTGCCCGCCGCGAGCTAACCAGCCAGGGAGCAAAAGCCCGTCGCTTCCTGACGGATGCGCTTCTTTCGCACCGCGATTCCGAGGCGTTTGCCATTACCGGCTACGGCCCGGATCGGGCTGTATATGAGGCCGTCTTCAGGAAGACAGGCTTGCACCGTAGAGCTGAATCCGGGAAGTGGGTTTTGAGCTCTCCGACGGAACGAAGCTGGAAACCCACCTGGCGCGCATTGAATACGGCATTCGATGATGCAGTAGGTTCGCGAACGAACCTCACGATCGTCAGCGCACGCTTAACGCAACCGCCGATCGGGCTCAAAGACGGCATCGTCCCGCTGTTGCTGGTTGCGGGTCTCGTAGCCAGAAGCGATGAGATTGCACTGTACGAACACGGCAGTCTTGTCCTAGCGATCGACGATGCAGTTGCGGAGCGTCTAACAAAGAATCTCGGCCATTTCTCAATCAAGAACACCCAAACACGCGGCCAAGAACGTTCAGCGGTTATCAGTAGCCTAGTTGCCCGATTGGGTATCCAAAATCCCGCTCATGCGGGCGCACCGACGTTTCTGAATGTTGCAACGGCGCTTTACCGCGAGTTGAGGATCTTGCCGCCGTACGCGCAGAAGACAACCAGCGACCTATCTGAAGAAGCGGTACTGACCCGTGCGGCGTTCCACCAAGCAGCAGAACCTGATGTCCTGTTGTTTGAGACCCTACCCACGGTCTTCGGGCTTGAACCGTTCGATGGTGGCCGTCGGGTAAACCGGGCTGCGGCAGAACGTTACGCGGAGCAGCTTGCGGGTGTGATCGTAGAACTTCGGGAGTGCTATCCGCGGCTGTTGGAGTTCATTCAACACCACCTTGCGCAGGCGACAGCAACAACCGGTAGACAGCTTCCTGAACTCAAGAATGCACTAGAAGCTGACGCGACACGCCTGGACGGGCAGGTTCTTGAACCCCGATTGAGGGCATTCGTTGGAGCGTTGGGCCGGCAACTCGACGACCGGGCTTGGCTGGAAAACGTCGCGATGGTGGTGAGCGAAGGCCGCGCCCCCCGGGTATGGACCGACGACATTACCGGCCAATTCCCTCTCCGAGTTGCAGAGCTTGGCGGAGCGCTACGCCGAACGGTCGCTCTTCTTCATGAACGGCTTGCAGGGAATCTGAAGCAGGGGTATTCGACCAGTCGAATGACTCTCACGAGGCCAGACGGTACGGAGTCCATCGAGCTCCTCTCCCTGACAGACCAGGAGAAAGAAGTCGTCGACCCGCACTTCGACCGAATCCTTGAGGTGTTAGAGGGAACCGCGGGCTCGCGATCGGCGGCTTGTCGGATGCTCATGGCAAGGTTGGCGATAGAACACGAGTCGGCGCAGCCAGCGCTGATGACAAACACGTTCGGCAAGGAGGACCAACGCTATGGCTGAAGGCGTCCGCCACATTTGTGGCATCAGTGGGGGCAAGGATTCCAGCGCGCTGGCGGTGTATCTTCGCCACCGCGTGCCCGACCTGGAATACTTCTTCTGTGATACCGGCGCCGAGCTGCCGGAGACATACGAATACCTCGATCGTCTTGAAACGGCGCTTGGCAAGCCGATTGCCCGGTTGAACGCAAAAAAGGGTTTCGACCATTGGTTTGACGTCTACCGTGGCACTCTTCCCTCGCCCCAGATGCGCTGGTGCACAAAGAAGATGAAGATCGAACCGTTGGAAGAATGGGTTGGCGACGACCAGGTAATTTCGTACGTGGCGATCCGGGCGGACGAATCCAACCGCAAAGGCTATGTCAGCACCAAGCCGAACATCAGTGCGGTGTTCCCCTTTATCGAAGATGCCATCGACCACGATGGCGTCATGCGAATCCTCGACGAAGCGGGCATTGGCCTGCCTTCGTACTACGAATGGCGCACGCGCTCCGGATGCTACTTCTGCTTCTTCCAGCGCAAAGCTGAGTGGGTCGGTCTTGCGGAGAAGCACCCGGAGCTGTTCCAGCGGGCAGTCGCTATCGAAGCGAAGGTTCGCCAGGACGCTGGGGCCGATGGCGATGCTTCGTTCGGTGAGTTTGCGATGAAGGGCCGGCAGTACACATGGTCCGGCGGAGAGACCTTGCTGGAGCTAACTGCACGTCGTGAAGAGATCCTCACCCGGCATGCCGAAGCGCAGGAGCAGGCGAAGAAGCGGAAGAAGAACCGCCCGATCTGGGAGATTCTGGGTGAGGCACTCGATGACGACGACGATGCGATGCAATGTACCGTGTGCGCCCTATGACCGAGTGGCCTAACGTTCTGCGCGTGTCTATTTGTGGTCGTAGTGAGCTGGTGTACGTCGATGCCCCAGGGGCCTGCATTCCTAGATCATGACTACTTTTGAGGATCTGATTAGCCGCGCTGCCGACCCGCTCTTACAGCGGCTCGTGGGGCGTGAGATTGTCCATTTACTCGCCGGTCTCGACCCTCAACTTGCTAGGCCGGACCGGCTTGGTGAGATCGCGGTCGGTCTGCGGAGCCCCGCTGACATGCTTCTCGACAATGCCATTCGGCCAGAACTTTTGATGTTGCTTCCGCCCGGCAGCGCGCGGCTCCTCGCCCAGCGGCTTCGGTTGGAGGGAGATCCATACGTAGCGCTGTCTTCCATGTCTGTCCGCCGTGGTTCGTCGCGGGCCGCAGCATTGCTGGACTTCTTCTCTGTGAGTGACGAATCCGAGGAGCGCATAGTTCCGCCCGCCCTTGAAGCCGTGCTCCCGGACTATCCACTGTTCGATCACCAACGTCTAGCCGCGCGGCGCGTACTGGACCACCTGCGAGACGAGCCCCACCGTGTCATGCTCCACATGCCTACGGGATCCGGCAAAACTCGAACAGCCATGTCCCTGATCTCGACACTCCTCAATCAGGGAGAGCAGAAGCTTGTTGTGTGGCTGGCACATTCGGAGGAACTGTGCGAGCAAGCCGTCGAGGAATTCAAGAAGGCATGGACCGCCAAGGGCAATCGTCCGGTGGATGTTCAGCGGTGGTGGGGGCCACATGATCTGAGACTTCCTGTTATTCGTGACGGAATCGTCGTGGCGGGCCTCAGCAAGGCTTTCGCCTCTGCCCGCCGGTCATTGGTGGATATAGGAGCCATCGCTGGGCACACGAGTCTCGTGGTCATGGACGAGGCGCATCAGGCGATCGCCACGACATACCAGCAGCTCCTCGAGGTCTTGACCGAAGCCGGTCGGCCGGCGCCCTTGCTGGGCTTGACCGCGACTCCGGGGCGGACTTGGAACGACATCGATGAAGACGAGCGCCTGGCAGACTTCTTCTACCGAAGAAAAGTTTCATTGGAAGTCCGCGGCTACGACAACCCGGTTCGCTACCTGATCGACGAAGGCTATCTGGCTGAGACGGACTTCGTCCAACTCGACTACACGTCGAATAGCGAACTGTCGCCGGCCGATCTTGCGGAACTCGCTGATGCACTGGACATTCCACAACGAATTATCCAGTCCCTGGCCGCTGATGAGCAGCGGAACATGCTCATCTTGAACCAGACCGAAACAATGTGCCACAAGCATCACCGAGTGATTGTCTTTGCGGCCACCAAAGACCACGCGGTGGTCCTCGCGACGGTGCTACGTGCGCGTGGCTACTGGGCGTATGCGGTCACGGGTGAGACGCCGAAGGGTGATCGCGCGCGCATTATTAGTTCATACAGGGCAGCTAGCGATGAGCCGCGAGTGATTGTCAATTACGGTGTTTTGACCACTGGGTTCGACGCACCGCAGACCAGCGGCGCCGTCATTGCGCGGCCGACAAAGAGCTTGGTGCTCTTCAGTCAGATGGTCGGGCGGGCCACGCGCGGGCTGAAGGCGGGCGGCAACAAGACGGCACAAGTTGCGACCGTTGTGGATACGCGACTGCCCGGGTTTTGCAATATGGCTGAAGCATTTGACAATTGGGAGGACGTCTGGTGAGTGATATCAAGGATTTCGACATTGTTCCGACGGCGCTTGCCGTCAAGGCGATGCGCGACAACGGTTACAAGAACGCCGCTTACGCAATCGCGGAGTTGATGGACAATTCTATACAGGCTGGCGCAAAGACCGTGCAGCTCCTTTGCGCGGATCGTCAAATACAGGTCGAGCAGCGAGCCCGGAAGCGCCTGCACGAAGTGGCGGTGCTTGACGATGGTTGCGGCATGGATGCCGACACGCTGAGGATCGCACTTCAATTCGGCAATGGGACTCGGCTGAATGCGCAAGAACAAACAGGCATGGGGCGTTTTGGAATGGGTCTTCCGAGTGCCTCGATATCGCAATGCCAACGTGTCGATGTCTGGAGCTGGACCGATGGTGCCGACAACGCGCTGCACAGCTATATCGATCTACCCGAAATCAACGCTGGGCGTATGCGGAATCTCCCGGAGCCGCAGCGTAGGGCATTGCCAAGGATCTGGTGCACAGCGGCCGGGCAACGTGAGTTATCGCGTAGCGGAACTTTGGTCGTATGGAGCAACGTCGACAGGATCCTTTGGCGTACGTCAAAGGCCCTGATTGATAATTCGGAAGAGCTGATCGGTCGGATGTACCGGTACTGGATCGCAAATGACAAGGTCGCGATCGTCTTGAAGAGATTCATGTATGACGAACCGGGCAGCATCGAACAGGAGCGGTACGCGAAGCCAAACGATCCGCTCTATTTGATGGCGAACACAAGCTGTCCGGCACCGTTCGATGCTGAGCCCATGTTTCGCCCCTTCCCTGCCCCTGGAGATAACGAAATCCCGATTACAGTCCGGTCCAAGGGCGAGGATCACGTTGTAACGGTGAAGCTGTCCATTGCAACTGAAGCGGCGCGCAACAGCGGCGGAGGCCAGGCAACTGGAAACCTTGCCTACGGACAACATGCAGGCCGTAACGCAGGTGTATCCGTCGTACGCGCAGGCCGTGAATTGGAACTAGACCCTGCTTGGACAACCACATATGACCCCCGTGAACGCTGGTGGGGAGTCGAGGTATCGTTCGAGCCCGGTTTGGATGAATTGTTCGGGGTCTCCAACAACAAGCAATCGGCACGAAACTTTGCGGAGGCAGCGAAGATCGACGCTGGCGCCATCATCAAGGAGCATGGGGGCGTGTCGGCCGCGCGTGCCGCACTCAGGGACGATGAGGATCCGCTCGAACCCTTGTTGGAAATTGTCCATCGTGTTCAGACGAATATCAAATTGATGCGGGACATGATTAAAACCCAGGCGGAGGGTAAACGGCGGAGGACTCGGCATGCAGAGGCCTCCGTTGAGAGTGCTGCCAGCGAAGTCGTGCGTCGGCGCCAGGAAGAAGGCCACCAGGGGCAGAGCGATCAAGGCGAGGGCAAGCCAGCCGACGAACGTATAGCGGAAGTTGCTGATCAGCTTGAACACCACGGACATTCGCGTGAGTCTGCTGAAGTGCTCGCCGCCGAGACGATAGACAAGGGACTGAAATATCGGATCGATGTAGCATCCCTTGAAGGCGGAGCATTTTTCTCAGTCCAACCCCGAGGAGGGATCCTTCTCGTCACCCTGAACACGGATCACCCCGCTTATGATCTTCTGCTCGGTGCTCGTGATCCTAGTAGCTTGCCTGACGACACGGAGAAGTTGAAGGAGAAGCTACAAGCTGCCCAATCTGGTCTCGAGATGATGCTGTTCGCCTGGGCGCGATACGAAGATGAGCAGCCAAATGACCAACGGCGTGTTACTCAGAACGTCAGATACGACTGGGGACGCATGGCAGAGGCATTCCTTGGAAGTCGACAATAGGCTCGACGATGATTACGGCCGACGACATAGCACTGGCACTCGACCAATCGGACGAGCCTCTAACGGTTGACGAGATCGCTGAAAGGGTTGGGGCCTCCGCCGGCGATTGTGAAGCTCTGCTATGGCAGAGTCACGAGCGGTTCATCTGGCAACCCGGGCGTAAGTGGGCGCTAATGACTGTCAAGACGCGGGCGTTGCGTAGGGGATCGCACGACGCGCCCGATGGCCGGGCGGGTCTGCTCTCTTCGAGCGACCCTGGGGAGCTGCGGGCACTGACCCTTTCGAGTGGGGTCACCATCAGGGTCAGCCAGCATCCGCTCGACTCGGATGCATTCTTTACCGTCCGCTCAGCTGGGAATACGGTGCTGATGACCCTCAACTCGACCCATGAGTTGTTCGCAAGCATGCCAATGCCGTTTATCGACAGCAGGCACTCTTCATATAAGGAGTTGTGCGAGGTACTTCTTAGCGCGTGGGCGCTATACGAGGACAGCCTCCCCGGCGGAGCTACTCGGCGGGCTGCGGAGGACGCTCGGCACATGTGGGGTAGGCGTTCGATCGAAATCTTGCAGGAGCCAGACGCGTGAGGCCCCTGGGTGACGCCGTTCTCGATCTCGCCGCCTCCAGTCGGCGGGAGTTCGTGATGTGCGCTCCCTTCGCGAAAGCTGCTGTCGTACGGGAAGTCCTAGCTGCGATCCCTGAGGGCGTCCAGATAGCGCTGTATACGAGGTGGCGGCCCGACGAGGTTGCAGCTGGGGTATCGGATACGGAGGTACTACCCGCGGTTCGCGGTCGCGGGGGAATGGTCTACCTGCATGACCGATTGCACGCAAAGTTCTATCGGAACGAGGTGGACACCTTCGTCGGCTCGGCGAACCTAACTGCATCTGCGCTCGGATGGGCAGCCAATTCAAATCTAGAGCTGCTAGTCCACGTAGACGGAGAGGCGGTCGAGTCATTAGAGGAACGCCTGGTCTTGGAAAGTGTTGCTGCGACCCAGGATATCGCTCGCCGTGTTGAGGAGATTGCTGCGCTCTTGCCGCGCTGTCCGGCGGAAGGGCCTTCCCTCATTACTAGGGCTGAGATACTAGAAGAGTGGTTTCCCCGTTTGCGCATACCAGCTGATCTCTTCCTAGCGTACCGAGACGGTGTCGACACGCTGGCGTCTACGTCGGCGGCTGCCGCGGGTGTCGACTTGCTCGTGTTAGACCTCCCGCCTGGACTGGCTCGTCAGCAGTTCGAGGCTCTCGTCTCAGATCGCCTCCTTGGCCAGGCATTTTTCAAACGGCTGGATCACTTCCTGACGCGTCAGCGGCGGTTCGGCGAAGTGCGGGACATGATTATGCAGGCTCTGTCATACGATCGGGACGAAGCGGAGACGATCTGGCAGACAGCGATGCGATGGATGTTCGAGTTTCTTCCCGAGAGGTATTCCTACACAGTTCATCGCCGCACTGAACTAGTTTGCCTCGCCGCCACAGGAGTGCGATGACTGAACAACAGCTGTACGGTCAGGTCGCGTCGATCCTCGAAGCCAACTCGTTAGGTTGGAACGAGACCTCGGATGGCGTGATGTACCTCCGGTTCTCTAGCGCCGGAGTTTCTATCGAGGTGGGCAGTTGGGGGTCTCAAGCGGTAGTTCAGATAAGTTCGAGTGTCTTGACTTCAGTCGGGGCCGACGAGGACTGCGTGTTGCGCGAAGTCAACCGACTGAATGTTGAGACGCAGTTTGGTCGCTGGGTGTTTTACCCGGAGTCGCGTGCCGTCTGTATTGAGTACTTCCTCCTTGGCGATAACCTCCAAGAGGTGGAGCTCATGACCATACTCGCCGCGCTTGCGCGGGCCGCGGACTACCATGACGACTCTTTGCAGGAGATTCTCGGCGGCAGACGGGCTTTCGAACAATAGGCGTGGTGTGGTGATAGCGAATGGACGAGTGGACTAGCTCCCGGCACAGAACGGCAATAGGCCGCGGCGACTTATCCAGGCCCGTGCGGCAAGCACTGCTCGATGAGGTCGTCCGTCCGGACATGTCTGTGCTCGATTATGGCTGCGGGCGAGGGCAAGATGCATTCCGACTCCAACGGATGGGGTTAGATGCGATCGGCTGGGATCCCTACTATGCTGCGGATACGCCACTAGTTGAACGGCAGGCTGTATTTCTAAATTATGTTTTGAACGTTATCGAAGATGTCGGTGAGCGTCGAACAACCCTCGACGCCGCATGGGCCCTAGCGGCGCGGGTCCTAATCGTCTCGACTCGTCTGAAGTGGGAACTCTCCACACTCAATGGTACGCACAGTGCCGATGGAATCGTAAGTACTCGCAACACCTTCCAGCATCTCTATAGTCCCGCTGAACTCCGACAAGCAGTCGAGGATGCGACGGGTACGCGGTGCGTGTCACCGGTCCCGGGTATCGTGTATGCCTTCCGCAACGATTCGGACCGATTCGCATATTTGGCACGCGGCGCAATCACCGGTTTCGAATGGGCTGACAGTCAGAATTATGCATCTGCTGTTGCAGAGATCATCGCGTTCACTGAGAAGCGCGGCCGACCGCCGCTATTTGAAGAGATTCCCCCAACTGTTCTGCCACTGCTCGGCAAGGTATCGCGAAGGTCAATGCTCGAGGTCATCAGCAAAGGGGCCTCACGTGATCGCATTGCCGAGGGAACCCGACGGGCGACGCTAGACACTTTACTATACCTAGGGACGTCCATATTTAATGGTCGCGCCCCCTTGAAGGGGCTACCGGTCGGCGTCCAGGCCGATATCAAACATTGCTTCAGTAGTTATCGCGAAGCGTGCGCACGGGCCGACCGACTTCTAATAAAGATACGAGACGATGCATATATCCGAGGAGCTATGCAGAACTCGCCCGGAAAGATGACCGCGACTGCTCTATATGTGCATAAGCGCGCCGTTCGGGAGATGCCTGTCGTACTGAAGCTGTACGAGCATTGCGGTTTCGTTGCGGCCGGCCGGCCTGAGGGCTGGAATATTCTAAAGTTGGAACACCGCGGGCGGCGTGTCTCCTGGTCGTCGTATCCAGATTTCGATGTTGATCCACACCCGACGCTTGACTGGACTTATGGCGTTGAAATGTCGTCGTTGGAGTCGGCTCTTCAGCGGTTCGGCGACAGAAATAACCGGCCGATCTTACACCGGAAGGAAGAGTTTCTGGCCCCGCAGGATCCCGATATCGAGAAGTATCGACGGCTAACGCAGGCTGAGGTTCGGGCCGGCCTTTACCAGAATCCCACACGTATAGGATTGGAAGCCGGTTGGGCTGAGGAGTTGGCTCGATGCGGTGTAACTCTGCGCGGTCATCGGGTCGTCAAATTGAAATGAAAAGGCGAGATGCGCTAATCGATCCATACCTTTGCGCTTACCGCGAGTGAAGCGCTTCGCGGAAACTAGCTCCCACTTGCGCAATCCCCGTTCGGAACCGTTCAGTAGTATCGTCTGTCCACGTCATTGGTGCGTGCCCGCCACATGTCACGCCTGCGACTTTCTCCAGCCACTTCTCGTCGCCGCCGCAAGACATGATGGCCCCGACGAAGGCTGCTAAGTCTGCATCTAAATTTTGCGTGGCGATAGTACGTGCTTGTTTGACTAGATCGGCGCGGAGCTCAGAAAGCGGGACCACGCCTAGCGATACAGCTTTTGCTAGCTGTTGACGTATATCGTTAAGGAGGTTTGGATAGGCAGATTGTAATTCATTAATCGCCTTGAAAATTCCGACGGTATATTCACCAGCTGCGACGCTGTTCAGGCGTTCCGATCCCGTGAATGGTTCAATCATCAGCACGGTAGGGAGTGTCGCGAAAAGCAGTGTGTCGGGCTCTGATGCGCCCCTGAAGCATTGGCGTACGGCTAGTGAATCTCGCGACAGTGACTTGGTAGTCTGCAGCGTATAGGCTGGCATCGCCAGCAATCTCCGGTAGAGGGTGGCTACGACTTC
Source organism: Mycolicibacter sp. MU0083 (assembly GCF_963378075.1). NCBI lineage: Bacteria > Bacillati > Actinomycetota > Actinomycetes > Mycobacteriales > Mycobacteriaceae > Mycobacterium > Mycobacterium kokjensenii. The sequence goes on from NZ_OY726394.1 coordinate 599,592, forward strand.
CATCAAGGCGGAAGAGTCAGGCGTGATTGTTAGTTGGAGGCGTCGTGCCAAGATGTCTAAGAGTGCTTTTCTTTGTCCGTAGAGAATCTGCGGATTCTTAACGCTAAAGGCGGTGATGTTTTCAGACAGGCGACTGGCTGCGCCGTCATCAAGGGAGTCAATGAGATTCTCGTCCTCGTATAGGACTAGGTCACTCCTGGTGAGGAGGCCAGCAATCAGGATGAGTCGAAGGACCTCGGGGTTTGCGTCAAGGGCTTGACTGGACATCTGCAACGCGATTTCGCTAAGGCTGATGGGTGTCTCAGTGGCGCTACCGAAGCTATCGGTCATGGCCGTCCAGATGGCCAGCCAGTCCGGGCGAGTGGGTCGTGCCACGGTCCACTCACCTAAGTCGTTCTGATGGTGGATGGTGGTTGAACGAAAGATCCGGTCATGGACCGCGCGCTCTGGGCTGCCAGCCTCAGTGGCAAATGCCTGGGATTGGAGGTGATTGGGCATGGCCGCGGCAAGGGAATGAAAGGCCTTAGGGTCTAGGCCGTTTCGATTGCTGCCAAGGACCTCGGGGTCGGACATGGCCTGTGTCGACGGCAACTGAATACTGACCAGTGCGCGGCAACTGAAAGTTGACCAGCTTCCTGGAGACCCTTGGTTATCGGCCAAGGGAGGAAGCGAGTGTTGAGCGTGGAGGACTGGGCAGAGATCCGGCGGTTGCGCCGGTCGGAGCGATTGCCGATCTCGGAGGCAGCGCGGGTGTTGGGGATTTCTCGGAACACGGTGAAGGCGGCCCTGGCTTCGGAGGGTCCGCCGAAATACCAGCGTGCGCCGGCGGGGTCGGTGGTTGATGAGGTTGAGCCGAGGATTCGTGAGCTGTTGGCGGCCTATCCGCGGATGCCGGCGACGGTGATTGCCGAGCGGATCGAGTGGTCGTATTCGATCCGGACGCTCAGTGAGCGGGTGCGGGAGTTGCGCCCGGTGTATCTGCCGCCGGACCCAGCGTCACGCACGACCTATGTGGCGGGTGAGATCGCTCAATGCGACTTTTGGTTTCCCGATATCAAGGTGCCGGTCGGTTACGGTCAGGTCCGCACCGCTACCGCACTGCCGGTGTTGACGATGGTGTGTGGGTATTCGCGGTGGGCATCGGCGCTGCTGATCCCTACACGCAGCACAGAGGATCTGTATGCCGGTTGGTGGCAGCATCTTTCGATGCTGGGTGCAGTGCCGCGGGTGTTGGTATGGGACGGTGAAAGCGCGGTCGGGCGCTGGCGGGCACGACAACCTGAACTGACCGCGGCATGCCAGGCGTTTCGTGGCACGCTGGCGACCAAGGTGCTGATCTGTAAGCCGGCTGACCCTGAAGCCAAGGGTCTGGTGGAACGGTTTCACGACTACCTCGAACGCGCATTCCTGCCGGGCCGGGTATTCACCTCACCGGTGGACTTCAACGCCCAGTTGGCCGACTGGCTGGTGCGAGCCAATCACCGCCAACACCGGGTGCTGCAGTGCCGCCCGGCCGATCGGATCGATGCGGATAAGGCGGCGATGTTGGCGTTGCCGCCGGTCGGGCCGAGCGTGGGATGGCGCAATTCGACACGACTGCCGCGCGACCACTACATCCGCCTGGATGGCAACGACTATTCGGTGCATCCCGGCGCGGTCGGGCGGCGCATCGAGGTCACCGCAGATCTGGCTCGAGTCCGCGTCTGGTGCGCCGGCACCCTGGTCGCCGACCATGGGCGGATCTGGGCCAAACACCAGACGATCAGCGATCCCGAGCATCTCCAAGCCGCCAAACTGCTGCGCCGCGGCCGCTTCGATGTCCTGGCCGTGCCAGCTCACGTCGAGGTCGAACAACGCCGACTGACCGACTACGACGCCGCTCTGGGCCTTGATGGGCCGGTGGCGTGATGGTCGCCAAAGCCGGCACCAGCAGCCGGGACGTAACCGCCGAACTGGCGTTTTTTACCCGGGCCTTGAAAGCGCCGACCCTGCGTGAGGCCGTTGAGCGGCTCGCCGAACGGTCCCGAGCCGAGACCTGGAGCTACGAGGAGTTCCTGGCGGCGTGTCTGCAGCGTGAAGTATCTGCTCGTGAATCCCATGGCGGTGAAGGACGCATCCGAGCGGCCCGCTTCCCGTCGCGGAAATCATTGGAGGAGTTCGACTTCGACCACGCTCGAGGCCTCAAACGTGACCTCATCGCCCATCTGGGCACCCTGGACTTCGTCGTCGCCAAAGACAACGTGGTGTTCCTCGGCCCGCCGGGAACGGGCAAAACGCATCTGGCGATCGGTATCGCGATCCGGGCATGCCAGGCCGGTCACCGGGTCCTGTTCGCCACGGCATCGCAATGGGTCGATCGCCTAGCCGGTGCCCACCACGGCGGCACCCTGCAAGCCGAACTCGCTCGCCTGGCCCGCTACCCACTACTGGTCGTCGACGAAGTCGGATACATCCCGTTCGAGCCCGAGGCCGCCAACCTGTTCTTCCAACTGGTGTCCTCCCGCTACGAACGCGCCAGCCTCATCGTCACCTCCAATAAACCCTTCGGACGCTGGGGCGAGGTCTTCGGCGACGACGTCGTCGCTGCCGCCATGATCGACCGCCTCGTCCACCACGCCGAAGTCATCGCCCTCAAAGGAGACAGCTACCGCATCAAAGACCGAGACCTCGGCCGTGTCCCCACCGTCACGGCCGACGACCAATGAACCCCAAGCTGGTCAATTTTGGATTGCCGACAACTGGTCAGTTTTCAGTTGCCGTTGACAGCCTGAATCCTGTCGTCGATGCGGTGCACGTGGCAACATCGGGTCCGCTGCACGGATAGGTGACAGTTCCTGTGACGCAGCCTGACTGGTGCGTGTGGTCATGATGGTTTCGAATTAAATCAGGGTCAACCGGCCGAGGGCGAGTTGGTGCCGGCGGAGGTGCCTAAGCAAGGGAGATCAATTGCCCAAGCAGCGGAGAATCTGCGACAACGGTGTCCGCAGAGAATCCGTCGAGCGGTATCACTGCTGCTGCGCGAATGCTGATTGACAAGCGCGACTCATCAACGCCCCCTCCTCCGATCGCAGCAAGGCGACCAGCTGCTTCAGCCCGAGCGTCCTCGTCCAGGTCCATACGGAGCATGAGAATGTCGCTAGCGTAGTCGGGAAGTCGGCCCCAGCCATCACTTTGATCGTGAGTTGACCGAAAGTAGCTCGCCACATCCCGAAACAAGATTGTTGATAGAGGAAGTGATTCGCAGAAGTACGGTTCGGCATTAAGGCCAGCAGTTGTGCTGGTTGTTGATCTGGACAGGATCTGGCACACGCGCTCTGCGTGCAACACCGCCGCACCCCAACCTCTCAGGTGAGATGCGCCCGGTCCATTCTGAAGCGAACCCCACCACCAACGGGGCGCGCTGCCCGTAAGTAGGTAGCGAACGAGGCTTGCTTGTGCAACATGTGATCGTGATCCTCGCCATGGCGGCGTGTCTGGTGGGTTCCAGCCGTTGTAAAAGCAGTAGTACGGATGCACTTCGTGCCCGGGTCGCGCCAACGCATCATGGCCCTTAGCGGCTTCCGCTAGCAGATTCTTCATCTGTTGCCCCGTTGAGTGAGGATGCAGAAGCTCGCTATAGCGTGGAGTGTCGTTCTGCGTTTCGGGTTTCGGGTTTCGCCTGGAACCGCAGGCATCGCCACCGCGTCCCTCCGCCGATCCACCATTCCCAGTCGGCTCCAGTAGTCGCTTCCTCCTTGCGGGTGAATTGGTACTGCGGGACTCCTTTCTGGTTCGCGTCTGTGCCGCGCAGCAATTTTTTGGTGAGGAACTCTTCATCGAGGACCGATGAGCCAGGTATGCGAGGTCCCCACTCTTTCTGGCGTTCAGACCAGGTTTGCATCCCAAACGTGTCGCACGCTTCGGCTGTCTTGATCAACCGACTCAACATCTCAATGCGTTGCATCTCGACACTCGCTTCTGCATTCCAGCATTCTGGCAGCCGCGGCGCAGAATCTCTACATCGTGGATCCAGCCGTCGCCGAAGTCATAGTGGTATTCGAAGCCGGGCGCCAGGTCTGCCAGCCGGGCACCGGCCTCGTCACGCATATCTTCGGGCCACACCTTCTTCGTCGGGGATCACCATGCCGTACGTGGCGTCGGCGGTGACGAATTGGTGCAGGTGCGAGTCCGTCCAGCCGATGCCGGCCTGCAGCAGATCGTGTAGCTCGGGCAAGGTGGCCGTCGACGGCACGTCGAACACCCGGAGCACCTTCGGCTCGACGTCGCGCAGCACCACCTGCAGCCGAGCGGTGATCACACTGCAGCCATCGCTCCCGGTGCCGCACAGCACTTCTTGTATTTGCGTCCCGAACCGCACCAGCACGGATAGTTCCGGCCCGGCGGCCAGGCGATCAGCGAGGCGGCATCGGTGATCGCCAGGTGCTCGGCGTATCCGATACGTGACTCAGCGGAGTCGGGGTCCCGGTCAGCTTCGGCACACCAGGCGGTGAACGCCGCCACCGACACCGGCGCGATCACCAGGGTGGGAAATCCCGCTTCGGACAGCTCCTCGAGCCGCTGCTGCAGCGCGACGCAGTACGTCGAATGGGGTAGCGGCCCCGCCGATTCGGCCATCAACTCGGTGGCCGCAAACTCCGGCCATGCCGCCAGTGCGTCGTCGTAGTCGCCGGTCGGCAGCCAGGCGAGCACCATCTTGTCGAACGGGTCGATCGGGGAGTCCTCCGCCGGCATCGGCCACTCCGGATGGTCCTGCTCGAGCGCGTCGAGAAACTCCTCCGCCTGCTGCTGCAACTCGTCGGCGGACTGGCCGAGGTGTTCCAGACTCTCCTGGCGCAGTTCGTACAGCTGGTCGGCTGCGCCCTCGGGGTCACCGGTGGCCAGCGCCAGTTGCAGGCCCTTGGTCAACCAGTCCAGTGCGGTGACGTGGTCACCGGTCTCGGCGTACTCCAGCCCGGCATTGTTGTACAGCCATACGTCATCGGGGGTATCGGCGAGCACTGCCGCCCAGATCGGCTCGGCTTCGGCGATGCGGCCGGTGCGCATCAGGATCTCCGCGCGCAGGCACCGTGCGTCGGGTGTCAGTTCCAACCCGGTCTCGACGGCCCGGTCGGCGGCCACCAGCGCGTCGTCGTAGCGGTCCAACGCCTGGTATTCCTCGCTGAGGTACAGGTACAGCTCGCCGAGCTCGAAATGCTTCGCGGCGCGCTTGTCGGTGTGGCAGGCCTGAACCGCCTGTTCCAAGGCGGTGACGAAACGTTGGTTGTCGCGGGGTTCGGCGGTCGCCGCGTCAAACAGTTCCTGTTCCAGCTGCGCCCATGGATTCGCCATGGCCGTCATCCTGCCGTATGGGGGTGGGCGCCGCCGCCTACCGCCCCTGATCGCGCTGCGGCGCCCACCCGACATAGGTCAGATACAGCCCGATCAGGGCGAACAGCACGTAGGCGGCGCGCGCCCAGCCCTCGGCGTGCATGGCGATGTTGGCAGTCGACATCCCGGCGTCGGGGAACACACTCAACGCGAACCCCTTCAGGGCGGTGATCCAGCCCGTCACCGAGACGAAGAGCGCCGCCGGGCCCCGCCAGTACGGGTGAAACGCGACCACGACCAGACCGGCCAGCAGCGTGAACGCCCCGGCGACCCACAGCAACAACGGATCGGTGCCGGACTCCGAGGCGCGCTCCCAGACCTGCGGGGCACGGAAGATCGCCGAGGCGGTGAGGATCACCAGTAACGGGCCGAGCACGCGCGCGAACATCCGGGTGCGGTCCTGCACGGCGGTGGTGGGAGATAGAACCGAGGTAGCCATTGTTCTGCCCTCCTAGGGTTATCTCCCCAGGTTACGAGCGTTATCTCCGCACCGCTATCGGCGGCGCCGACACGTTATCAGCCCGATACCCGCCCGGTGCTGGTGTCCAACGTCAGATCCCACGCCGCCAACCACGGCGTAATGGTCTGGGCGATCGAGAACGGGTGCGGGTCTTCGCACTTGGGTTCCGAGTAAGTGCCGTCGGAGACCGCGATATAGATGCCGACCGCCTCGGCGGTACCGTCCTCGCGCAGCCGGTAGGTGGGCCCACCGGAATCCCCGCAGGTGCCGCCGGCCTCGAAGCGGACCTTGTTGGCCTCGCTGGCCACCACCGGCCCGCATACCGGACCTCCGCTGCGGATCCCGTAGTGACACAGCACATCACCGACGTCGACGTGCTCGGCGACACCGACCACCGGATGTCCGTCGACCATCGAGGTCAACGGGATCTTGCCCGGATCGTCGATGCTGATCAGCCCGATGTCGTAGTCGTCCCAGGTGCTGCCGTCGTGCACGGTCTCGGTGAACGCGCCGATGGTGCGAAACGCCCATACCCCGCCGTGGCGGATGTCGACCTGTCCGGCACCGCCGTCGGGGTTGCAGTGCCCGGCGGTCAGCAGCGCGGGCCGGTCATCACGGGTGCGCACCAGGAACCCGGCGGTGCAGATCTTGGTCTCCGGTTGGCCGTCGGAGACGACGCTGATGCCGATACCGGGCCCGATCGCGTCCGCCGAGGGGATGGTCGCCTGGGAATGCATCGGGTGGGTGCGATTGACGTGCACCAGGCCGGCGAAGATCGCGGCCACCACCACGGCGATCCCGATCCGCCACGCCACGGTCTTGGCGGTCTGCCAGCGGCTTCCTCCGGTCACCGTCGTCAGGGTAGCGGCCCGCTCAGATCCCGCTGATGCCGAGCAGCGCTTGGATTACCTGGACGCAGAGGATGGGGACCAGTAACACGATCATGATGATCCACAGCGAGAGCAGTACCTTCCAGACGATCACGTGGACCCACGCCATCGCGATGTAGAGGCCCATGATCGCGTTTGCGTATCTGGCCAGCAGGAAGCTGATCCGGTCGCGGAGTTTCTTCAGCACGTGATTGCTCCTTTCTGAACAGCGGACAACGGGCCGCGAGCGGCGGCGGAGGTTCGCTACCGCAGTGGGCGAGGCCGGCGGAGGCGCGGGGAGACAGCCGTCGCTGCGCATGTCGTGCCGTTCTGGTTTCGCCACGTTCGGGCGGACACCGCTTGCACACCCGGTCGGTGTGCCGGCTCTTCCCCTGGGGCACCGTGCGGTGGGGCGCGGTTGCCGTGACAGCGGGCCAGGTACCCGATCTGCTGTCCTCTCTTGAGCCACTTACATGATAGATCGGGGGTACGACACGTTCCGGTGTCGACGGATCAGGCTGGGGCAGTAGGTGATCCGACCCGGTCGTCTGCTCGTCGGCGGCCTCCGGTATACTGAATCTGCTTCACGAGTTGCCGTCGACAAGCTCCGACTGGATGGCACGCCAACCCCACGCTCGTGGGTGGCTCGGATGACGAAGCGGCCGACACCGACCGGTGTCCGGCAAGAGCGCCTCTTCGATGAGGCCCGGGCATTCAGGAGTAATGCAATGGGCAACACCAGATCTACGCCTTTGACCACGATTCGACGTGACCGCGCCCGCGGCGGCCTGCTCGGCGCCGCAGCAGGCGAGGCGCTGGCCGCCGCGAACGGTGGGGCGTGGGCAGGCGGCACGGCCAGGGTGATTCCGGTCGCCGAGTTGCTAGCGGCTGGCGCGGACGTGCGCGAGAAAGGAACTCGCGAACGCATTGCCGCGCGCTGGGATTGGTGGCGAGGATCCGCCGGCGGCGGGGATCGGACCACTTCGGTGATACCGGCCGCGCCGGCGGCATTGGCTTGCCTCGGCGACGCCGCCGAACTTGCCGGCGTGGTCCGGCCGATTGCCGCACTGATCCAGCACGATCCCGACGTCTCCGACTCCGCGGTGCTGTGGTGCGCCGCGATTCGCCATGCGATTCTGACCAGAGAACTCGATATCCGGGCGGGCCTGCAACTACTGGAATCATCCCGACAACGGTTGTGGTCGAACCGATTCGATGAAGCCGAACGCCATGACCCGTCGGCGTGCGCCGCGAACGGTGAGAGCCGGGGTGCGTTGCCGCGCGCGTTGTCGACGATCGTGCACACCCCGATCCCCGACGATGATCCCGCCAACGGGGTGTTCCGCGTCGATCACCTGCGGAACGCGGTGCAGGCGGCGGTGCGTGACGGCGCATCGACTGAGGAGGCCGCGATCATCGGCGGTCTGCTCGGTGCGGTCTACGGTGCCTCGGCGGTCCCCGGAGACTGGCGGCTGACGCTGCGCGGCTGGCCCGGCATACGTGCCCACAGCCTGGACGCCTTGGCCGACACGATCATCGGGTGGGCGGGAGCCGAGCGGCGGAACGACACCTCGGTGAACAAGGTTCAGCTGGAAGGGAGCCGGCATCCCCACGACGATGACCTCTGGATCGGCGGCGTCAGCCCGTATGCGCGGGTGACATCGCTTCTGCGCCCGGGCCTCGACGTGGTGGTGACCTTGTCCGAAGCGGGTGACCCCGATCCGTGCTACGGAGTCATCACGCTCGACGTGCGACCGGCGGATTTCGGTGGTGACACCGTCAACGTGGATTTCGGGCTACTCGATACGGTGCGTGTCCTCGAACGCCTTCGGGCCGACGGCCGGGCCGTGTTCGTGCACGCACTGCTCGGCACCGGCCATGCGGTAGCCGTCGGCGCGTTGTACGGGGCACGCCGGCGAGGCATCGGGATCGAAGACGCACTTCGCGACGTGGTCGAGGCGTTGCGGCGCCCCGTCGATCTGGACGACGAGGTACGCGCGGCACTGTATCGCCTGGCGGGTGCGGCATGAGCCGAGGACCAGAGCGACTGCAACCCGCCATTCGGTTCTCAAAGCACGCCCCGAACACCTGGGGCCCGTACTGGGATGCGATCTTCGGCTGGGAAGCCGGTACCGAGCGACTGGTGACGGGCTTTACCCAGTGGAAACTCTCGTCGACCGCGGTAAACGTTGCCCGCGGCTACTGGAATCGTCGCGAATACCACCGCCTGACATACGAATCCGTCTACGGACCGGATCCGGAGCACTGGCCGTCCCAGCATCCCGGCGTCGTGCTGGGCGATCGTCCTGGATGCCTGCGGTGCCACTACCTGGGGCCGCGTACCGCGCCGCCTGACGCACTCGACTTAGTGTGGCGCCACGAAGCCTCCGGCGGCGAGATCCGCGACGGGGCCAGAAGACATGTCGGTACCGACTGAAACAATCCAGAGGCAGGAGAAAGGGAGGTCCTCAGTGGCAGATTCCACCGTGCAGGGCTACGACATCATCGGCGACGTCCACGGCTGCGCCGACGACCTCGAAGCGCTTCTGACCCGACTGGATTACCGGAAAGCCTCCGGCGCAGGCGAATACCGGCATCCGGAACGGCAGGTGATCTTCGTCGGTGACCTGATCGACCGCGGCCCCGGACAGCTGCGCGTGCTGGAAATCGCCAAAGCCATGGTGGAGGCCGGCAGCGCCCAGATCGTCATGGGCAACCACGAATTCAACGCGCTGGCCTACCACACCGAATGGCCGGAAGGTAGTGGGAAGTATCGGCGTCCGCACGATGATCCGGACCACCCGAAGTCCGAACAGAACGCCCGGCAGCACCGGGCCTTCCTCGACCAGCTGACCGCGAAGCAGCAGCGTCACTACCTGGACTGGTTTGCCACCATGCCGCTCTGGCTCGACTTGGCCGGCCTGCGGGTGGTGCACGCCTGTTGGCACGACGAGTCGATCACCGACGTGCTGCAGCACTGCGGAACCGACGTGCCCTTCGGCGAGACCGCACACTTGGTGGACGCCACCGACGAAGATCATCGGCTGTACCGCGCAATCGAGAACCTGCTCAAAGGCCCGGAGATCAGCCTGGTCGAACACGGCCAGCCCCCCTACGTGGACAAGGGCGGCGACGTTCGCCGTCGGGCACGCATCCGGTGGTGGGACAGTGAAGCGCGCACTCTGCGTCAGATCGCCGAGATGGGGGCGGTGAAATCGGCCCACTGCGGTCATCCCTACCCGAATCTTCCAGATGCGGAGCCCAAGGGGGTCACCCAGTCCTACGTCTACACCGGCACCGTCCCGGTGTTCTACGGCCACTACTGGCGCACGGGCGAGCCCGAGCACTTGGTCGACTGGACCGCGCGCACCGCCTGCGTGGACTTCAGCGCGGTCAACAAGGACAAAGGTGGCGCCCTGACTGCCTACCAGTGGTCGGGGGAGTCCGCGATCAACCCCGGAAACTATGTGCAATTGGGCCGCTGACCACGCATCCGGTCACGCTGATATCACCGGTGCTATCCGATTTCCACAGAACACATGCCCGCTGTGACGCTACGGCTGAGGCAGGAGTGATGTCAGCCGGACATAGCATGCACATGCTAATGTATGTGCATGTCCATATTGGAGCATCGGCTTCAGATCCTGCTGGACGATGAGCGTCACCGCCGCATCACGGCGGCCGCGCGTGAGCGAGGTGTCTCCGTTGCGACGGTAGTGCGCGAGGCGATTGATCGCAGCCTCGCGGGAGCTAATGATCGCCGCAAAGCGGCAGGTCAACACATTCTTGGTGCCGTAGACATGGAGCTTCCCGAACCGTCTGAGCTGAAGCTCGAACTTGAAGCGTTGCGTGGCCGCCGCGGATGATCCTGCTCGACACGACAGTGCTGCTGTATGCCAAAGGTGCAGAGCACCGGTTCCGGGCGCCATGCCGTGATCTGATCGCAGCAATCGCTGATGGGCGAATCGAAGCGAGTACTACGCCTGAGGTGATTCAAGAGTTCGTACATGTTCGAGCTCGTCGCCGCGGCCGTAGGGATGCTGCAGCGCTTGGTCGTAGTTATGCGGCGGTGCTGTCGCCCTTGGTGAGCGTCACCGCAGATCACCTTGAGCGAGGACTTGCCATCTACGAGCCGATCTCAAGCGTCGGTGCTTTTGATGCCGTCCTCGCCGCAGTCACCGAATCTGCCGGCGCGATCCTGGTTTCGGCAGACGCTGCGTTTGGCGAGATTCCGGAGATCGCCCACATTGTGCCGGACGCGGCAGGTGTCGCGGGTTTACTGGGCGCTACATGAACTCCCCGTAGGCTGGGCAGATGGCGTCCCCGATCCTGACGGCCGACTTCGCCCGCGAACTGCCCGAGCTCGCCCAGCCCTGGCAGGCTGCCGCCCCGCCGGCCCCGAAACTGCTGGTGCTCAACGAGGAACTCGCCATCGAACTGGGTCTGGATCCGCAGTGGCTGAACACCCCCGACGGCCTGAACTTTTTGACCGGCAACAACATCCCCGACGGCGCCACCCCGGTGGCGCAGGCATACGCCGGCCACCAGTTCGGCAACTACGTGCCGGTGCTCGGCGACGGCCGCGCCCTGCTGCTCGGTGAACTCGCCGGCGACCACCGCCGCGACATCCACCTCAAGGGCTCCGGGCGGACGCCGTTCGCCCGCGGCGGCGACGGCCTGGCCGCGGTCGGTCCGATGCTGCGCGAATACGTGATCAGCGAAGCCATGCACGCCCTCGGTATCCCCACCACCCGCGCACTGGCCGTCGTCGCCACCGGCGCGCCGGTGCAGCGCGAGACCCCGCTGCCCGGGGCGGTGCTGACCCGCGTCGCCGCCAGCCACCTGCGGGTCGGCAGCTTCCAGCTCGTCGCCCAACAGGCCCGCTCCACCGGCGACCTGGGACTGCTGCGCCGCCTGGCCGATCACGCGATCGACCGGCACTACCCCGACGCGCAGCACGCCGAAAACCCTTACTTCGCACTGTTCCAGGCGGTGCTGGACGGCCAAGCGTCGCTGATCGCCCGGTGGATGCACGTCGGATTCGTGCACGGGGTGATGAACACCGACAACATGACCATCTCCGGGGAGACCATCGACTACGGCCCGTGCGCCTTCATGGAGGCCTACGACCCGGCGACGGTGTTCAGCTCCATCGACCACGCCGGGCGCTACGCCTACGGCAACCAACCGCTGGTGGCGCAGTGGAACCTGGCCCGATTCGCCGAAACCCTGCTGCCACTGTTCTCCGACGACGAGGACACGGCGCTGACGATGGCGGTGGACACGCTCGAAGGATTCATGCCGCGCTACCACGGTTTGTGGTCGGCCGGAATGCTGGAGAAGTTCGGGCTGAGTGCCGGCATGGAGGCGGCCGCGCTGATCGACCAGGCGTTGGCGCTGATGAACGAACACCGCGTCGACTACACCTCGTTCTTCCGCAACCTCGCCCGCGCCGGTCGCGGCGACACCGCAGCGCTGCCCGCCGCGTTCGGCGACTGGCTGGCGCGCTGGCGGGCGATGGGGCCCGACGTCGAGGCGATGGACCGGGTCAACCCCGTCTACATTCCGCGCAACCACCTGGTGGAGCAGGCGCTGACCGCCGCGACGCACGGCGACCTCGAACCGACCCAGAAGCTGCTCGACGCGATCTCCGAGCCGTTCTGCGAGCGTGACGGGCTCGCCGACTATGCCGCCCCGGCTCCGCCGGAGTTCGGCCACTACCGGACCTTCTGCGGAACCTGACCCGGCATCGTCCGCAGTTATTGCGGAATCCGCAGTAACTGCGGTATGGTGGTGTATGTCCAACCCCTACACGCCTATTCGTCGACACCTCGACCGGGCCGAGGCGGCCGACACCGCAGCCGAAGCGCTACAACACCTTCGGGCTGTCCTAACCGACACCGGTCGGCTGCTCGATGAAGTGCTGGCCAGTGCGGTCGTCGACGATGAACTGTCGATCGCCGCGGCCGGTAAAAGTGCCGGCCTCACCGAAAACGCGGTGGGGCCGCGCCTGGCCAACACTGCACGACTGGCCCCCTACGCGTCAGGGCAAGGTCGCATCACCGCCGAAGACGTCAAACGTGCCCGCCGGCACAAGTACGAGGGAAAGTCCCTGCCGCCGGTGGCCCCACCCGAGCCGATGCGGTTCAAGCCGCGCAGAAAGTCCAACCCCTCTTAGTGGCCTCGAAAGGACCGACCATGACGAACCCGAACCTCAGCTGGCTGGTGTTCCTGCTCGACCGATCGGGCTCGATGCAATCGATCAAGTCCGATGTCATCGGCGGATTCGAGGCCTTCATCGCCGAGCAACGCGCCGGTGAAGGCCAGTGCGTCGCGACCCTGGCGCAGTTCGACCACGAGTACGAGGTCGTCTACCGCGGCGTAGCGCTGCAGGAAGTGCCGGAGCTGCGACTGCACCCGCGCGGCCGCACGGCCCTGCTGGACGCGATGGGCAGGCTCATCACCGACACGGCGACCGAAATCGATGCGTTGGCGCCGGCCGAGCGGCCCGGAACCGTCGTCGTGGCGATCATGACCGACGGACTGGAGAACGCCAGCGGGGAATGGCGACGTCCCGACGTCAAAGCCCTTGTCGAACAACAGACCAACGACCACGGTTGGGAGTTCCTCTACATGGGCGCCGACCAGGACGCCGTCGAAGTGGGCCGGGGCCTCGGGGTCAAAGACGGCCAAGCCATCACCTACGCGCGGGGCAAGTCGCGCGAAGCGATGCAGGCCATGTCGGGCAACATCCGGGACTATCGCAATGAGAAGCGGGCAGATCCGGCGTCGTCCATGCGTGCCTTCACCGCCAGGCAACGCGCCGCGCTGGCCGACGACACCGCCGGCTGACCTTCGGCCGCAGCTGAGCTGTCAGACCCCGCTCGTAGCATCCCGGTCATGGAGGCGGTGCTCACGTGTGTGCTGGTGATCCTGGTCTGCGGAGGCTTTGCGCTGGTCCACGACCTGCGGGTGGTGCGGGCCGGCAGGCAGGACCGCGAAAGGATCCGTGACCGCGCCGACAAGCAACATCACTGGGTGCTGACCGGTGATGACCGGGGTGTCTACGGGGCCGGCGGTGCGGCTTTGATGCGTCACGTCACCGAACCGCCCGAACTCGACGAGATCGTCACCGCCACAGTCGAACCGACCGAAGTGGCCGCGGTGGCCCATACCGCCGAGGCCCTGGCGGCCCTGATCGCCGAGAAGCCCGCCTGCTGGCGTTACGCGGTGTTCGTCTCGGTGCTGGTGCAGCGCCGCGCACAGGTGCAGTCCCGGCTGCGCGACCAGGAATTGGGCTACTGCGCGACCCGTGGCCCGCGCATCCACCACGGATTTGCGCTCGGGCAGTACCTGGCCGATCTCCTGCAACAGGTCGCGGTGCTGGTCGGTCAGATCGAGGAGCTGATGCTCAGCCCCGGGTTCGTCCGGATGTTCGGCGATCCTTACGACGGGGATACCGCCGACGCGGGCGCGATCGTGCATGCCGCACACCGGCTGATGGACCTGCACGAGAACCTGCTCGATCTGGCCGAACGCTGCCGCGGCGTCGACGTGCTCGCGCAACACAGTGAGGTGGTCCGGGACTGCGCCCGCGTCATCGATGCCCCGCTGGAGGGCTACCGCAACTTCATCGACGAGTTCGTCGAACGCATCGACGAGCTGCCCGAGGTGCTGCGCTACGCCCGCGGGCACATCGACATGGGTGCCATCATGCTGACCATGGACGACAGCGGCCCGCTGTTCCAGAACGCTTTCAACGGCCTGCGCAAACTCGCCGCCGGCCGATGACACGCGGCGTCACGCCGGGGCGGGCCCGCCCCGGGCGTCGAGCACCTGCTGGATCAGCTCGGCGATGCGCTGCTGGCCGGAGGCAGCGAGCTCGCGAGCAGCGGCGATTTCCTGGCTGTGTGCTCGCACCTGACCCTCGAGCGCGGTGACACGCGGTTCCAGATCTTCGGCCGGCACGGTGGGGCCTACGCCGACCAGATTGACGGCTACCTCTGTCAAGGCAGAGAGGTACCAATGATGGCGTTGAACATCGAAGATCCGGCGGTTCACGATGCGGTCAAAGAGATCGCCAGGATCACCGGCGAATCGCACGCGCAGGTAGTCGCCGCCGCGGTACGGGAGCGCTTGGTCCACCTGCAAGCCGACTCCGCCGCTGTACGATTCCTCGACATCGGACGGCGGGCCGCAGCGCGGATGCCTGAGGAAACCAAGCAACTGGACCACGGCGCACTGCTCTACGACGACCGCGGATCGCGCGGGTGATCGGCGACGCCCCGATTGTCTGCGGCCCGATGCCGAACGGCGCCGCTTCGACGCCGCCTGCGATGCGTTGCGCACCGGTCGTGCCCGGTCGGCATGAACAAGTGATATCACAACATGGTGAGCGCTATCATTGGAGTGTGAAGCAGCTTCTGCTGCGGGTTCCGGAGGACCTGCACCGGCGCCTGGTAGCCCGGGCAGCCCGCGAAGGCCGCAGCCTCAACGCGGTGGCCACCGAGATCCTCGACGCGGCAGCCGATGCCGACGCCGGCGACCGGCGCGCGCAGGTCCGGGCCGCTGCGGCGGCCGCGGGAATCTTGCGCGGGCAGACCGCTAGGCCGCTCAGCGCCGCTCGCAGGCAGCGTGCGATCGCATCGACACGTGGTCTCGGAACCCAGCTCGACCGACTGCTGGCCGACGAGCGTGACCGGTTGTGATCGCCTACCTGGACTCTTCGGTGCTGGCGCGTGCCTATCTGGCCGACGAAGACGGCCATGGGCAGGCCACGGCGCTACTTGCCGATCCCGATATCGCTACGGTGACCGGCACCTGGACTCGCATCGAGGTCTCCGGCGCCCTGGTCCGTGCTGCTCGGGCCGGTCGCGCCGACGAAAAAGGTCTGCTTGCGGCGTTGGACGCCGACCTGGCCGGACCGGTCCTTGTGCTGGATGCACCGCAGGAACTGGTGGAGAACGACGCCCTGAAACTCGTGCGCAGGCATGCGCTGCGGGCGATGGATGCCTGGCACCTGGCGGTTGCGGCGCTGGTGATTCCGCCACTCCTGGCACCCGGCGAGCAACGCGGGTTCGCGTCGCGGGACGCCGCGCAGCGTCGCGTCGCCGAAAAACTCGGCTTCCTCGCGCTCTGACCCGCTGCTATCACCGGCGCTATCCGAACCGAACACAGCCACCTGGCCGGAGAATCGCCAGAGTTCACTCCGGTGTGGAGAACACCGGCTTCTGGGCGTGCCGCGCAGCCCGATGCGCCCCGTGTCGGGCCGGCACCTGCGGAGCCGGCCGGCCCGGGGGAGCGGCGTGCCGGCCGGACGCGCCACCGCCGTCCTCCCGGATCTCGAAGCGCTGCGCCAGCCGCGCCAACGGCGCCGGAGCCCACCAGTTCCAGCGGCCCATCAGATGCATGAACGCCGGCACCAACACCATCCGGATCAACGTGGCGTCGGCCAGCACCGCCAGCGTCAACCCCAGCCCCAGCATCCGCATGAACGACACCTGCGCGGCGATCAACGCCGCGAACGAGATCGACATGATCAGCGCCGCCGCGGTGATCACCCGCGCGGTATGGGCCACCCCCAGTGACACGCTCTCGTCGTTGTCGGCGCGGGTCCGACCCGACGCCAGCCAGTACTCCCGAATCCGGGACACCAGGAACACCTCGTAGTCCATCGACAGGCCGAACGAGATGCAGAACAGCAGCACCGGCACGTTGGCGACCAGGATCCCGGTCGGCGTCGTCCCGAAAGCCCCCAGCTGCCCGTCCTGAAAGATCCAGACCAGCGCGCCGAACGCCGCGCACAACGACAACACGTTGAGGATCAACGCTTTCAGCGGCATCACCACACTGCCGGTCAACAAGAACAGCAACACGAACGTGATCGCCGCGATCAACCCCAACACCAGCGGCAACCGATCGATGATCGCGTCGACGCTGTCCCGGTTGAGCTGCGCCAACCCGCCCATCAGCACCGGATGCCGCCCCGGCGTCGGCACCGCGTGCAGCCGGTCGAGCTGGGTGTCGGACGCCTCGGAGAACAGCGGTGCGGAACTGGAGACGGTCAACAGCACCTGGCCGTCGGCGACTCCGGCGGCCGCACTGGGGTCCCCGACGCGGGCCCCGCCGACGAACGTTCCGGTGGGTGCCGACACCGACAACACGTCCGGCACCCGGGACAACGCCGCGGCATAGCGGTCCACCTCCGCGGGCGCCACCAGGTCGGCGTCGCGGACCACGATCGGAACCTCGCGGTCGGAGCCGTCGGCGAACCGGTCGCGCAGCGCATCGCCGACCCGATGCGCCGACGCCGAGGTCGGCAGCACCCGGTCATCGGGGAACCCCCACTTCACCCCGAGGAACGGCACTCCGGCCGCCACCAGTAGCGTCACCACCGCCAACCCGATCGGCACCGCATGACGGGACACGAATCGCGTTGCCCGATACCAGAATCCCTGCTCGACCGGCACCGCCATCGGCTCCGGCCGGCGCAGCACCCGCCGGATCAGCCGGTGCAGATCCCACGCATCCAGCCGCGGCCCCAACAACGCGATGGCCGCCGGCGTCACCACGATGGCCGCCAGCGCCACGAACGTCACCGTCGCCACCCCGGCGTAGGCGAACGACTTCAGAAAATACATCGGGAACAACGCCATCGCCGCCATCGACAGCGCCACGGTGACCGCCGAGAACGCCACGGTGCGCCCCGCGGTGGTCATGGTCCGCAGCAACGCCGCATCACCGGCGGCGCCCTCGGCCAGCTCGTCGCGGTAGCGGTTGATGATCAACAGCGTGTAGTCGATCGCCAGCGCCAACCCCATCGCGGTGGTCAGGTTCATCGCGAAGATCGACACGTCGGTGCCCAGCGTGATCAGCCGCAACACCGCCATCGACCCGACGATCGCCAGCCCGCCGAGCAGCACCGGCAACGCCGCCGCCACCAGACCGCCGAACACCCACACCAGCACCACGAAACTGAAGGGGATCGCGATCGACTCCATCAACAACAGATCGTGCTGGTTCTGCTGATTGATCTGGGCGTAGACCATCGCGCCGCCACCGGCCTGCACCGTCACCCCGTCGCGGTCGCCGGCTAGCTGATCGGCCAGGTCGCGGGCGTACTTCTGCGCGTCGTTCTCGCCGCCGCGCAGATTCGCCACGATCAGCCCCGATACGCCGTCGCGGCTGGTCAACCGGGCGGCGGCCGACGGCGGGCCGGTCCACGGCGAGGTCACGTTGAAGACGTGCGGCGACGCCTGCAACGCCTCGGTGAGTTCGGTGCCGACCGCCCGGGCCCGCTCGCCGTCGACGCCGTCGGGGGAACTCACCAGCAGCAGCAACTGCTGGTCGCTCTGCCCGAACTCCTCGGTCAGCAACTGCGTCGCCCGGGCGGATTCGGAATTCGGGTCCTGGAAACCGCCCGCGGACAGCTTGTCGGCCACCGGGATTCCGAACACCGCCGCGGCCACCATGATCAGTGCGGCCACCGCCAGGACCCGGCGTGGGGCGGCCAGCGCGAGCAGTGCGATCCGGTGGAGCACGTCGATGCCCTTCCGCCGAAACAAGCAGACAGAGGTGCCGTTGGCACCCCTAACGACAAGATACGAGCCGGACGGCCCGCACGTTCACCGATTCGCCCGGCGAACCGCCGGGTTGAACCGCCGCCGCGGCGGCATCGTGCCCTCGATATGGACAACACGTCGAGGTGCCCGACGATCACCGCCGCGCGCCTGCGGTGCGGGCGGTAGCGGTGTACTACCTGCTGATCCTGGTGGTGGGCGCCGAACGGCTCGCCGAACTGGCGCTGGCCAGAAACCATGCGCGCTGGGCGTTCGCCCACGGCGGCACCGAATTTGGCCACCGGCACTACCCGGTGATGGTCAGCATCCACACCGCACTGCTGGTCAGCTGTGTGGCCGAAGTGGCGCTGCTGCACCGGCCCTTCATCGGCTGGCTGGGCTGGCCGATGCTCGCGCTGGCCGCGGCCGCCCAGGCGCTGCGCTGGTGGTGCGTGGCGACCCTGGGCAAACGGTGGAACACCATGGTGATCGTGCTGCCCGACGCGCCGCTGGTGCACGGCGGTCCCTACCGGTGGCTGCGGCATCCCAACTATGTGGCCGTGGTCCTCGAGGGGTTGGCGCTGCCCCTGATCCACACCGCGTGGCTGACCGCGCTCTGGTTCGGCCTGGCCAATGCGGCGGTGCTGCGGGAACGGATCCGGGTGGAGAACGCCGCACTGGGGTACCGGTGACCGCCGGCTTCGATACCGACCTGCTGGTGGTCGGCGGCGGCCCGGGCGGCCTCGGCGCGGCGTTACACGCACGCCGGCAAGGACTTTCGGTGATAATCGCCGATCCGCGGGCCAGCCCCATCGACAAGGCCTGCGGGGAGGGCCTGATGCCCGGCGGGCTGGCCGCCCTGCTGGCGCTGGGCGTGGACCCGGCCGGAATCCCGCTGCGCGGCATCGCCTACTGCGACGGCCCGCGCCGCGTCGACGCGGCGTTCCGCGACGGCCCGGGCCGCGGGGTGCGGCGCACCACCTTGCACGCCGCGCTGACCGATCAGGCCAAACACCACGACGTCGACTGGACCGCCACCCGCGCCGACCGCGTCGAGCAGGACACCCACGGCGTCACCGCCGCCGGCATTCGGGCCCGCTGGCTGATCGCCGCCGACGGACTGCACTCCACGGTGCGACGCGCGGTCGGCATCGGCTGCGCGGCGGGCACCCCCCGGCGCTACGGGCTGCGCCGGCACTACCGGCTGCCGGCCTGGTCGGAATCCGTCGAAGTGCACTGGTCGCCGTGGGGCGAGGCCTACGTGACACCGGTGGAACCCGACTTGGTGGGGGTGGCGATCCTGTCCACCCGACGCCCGCAGCTCGACTGGTTCCCGCAGTTGCAGGCCCGCCTCGGTGCCGTGCCCTGCGGGCCGGCCCGCGGCTGCGGCCCGCTGCGGCAGGTGGTGGAGCGCCGCGTGGCCGGCCGGGTGCTGCTGGTCGGCGACGCCGCCGGCTACGAAGACGCCCTGACCGGGGAGGGGATCAGCCTGGCCGTCAAACAGGCCGAGGCGGCGATCGGCGCGATCGTCGACGACGCCCCGGCGTCCTACGAACGCGCCTGGCGCACCGTCACGCGCCGCTACCGGTTGCTCACCCGCGGGCTGGTGCTGGCCGGCGCGTGGGGCCCGACCCGTCGGGCCGTGGTTCCCGCCGCGTGCGCCCTGCCCGCGGTGTTCGACCGTGCGGTACATCTGCTGGCGCACTGACGGTCTACAGGGTGCGCTCCAGCAGCAGCTGGCCGCTGTCGGCGGAGACGATCTGCACCGCGGCGATCTGATCGGACGGGGTGGAGATGCTGCCCGCGGGGGTGGCGGTGCGCCCGGGTTCGGCGACCCAGGTCGCCAGCCGGGTGGTGGCGCCGTCGCGGCCCACCACCACCAGCGCCAGCGTGTCGTGGTGGGCGCCGATCGGGGCCAGGCAGATGCAGCTCAAATCGATGTAGCTGCCCCAGGATTCGTCGCGCACCGCCACCGTCGACGCCAGGGAGGTGGTGCCGACCTGCGTCATCGGCAGCGCCTCGGGGACCGGGCCGGGTGCGCGGCCCGGACCGCCGACCCCGATCAGCACACCGATGCCCAGCACCGCGGCCGCCGCGGCACCCAGTGCCCAGGCCAGCACCCGGGTGCGTCGCCGCCGCCGGCGGACCTCGGTCACCAGCGACGCCAGCAGATCCGGCGCCGCGGCCGGTGCGTCGTCGTCGATCGCGGCCACGCCGGGACCGTCGAGTTGCGACAGCAGGGCGGGCACCCCGCTGATCTCGGTGACCGCGGCCCGGCACTGCGGGCAGTCGGCGAGGTGGTCCTCGTATTCGCGGCGGTCGGCCGCCGACAGCGAACCCAGCACGTAGGCCGC